>CAYQXY010000025.1:0-80357 GCA_964421595.1 uncultured Bacteroidales bacterium | reverse complement strand
AGCCATCCCCTCAAGGGATCACAAGTTCCTTGAAAAGGAACTTGTAATTCCTCTCAAATTCCGAAGGAATTTAAGGAACTTGTAATTCGTCTTCAATAAAGACAACAAGCCGCCAAAAACTTGTTTTTAAAAGGATTGGACCTTAAAAAAGTTTCCTGCCGCCAGGCAGGGAATCCGGAAATACTTTGAAGCCATCCCCTCAAGGGATCACAAGTTCCTTGAAAAGGAACTTGTAATTCCTCTCCAATATCATTCCACCCTTTATTTTCTCCTTATAAGTTTGTAATTCCTGAACTCCCCTATCGGTTGTCCGAAAAGAAGATATTTTTCAATAAAGGAAACTATCCGGTAACGAAGTTTCTCATGTTTGTGCGGAACCCTGCTTTTGTTTCTTTTTCCTGTATACTGAAGTGAGTCTTTCCAGTTAAATTCAGAAATTTTCTCTTTTAGTACATCCGGATGAGTTTTTTTAAAAACGGGAAGCTTGTTCATCACCCCATAATCAAATGTCATTTCACCTATATGATTTCTGCCAGGCACATCTGCCTGCTTCGTTTCCTTGTAATGCGAGTTGAAAACAATTGACTTGGTTTTCATATATCCTGGAGGGCGAACCCAGCCATAATGATATATATATGCATCTACTGTGGCAACATTAAGCTTAAAGGTTCCTTTCTTCCGGTTATAATCTTTACCGTCAAAATCGGGAATTTTCCTGAATGACTGTGCATCCCTCCAGGGTATAATTTCAGGATCATTGCGTATTATGCGGATTTCATTCCTGTACCAGCCATGTGAATCGTGATAATGCCAGTAATCTCCCCAGAAGTGAATGTATTTGAAAAGTAAGCCGTCAACTCTTCTGTCATCCTTTAATTCAAGGCATCTTTTCCTGATCACTGGAAGATAATCCTCATGGACAACCTCATCGGCCTGAATATAAAAAAGCCAGTCGCCCGAACAATGAGTTTTGGCAAGGTGTGTCTGCTGGGCATAAATTGTACCTGATTTGTACTCACTGGTGTCCCATACAGAGTCTATTATTCTGATCTTATCGCTTCCGATTGATTCTATATCTTCCCTGGTCGTATCATCCTCGTCACTGTCGCCCAGGACAACAATAAATTCATCAACTACAGGCAGGATAGACAGTATAGATTCCTTCATAGGATAATACAGCTTACTTATGTTCTTACCCATAGTAAACCCGCTTATTTTCATAATTTCTATGCAGTTTAGATTTTATTATTTTCTTCAGTTGCCACGACAACAGCAGGTTCAGGAAAACAATTGCATATCATGCAATTTCCGGTAATAACCATTTAAATCAAGCAAAAATCCGTGTTTACCCCTTTCAACAATTTTACCTTCATGCATTACACATATTTCATCGGCAAACTGGATGGTTGATAGCCTGTGGGCAATCACCAGCGACGTCCTGTTCTTCATAAGTTTAAAAAGCGCATCCTGCACCAGCCTTTCCGATTCGGTGTCGAGTGCAGAGGTTGCTTCATCGAGGATCATAATAGGCGGGTTCTTCAATACAGCCCTTGCAATACTGATCCGCTGCCGCTGTCCGCCTGACAACTTACTTCCCCTGTCCCCAATCCTTGTAAAATAACCATGTTTGGTCGACATGATAAAGTCATGAGCATTAGCTACCCTTGCTGCAGCCATAACTTCTTCCTCGGTGGTATTTTCCACCCCAAAGGCAATATTGTTATAAAAGGAATCATTAAACAGAATCGGATCCTGGTTCACATTCCCCATCAATCCACGCAGATCCTTTATTTTGTAATCTTTTACCGAAATACCATCAATCAGTATTTCTCCCTGCTCAATATCATAGAACCGGGGAAGCAGGTCGGCCATAGTAGACTTGCCCGAACCTGACTGTCCAACGAGGGCAATTGTTTTTCCCTTTTCTATTTTAAGGTTTATATCCTTCAGTACCTCAAAGTGATCATACCTGAAGAAAACATTTTTATATTCTATTGACCCTGAAAAATCACTTAATGCTATTGCATCGGGTCTGTCCTTAATATTATTTTCAGCATTCAGTACCTCCTGCACCCTGTCAACCGATGCCAGGCCTTTCTGAATGTTATACATAGCACCGGAGAATGATTTTGAAGGAGCAATTATTAAATAAAACAGCACCAGGTAACCTATAAAATCTTCTGAATTAAGGTCTCCTGTCTCGGCAAGTACCAGTGAAGCCCCGTAAACCATTATGATGATCATGACTATGGTTCCAAGAAATTCACTCAATGGTGTTGCAAGGGAACGTCTTCTCTGCATCCGGACCATTATCCTGGTATATAATTCATTGGTCCCCCGAAACCTTTCCCTCATTTTATTTTCTGCATTAAAGGCCTTGATTATTCTGAGGCCTCCAAGTGTTTCTTCAATAATTGAAAGAAGTACACCCATCTTTTTTTGTCCCTTCATGGAAGTCTGTTTAAGTGTCCTTCCTAATCGTCCAATTATAAATCCACTTATGGGGAGCAGGATCAGAACAAACAGAGTAAGCGAAGTACTCATATAGAACAAAGCACTGAGATATATTATAACCTGTATCGGATCACGAAACAACATTTCCAGTGAACTTACAACGGAAGTCTCTATTTCCTGCACATCACCTGTCATGCGGGCGATAACATCACCTTTCCGTGTTTCAGAAAAGTAGGACAATGGAAGAACCATAACCTTATCATAAATCTGATCACGAATATCCCTTACAACACCATTCCTTATCGGAGCAAGATAGTACATGCCCAGAAAATGAAAGAAAGTTTTAAAGAATGACATCATAATAATCAGCAGACTAAGAAATATCAGGGCTCGTGTAGGTCCCTGAGTTGTTATCATATTACTGATATAGTAGTTGAAATGCTCCAGCAGGGAATCAACTGTATACTGAAACTCACCTGCACTCTCTATTTCAGGTTTATTCTGGAACAGGATTCCAAGGAATGGGATTGCAATTGCTACTGAAGAGACCGCAAAAACGGCCGATAAAAGATTAAATGATATATTCAAGGCTCCTTTTTGCCAGTATGGTAAAAGGAACTGCAATATCTTTCCGATATTCTTCATAGTTTGTTTAAAGTAACAGGAACTATAACCTGATTCCTGTATAATTGAATGGAGTTATAGCCTTCAACTCATTCTTGATTTTACCGTCAATTTCCAGGGAGTCAATGAAAACCTTGAAGTCTTTCTGTGTCAGTTTCTTTCCTGTTCTGGTAAGATCCTTGAGAACTTCAAAAGGTGACGGATACCCTTCCCTTCTCAATATAGTCTGAACAGCCTCTGCAATTACAATCCAGTTATCTTCAAGATCTGATTCAATAACTGTTTTATTTACGGTTATTTTGCCCATCCCCTTTTTTAACGACTTTATGGCAATGACAGTATGGGCCAGGGGTACACCTATATTTCGCATTACCGTTGAGTCGGTAAGGTCCCGTTGAAGTCTGGATACAGGCAATTTTAATGACAAATGCTCAAAAACCGCATTTGCCATCCCAAGATTCCCTTCTGCGTTTTCAAAGTCAATTGGATTTACCTTGTGGGGCATTGCTGATGAACCAACTTCGCCGGCCTTAATTGTTTGTTTGAAATAGTCCATCGATATATAAGTCCACAAATCCCTGCACAGATCAATCAATATGGTATTTACCCGTTTTAGATTGTCAAATAGTGCAGCCAGATTATCATAATGTTCAATCTGAGTGGTTACCTGGGTTCTGTCAAGCTTAAGGATCTCATTCAGGAAGTGATTTGCAAATCCGGCCCAGTCAATATCAGGGTAAGCAACGTGATGAGCATTAAAATTTCCGGTAGCGCCACCAAATTTTGCCGACCAGGGGATGTGCCTGATCATTTCAGTCTGTTTTACCAGCCGTTCATGAAATACCTTTATCTCCTTACCAAGCCTCGTAGGGGATGCAGGTTGACCATGTGTTCTTGCAAGCATTGGTATGTCTGCCCAGGATGTTTGCAGCTCTTTAAGTACTGAAAGCAATTCTTTAATCAGCGGAAAATATACTTCGTTAACAGCGTCCTTTAAGGACAGGGGAACAGCTGTATTATTAATGTCCTGACTTGTGAGTCCGAGATGCACAAACTCACTGTATGCTTCAAATCCAAGATTGCTGAACTGCTCTTTTACAAAGTACTCTACAGCTTTAACATCATGGTTGGTAATTTTTTCAATCTCTTTTATTCTTTCTGCATCTTCAATTCTGAAATTATTATAAATATTTCGTAAATCTTCAAGTCTTCCCTTTTCCAGACTGTTGAGGCCAGACAACGGTATTTCACTTAAAGCAATAAAATATTCTATTTCAACAAATACGCGGTATTTTATAAGAGCATATTCAGAAAAAAAAACAGCGAGTTCGTCAACCTGCTGCCGGTATCTTCCATCTACAGGGGATAATGCAGTAAGTTTATTTAGGTTCATAATTCAGGAATTTGAATGAGCACGGGCAAAGTTAAAAAAAAATAACACTTAAAATGAGAATGTATCAAATTATGAACAGATCATATTTTATGCTATTTTTGTATAAAACAAAGCAGTTCATTTTTCATTAATCTTTTAACTGTTTTTAGCTTTAAGGTACTTTCAATGATAAAAACTGAATTTTTATTCAAAACCATAACAGCCGTTGTAGTTGTCCTTTTAGCTGTTTGCCAGACTGTATTAGCCGATACAATACCTGAAAACAAAACTCTGGTCTACCAGTTTGACATGAGATCGGAAGTCGGTCCGGGACTTTGGCGTCAGACTCAGCAAAGTTTTAATGAAGCAGAAGAACTTGGCGCAGACTATGTTCTGATTCATATGAATACATATGGAGGATTAGTTCAGGCTGCTGATTCAATACGAACCAGGATACTCAACACTCCAATCCCGGTAATTGTATACATCGATAATAATGCAATATCGGCGGGTGCCCTCATAGCTATTGCAGCCCAGAATATCTACATGCGTCCCGGTGCCAGTATTGGTGCAGCTACCGTTGTCGATGCCCAGGGAGCAGCAGTTCCTGACAAGTACCAGTCCTTTATGAGGGCAGCTATGAGAGCAACAGCAGAATCTCATGGAAAAGATACACTTGTTAATAACGGAGATACAACATACACATGGCACCGTGATCCTCTGATAGCCGAGGCAATGGTTGACCCCGGAACATATATTCCGGGAATTATAGATACGGGCAGGGTGCTTACACTAACAAGCGAGGAAGCAATTGCAGTTGGATACTCTGAAGGGCTGGCATCAAGCATTCCCGAAGTATTGAGTAAAGCGGGCATTGAAGATTACCATATAGTTGAGTATGAATTAACCTCAATGGAGGCTCTTATCGGATTCCTGATCCATCCGGTATTTCAGAGTCTGCTGATAATGATTATGATAGGAGGGTTATATTTTGAGCTTCAAACCCCGGGAATCGGGTTCCCTATAGGTGCAGCCATCCTTGCGGCCATTTTATATTTTGCTCCGCTCTATCTTGAGGGAATTGCCCAGAACTGGGAGATAGCCCTTTTCATTGTGGGCATATTGCTTCTTGCAGTAGAAATATTTGTAATTCCGGGATTCGGAGTCGCTGGTATCTCGGGGATTGCCTTGATGGTGACAGGTTTGACCCTGGCAATGATAGATAATATAGTTTGGGAATTTGAGGGTGCAGGTCTTGAACCGTTCATCAAATCATTATTTCTTGTTATTTTCAGTAGTTTTGTTGCACTAGGACTCTCAATCAGTCTTGGCAGCAAACTACTGACTACAAGTCTTTTCTCTCATCTGGTGCTTAATTCTACTCAGAATACAAGTGAAGGCTACAGCAGTTTCGACTCACGCTTCAAGGACCTGGTAGGCCAGTCAGGTATAGCAGCAACGGCCCTGCGACCTTCAGGCAGGGTGGAAATCAATAGTGAGCACTATGACAGTAAATCACTGGTAGGATTCATTGAAAAGGGAGAAAAAGTAAAAGTTGTTAATTTTGAGACTGGTCAGATATATGTAGTTAAAGAGTGAATTTATTTCCTTTTTATCATAAAATATTGCCCATAAACCAACAAAATCATTATTTTTATGAGTTCGATTTCACTAATTACTAACCCCAATAATTAATTGATATGACTATAACATTCAATGAACTACGCAAGATCAAAGACAGCTTACCTGATGGAAGCATGAGAAGAATAGCCGAAGAATTGAATCTGAGTGTAGAAACAGTCAGAAATTATTTTGGAGGAGCAAATTATCAGGATGGAGAAACTGTAGGGATTCACCTTGAAAAAGGCCCAAACGGAGGTATAGTAGTATTGGATGATACCACAATATTAGATATGGCTAGAGAAATTCTTCATAAAGAAGGCGTTAACTAATATCCGATACACTTTTTGTTCCACAAGCAGAAAAGTTGTCTTTTCTGCTTTTTTTTACTTTTATGCAGCCATTAACTCAAGGTAGCAGGGCTATGGAGAATGCAGAAGATAAGTTTCTGTCAATTCTTTACCGTCATGTCAGGCAACTGTTCAAAACAACTCCCCTTCCCTCACATGATCATGAACATCATTTGCGGGTTTGGTGCTATGCTAAATCCCTTGTTAATGAACTTGCCGGCTTAAAGGTCTTCATTACTCAGGAGCAGGCAGATAATTTAATACTTGCAGTGTTTTTTCATGATACCGGACTCACACGGAATCTCAAGGCAGATCACGGATTGGACAGCAGAATGCTTTGTGAGCAATTTATACATAAAAATCCCCGGCTTTTTAAGACAGACACTGCTCCGGCACTCATTGCGATTGAAAAGCATGACAATAAAAATTACATTACAGAGGAGACCGAAAACAGTTTCAGTGTGTTAACTCTTCTCTCATTATGTGATGATCTGGATGCTTATGGCGCGATCGGTGTTTTGAGATATGCTGAAATTTACCTTTTAAGAGGTGTTTCTTCCGGAGAACTTTCCGGTAAGGTTCTCGCAAATATCAAAAACAGATTTGATTATTTCGCCTCTTTTGTCTGGATACCGGAAGTCTTTTCACAGCAACATAGAAATAGATTCGATTTTACATGTAAGTTTTTCCAGGAATTGAGCAAAAATCCGGAATCTGAAACATCGATGGCAAATAAAAAGGTAATAAATATTTATATTGATCAGGTTACAAGTGGGAAAACCGGAATTGAAGACTTTCCTGACATATTACAGGATTCAGATAATAATATCATACAGGCATTTGGTAAAGTTTTAAGAGCCGAGTTGAAGTCATTTTTTATTAACTTGCCTGAATAAGCATTCTCTTTCAAAATTAAAATAAACATAATATTCAATGCTTGCAGAATTCAAGGACTATATTGCCTATGAACTCCTTTTCAGCGAAAAAGACAACTTACTCCTTGGAATAAGTGGTGGTATTGATTCAATGGTTATGTTTGACCTGTTCGCCTCATCTCCATTTAGAACTGCAGCAGCACACTGCAATTTCTCACTCAGGGGTGAAGAATCCGATGCTGACCAGATATTTGTTGAAGAAGCATGCAGGATGCAAAACATTTTAATTCACACCAAATCATTCTCAACCCGTGAATATGCCATGGAACGCGGAATATCTATCCAAATGGCAGCAAGAGAACTCAGATATTCCTGGTTTGAAGAATTAAGCATTGAATTGAATTATGATTATATAGTTATAGCACATAACAAAAATGATCTTGTTGAAACATTTTTATTGAATATCGCAAGGGGGACCGGAATAAAGGGCCTGACGGGGATAAAACCGAAAAATGGAAAAATTGTCAGGCCACTGTTATTTGCACAGAGAACACAAATATCAGAATATGCCGACAGAAATAATATTTCTTACAGGGAAGACACCAGTAATCTTGATATTAAGTACAAAAGAAATCGTATCAGGCTGAAAATAATCCCTGAGTTTATTGAGTTAAGCCCTGCTTTCATAAATAGTATATCAGAAACAGCAGATCGGTTAAAAGAAGCAGAAATGATCTTTTCCCAATCAATTAAGTATAATTTTGAAAACATTTATGAAGAGAATGAACAGGGCGGCTCTTTGAATATTGATCAATTACTGGAACTCAAACCTCTAAATACTTACCTGTTTGAGTTTCTTAGAAAATGGAATTTTTCCAAAGAATTGATACCCGATATAATTACCTCACTAAATTCTTCATCGGGAAAACAATTTTATTCTCCAACCCACCGCCTTGTTAAAGACAGGGATAAGCTTTTAATAACTCCGCTAAAAGAAGAAGGCATAAGCAGGTTTTATATAGAAGAAGGAATAACCGAATTATCATTTCCGTTGAGGTTAAAAATAAGCATACATACCAATAATCCCGGGTTTCACATTCCTAAATCTTCATCAATTGCATGCATAGACCTGCATCTGGTGCATTTTCCCCTGATAGTGAGAAAATGGGAAAAAGGCGATTATTTTCAGCCCCTTGGCATGAGTGGCCTGAAAAAAGTCAGCGATTTCTTTATCGACAATAAACTCTCTCTTGTCGATAAGGATAACACATGGATAATTGCATCCGGCAGCAAGATTGTGTGGATTGCAGGGCAGAGGATTGATGACAGGTTTAAAATAAATGAGCGAACCAATGAGATACTGATGATAGAACTTGTGACATAATCAGTACTTTTTACTGCTTTTTAGAAACTCGAATATAGAAATATTCATCAGTATCAGAAAAAAACCATAAACCATGTCCTCTATCGGGATTGTCCCAATCCTCAATGATAAATTCATTGAATCATCATACCATACAATCTGTTCCTCCAGAAAAGTCCCGGTAAGTATTCCATTAATAATGAAGAACGGGATAAGTAAAACTATAAAAGCAAAGTAAAACCTTCCTATCCACGAAGATCTAAGATATAATATATGGAACATTAAAAAGGCGGATGTAAGGATAAACGTGACGGAAGTATAAAGTTTTGTAATATTCATAAACGCAGTAATAATCAGTATTGTGGCTACTGCATATGATACTGGCACGGAAGCATGTCTTAAATAGTCTTTTTTGATAAGATAATTAAGCGAATCGTATGTAAACACACATGCAAAGGGGATACATATAAAAAAAAGCACCTCTTCCACAGGAAGATTAAAAATATAAAACCCTGTAATATAACGAGGGTTAAATCCCCATATTCCCAGGCTGGTAAATAAGATATCCCATAAGACAAAAAAAACGGCTGAAATAAATATGGCCGGAAAAAGAAATTTCCATCTTGCAAAAAAATAGTTTCTCTTGTCAAAGCTTACCAAAACGGGAATAATTACCGCTAAGATATTAATTAACAGATAGTAATACATTATTTATGGTCTTTTATAAAACCATTTAGCTTCTCCTTTACCATGGGATAGGCAATCCTGAACCATACTGTATAATTCTCAGGGTTTTTCCTTATATCATCTTCCAGAATCTCAATATCAGCATATTTGTATTCAGACACTTCCTCAGGATCCGGCACGGGAACATCGTTGCACATACCCAAAAGTACATGATCATATTCATGTTCTGTCAGGCCATTGTCGAACTCAAACCGGTATATAAATGAAAATGACCTGTGGAGTATGCACTTGAGCCCCATTTCTTCCATTAATCTTCTTAATGCTGCTTTCTCAACTGGTTCATCAGGCCGGGGGTGGCTGCAACAAGTATTTGTCAATAATCCCGGAGAGTGATATTTCTCTTTTGACCTTCTCTGTAAAAGGAGCTGGCCTGAGCTGTTTACAATAAAAACAGAAAATGCTCTGTGTAAAACACCTTTTACATGTGCTTCAATCTTTTCCATCCTTCCGGTTTCCACATCATTCTCATCAACCAATACAACCTGTTCCATATGTCACTGCAAATTATTTTAATGCTTGAAGTATGAAGTAAAAAGTAACTGATACTTCATAAGGTTTGATATCCGGATTCTCTTGCTCAACAAATCAGGGGTGGCTGTGTTTCTGATTTTCGTAAATAAACTATAATAATAAATGTATGCAATATACACCCCTTTTCTGACACCTGAAGGCAATTTTTTTATTCCCTCGTATCCGTGACGAAAATCCTTTTCTATATCCATTTCGATAGATCGCCTCTTGGAATGATCAAAGTTTTCTACATCAACCCCGGGAAAATAAGTTCGTCCAAGAATTTTGTAATCAGTCCTTATATCCCTGAGGAAATTAATTTTCTGAAATGCCGAGCCAAGGCTCATGGCATGGCTTTTTAACTCCTGATATTTCTTTATATCTCCTTCAAGAAAAACGCGCAGGCACATAAGGCCCACCACTTCAGCAGACCCGAGAATATACTTTTCATACCCGTACTGATCGTATGACTTTCTATCAAGGTCCATTTCCATACTATGCAAAAAGGTATCGATAAGATCTTTCTCAATTCCGAAGGAGTTTACCACATGTTGAAAACTGTTTAGTATCGGATTAAGGCTTATTCTGTTTTCAATTGCCTCGCGGGTCTGGATCTTGAAATCATTTAAAAGGTGCTGCCTGTCATACTCGTGAAATGAGTCGACAATCTCATCAGCCAGTCTGACAAACCCATAAATTGCATATATAGGTTCATGGAATCGTTTACTGAACAACCTGATGCCGAGAGAAAAAGAAGTGCTGTAAGTAAGAGTTGTAAACTTACTTGCCCTAAAAGAAACTTTATCAAACGACTCTTTCATTTTTTTCAGGTTTAAGATATTAGATGTCTTAATGATTGCATAACCGGCAAAGTACTATGTTAATTTTTAAGCATTTTAATTAACTCACCTGCGGCCACCTGTCCACTTATTATTGAAGGTGGCACGCCAGGTCCTGGTGCTGTCAACTGACCGGAGAATACCACATTATTCAGCTTGCCGGAATGAATCCGGGGTTTAAATATTGCGGTTTGCATCAAAGTATTTCCCAGTCCGTATGCATTACCTTTATATGCATTGAAATCGGATGAAAAATCATTATGAGCATAACTTTTTTTAATAATTACATTTTGCTTTAATGACTCACCTGTAAGAATTTCCATTCGATCCATAACCAGGTCAAAATACTTTTCCCTGGTTAACTCATTGTCCTCTAGTCCGGGAGCGACAGGAATAAGCACAACAAGATTTTCCATATCTGCAGGTGCAGTACTGGTGTCGCTTTTTGAAGTTACAGAAGTATAAAGCAGGGGATTGGAAGGCCATTGGGGTGTTTCAAACAGCTCATTTGCATGGGTTTCAAAATCCTGATCAAACATAAGGTTATGATGAAGTAATTTTTCAGTTTTCCTATTTAACCCGATAAAGTACATAAGTGCAGATGGGGCCATTTCCCTGCTATTCCAGTATTTGCTGTTGTAATTAGTTTTATTGTCAGGCAGCAAATCTTTTTCTATATGATGATAGTCGGCCGAACCAAGAATATAATCTGCCGGGTGAAATATGCCGTTCACCAATACACCGGTTGCCTTGTTGCCTTTTGTAACAATTTTTTCTACTGGTGAATTATATTCAATTCTGGCTCCCAAAGATTCTGCCAGACTGACAAATCCTTTAACCACTTCAAACATACCTCCCATTGGATACCATGTTCCAAGTGCCATATCGGCATGATTCATCAGGCTATACAATGCCGGAGTTCGTTTTGGTGTCGCACCGAGGAAAATAACAGGAAATTCAAGAAGTGCCCATAACCTGGGATCTTTAAAATTTTCCCGCACATAATTATGAAAAGACTTTAAAAGATGTAGTTTGAATATTCCTTTAAAAACATCATAGTTTACATATTCAAGGATTGACCTGGCCGGTTTGTAAATCAGCTTGTTTACTCCCACAGTGTACTTATATTCAGCCTCTTCAAGAAATTTTTCCAGCTTTTTGCCACTGCCTTTTTCAATTGATTCAAATAACCTGATCACATTTTCTTTCCCTGCGGGTATGTCAACAATTTCATTATTGCCATAAAATACCCTGTATGAAGGATCAAGTCTGCATAGAGAGTAATAGTCTGAAGTTGATTTTCCAAACAGATTAAAAAATCTTTCAAAAACATCAGGCAGCCAATACCAGCTTGGCCCCATATCAAAAGAAAAACCATTCTGCCGGATCATTCCTGCGCGCCCACCTGGAATACTGTTTTTTTCAAAAATTTCTACCTCAATTCCTGATTTTGCAAGTACTGATGCAGCTGATAATCCTGAAAACCCTGCACCGATTATAATGGCTTTTTTAATCATATTCTTGTTAAGCAAAAATTCAATATCATTAAACATAATTGATGCAGAAATTGTTCAATCACTTCATAATTTATTCAGAATTTATCATGCAAGACTGCAATAAAATTAAATATTGAACCCAGTACTGATAATAACCACCAATCGGAATAAATACAGCTGTTTTCAACCTGTATAAGAAAGATGAACCGCACCGGACGGATAGGATAAAAAAGGATTACCCCGGTGCGGTTCATTAGTGCAAATTGAATATATGAATTCACTATCCTTTAAGCATCACCTGACACAGCGAACAGCGTAACCATTTGTTTTGGGTCGTGTATTATTGAATAACCGGCCATTATCATAGGTTATATAATAAGTAAATGCGGAAACCACATCATCATTGCTGGCAGAGGTGCTCCACCAGCGCCCGTATGCTCCGGGGTCGGAAATATAATCTGATTCAAGGCTGCCTATAGGTAAGGCAGAAAAACCAAAATCATCAAATCCATAATGGTTATCATGTCCGTTCCAGCGCGGATGTATAGTTGTAAGGCATCCTACACCCAGAGGCGATCTCACCTGACGGCAGGATTTGAGTCTGTTGCCTATTCCTCCGACATCATTCTGATCATTTGACAATGAGTATGTCACAGTAAGATAATCAACAAGCTGTGACCAGTCAATATTACTGGGCACCCGCCAACCATCGGGGCAAAGGCGTGCTGTATTTGTTACTGCATGCCAGTTATAAACCGCACCATAATAATCTTTATTACTTTCAGCATCATTGTACCAATTATAGGCTCCGGAGGTATTGGATAGCCATATGTCATTATTCCCGCCAGGAAATACAATTGGAGTGCCATCATTGTAATGAGTTGTCATCAGGTTTTCCGCCATCCACTCCTGACCACCTATAATTACTGTTTCGTAAACATTTCCATCAATATCTTCAACTGTTCCCCTGGTGATCTCAAGATCCAGGGAAACGGGGTCTTGATCAGGATCAGGCCCGTTATCGTCGCTTTTATCATCACAACTACTTACTAACAGCAAAACTCCAATAATAAAGAAGGTGTATATTTTTAATCCGGTAAACTTATTCATATTTTTATTATTAAAGGTTAGTAATAATAACTTCAACAGCATTGAGAAAATTTTGTTCAAGAATTATTTACAGGTACCTGCAGTTTGAATAATAACCAAAATTTGAATTTAACAAAAAAACAATATGAATCAAAACTAATTGCGTCAAATCGTCACAAGAAATTTCTTCAGTAATTCGTTACCTGCATCTTTTTATTTCGCATATTTGCATGATACTGCGTAGAAAGTACCACATAATTTAAGACATCTGTGTTTTAATAAAAGTCCCGATATAAAATGAGCACCAAAGTATTAAAACATTCCTTTCTTACATATTTATTTATACTGTCTGTTTTTACTTCATGTAACCGGGCTGACGACCAGGATGGTTCAATGATGATGATTGAACTG
Source organism: uncultured Bacteroidales bacterium (assembly GCA_964421595.1). Classification (GTDB taxonomy): domain Bacteria; phylum Bacteroidota; class Bacteroidia; order Bacteroidales; family PUMT01; genus PXAP01. The sequence goes on along the minus strand of CAYQXY010000025.1, from coordinate 66,607 downwards.
AATGGTAAGTGGTTCTTTTCACAAGCCGGCAAGGATGCATGGCTGCCCGGCAAAGTCCCCGGCACAGTTCATTCTGACCTGTTTGAAAACGAAATAATTGAGGACTTATTTTACAGGTTAAATGAATTTGACATACAATGGATTGAGAACGAGGACTGGGAATACAAAACTGTTTTTAAAGTTAGCCGGAACTTGCTCGAAATGGATGCAGCAGAACTTCATTTTAAGGGGCTTGATACATATGCAGATGTATATCTTAACGGTCATAAGATTCTCGAGGCAGACAATATGTTTATCGGATGGGAAGTAAATTGTCTTGAATATCTGTATGAAGGTGATAATGAATTGCATATATATTTTCATTCTCCCGTAAAGCGGGGAATGGAAAAACTTGAGAAACTTGATTTTCTCATTCCTGCCAGTAATGAGCAGGCGCCGGAAGGTAAGCAGACTAATGTATTCACCCGAAAGGCTCCTTTTCATTACGGATGGGACTGGGGGCCCAGGCTTGTAACATCGGGCATATGGAGGCCGGTATACCTTAAGATATGGAATGACTCAAAAATTGATGATATATATCTTGAGACAGTTTCAATTGATAACAACAGGGCTGGTATCACTTCTGAAATTGAAATTCAGTCTGTAACCGGAGGTGAATATGTAATGTCGCTGTACATTAATGGTGATGCTTCCGGTTTATCTGAAGCAATTGAACTCGCAGCCGGAGCAAACAAAACAAAATTTAATTTTTCAATTGAAGATCCGGAATTATGGTGGACCAATGGACTGGGAGAACCCCACCTGTATAATTTCGATTTCAGACTGGAAAAGGATGGCAAACTTATTGATAACTATCAGCTTGACTATGGTATAAGAACGGTCAGGCTGGTACAAAATCCGGATGAAGTAGGCCACAGCTTCTATTTTGAGGTAAATGGCATTCCGGTTTTCATGAAAGGTTCAAACGTAATACCTTCTGAAACACTTACAACTCAAGTAACTGATGAAGATTATCAAAATCTTGTAAGGAATGCAACTGAAGCAGGAATGAATATGCTGCGAGTCTGGGGTGGAGCCATATACGAGGAAGATTATTTTTATCAGCTTTGCGACCGCAACGGCTTGCTTGTGTGGCAGGATTTCATGTTTGCATGTGCGCTGCAGCCCGGCGACGAAGCCCACCTTGACAACATAAGGAAAGAAGCGGAATACAATATAAAAAGACTCAGGAACCATGCTTCAGTAGCCCTATGGTGCGGGAACAACGAGAACCTTCACGGCTGGCATCACTGGGGGTGGCAGGATCTTTACACACCGGAACAGAGAGACTTTATGTGGGCCACGTATCAAAGGATTTTCCATGAGATATTACCTGCTGCTGTAAGGGAATTTGATCCGAAGAATACATACTGGTCTTCTTCGCCCTCCTCCGGCAATAACCAGCTCGCCGACCGCCGGTCCGGTGATGAACATGACTGGACAGTGTGGTTTGGCCAGAGCCCGTTCTCAAACTACGGTGTAATGGTGCCGAGATTTGTAAGTGAGTGGGGTTTACAGGCATTTCCCGGAATGCAGACAATAAAAAGTTTTGCTGCTGAAGGCGATATGGATTTAAACTCAGAAATAATAAGAAAAAGGCAAAGAAGCAACATGCCATATATAGCAGAGGGTTTTAATGGAAATGATATGATAAGGTGGTACATGGAAATGTACTATGATGTTCCGGAAGAGTTCGAAGATTTTACCTATGTAAGTCAGCTTCTGCAAGCTAAAGCCTATAAAACGGCTGCTGAGTCCCACAGAAGGTCAATGCCCCATTGCATGGGCACCCTGTACTGGCAGCTAAATGATTGTTGGCCTACAATTTCATGGTCAACCGTCGACTATCACAACAGGTGGAAAGCCTCCCATTACGCGATTAAAAAAGCCTTCCAGGAGGTGATAATCTCACCTGCTATAGAAGGTGACAATATCAATACATACGTAGTATCTGACAGACTTGAACCGGCAGAGGGAGAAATCAGCCTTGCTTTAATGGACTTTAACGGAAAAATACTCTGGTCTGCAAATGAGAAGGTACATATCCTTCCAAATACAAGCACCAGGGCGCATTCCTTAGTTGAATCATTATTGCCGGCCGGCGACCGGCCCGGCAGTATTTTCCTGGTAACAGACCTTGTCATTGACGGCAAAACTGTCTCAACCAATAACCTTTATTTTACAGGACCGCGATACATGGAACTTCCGGATTCAGAAATTAAGTTTACCCGCAGCCGGAGAAGGGAAGGCTATTCAGTTGAACTGGAAAGTGACAAACTTGTAAGGAATGTTTACCTTCAAACAAGCGATGCCGATGCCACATTCAGCGACAATTTTTTCGATCTGGTTCCCGGAAGGAAAAAAACTGTGCAGATTGTTACCCGTCAGTCAATTAGTAATGACAAAGATATAAGAATAGTTTCACTCAATGATCTTAAGCACAAACGCTAAGCCCTGGAAGAGGATAATTTAAAAAAACAGCCTTAATGAGGCCAGTGCAGTCATTATAATAACCAGCCACCTGAAAGGTTTCTCCGGTATTATCCTCACAAGCTTTATACCCAGGAAGCCGCCAATCAGAATTACCGGCCACATCATCAGGTTCAGGGAAATGGAATAAGGGGTAATGGTTTTCCATACAAATACATGGAAAGGTATTTTAAACAGGTTAATTATCAAAAAAAACCAGGCGCCCGTGCCGATCAGGACATTCTTTGGTAATTGCATGGCCAGCAGGTAAAGGCTCATTATCGGGCCGGCAGCGTTGCCTATCATTGTGCTGAAGCCACCTGTTATTCCGAATATACTCCCTGACCACCAATTGCCTGACAGTGGCGTTACATTATTCATCCGCTCCCGCCATATCATAACCGGCAGTCCGCCAAGAATAAATACACCCATTATAATCTTGAATGTATTGTCATTGATAACTTCACCAACCCACATGGCAATTATTACACCCAGGGCAGCGAAAGGGAACAGTTTCCATAGATGAGGCCAGCTGGCATGCCGGTTATAATAAATAACGGCAAGGATGTCTGCCATGGATAACATGGGAAGCAGCAATCCTGATGATACCTTGCCTCCGAAAACCACAGCAAGTACAGGGGCAACAAGAATGCCCAGTCCGTAAATACCCGTTTTGGCCATGCCAGTGAAGAGCGCTGCAATTATCAGAATGATCCAGTGAGTATATGAAAGAGAACCTGCCAGCTCTGACAACATTTTTTGAAAATATTAGAAAATAACCGCAAAGCTAAACAAGTTTTTTATACTAATTAAAGCAAATTGCGCTTAAATCGGACTACACCTGGGGAGGTGGCTTTAACTGAAGACCAGTGTTTCAGCATTAAAACATATTCATTACCAGATTGAACCAAGCCTGAATATCTGACTGCAAACAGCAGGATTAATATCATCGCTATAATAAATGCTTATGCCCGTAAAATCTTCATTTGGAAAGTAAAGGCTTGTAATGTTAACACTCCCGTCATCAGCAAATAATTCAACTGATGACCTGTCACAAAACAAATGCATCTTTATCATATTATCGTTTGAAATCCGCCGGGCATAATGCCTGCCCGCAAATGCTCCGGAAAAGTCTGTTTTCCCGCTCTCAGACCGATCAATATAAAAAGCGGATTTTTTAACATCATAACCAATCATAACATGCTCTCCCAGGCTGTTTGTAAGTTCAACCCCAAACTCCCCTCCTTCCACCTGTGACAAATCAGTTTCTATTTTTATCTCGTAAAGAGCCCCTTTGACAGTTGATAAACCAAGACCCGGTTCCAGTTCCCCCGTCCTGAGCACCTTAAACTCTTCTACCGGATTAATAAACAAACGCAAGCCTTTTTCGGTCATCCTGAGTGAAAGTTCACGGGGAATTGTCATTGCACTTCGCCATATTTCTGTAGGTACAATATTTGCATATTGCCAGTTGCTCATCCATCCGATAAATATATGTCTTCCGTTTGGTGCATTATTCCATGTTACACCGGCATAATTATCTTTTCCATGATCAAGCCATAACACTTCCTTGTAATCATCATCCTGAATGAAAGTTTTCCCGTCAAAATCTCCTGTAAAATAAAGGGTTCCTGAGCCTCCGTTTGCAGCCCCGCTTCCGATGCTTAGAATCAAAACCCATTTGGTTTCACCGGTAGTTTCCACAATCATGGGAAAAAGATCAGGACATTCCCAGACTCCTGCCCCGGAACCAATATCAGCGGTAAACTCACCGGTCATATTCCAGGTTGTAAGATCTGGAGAATCGAAAAACTGCAGCCTGTCACCGGCGGCAAGCAACATAATCCACTTTTCACGTTCCTCATCCCAGATGACTTTAGGATCGCGAAAGTCCCTGATCCCTGCATTCCCGATAACCGGATTATTCTCATACTTAACCCATGTCCTGCCACGATCATTGCTATAGGCAATGCTTTGAGTCTGCAATCCGGACCCGGGCTCATGGTGGGTAAATATGGCTATAACCGGGGGTGTGCTTCCGGTTCCCAGGCCGGATGTGTTATTATGATCAACCACCGCGCTGCCTGAAAATATCCACCCAAGATCATCAGGATAAAGGGCTACCGGTAAATGTTCCCAGTTAACAAGGTCAGTGCTGATGGCATGTCCCCAGTGCATTGGTCCCCAAACATTGGAATCAGGATTATACTGGTAGAATAAATGATATTCACCATCCAGGTAAAACATACCATTTGGGTCGTTCATCCAGTTCGCCTGAGGAGAAAAATGGAACCCGGGCCGGTGTTGTTCCTGCATTATTCCAGGGCTATGCTGGCAACCTTTTATAATAAAACAGACAACAGCTAATAAAAAAAATGTTCTCATAACCTATATTCTAATAGTTATTGCAAATGTGTATGTACTGCAGGTCAATTTTCCTGATGGCCTGTTGCCGGTTTTAATCAACCTTTAAAACCGGGCCTGTAAAAAAATTATCCAACTGTTTAGTTACTTGTAAGTTTACACATAAATAATATATTAAAAAAAAATAATTATAATTTAGGGGTGTGTTTTGTGCAATTTGACTTTCAAGTGTAACTTGCTTATAATTATATTAATAACTTCAAAATATTAGAATGCAACTAAAATTTGTCTTCATATTATCTTTTTACCTGGCAATTAATTTATCTGGAAGGGCCCAGGAACCTGATTTCAACCAGATACCAGCTTTGGTTGATTTTACCGAAAAACTGCAGCCATGGGATGGTTTTGGCGTGAATTATGTTGAAACCTCACAAACTTTTGATTATGAAAAATGGCCACAGGATTATGGCAGCTTCTCTTTTTTATCAGATGAATCCAAAGATGAGATCATTGATCTTGTATTCGGGAATGACGGGCTTCAGCCGGACCTCGTAAAAATGTTCCTGGATCCGCTACACCAGTTTGAGGAAGGCGGTGAGTATGACCATGAAACAACTACTTCAAACATGAGGCATTTTGTAAAAAAAGGATATGAATTATCCTTAATGAGGGGGCAGGAACTTTCTATTATTACAACGTTATACAGTCCCCCTGCCTACATGACATTGCAGAGAAAACTCAGAGGCAGGGATCTTGATCCCCACTACCATGATCACCTGGCAGATTACCTTGTGAGCTGGGCTGATTTTCTAAAGCAAAAAGAGGGCCTGCCACTTGATTATGTTTCGCTTCACAATGAAGGGGAATCATGGCTGCGCTGGCCGCTTGACGGGGGACTGGCCGATATAGATGCAACAGGGCATGATTACAATATGTTCTGGAGCGCTGAACTTGTAAATGATATTTTAATCCGTACACGGCGTGCACTTGACAAGGAAGGACTTCTTGATGTAAAACTTACACCTGGTGAGTCAACCAACTGGTTCCGTTTCGGCGCATGGGGATATGCTTCAGAACTGGCTGGCAACCGCGATGCGCTTGATGCTTTGGGGATGATAACATCCCATGGATTTCTGGTTGGGGGTATTGAAGGCAGACGCTGGTACGGGCCCCATAGTAACAGGGCCAATAATATACTGAGAACGGCTAAGCCCGGACTGCATTCATGGACTACATCCTCTGCCTGGTGCATCAAGAATGACCGGTTGGTCGCAGATAATGAAATTGTGCGGAGATATATTGTCAATGCACATTTTATTCTTGAAATTTACAGTAATATATACGAAGTCCAGGTAAATGGATACATCCCCTGGGCATTCATACAAAATGCCTCCCAGTGGATCAGGCCCGATCCTAATCCCGGAAGTGCAATCAGGGTTTATGATGATGGTACATGGGAGATTCGCAAAGGCTATTATTACTACAAACAGGTAACAAGTGCCGGAAAGAAAGGTATGAATATCGTTCATACAACCTCTATGGATTCACAGATTAATATTATCGGATTCTGCGGTGAAGGAACAAAGCATCCTGATGCTATCGTTCTGGCAAATACCGGCACACATGATATGGAAATAAGGTTAAATATAAAAGGAGCCCGTCATGGCAACTTCCAGGGATACCGTACAAGCGGTGAAGATATATATGAATATACTGAAACTGCCCGGTATAAGGCTGATGATGACAACTATACTGATATAGGCAGGTTTTCAGCCGATGGTGAAAACCTGATATATCTTGCTCCTGCAAATTCGGTTACTACTTTTCTGGGGTTATAAGTAATATATTCGCTAAAATCGGACTATCCACTTCCGGAGGAGTTTAATCCCGGACTATGCATGTTTTTTAATAACACATGACTTTCAACCTAAGCACTGCCAGAACTGTTCTTCGCCCAAAGGCCGCAGGCTTCTAAGTTAAATTAAAAGGAATTAACGATAGTTTTTACTTCAGGACAAATTTGAAGGTAAGCTTAAGAGTTTTACCAAATAAATCGTCAATATCGCATTTGGGGAGTGACATTACAACCCTTTTACTTTCTTCCAGCAGGCTTTCGTGTCTTGACGATTCGGTTATTTCCTGTCCGGCAGGTGCATAGTCTGTTACTTCTATTTCTTCAACATCGACAAAATCTCTGACGGGCTGCAAAACAAGAATTTCATTTACCCTCCCCTCATTGTTTAATCGTGCAAATAACTCCACTGTTCCTGAATGACCTTCATTTACAGCATCATCAGGATATGATACCTGGCTTATAAGATAACGCCTTACTGCATTAATTGAGCTAAGATCATCCAATAATTCTTCATGTCCGGTATTAAGATTATTTATACCCGGGACCACTGGTTTTTCCTGAACTAATGGATCAAAATCGCCATTATATGTTACGGAAGAAGCCATCAGCAGTAAAATAAAAACCGGAATTACAGCAAGTGCTGTAATTCTTCCCGTTCTGTTTTTAATATTTGCTTTCATAATATCTGCAGGTTTTAATGATGCTGTAAATGCCCAAAATAAGAACTTAATATCAGATCCAGGTTAAGGTTTACATATTTAAAACGTAATTTCAAAGGTATATGGTATAATTATCCAAATGCACTCCTGAGCATTTCCAGGCTTTTGGGCACCGCTGTTTCAGGATCCTCCTGCCCTTCGAATTCAAGAGATATATATCCCCGGTAATTATGATTCCGCAATATACCTGCATATTTATTGTAATCAAGTTCAAGTGTATACCAGTTACCTCCCCCATAATATGTTTTCGCCTGAATAAGTACCGCCTTCTCGGCAATCCTGTCAAATTGCTCATATTTATCTTCAAAGAAGTTCCCTGTATCAGCTGTCACCTGCAACCATGGTGAATTAATTTCATTTACTATCCGCATTACTCCTTCAGCAGTTCTTCCAAGGCCCCAATGGTTCTCCAGTCCAAGCACAACACCATATTCTTCAGCCATTGGTAAAGCCTGTTCAAGGGCATCTATGACCCATCTGAAACCATCTTCTTCTGAATACCCTTCAAGCACCGGCTCAATACCCTTCGCATCCATGAGGTCGTCAAAGGAAGCGATAGTCCCCCAGCGTCCCGTATTGATGCGAATGGTCGGGATGCCTAGTCTGAATGCCATGTCTATCTGCTTTCTGGTTCTGTCGATGTTCTGATCTCTTACGCTTTTGTCAGGAGATACATATCCCTGGTGTGTGGAAAGTCCGATTAGTGGTTGTCCGGCATGAAGTGACAGTCTTTTTAATTTCTGCAGGTATGCATTGTCTTCGCTGGTCATCTGAACCTTTAAAATCTCAACCCCGTCAAAGCCCATTCTGGCAGCTCTTTCAATACAATTTTCAATTGTAGCATCCTCTCTGCTCCGGTCAAAATGCCAGAAAGAATAGGTTGAGACGCCAATTAGATTTGAGTATCCCCTGGGATGAGTTTTCTGATCACCATGATCACTGGCTGCAATCTTATTGCATGACAGTGCAGGCAGGGTTGCACCTGCAATAGCAATATTTCTGAGAAATGATCTTCTTGAATTACTCATCAATCAAAATTTTTAATGATTATCAGAACATATTCAATTCCAAACCGGAACAATTTATTTACTTTCCAGCGTCAACCAATACTTCATGATTGCCCTGAAGGCTGCTGAAGACTGTGAACGCCGGTTGTATGCAAAATCAGCATTTAAAAAATGGCAAGAAACCATTTTAAATTATGTTGTTAAAATACAAATTACTACGTTAAAAACAATAAAAATATAATATTCGGATAGTATCTTAATGTTAAAAATATTGCGATTTAGATTATGATCGGTTGGTAAATTTTAGATATATTGCTTTTTCAAAAGATTCATGTTTAATCTTTAATTTTCCCCCTTTGCGGTCAACAGATATAAATCTCCTTTGCACAGACGATAACATGAAGTTAGAAAATTACGAAGTCCACATATCAGTGGCAACCACTTATTTGGCGCAGGCATATTACTCATTTCCAAATTAATATATATGAGCAGTTCAACTAAGTGACAGAGCATAAAAATAGTTTGGATCAATAATTTAAGATTATGGCTGAAACAGATAATACCATCAAGAGCTCTGGAAACATCTCTGAAATGAGGTCCGGGTTGCATCAGTTTTGTATTAATTTGCTGATCACTTTCCTGTTAACAAATCTGGTTTCCTCATGCAGTACGTTTACGGAGCAATCTGATACCTCATCGGCCGACACCGGGGTTGTAATTAAACATGAAAACTGGCCTGATGTGGCTGATCTGCCTGTGGTGAGCGAACTGCCTGATCCTCTTGTAATGTTTGACGGAACGCCTGTAAAAACCAGGCGGCAATGGAGAAACAAGCGCAGACCGGAACTGATATCACTTTTCCAGCATTACATGTACGGTTACTCCCCTGCACCTGGAAATATCTCATACACTATTGATCATACCGACACCAGCAAATTTGAAGGCAAAGCAACATTAAAACTTGTAACTCTTCGCTTTGGCCCTCCCGAAACTCCTGAGGTCTCAATGATGATCCTTATACCCAACAAAAGAACCGGTCCGGCACCTGTATTTATAGGATTAAATTTTACCGGGAACCATACAACCATAGGTTTCCCTGAAATACCACTTACCAGATCCTGGGTTAATAACTCATGGTCAGGCGGAACGGATAATAAGGCACATGACAATCAGAGGGGTATAAGAGACTGGAGATGGCCATATGAAATGGTTGTTGAACGTGGGTATGCCATTGCCACCATTTATGCAGGTGAATTAAGCCCGGATTATTATGGGGGATACAATGAAGGCATTCACAAAGGGTACCTTTCTGAAGGCGATACCGTTCCCGGACCTCATGAATGGGGAGTAGTTGCTGCATGGGCGTGGGGATTGCAACGCGGAGTCGATTATATCATGGAAGATGAAAGCCTTGATAATGACGGTATAATAGCCATCGGTCATTCAAGACTGGGGAAGGCAGCAATAGTGGCAGGAGCATTTGATGAAAGGATTGATATCATTATTCCATCCCAGGCAGGTTGTGGCGGAACTTCGCCAAATCGGTTCAATGTCGGGGAATCAGTTGAACGTATCAATAATGCATTTCCTCACTGGTTCAATGAGACCTTCAGGGAATTTGGCAGTCGCGTTGAGCAGTTGCCCTTTGACCAGCACTCCCTTATTGCACTTGCCGCACCGAGACCGGTTCTGCTGAGTAATGCAACTGAGGATGTATGGGCAGATCCGGCAGGCCAGTTCAATATGCTCGTTGCAGCCACTCCGGTCTATGAGTTTCTGGGTTCTGAAGGGATAAATACAACAATTTACCCTGACGAGAACAAACTGATTGACTCAAGACTCGGATATTTTGTACGACCGGGAAAACACGATATGACAGTAACAGAGTGGAATGCCTGGATGGATTTTTGCGACAGGCATCTTTTCTCTTCACCTAAAAGATAAATTAAGCTAAGAGTCATATCCCCAACTCATGCCGGAATTGTCCCGAACATTTCACAAACAGTCTGTTTGTTAATGAATCTCCCTTGCTTAATTCAATTCATTTTGTGTACCCCGCAATGTGAGAATTCCGTCCTTATTTGCAGGAGATTAATCAACAAAATAATAATATAAATATTTCATATAACTATATACTGAATATATTATTTCTTTATCTTTAGGCCTGACTATTTAATTAAAATTTAGAATAATAATGAATGTAAAATCTAATCTTGTAGCAAGCATGCTTGTAATGGTGCTGTTTGGGAATGTACTGACATTAACTATCTCGGCTCAACAAACCGGAAACATAGTTGAGTATTTTGGCAGGGAAACCGTTGAAGAAATTGAAGAAGGGAATGTTGTTCATGTATTCTCAAAAGGTTTATTCTTGCCGATTGAACGCTTTTCAGGCGGACTTTTTACGACAGAGGATCACATTGCCTGGCAACTGGCAAACGGAACCTTTACAACTCCTGTGCCGGGCCAGGCAGCTGACAACAATTCAGAGGCATCTGCCTGGAATGCCATCGAAACCAATGAGGAGGAACAGTTCCAGAACCGTCAGCTCAGAAGTTCTTATGTCTATACCAGTATTGAGTCATCAGGAGAGGAGATTGTTATGCTTGATGCAAGGGGACATACGCGGGTTTATATAAATGGACTTCCCTATGAAGGCGATCATTATGATTTCGGGTATACCCTGATACCATTCAAGCTAAAAAAAGGACTTAATGAGTTTATTTATACTCCCGGCCGGTTTGGAAGAGTTGCCGCAAAAATCGTAGCACCATCCAAACCTGTCCAGCTTACAAGAAGAGATCTGACACTTCCGGGCCTGATTAATGGCGAATCGTCAGATAAATGGGCAGCCATAAGGGTTATTAATGCAAGCGAAAAAGATCTCGGCAACCTTAATATTGAATGTGTTCTTGAAACCGGAGAATCAGCATTCCATAAAAGCGGTAATATAATGGCGCTAAGTGTAAGGAAACTGAGATTCCTTGTTCCGTCAACCACTGTAAGACAGGAATCAGGAAGTGTTAAGGCAACTGTTATATTAACTGACAATTCAGGCAGGGAAATCGACCGGACTGAGATCACATTGCAGCAACAGGATGCTGATAAACATCATGAAAGGACTTTCATTAGCGGTGTTGACGGCAGCGTTCAGTATTACAGTGTCGCTCCGTCCACCCAGAAAGGCGATGGCCAGGCACTGATTCTTTCAGTACACGGTGCGGGAGTTGAGGCCAGAAACCAGGCCAGGGCCTACAGGCAAAAGGACTGGGCTCATATAGTAGCCCCTACAAACCGTCGCCCTTTCGGTTTTAACTGGGAAGAATGGGGTAGTATCGATGCCATGGAGGTTTTCGACGATGCAAAAAAAGTCTTTAAAACAAAGGATGAGCACAGCTATCTTACCGGCCACTCTATGGGGGGGCACGGAACATGGTACCTTGGAGTTACCTACCCTGACAGGTTTGCAGCAATAGCACCCTGCGCAAGCTATCCTGACATCATGGGTTACCGCAGGGGGGCAAGTAACAGGTTTGAAGGAAATGCACATTTTGACATGATCACAAGAGGTGCCAATCCCGGCAGGACCCTGAGCCTGAAAAGAAATTTCCTTCAGTCGGGAATCTATATTCTTCATGGCGATGCTGACAGGGTTGTAGATGTGGAACAGGCCAGATTCATGAGAGAAACCCTTGGAGGATTCCATCCTAATTTTGTCTATTACGAGTATCCAGACGGTTCGCACTGGTATGGGGATCATAGCGTGGACTGGCATCCGATTTTTGATTATTTTAAATGGCAGTCAATACCTGCTAAGGATAGCATAAAACATATAGAATTTCATACTGCAAGTCCTGCAGTATCTGCTACCAACTATTGGATCAGGATAAATCAGCAGGAAAAGCATTTTGAATTTTCCAGCGTAGTTTTTGATATGGTTAATGACAGTATAAAAGGATCGGCTGAAAATGTCAACAGTCTTACTTTTCTGCTTTCAGAGATTGATCTGCATTCAGATCCTGTTATCAGCATAGGCGACTTTACCATAAATGCCGAAAGAGGAAAGGATATCACTCTTCAAAATAATGGAAGTGAATGGATCAGGACCGATATAAATACAAAGGAGAAGTATGCTAAACGGTCTGGTGGCTTTAAGCAAGCCTTCAGAAATAACATGGTATTTGTTTATGCCACCAGGGGCAGCAGGGAAGAAAATCAGTGGTACAGGAACAAGGCCAGGTTCGATGCTGAAGCATTTCTCTATAAGGCAAACGGTTCGGTTGAAATTGTATCTGACAGGGATTTCAGGCCACAAGATTACCCTGACAGGAATGTTATATTATACGGCAACTCGTCGAATAACAGGGCATGGAACAGTATGCTGGGTAATGTTCCGGTAGTAATCAGGAATGGTGAAATAGAATTCGGTTCGAGAAGAACCTATAAAGGTGATGACCTTGGTGCATTCTTTATTTTTCCCAGAACAGACAGTGAAACTGCCAGTGTTGGCGTTGTGGGAGGTACCGGAATTAAAGGTATGAAGGCTGCATTTGCAAATGATTATTTCTCAGGCATAACCGGATTTCCGGACCTTATGATTTTTAATTCTGATATGCTAAAAGAAGGTGTGGACGGGATAATTGTTACCGGTTTCTTCGGTAATGACTGGAGTGTTGAAAAGGGAGATTTCAGTTATTGATCTATAAATCATACTGAAAGTTATCACTTTATAGAAGACTGACATACTAAACTATGTTTCAGTCTTTTATTATTTTCCCCGAAAGGGTGCACGGACAACCTTCATAATCAATAGTAAAAATCATTGGAGCGCAAAATCATAGCGCGGGAAAAATTGTATCTCTTAATCTGCTAATATGAATTAGCAAAATATACTTATGTTCCCGCTTATTTAAAAAGGTACAGGGCAATCCTTAATTGATTTATCTTTTCCCGGAAAACACAGGCTTGCCTTTAATTTACTGATTCTGGTCAATCCTGGTGATCGATAACTTATGAAATGTTAATTTGAATAATAGAAAAAAATATGAAATACAAGATTTTATTTCTGGTCTTTACAGTTGTTGCTTCCAGCTTAACTGCAGCTGCACAGCGATTACCATATAAAGATCCTGCCGTTAATGTAGAAGAGCGGGTTGAGGACCTTCTTTCACTGATGACGCTCAAAGAAAAATTCTGGCAGCTGTTTATGATACCCGGAGATCTTAGCGATGGCAAAGAGAAATATATGGACGGCATCTTCGGTCTCCAGGTTTCAACAGTGGCCAGAGAGGCAAATGTTTCACAACAGATGATGGAATACGGCCATGCCGGAACAGCTCAGAAAATGGCTGTGACAATAAACGAGATCCAGAAATTCTTTGTTGAGGAAAGCAGACTTGGCATTCCTATAATAGCATTTGATGAGGCACTGCACGGACTCATTCGTGGCGGCGCCACTGCATTTCCTCAGGCCATAGCCCTTGCGGCGACCTGGGATACCAGCCTTGTATCGGAGGTGGCACATGCAATCACAATGGAAACAAAGTCAAGGGGAATCAGACAGATTCTTTCTCCTGTTCTTGATCTGGCAAGGGACGTCCGATGGGGAAGAGTTGAAGAAACTTATGGTGAGGACCCATACCTTGCCACCCAAAGAAAGGAGTTTTCCGGCAATGAATCAATAATTGTAAGCTGCACTGTGAGAAACTCTGGAAAAGCTCCCGGAGATGAGGTCGTACAGCTTTACATTCGCGATGAATTGTCATCAGTCTCCCGACCGGTAAAAGAACTAAGGGGATTCCAGCGTATCACCCTCCTTCCCGGTGAAGAAAAAACCATTAGCTTCACTCTTGGACATCAGGAATTCAGTATGCTGAACAAGGAAATGGAAAGAGTGGTTGAGCCGGGAACATTCAGAATAATGATCGGTGCTTCTTCATCTGATATTCGTCTCCGGGGAATTGTGACCGCTTTATAGGTTCCAGTAAATTTTATCAGACGGGATATTCCCGGAAATATAGACTGGGTAATACAGATTTCCTGTTCTGTAAGGCATTTACATGTAAAATACCACATTTAGGAACCCGTTTTCAGAACAGAAATTAGGTCATTTATTAAAGAACCAGAAGATATAACCGCAATCGTCGCAAATATAATTTGTTGCATCTTTATTTGCCCAGTCGAGGTTAAAGAATGTAAGTCCACGGGTATTCAGAAGGCTCTTACGTGTATGAAAAGCTTCATGCCCGCAAACAGGGCATTGCAGTTTCTTTCCTTTGACTGTTATTTCGGCTGACTCGTTAATATTGCTCATAGCACTATGGTTTTGTTTTATCCAAAAATAAACTGCTTTTAAAACAAATGCAATTTATAACCTTTTAATTCTTTCCCTTTATTCAATTCAGCCTCCCGACAATAACTGATATGGGGTTACTGCTTTTACCCTGAATCCTGATGGATTTTTATAATATTTTTCTGGATTCTGTGCAATTAATTATCTTATTATTTATATTTGGTATAATTCCGTATTTAATCCGAGCCATTTTTATGATCGCCCATTTGTTTTGCTTAACTGAAGATTCTGGATTTTTATTCACTTCAAACCTTATTATAATCAATCCTTCTCGAACATCCGTGTTATGAAAACTTTAAACGATCTTTTGTTACTAGGCGATCCCCGTCTTTATGAGGTTTGTGAACCGGTCAGTTTTTCGGAACTGGGCCTCGTGAATGTGTGGGTTGCAGACCTGGATAATGTAATGAAAGAGATCAGGTTAAAGTATAATTTCGGACGGGCAATTGCTGCTCCTCAGCTCGGGATCATGAAAAGGCTTGTTTATATGAACATCGACAGGCCTGTTGTTCTTATTAATCCTGAATTTACCTCAAAAAGTGAAGATAAGTTTGATGTGTGGGATGACTGTATGAGTTTTCCCAACCTTCTGGTAAAGGTGGAAAGGCATAAATTTGTTTCTGTAAGTTACCTTGATCAGGAGTGGAATCGTAAGAACATTAATGTGAAAGATGATATTTCTGAGTTAATTCAGCACGAATGCGACCATTTAGACGGAATTCTCTGCACAATGAGGGCAAAAGATCCAAAATCGTTTAAATGGAGATGACCTGGCGAGAAAGTTCATTAATTAAAAACAGAACCAATGAAAAAAATATCCATTATTATAACCTGCATCTTCTTATTAAGTGGTTATAATTTTCTTTACGGACAATACAGAACTACTTCTGCATTAGTGGAAATTCTTTCTTCTGACGATTTTGAGGGCAGAAGACCGGGAACAGATGGGATGGAGAGAGCAACCCGGTTTATTGAACAATATCTGGAGGAAACGGAGATTCCCCCATTTTTTCAATACTCCTACAGGGACACACTTGATGTGTATGGTGCTGAATCATACAACCTGGTTGGAATAATCCATTCTGCCGGTCATACAGATGAGTATATATTAATTGGAGCACATCTTGACCACCTGGGTATGTTGCCGGACGGGTCTGTTTACAACGGAGCCAATGATAATGCAAGTGGTGTTACTGCTGTTTTACAGATAGCCGAAGCGCTTAAAAGACATGAAATTACCAAAAACGTTATAATTGCAATTTTCACTGGTGAAGAATCCGGTCTTCTGGGCTCGCGACATTTGGCAAAGCGCCTGAAAGCTATAGATATAAACCCTTCCTATATGATTAACTTTGAAATGATAGGTGTACCCCTGAAAAGCGGAGCAGACAAGGTATATATTACAGGGCATGAAATATCCAATTTTGCTGAAGTGTCGAATGATTTGCTTGATGAAGAATTCATAGTTTATGAACAGGTTGAATCGGACTTTGGACTTTTCAGAATGTCTGACAATTATCCATTTTTTATTGAATTCGACATTCCGTCACATACGCTTTCAACATTCGATTTTCAGAACTATGAATACCTGCATCATATCATGGATGAGTATTCAAAACTTGACACTGAGCATATGGAAGGTATTATAAATAAGTCTGCTGATCTTATACTCAAACTTATAAAAACCAATGCTCAGATAGAGCTGGCAAAACAGGAGGTAACCCCGTAAATCACTGCTGGACAGCTGAAACCTTTAATGTCCACGCATCCTTGCAAGGGGGATTTCGTTGCAGGCGGGCAGGAATATGAACAAAGTGACCAGGATTCTACTATACCCCACTGACTGTAAGGGGCCCAGTGCATCATAAGCCCGAATTTAATATCCTGCCAGATTTCAAGTTTTTCAATGACAAGCGGATCGGTCTCCTGAATATACCTTCCTTCAAATTCATGCTGTGCATTGATGTTTCCTGCTGACCCCAGTATAATCAGAGCGAAGATGATTACTTTTTAATTAAAGAATTCATTGATTGCATAAGCTTAATATTTTATGTTTTAAAGACTGCCATTTTATACTCTGGCATGGAATATATTCTATAATGATCTCATCTCTTTAAGCACCTTGAAATGTTCATCACTTATGCTCCCGAAAAGAGATACGCCGGCTGCTCCAGCCTCAATCGAGACTGAATATGCCTCTCTAAGTTCTTCAGGATCAAGAGAAGGCAGGAAGAGTCCGCTATACACCGGCTTTTTTATTCTTAGCTGGTCAATATGCATTCTGATATGCTCACCTATCCATTCAATCCCGGCGTTGTAAAAGTTGTGGTATAACATTGGAAAATATGCATCAAGTTCCCAGTTCCGCCATTCCTGCCTCACACTCTCCCAATTGGGGAATACTGCGGCTGTGATCATCTTATCTGACTTCCTTGCCTCGGGGGCCAGCACTCCGTTTACCAGGCCCGTAACAGAGTCATATCTGAACTGCCGCCATTCCGGGCTGGCAGAAGGATCATCAAGGCCGGTCAATGGATCAATTCCCGTCTTGTCTTTAAACATTGCGCGGCACCTTTCACAATAACAATAATCGTATTGAGGATACTCCCTGTCCTGGACAATATTGTAGTTTGGCTGCAAAGCCTCGGCAAGTATTACATCAGGCAACCTGATATAGTCAAGATGCACACCGGCCAGACCCTCAAGAGCACCAGCAGACTTAACCCTTAGCCGGAGATACTCCCTTACTTCCGGATGATTTGGACACATGAACTTATAATACCCCACGTAAGCAGGGTGAGTATGAGCAGGCTCTCCCAGGCCATTAACCGCGAACCAGTCACCGTGCTTCTCAGCAATCGCAGGGATATTATTGGGCATTTGCCACAGCCAGCAATGAACCTCCACTCCGGTATCCTTTCCTGCCTGAATAAGTTTCTCAAGAGTTGGGTGACTCAATGGCTGCCATTCAGACTCAGATGCAGGCGTTTCTCCTATTGATGTCTCCATAAATACGGCATCGATACCGTGATTACGGGCATTGTCAAGTCTTGCTTTCAGCTCGTCAGGCGAGGAATTGTCAGGTGAATGTATCCACATCCAGTTTTTAACCGGCTGTTTTTCAAAAGAGCTGCTGCACCCGGAGAACAACATTGGTGAAACAGCCATTGCTGCACTGCCAATTCCCAGTGTTTTGATAAATTTTCTCTTATCCATTGATTTTATTGTATTATTATAACAATTGCCTTAATTTATATTTAAGGATTATTCTTTCCATATCCTTCCGTCTTCAACAATGTGCCAGGACGACTTGCCATCGTTTGAAGGAAAGGACAGTTTAAACCGTGTTCGGCTTACCTCAAAATCAGGTTTGAATACCTTCCCGTTCACTTTAATATTTTCTCTTGTGAGATCATTTTGTTTTAATGCATAGATGCCGTTATTTCTCTTGTAAGCAAGCTGCAGGTAATAAAATTCCCGTAAGGCGAATTTAATGTACTCATCAGGATTTATTACAAAATCATCCTTCCCCTGTCCGGCTGACAGGTCAGAAAACTGAACAAACCCCCATGATTCAGGTCTGTGCATATCAATAACACCCTGGGGAGACCATACCCAGTTGTATTCAGGGAAATGTTTTCCGGTTTCCGGGTTAATGCGTTTAACATACTTCCCTTCAGAAATATCGAGTCTCCACTCGACCCTTGAAAAGTTCATCCTCCATTGTTCGGAAGCCCGGGGCCTTCTTCTTCCCGGTGCACATTCACTGAGAATCTTCCAGGGAAAGGCGAGTTCGATCCTCCATAGTGTATCGGTGTCTGATGGATCGTTTATTGAACCTTTGAGATGAATACCTTTTTCAAGGCCGGTAATGTGCCAGGCGCTCATTGGGATGCCGGCATTTCTGTAGGGCTTTGTCAGGAACAGATCCCATTCAGTGCCAAGGGCGTTAACCTCATATTCATAGTAATTGTGTGTATCACCATTTGGGTCAATAAATACTTCAAAATTATTTTCATGGAAAATAACGGAATTCCTTTCTGTATATGTAGCCCAGATATGAGGTTCGTCAAGCTCTGCTGCAATATAAAGATAGTCATCGTCCCATAGCATTTTTACCCTCGTACGGTGAAGCGGGGCAGGCATTTTATCGCCCTCAATATCGACAAAGTCCTCTGTCCACGGCACATTCTGCCAGTCAGACTCATCAAGCAAACCATCAGTACTGATCGGACTGGTTGCCCTGTACGCAACATAAGTCCTCGGAAACTGGTCAAAAAGCCATACCTGTGCTTCTCCGGTAAGACAAAAAAACAGACCGGCAATTATCAAAAATGTTACCCTCATCATATCTTCAACATATAATATTTAATTAATGTATAATTCTCTGAATGTTATTCAGACAAATATACCTCACTCCTGTTCTAACAGGAAATAAATACTTTCAATTACTCAGAATCTTATCCCTCCGTCTGTGCCTGATTTGATGTGTATATTTCTTCGTGGCATGATTTTGCTGCAGGCTTTCCTGAGATTCCACCTCGCAATGGACACCCTTACCTTAAGCTAATGGCTGGCGACTATGAACCCCTATAGCGGACTTGCACCACCAGGTTGAACAATCATGCACGGCACACAGTAAAAAGACCGTCCGGAATTATCCGGACGGTCTGTGCACCAAAACAGGGGAACTACCAAAACCCGAACTTTGGTTTTTATTAAGTTAATCTACCATGAACCGTTGCCGAAATTGGGGCTTTCCTTGTCCCACCATACACGTTCGGCATTCAATACAGGACCTTCAATACTACCCGTTGTCCAGCCCTGCTCCTGCATTGCCGATTTCCAGTTTTCAAGGTTAATCGGGTTATCAGGCTCGCTAACACCGAATCTTCTGGGTAGTACCATTTCAACGTTATTGGAAATTACCGGCTCCCAGGGCAAAATTTCTCCGGTACGGCTAGGGAAGCCGGTCCGCCGTACAAGCGCAAACATTTCTGTGGGATAACGGAAGAAATTTATATACTGCTGGAAATAAATCTTTTCCAGGTCATTATTCCCATTTAGTGCTACATCTTCCAGTGCCAGGTATACATCAATTTGTGAGGCAGTGGCGGCAAATGATTCGGCATCGGGCACCTGATGTACACGTGCTATCTCATTATAGTTTTCGAATGAAGCCCTTACGCCCTTTTCGTACCATTCGGCTGCAGTGCCCTGACCTGTTATATGTCCTTTCTCTATCATCTCGGCCATATAAAATGAAACTTCTGCTGCAGATATCATCACTTCTCTCCAGTGGCCTGTACCACTATTATAAAAAGGATTAAATAATCTCCTGTTGATATGAGACAGTCTCTGGTAACTTGTGTTGTCATCGTCGGTAAGTGGGCCAAACCATGGAAGTTTTCCTGTCTGATCGGGTGAAACCGGTCCTCCTCTGTAACGATCCCATCTTGTTACCGGAACCTGAGGATCAATCCATGTCGGGAGAGGTTTACCCTGAGCCGTTAAAATATCGACAGCATCCTGATCAAGTGAGTTCACATCAAAGAAAAAGTGAGTACGCGGATCCTGCAGCTCAACCATTTTTGAAACAAAGTTATGAGCTGCCCTGGGAGCGCCCCAGAAATCCTGTGCTTCACCCCTGTAATCGGTAGCCGGTTCCCATACGAAATCGTGTGATACATCATCAATAATTCCAGCAGGGCTGGCCATTACTTCGTCAAGAATCTGCTTCATCCAGGCCTGATCAGCATTCTCCAGCCGAACCGCAATACGAAGTTTAAGGGTATTTGCAAGCCTTGCCCATTTTAAAAAGTCACCTTGATAAACAAAATCCTGAGGGCCATATGTTACCTGTCCGGCAGCATCGCTTAACAAAACGCTTATCGCACCATCAAGTTGATCTATCCATTGTTGAAAAAGCTCTTCCTGTGTATCATACTTAGGGGTATAATTACCTTCATACCTTCCCTTCATGGCTTCCGACCATGGCATTGAGCCATATACATCGGTAGACTGCAGTCCGGCCATTACCGGGGCAATAAAGGTTATAGCATTAACATGCGTACGCAGTTCCTGCTCATCGGCCGGCATATCTGCTATTTTCTTCCTGATCTCAAAAAGGTTACGCTGCATTTCATAGACCCGTCCATATCTTCCGCCGGTTGCCCCGAGACGGTTAAAATCACCACTGTTCCCACCATCAAAAATAGTAGCCTGTGAATAGCGGTAGAAATAGTTGTAGTTATCATAAAACCACTCGGTATAGCGTCCTGAATGCCCAAGATCAAATAAAGATGAGGTAAACAGGTGCCTGATATCAGGATCTGTCACCATAGCCGGATTGTCGTTGACCTCGGCAAAATCCTTTGTGCAGGAAGCCGAAAACCCGATGATGGCAATTATGCTAAAAAATTTAATCAGATTTTTCATATTGTTCATTAATTTTAATAATGTTTTTTTCGGTGTTTATAAGCTGATATCAAGGTTAAACCCTACCGTCCTTACATAAGGTATTGCACCCCAGGCATGAGCTGAACCTGAATGAGTTCCCCTTACGGAGAAAGGATGAAGGTTATCAGGCATAGTTTTCCACAGGAATCCGAGATCCCTTGCAAATACCGACACCCTTAAACTTGACAGATACATCTTGTTTGCAATTTGTCTGGGAAAAGTATAACCGATTGTAAGCTCACGTATTCCGATGTAAGAGTTCTCATGAACAACATTATCATTAATGACTCCGCCGCCCCATGAATTATTGAAGTAATGCCAGTAACTTGCATGAGTAGGCTCTACAATACCTGCATCATAAGCTTCCTGGTAAGTCATTCCGCTGACATCGGTTCCCTCTACCAGCGTTCCTTCCTGGAAAACACCATCAGGTATCATACCATCCTCGTAAGTATTATATGTACCGTCACCAGTGTTGTCATAACGTGAAGTCCACGACATACCACCATTTTCGGCATCGCGCCATTTTAGTGTAGATTCAAGCAACCCATAAGCTGCACCATACCGGCCAACATAGTTAACTACATCACCACCTATTTTGGCATCCAGCAGAACCCGGAAAAATGCTCCCTTATAAGTTGCAGTTGAACTCAGACTGCCAAGAAAATCAGGGTTCATATTCCCTACCTCCTGAATCTCATATGAACGAATCATACTTGCACCTCTCCTGGCAGCACCCCATGCGAGCAGCGGCATTCCATTCCTGGGATCATTTGCATCATTCTCGTTGAGGAAACGTGCAGGGGCAGAATCAGACATAAGCAGTCCCCATTCCTCACCGACAAATGCAACGGTTCCCACCCGGGTGTTGCCATAAGTAGCAGATTCATACAAGTTGAACTGATCAATGTCTTCATGAAGTGCAACGATCATGTTCCTGTTACGGGTATAGGTAAAATCAACATCCCAGCGAAAATCGTTGCCCGAAACAGGCCTGGTATGTAATGCAATCTCAACACCCTGGTTTTGAATATTTCCAGCGTTAATAAGTTGTGATGTAACGCCGGTTTCACCCGGTACAGGAAGATTCAGTATCTGGTTAATTGTATTCTCCTTATAATATGTCAGATCAATGCCAATCCTGTTATTGAAGAAGCGCGAATCAAATCCGAACTCGACCGACTTTTTACGTTCCGGCTTAAGGTCAAGATTTGGAACGGTATTGCTGCTGTAGTTAAGCATTACCAGGTTGAACCCGCTGGGAGAGAGAAGATTGTCGCGGTGACTGAATCCTGAATTGATGTTGTATATTGAATAATCATTTCCAACTTCGGCATATGACGCCCTGAGTTGAGTATATGAGATCCATGAAGGAAGCGACAAGGTTTCAGTTGCCAGCCATGAAAGGCTTACAGAAGGATAGAAATAATTATTGTTGCCTGTTCCGTCAGAGTAGGTCAATGTAGACGACCAGTCATGACGGCCGGTTACCTGGAGGAAAAGCTGGTCCCTGTAGTCAAGGTTACCATATCCATATACGGAATTAAGAATCTTTGTGCCTTCAATTCCCGCACGCTGATTTGCAGGGTTAACGCTGTTTGCCAGAAAATACTGCCCGGGAACAATCAGTCCGCCTTCGGTATTCGCGCCTGAAAAAGAATAACCGGTCGACCAGTGTTCTGCACCAAGTGATAAACTACCTGACAGATCGGGAGTCAGGTCGCCGAGAAAATTCAACACAACTTTCCCGTCAATCTGTTCCTTGCGGTTATGGCTTAATTCATATCTTCCGCCTGCATTTGCAAAGCCACTACCCAATTGTTTACCTTCATTCTTCTCATAATAGTTGTTGAGATACCCTTCAACATCAACATTAAACCAGTCTGTAAGCCTCAGGTTAAGTTTGGTTGTCAAGCGAAGAGATTCCTCCAGCCTTACAGTGTTGTGTTCATAAAGATTATGGAACATGCCAAGGCCGGGAACATTGCCAAGAGGATCGCCATATGTGTTACTGTGAACACCACCGTGATCGGCCCTGTACTGGTTTTTCCATTTTTCGGTATCATACCATCTTGGGAATGGTCCTGTAAAAAACCCATTCTGCAATTGGTTGGAAGGAGGGTTAGCCGCGGTCGTGTTTGAATAGCTTATACCAACATCGGCACTAAGAAAATCGGTAAGATCATGTGTTACCCTTGAATAGACTGAAGAACGGCCAAAATCATTTCTGGGCGCAATACCCGACTCGCTGGTCCGCGATGCTGAAACCAGAAACGTCGTAGTCTCATTGCCACCGTCAAGCTGCAGGTTGGTATTGCTGAATACGCCAGTTTCAAACAGGTCAAGGAAGTTGTTGGGAGTTGGGT
The DNA here is from genome assembly GCA_964421595.1 of uncultured Bacteroidales bacterium. Classification (GTDB taxonomy): domain Bacteria; phylum Bacteroidota; class Bacteroidia; order Bacteroidales; family PUMT01; genus PXAP01. The sequence continues at coordinate 42,977 of CAYQXY010000025.1, read as the reverse complement.
TATTGGGCACAAGAGTCTGCCTGTCATGGTCCAGCACCATAGTATTTCCATCCATTTCAGGGCCAAAAGCAACTATACTCCTGTAATAATAGGGCCTGCCTTCTGAATCATAAAGAAATTCGTTTTGCTGATTCCATGGATCGCTGATTCCTGTTGTTACACTTGCAAGGTGTCCGGGGCCATATTTATTCTGAAACGCCGGTCCGTCATAAGCAGTCCGCGTATGAACACGCTGACTGAATGTCACTCCAATGCCCTGGCGTGCCTGGCCTTGTTTTGTGTTAATAACTACAACACCGTTAATGGCACGTGAGCCATAGAGTGCAGTCGCAGCAGAACCCTTAAGTACCGTTACAGACTCAAACTCATCGGGATTCAGGCTCTTAAGCTGGTTACCCCAGTCAACTCCGCCCCACTGGCTTCCGCCGGAAACCTGGTTGTCATAAATAACCCCGTCGACAACAAAAATTGGCTGGTTATTTTCGCCCAGTACTGAGTTACCGCGAATTGTAATACGGCTGCCCCCGAAAGTGCCGCCATCGGTAGGCTGGATATCAACGCCAGAAATACGGCCCTGCAGGGCATTTACAGGACTGATGGTTGATGATACTGCAACTTCATCGCCGGTAATACTGGTAGCGGAATATCCGAGAGTTTTGCGTTCCCGGCTGATACCAAGTGCGGTAACAACAACCTCGTCAAAAGTTGCCAGATCGGGTATCATTGCAACGTTAATTACGTTGCCCGGGGGTATGGCTATATCTTCAGTAACCATGCCAACAAATGAAAAACGCAGTGTTGATATGCCGGCCGGAACCTGGATTGAGAATTGACCGTCAATGTTGGTGATAGTTCCCATCTGGGTCCCTGCCACTATAACATTAACGCCTGGAAGCGGGGTACCATCCTCGGAAGATGTAACCACACCTGTTACTGTTCTTTCCTGCGCCAAAAGCGTAGTAGAAAACATCAACATTAAGGCAAAAAACAAAAAACTTAGTTGTTTCATAAAGCTATGGATTAAAGGTTTTAGTTAGAGAAATAGTAATAATACTTCGATACACAAAAATTAAATTGTTTTTACTTGCAATACTTCCATAAAAGGCTTATCAAATACATATTCCATTGCAAGTGATACCGCACCAAGCAACCCATGATTCTGACCAAGATCGGATATCATTACCTGGGTTTGCTCCCTCAGTTGGGGCATGCAATAGGTGTTCAGTGATTGCTGGATAGGAGTCGTAATATATTGCCTGGCTTCGCAGACTTTACCTGAAAGGATTACAAGCTCAGGGTTAAAAAGCTGCATAAGGCTGGCAAGGCCTTTGCCAAGATTCATTCCGACTTCCGATAAAATACTGATAGCATACAAATCGCCTTTATTGGCAGCATCGACAACTGATTTGGTCTCAATATTACCTGGCTCATCAGCTTTCAGATGGCCCAGAACAGATATCTTTCCTGAGTTGATGCCCTCATTTGCCATTCTTGCAATTGCAGCTCCTGAAGCAATGGTTTCAAGGCATCCCTGTTTACCACACTGACAATATATCTGATTATCAACTGCCGGAATATGGGAAAGTTCGCCTGCAAAGCCCAGTGCACCTTTATAAAGCTTTCCGTCGATAATAATCCCCAGACCGAGGCCCCATTCCAGAAATATAACAAGAACGTTCTTCTTTCCTTTAGCCTTGCCAAAACGAAGCTCAGCATGAGCCATGGCTTTGCCGTCATTTTCTATAAATACAGGACGGCGAAACTTTTCCTCAAGTGCTTCACGTGTAGTCCTGTCAGAAAAATTAAGATGTGTATAATTGATACCCAGACCGGAATCTATCAAGCCCGGCATTATAATTCCAACACATATTAGCTTTGCAGGATCAATATCTGAACTCTCAACCAGCTCGCATGCCCGGGTATAAAGTTTTTCTATAAAAAGTTCAGGTTTGGTAATATCATTTTCGAATGTAATAGTGCCGGAAATATTGTGGTTGTTATTATTATAAATTGCCATCCGGGTTTTAAACCTCGCTACATCAATACCCAATGAAAACAGAGAATTGCTTTTCAGTCCGAACAATACAGGTTTTCTTCCTCCATTTGAAATTCCATGACCGCTTTTTTCAACAAGTCCGGTTTCAAGAAGTTCATTCATAATATTGAGAGAAGTAGGAAGAGATATTTTCAAGCGTTTACCAATATCGGCATTAGATGCAGGACCATGAACATAAAGATTTCTTAATATTTTGGTTTTCTGCAAGAACCTCTTGCGTTTAATTCCTTTAAGATTTACCGGATTGATATTTCCAAACAAAGGAAATTTTGGCTCGCTGTTCATAGACAAATTTTAAATATCACGCCGCAATATAGCACACAATTTTAAATATACAATAAATTTTAATTCATATTTTCATCTTACTACATGATTATTTAATCATTTTTTAATCTATCATCCAATATCTTTTATCAAATTTTTATCTTAATAAGTATTAACGACTGAAAGACAGAATATTTCTGAGTCCATTCTTTCATAAGTTTTTTTTGAGAATTTGAAGCCGGAGTTTAGCTTTTTTTGATTTCCTTCAAGTAGAATATCGGATATTCTGATTAGAACGGTTGGCTGAAAAGTAAATCAGAACAGGAAATTTTTCATGGCACCAGTAAAAAATTCGCTAAAATCGGACTATCCACCACCGGAGGAGGTGGCTTTAAGCCCGATTTTTGCTGCGCACCGCGATTTTTTTTATCGCACAGGCCTTTCGGGCAGAGTCCCGCCAGGACATGACCACGTTATAAGAACGTGGGTTTTTTAATGAAACTAAAAAAGGGAATGCTTTATCGAAACAACCATATAAGTTAGATGGTGACTACGAAAATTTTAAAAGCCGGCATAAATAGGATTTCTTCTATGGTTGTATGGTGATAGCGGGTCAAGAATAATCAATTTTGTTTCAGGCAGAGTGTCGGGGTACCGGCTGTTTTTTGCTGAATCATGTATGATTATCCTTACCGGAATGCTCTATCTTTTGGCTGAAGTTTCGGAGTAGCCCTTAATAGTCTCTTCGCCTTCCTTGCCGCTGTTAGCCTGCTTAATCCCAAATGGTTGTGCAAAAACATACTCCATTGCCATCGAAACAGCACCTATTCTGCCATAATCAGATCCCAGTTCAGAAATTACAACTTCCGTATTCTCCCTGAGCTGAGGCATGCAGTGAACATTTAAAGCCTGCTTAATCGGAGTGATAATGTATTGCTCAGCCTCACAAACCATGCCTGAAAGGATTACCATTTCAGGATTGAATAGCTGCATGAGGCTCGCCAGTCCTTTTCCAAGGTTCATACCAACCTCTGAAAGTATACCTATAGCAAAAAGATCTCCCTGATTGGCAGCTCTTACGACTGAACTGATCTCAATATGACCTGAATCGTTCCCGAAATTATCTTTCAGGCTTGACATCTTCCCTGAAATAATACCTTCTCTGGCCATCCTTGAAATTGCTGATCCTGAGGCTATGGTTTCCAGGCAACCCTGTTTTCCGCACTGACAATATATTTTATTGTCAACTGCCGGAATATGGCTTAGTTCTCCTGCAAAGCCAAGGGAACCGCGGTATATTTTCCCATTCATGATTATTCCGAGACCAAGTCCCCACTCCATGAAAATTACAAGTACGTTCTTTTTTTCCCTGGCTTTTCCAAATCGCAATTCCGAATAAGCCATTGCCTTAGCATCATTCTCGATAAACACAGGTCTTTTGAATTTTTCTTCCAATACCTCTGTTATGGTTTTTGAACCAAAATCCAGATGTGTGTAATTTCTTCCTTCCTGTGAGTTAATAAGTCCGGGCATCATTAATCCCACACAAATAAGGTTACTCAGACCAATTGACGATGTTTCTGCCAGATGGGTAGCTTTAAGATAAAGCTCTTCGACAAATTCAGTTTTTTGTGTAAGATCACCCCTGAATGAAAGAGTATCTGAAGAAATCTGATTATTGCTGTCGTAAATAGCCATCTGGGTTTTAAACCTTGACACTTCAATTCCCAGAGAGTAAAATGAAGAGTTCCTTAAACCGAACAAAACAGGTTTCCGGCCCCCTATTGATGTACCATGGCCTTTTTTTTCAACCACTCCGGAGTGCAGCAGTTCCTCCATTAAGTTTATGGAAGTAGGAAGTGATATGTTCAATTTCCTGCTAATCTCGGCATTAGACGTGGGACCATAAACATAAAGATTTCTCAGAATTTTGATTTTCTGTAAAAATCTTTTTTTGTCAACTCCTTGCAAGTTTTCCTGATTTGTCCCGGTGATAAAGGGGAAAAAAGGTTTCTGAAACATAAACGATGTATATTAAAAACAATAGCAAGATAGTATTTTATTACGATGTATTAAAAAAAATGTTAAATTTCATTAAATAATACTAAACCCGGCAGCCTGTCATCATGACCTTTAAATATATATTTCATATTTGATAAACCCGCCAGCACAAATTAAGTTCTGCAACTCTTATATGCCGGTTAATTTGACTAAATCTTAAAGAATGCCTAATTTTGTCTGAAATTAGAATATAAACCTAATATTTTTTAAAGTGAGAAAACTAATCTATCTCCTGATTATGGTACATGCCTCTTTTTCCTGCAGCAGTGTCGAGGACAATCCCCTGTTAACAAGTTATAATACACCTTTTGATGTCCCTCCGTTTGACAGGATTGAAACCGGACATTTTATGCCTGCCTTTGAGCATGCCATGGAAGAACATAACGAGGAAATTAATGCCATTATAACCAATACGGAAGCTCCAACGTTCCTGAATACAATTGCTGCTCTTGATTACAGTGGATACAGGCTATCAGAAGTCCAGAGTATTTTTTTCAATCTTAATTCCTCCGACACAAACGAGGAATTGCAGGATATTGCCAGTGAGGTAACACCCAGGCTGTCTGCCCATTCAACGGGCATAATGTTAAATATGGAACTTTTCAAAAGGGTCAGCACAATTTATGATCAGAAAGAAGAACTTAATCTTACCAGCGAAGAAGAAAAGCTGCTGGAAGAAACCTACAAGGCTTTTATCCGCGGCGGGGCTGCACTTAACGATGTACAGCAGGAAAGACTAAGAGAGATTAATCAGCAGATTTCTTCACTCACTCTTGATTTTGGTGACAACATAAGAGACGAAACCAACGGTTTTGAACTGGTGATAGATAACAAGGAAGATCTGTCAGGACTTCCGGACGACCTGATTGCAACTGCAGCAGAAGTTGCCGTTGAAAGAGGTCACGAGGGCAAATGGGTGTTTACACATCACAACCCTTCAATAATGCCATTTCTCACTTATGCAGATAACAGGGAACTAAGAGAGAAAATGAAACTGACATATATTAACCGCTGCAATAACGGTAATGAGTTTGATAATAATGAGAATATACGTCAGCTTGTTAACCTGAGGATTGAAAAGGCCAAACTCCTGGGTTATCCTACACATGCCGACTATATACTTGAAGAAAATATGGCACGTACTCCTGACAGGGTTAATGAACTTCTTGAGCAACTATGGACTGCAGCTATTGAAATTGCCAGCCGCGAAGCACAGGATCTGCAGTCGATGATTGATAGTGAGGGCGGCGATTTTATCCTTCAACCCTGGGACTGGAGGTATTATGCTGAGAAGGTCCGCAAGGAGAGGTTTGACCTTGATGAAGAAGAGATCAGGCCATATTTCCCGATGGCTTACGTAATAGAAGGCATGTTTGCCGTAGTGCATAATCTTTGGGGACTGCAATTTGTTGAACTTCATGATGTGCCTAAATATCATCCCGACGTGCAGGTGTTTGAAGTACTTGATGTTGGAGGATCACACCTTGGCATACTTTACATGGATAACTACAACAGGCCCAGTAAACGAGGCGGTGCGTGGATGAGCAGCTTCAGAAGCCAGGCAGTTCGCGATGGTCAGTTCATCAGCCCCATAATTACTATAAATTGTAATTTCAGCCGGCCAACAGGCGACTCCCCTGCCCTGCTCACATTTGATGAGTATACCACGTTTTTTCACGAATTTGGGCATGCATTGCACGGACTAATGTCTGATGTAAATTATGGAAGCCTCGCTGGAACTTCCGTCCCAAGAGATTTTGTAGAACTGCCGTCACAGATTATGGAGAACTGGGCCAGGCATCCTGAAGTAATGAAAATGTTTGCGAGACATTACCAGACCGATGAGATCATTCCCGATGAACTTATAGAAAAGATTACGACTGCAGGGCATTTCAACCAGGGATTTGCCACTGTTGAATTCCTTGCCACCGCATTTCTTGATATGGATTATCACACTCTGGAGGAACAAACAGATATTAATCCGCTTGAATTTGAGAATCAGTCAATGGATAACATCGGATTGATTCCCTCGATTGTTCCCCGATGGAGGAGTACCTATCTTAGCCATATCTTCGCCGGTGGTTATTCTGCTGGATATTACAGTTATATTTGGTCAGGTGTTCTTGATGCCGATGCTTTTGAAGCTTTTGTGGAAACCAGTTTGTTTGACAGAGCAACTGCCCAGAGATTCCGTGAAGAGATCCTCGAAAAAGGAGGCACAGCTGATCCCATGGAAATGTTCGTAAACTTCAGGGGGAGGGAACCTGAAATCGGGCCACTTCTGAAGCAACGCGGACTGGAATAAACAAATTTACCGACCACGTGTTAATACAAGGCCCCTGATATTTGTTCGGGGGCCTGTTTTTTAAGTCTGCACTAACTTCCGCGATTAGTATTACAATATTCTCATGCATGATCTGACAAAAGGTAAAGAGGGTAGGTTAATTCTGAAATTTGCAATCCCCATGCTGATCGGGAATGTTTTCCAGCAATTGTATAATATAGTCGACAGCCTTGTGGTGGGGAATTTTCTGGGCAAGGATGCTCTTGCGGCCGTAGGAGCCTCATTTCCTGTCATATTCGCACTAATATCACTAATTATAGGGATTGCAACCGGCTCAACTATAATAATAGCCCAGTATTTTGGAGCAAAGGACTACAGTAACGTAAAACGTGCCATAGATACAATGTATATATTCACCTTTGCAGCATCAATTGTTGTATCGGCCGCCGGTATTTATTTTGTCGAAGATATTTTCAGAATTCTTCAGTTGCCGGAGGAGATTATGCCCGAAGCCAAAACATACCTGAGTGTATATATGGCCGGAATGATAGTTTTTTTTGGTTTCAACGGAACAAGTGCGGTTTTGCGTGGGTTGGGTGATTCGAAAACACCTCTTTATTTTTTGATTTTTGCATCCATATTAAACATTATACTCGACTTGCTTTTCATCCTGGTTTTCGGATGGGGAGTTGCAGGAGTTGCCCTTGCCACGGTAATTGCTCAGGGACTGGCTTTTATCTCAGCCATAATTTACCTGAACCGAACTCACAAAATTATGCATTTTTCCTTTACCAACTGGGTTTTTGATAAAGGGATCTTTAAAAGCAGCCTGAGAATTGGTTTGCCCTCAGGATTCCAGCACACAATTGTTGCATTGGGAATGATGGCTCTAATGGGTATCGTCAACACTTTTGGCACCAATGTAATTGCGGCATATTCAGTAGCACAGAGGATAGATTCCCTTGCTGTAATGTTTGCAATGAATTTTGGCATGGCCCTTACCAGCTTTACAGGTCAGAATATAGGGGCCAATAAATTTGACCGTGTAAAAACCGGATTACGGTCAACATTAATAATGGGAAGCCTTATTTCGCTGTCCGTTACGTTGCTCGTATTGATTTTCGGCAATAATATAATGGGATTCTTTACGCCTGATGCAATCGTTGTAGCTTACGGAACCAGTTACCTTAATATTGTTAGTCCTTTTTATATTACATTCACCGTTATGTTTATTGTTGGCGGAGTTATGCGTGGAGCAGGCGACACCCTGATCCCGATGTTCATAACTCTTTTCTCCTTATGGGTAATACGCATTCCCCTTGCGGTTATGCTTTCCGAAAGAATGGAAGAAACAGGTATCTGGTGGGCAATACCAATTGGTTGGCTGGCCGGCATGCTCCTCTCTTACCTTTACTACCTTACCGGGAGCTGGAAATCGAAAGCAGTAGTGAAACATCAAAAGGCACCTGTGTAAACTGCGTAATCTTTTCTGTCAGAAGAATTTATTCTATATATTTGTGGCACACCTTATTAATGGGTATCAGGTGATGGGTAAGTTACATTATTCATAAGTGATTGTGTACCCCTCTATTCGGAGATTACTTTAATATTATATCATCTCTATTGGAAAAAATCAATACTTTAGAGGATTATTTAATGGTGACCATGTTTTAGTAAATGTTCAATGCTTTAGTCAGAATATTTAAAGAATACTCATAACAGTAATTTCAGCAAGAATTATGATAAGATCAATGACAGGATTTGGCAAGTCAGAATGTGACCTTGCAGATAAAAAGATTACGATTGAATTAAGATCACTTAACAGCAGACAACTGGATATTAACCTGAAGATACCATCAATCTACAGGGACAAGGAAACTATTCTGAGGAATGAGATAGCCCTTCATCTGAACAGGGGGAAAGTTGACCTTACCATTCATTTTGACCAGACTAGTGCGGGTTTCATGTCAAGGATAAATACCCCTGTAGTGACAAAATATGCAAAACAGCTCCAGGAAACAGGAAGGGAACTTGGAATGAAGGAATATGATCCGCTGGAAATGTTAAAAATGGCAATGCGTTTGCCCGATACCATTACCAACGAAAAAACAGAAGCCGATGAAAATGAATGGACCCTTGTTTTTAGCAGTTTCTTAACGGCACTTGAACAAATCAACAAATTCAGAATACAGGAGGGTGATGCCATGCATGCCGATCTGGTAAACAGGATTAACACGATTGAGCAATTACTTTCAGATGTAGATCAGTTTGAAACCTCCAGGATAGAAATTATACGCAATAGATTACAGCAGAACCTTAATGAGTTTTTTAGCAACAATTCTGTTGACAGGAATCGCTTTGAACAGGAGATTATTTTTTACCTTGAGAAACTTGATATTACTGAAGAGAAAGTAAGGCTGAAGAATCACATTGAATACTTCAGAGAGACCCTGAAATCGGAGGAACCCGGTGGCAAAAAACTTGGCTTCATATCCCAGGAAATGGGCAGGGAAATAAATACAATTGGCTCCAAAGCAAATGATTTCAACATTCAGAAGATAGTTGTCCAGATGAAAGACGAACTTGAAAAGATTAAAGAACAAAGCCTAAACCTCTTATAATGAAAGGAAAACTGATAATCTTTTCAGCTCCTTCGGGTTCGGGCAAAACAACTCTTGTAAGATATCTCCTTGAGCAAAATTTGAATCTTGCATTCTCAGTCTCAGCCTGCAGCAGGGAAAAAAGACCATATGAAACTGAAGGTAAAGATTATTATTTCATTTCAGAGAGTGAGTTCAGAGACAAAATTAAGAATGATGAGTTCGTTGAATGGGAAGAAGTTTATAAAAACCACCTTTACGGAACACTCAAAACAGAGATTGACAGGTTATGGGGAAAGGGAATGAATGTTATATTTGATGTGGATGTAATTGGTGGCATGAAAATCAAAAAGCAATACGGGTCAAATGCCCTTTCAATATTTGTCATGCCACCATCCCTTGAAGAGCTTAAGCGCAGACTTTTAGGGCGATCTACCGAGAGCATGGAAAGTCTTCAATTAAGAATTGCAAAGGCTGATGACGAAATGAAGTTTGCAGATGGATTTGATTTTGTACTGATCAATGACGATCTTGAATCAGCCAAAAAACTGGCTCATTCAATAGTAAAAAATTTTCTTAAGGTTCCGTAATATCAATTACAGGATGGTACATACAGGTTTACTTTTTGGATCATTCAATCCCATACATATCGGACATGTTGCCATAGCCGGATACATGAAGGAGTTTGCCGGCATGGAAGAAATATGGTTCATTGTCAGTCCCCAGAACCCCCATAAAAGCAAAGAGCAGCTGGCAACACCTGCAGCAAGGCTGAACATGGTCAGACTGGCTCTTGAAAATTACCCATCATTTAAGGTTTCTGATATAGAATTTGGAATGCCGGTTCCGTCATATACCCTGGATACTATGATGAAACTCAATACCCTTTATGCGGACAGGGATTTTCATCTTATAATCGGAACTGATAATATTGATAGTATAAGCCACTGGAAAGGTTCTGAGATTCTGCTTAAAGAATATAAATTTCTGATTTATCCCCGACTAATTTCCGGACTGGAGAAGAGGGTTTCTGGTAATAAAAAATCCTGCCAGGATAAATTATCAAAGTTTAATGAATCTGAAAACAGCAGGTCTGATTCTGCAATCAGTCCTCCAAACTCTAAAAATTACCTGCAGGTCTTAGATGATTCCGGCATATTCGAAAATGCAAAATTTGTTGACGCACCTGTAATTGAGATCTCGTCATCTTTTATTCGCAATGCAATAAAGGAAAGTAAGGATATGCAGGCATTCATGCCTGCACGGGCATATGATTATCTTGTAAAAAACAGGCTTTATAAATAACAGGCTTTTCTTACAAATCCTGACAGGCAATCATAAGTCTAAGCTGTGCCAACAGGTCAGGCGGACAGTAGTACATTAATACAGGCAATCAATTGATCGGTTCCCCCGAACATGTCATTGCTTAAAAAAGTTATTCTGCAATCATAAATCCAGTTTGCGTCAACAGATCAACCAGACAGTAAATTAATACAGTTAATCAGCGGATTGGTTCCTGAAATATTTATTTGCCGAAAGAAGTTATTCTGATTTAAGCATGCTCTACCTGCCGGACTATTTCCATCCCTCTTAATATTGCTTTCTCATTCAAAGGAATAAGTGCATGATGCCTCTCAGGAAGTGAATTTTTGAGTCCGCGAATTACATTTTCAAGTTTAACAAGCGGTTTTATCTTTAAATATCCGCCGAGAACTATCATATTAAATATTATTGCAGATTCCATTCTGGCAGCCTCTTCGGTAGCATCAACCCTGTAAATGGTTATATCATCCCTCTCAGGATGACGCGTAATGCCATTACTGTCATAAACAAGAACACCGCCAGGTTTTACAGAATTTTCAAATTTGTCCATCGACTGCTGGTTCAAAATTATAGCAGTATCAAAACTATTAATTACAGGTGAGCTTATTCTTTCATTGCTGAGGATAACTATGACATTAGCCGTACCTCCCCTCATTTCAGGTCCATATGAGGGCATCCAGCTTACTTCCTGATCCTGCATCATTCCTGAATAGGCAAGAATTTTACCCATAGATAAAACCCCTTGTCCGCCAAAACCTGCAATGATAATTTCTTCAGTCATTTGATTTATTTTTAATCTTTGTGAAGCAATTTTCCATCAACTTTAATATCCCCCAGAGGATAAAATGGAAACATATTTTCTACCATCCATTTATTGGATTGTACAGGAGTCATTTTCCATCCCGAATTGCAATTTGAAACAATTTCAACCAGAGAAAGTCCCTTGTTAAGTTTTTGATTCTCAAAGGCCATGCGGATTGCCTTCTTTGCTTTTCTAACGTTACCCGGAGTATGCACAGATTGTCTTGTAATAAAGTATGTTCCCGGCAAATGAGCGACCAGTTCGGTCATTTTCAGGGGATTACCCATATTTTGAGCATCCCTTCCATATGGTGATGTAGATGATCTCATATTGATAAGGGTGGTAGGCGCCATTTGTCCCCCGGTCATACCATATATTCCATTGTTTACAAAAAAGATCGTTATATTCTCACCACGGTTTGCTGCATGAATTGTTTCGGCGGTTCCAATCGCCGCAAGATCGCCATCACCCTGATAAGTAAAGACAAATTTCTCAGGCATAAGTCTTTTTACGGCTGTAGCCAGTGCCGGTGCACGTCCGTGAGCGGCGCCCTGCATGTCGATATCAATATAATTATACATAAGTACCGAACAGCCTACAGGCGTTATGCCAATAGTTTCTGACTGAATATCCATTTCTTCAATAACTTCAGCAATCAGTCTGTGTGCAGTTCCGTGACCACAACCCGGACAATAATGCATGACGTTATCTGTAAGGACAGATGATTTCCTATATACAAGGTTTTCTTCCCTGATAATATCTTCGGTTCGCAGATTTTCATCCATTATTAGTTCCTCCTAAAAATTTATTTTCCAAAGCCAGCACAATTTCGTCAGGGGTTGGAATTATACCTCCCATCCGGCCATAATGTTCCACCCTTACCTTACCGTTGACTGCGAGCAGTACATCTTCAACCATTTGTCCTGCGCTCATTTCAACAGACAAAATACCCTTTACCTGGTCAGCCATCTCATTTAGAAGCACTTTCGGGAAAGGGAACAATGTAATTGGCCTTATCAGTCCGACTTTTATGCCTTTGGCCCTGGCAAGCTGAACAGACTTCTGACAAATACGGGCGCTTGTTCCATAAGCCACGAAGAGATACTCTGCATCATCGCAATTTATCATCTCGTACCTGACTTCTTTCTCTTCTATTTCTCTGTATTTGGCCTGTAATTTTATATTGAACTTCTCCTGCTTTCCCGAATCAAGTTCCAGCGAAGTAATTATGTTTCTGTCCCTCTTCTTAGTTTTACCTGTGGTTGCCCATTCAGGGAATTCAGTCATTCTTGGTTGTTGCTCCTCCAGCCATACTTTCTCCATCATCTGACCAAGTGCTCCGTCAGTAAGGATCATGGCGGGATTCCGGTATTTAAAGGCCAGATCAAAACCCAGTCCAACAAAATCGGCCATTTCCTGAACAGATGATGGTGCAAGTACTATTAGCCTGTAATCGCCGTGACCACCACCCTTGACTGACTGAAAGTAGTCAGACTGAGCAGGTTGTATTGTGCCCAGTCCTGGTCCTCCTCTTACTACATTTACTATCAGGCAGGGAAGTTCGGCACCGGCAATGTAAGTAATACCTTCCTGTTTAAGACTGATTCCCGGACTTGATGATGATGTAAAAACTTTCTTTCCGCATCCTGCACCACCATAAACCATATTAATTGCGGCAATTTCACTTTCAGCCTGTAAAACTATCATACCCGTTCTCTCATGAGGTTTTTCTGCCATAAGATATTCCAGCACCTCTGACTGGGGAGTAATGGGATATCCGAAGTAAGCATCAGCACCTGCACGTATGGCAGCCTCAGCAATTGCTTCGTTACCCTTCATCAGTTTTAATTCCTTCATTAGAAATTTTTTAATTTAAACTCCTGACATCTGTTATTAACCTGAAATCATCCTCACTAAATCAATAAATACCCTTCTCACGTTGAAATAACAGGTCGTTTCATTTTATAAACCGTAATGACCCCGTCGGGACAGACCAGGGCACAATTTGAACATCCGATGCAGCTGTCGGGATTCTCCATATAGGCGAACTGATATCCTTTGCTGTTAACTTCTCTGGCAATCGAAATAACTTCTGTAGGGCAGGCAGCTAAACATATCTCGCAACCTTTACACCTCTCCTTGTCAACTACAATTGCCCCTTTAATTTTAGCCATATTTATCTTATTTAACAACCGTTACAAATGATATACATTATTCCAAAAATAAACAAACGAATGAAAGCCAATAATGATTATTATCAGTTCAAAAAATTGCCTCATTCGCTATCTGTCCGATCCCTTTGCATTCCTTACAAAACCTGTTGCTCCTGCAACAATTAGTTTATTAATGATCAGCATGAAATCTTTTAAGACGCTTTTCAAGAACAGGAAGCTGATCCCTCGAAACCTGGGAAACACATGCACGCAACCCTTCCTTTCTGGTACTACCTGTTATTTCAAGTGAAATTGCACTGATGCCATAGTAAAGAAGCCTTTCGAGGAGTTCTCCTCCGGTGAATCCGGGATAAGCTACAGTGAAATAAAACCCATCGGCCAGAGGTTTATACTCATCCATATTATAAACAATTGTAAAACCATAATCCAGAAACATCTTCTTCATTATCACTGCCTTTTTACCATACTCCCTGACCTCATCAACAAAATTGAGATCTCCGTCATTCGCGGCCTTCAACATCCCGGCAAGGCCATACTGAGAGGAATGGTTCGTACCTGCTGAAAGTGAATACAAAGCACCATATACCAATGCATATCCAAGCATGTCAGATGAAAAATATCTCTTAAGGTCAGGATAATTTTTTCTGTAAATTTCATCAGAAATGATCATCAGGCCAGTCCTCTGTCCGGCATAACTAAACGCTTTTGAACTTGACAGCAGTAATATAAAGTTGGATGTATATTTTGCAACAGATACCTGATAAGGAGGAAAACCAGGCCGGGAGAGATCCTTTCTGAAATCCATACCAAAATATGCCAGATCTTCGAGAATCACCACATCATATTGATTAGCCAGTTCGCCAATAATTTCAAGTTCGTTTTCAGAAAAACATATCCATGAGGGATTATTCGGATTGGAATAAAGAATAGTACTGATATTTCCAGCCTTCAGATATGATTCAAGTTTTGCCCTTAATTTTTCACCCCTGTACTCATAAACATCAAAGCATTCATATTTAATACCCAGTACATTTAGTTGCATCTTGTGCACAGGAAAGCCGGGATCGATAAGTAATACGGTATCTTTGGATGCATTTGACCTGCCTGCAGTCATAAATGCAGCCATACTGGCCTGAAGTGAACCAACCGTAGGAATACAACCTTCATGGCTTACATCGATATCCATAAACAATTTAATGAAACGTGCTGCCTCCTTTTTTAACAGGTCCACACCCTCTATCATGGGGTAACTGGAAGCAACACCATTATTCAGGGCCTCTATTTCGGCATCAATTCCAATACGTGAAGGGCTGAGTCCCGGCACACCCATCTCCATGCGAATGAATTTTTCTCCTGTTGCCTCTTCAATCCTGTTCACAAGACGAACAATGTCACGTATGTTTGCCATATCAAGGGAAGGAACGGTACATTGGGATATAAGTGAGGTTACCTTTTCGCGGTCAATTGGTGTATTTTTTATTAGATTTATCCGCATAATATACAAGTACTAATCTAAATATAAGCATGTTACAATTGCTATTCACGTGGTCGCCACGGATGGATCAGCAAGGCTTTCTTAATTTATATTTGTGTGTCCTGGTTCGTGGGAGATTCATCCTGACAAATATAGAGTGTTTATTTAAAAAAGAAGGCATGACTGTTGCTTAACATAATTGAAACAGAAACAGATCATTTTTTCCATGACCCGTGATTGTGGCAATTATACTCCAGACATTCAAATAGCCGGAGTCAATTCCGGTTATTTAATTTAAGATTATAGAACAACAGGCTCTTAGGCTGTTTTAAGTTGAGCAGATTCCAAGTGGAAAGTTTTATACAATTTTCACGAAGAGTATTATGATTACACCCAACTAGCCGGAGGAGCTGAGAATAACGAATTCCCGACTAATAATTATTGAACGGGCATACCGTAACGGCAGTTATCTGCAGCCATAACAAGGCATAACAGGCTCTCCGGGTAATTAGTCCATTAAAAAAGTCAGGTTAATTTCCTTTTGTCAATAACGCGCCTGGCCTTGCCCTCGGAACGCTCAATGGTCTTGTGCTCAACAAGCCTGACATCAACACTTATCCCGAGCGAGCTTTCCAGGCTGCTTCTGATCCTTTGCCTGAGTGATTCGAGCTGCCCGATCCTGTCGAGAAAGAAGTGCTGGTCTACCTCCACAAGCACCTGCAGAACATCCATATTGTTTACCCTGTCAATAATCAGAAGGTAATGCGGTTTGGTTTCACTTATATCAAGAAGAACAGACTCTATTGACGATGGAAAAATATTGACTCCTCTAATTATCATCATATCATCACTCCTTCCGGTGCATTTTTTCATCCTGACAAGAGTCCTGCTGCAATCGCAAACATTGTAATTCAGACTTGTCAGATCTCTTGTACGATAACGGATCAGAGGGAGGCCTTCCTTTGTAATTGTGGTAAAAACCAGTTCACCCTCATTCCCTTCTTCAACAGGCATAAGTGTAACCGGATCAATAATTTCCGGAATAAAATGGTCCTCATTTATATGAAGACCTTTTTGAAATTGGCATTCACTTGCAACACCGGGGCCGATTATTTCACTAAGTCCGTAAATGTCAATAGCCTTAATTCCAAGTTTTGATTCAATTTCACGTCTCATATTCTCGGTCCATGGTTCCGCGCCGAAAACCCCCACCCTGAGTTTCAGGCTGCTGCGGTCAATTTTCATTTCATCAATTGATTCAGCCAGATACAGGGCATAAGAGGGAGTGCAGGCAAGCACTGTAGTATTAAAGTCCTGCATGATCTGCAGTTGCCGGGCGGTGTTCCCTCCTGAAACAGGTATAACCACGGCACCAATTTTCTCACCACCGTAGTGCAGACCCAGTCCCCCGGTAAAAAGCCCGTAACCATAAGCAATCTGCATGAAATCTTTTCTTTCCACTCCGGCACAGGTTAGAGTTCGTGCAACTACCTCAGACCATGTCACAAGATCTTTCCGCGTATAACCAACTACTGTGGGCTTGCCAGTTGTTCCCGATGATGCATGTAGACGAATAATTTCCGATGTAGGCAGGGCAAAAAGTCCGAAAGGATAATTATCCCGCAGGTCATCCTTTGTTGTAAAAGGAAGTCTGTAAAGGTCGTCTATACTTTGAATATCATCGGGTCCAAGCCCTGCCCGTTGCATCTTTTCCCTGTAATAGGGTACATTAAAATATACTCTTTCAATCAGTTCACGCAGTCGCTCTCCTTGCAATGCATTCATTTCAGGACGGGACATACACTCACTTGTCTTGTTCCAGATCATTATCCAAATTTATTTTTCAACTATGAGTATTAAATATTACCGGAAAAAAATTTCCTTGATTTTTGAGTGCACAAACTGCAAAGACATTCCATTTCCGTTGCTCATTATTTAAAGTTGATTGTCAGTCTTGCCTTGCACTGCGCTGATGGATGTGATCAGCATAATTAGCAGTCAGCCTTCCCTAACTTTTTCACAGATCAGGCAGCTAACCAATGATCGTAGTTAAATTAAAAACGATTACAAATTATTCATTTCGTTCTCACCCAGCAAGTCAAGATTGTTTCGGCTAATAGCAGCAAGTGCCTTTTCGGTATCTTCAGTCCTCATTACAATTGCTGCCTTTTCACCCACAGAGAAAGCGTAGATATATTCTATGCTTATGTCTTCATCTGAAAGTATTTTCAGAGCCATGGCAAATGATCCCGATTCTGATGGCGTGGCTATGCTTATAACCTCCACAATATTTACTGAAAAACCTTTTTCCCTGAGTATATTATATCCCCTTTCAGGATCAGAAACTATCATGCGGACTATCCCGAATTCTGCAGTATCGGCAATCGTCAGGGCCTTGATGTTGATTTTTTCATTACCAAGAGTGCTTAATGCTTCAGCCAGACGCCCTGACTTATTTTCAAGAAAAACAGACAGTTGTTTAAGCAGCATAATAGCAGATATTTAAATAAAGGGTTACGACAAGATACAATAAAATTTTTTATTTATCCAAAGGACCTGACCTATCCTCTGTTGATAGGCTTTATCAGCAGTGATTTTAATTTTCTTTTGTAACAGCCTGCAAAGTTGGCTAATGAGGCATTTCAGAAAATTCACGTAAGCCATTTACAGAATATTCATTTTTTTACCCGGGTTTTCCCTGCCTGCTTTCTGAAAAATACTTCTAAAAACGGGGCCAACTTTAATGTTACTTATTACTGGTTGTCTTTTTTTATAAGAATTCTGGCATCGACAACAGTAACCTCTTTACCATGTCCGATCAGGGGATTAAGATCCAGTTCCTTTATCTCTATCGCATATCTCAGCATGGTGGATAATCTCACTATAATATCAGCAAACAGCTGTTCATTAATTCCAGCCTGTCCCCTCGCCCCCTTGATAATCTTATAACTTTTAATAGATCTGATCATAGAAAACGCCTCATCGTAGGTCAGAGGAGCAAGTCCGGATGACACATCCTGCAAAATTTCCACGAAAATACCCCCAAGTCCGCAAAGTATTATATGCCCGAACGCAGGTTCATACTTTGCACCTATAAACAGTTCCGTGCCAGTCAGCATCCTTTGTATAAGAATAGCTTCTGTTTCAGCAATTCTTATCATCCTCTCAAATTCCGCTTTCAGGTGTACATCAGAATTAACATTAAGCACAACCCCGTTCAGATCAGACTTATGGACCGGTCCTACAACCTTCATAACAACCGGATATCCAAAAGTATTGGCTATTTCAACTGCTTCCTCTGATGATTTGCATATCTGCTCATTTATTACCGGGATACTGGCTGCCTTTAAAAGAGCCTGTACAAGAGAAGGATGTGCAAAACCTTCCGGTGCTCCTTCTATGAGTCTTCTTATCGATGTTATGTCAACATCATCATGTAAAATCCTGTCATCGGCCGGCTTAGGCGTTGAATAAACCTTTGAAACTGCACGCCCAAGCAGAACCTCATCGGGGAAATTTATATGTCCGCGGGATAAAAAATACTCAACTTCGCCACGTGCGGTGAAAAGTGAAGGAAGAATCGGGAAAATGGGTATTTTACAACTTTGCATCTTTTGGTGCAGCACTTCGTACGCATCGAAAACATCATGCAAACCGGTACTCCCGAAAATAACCATAATAGCATCAATACCATCAAATTTATTTTCGCAGTAATCAATAACAAGTCCGAGTTGCTGAGCAGTTCCGGTTGCAAGTAGATCAATCGGATTTGATACCGAGGCACCTTCATTGAGCATTGAGAGGAGTTCCAGGCTCTCCTTCCCTTCTATTTTAGGAATTTTGTGCCTTCCATCTGACAGGGCATCAGTTAGCATTACTGCAGGTCCGCCGGCATGAGTAACAATTGCAATATTCTTTCCTTTTATTTCCGGATGCAGGAGAACAGAAGCAACGGTAATAAGTTCCTCCCTTCCATAGCACCTGACAATTCCGGCTTTACGGAAGAGTGCATCAACTGCCAGATCTGAACTGGCAAGAGCTCCTGTATGCGATTGTGCAGCCCTGCTTCCGGCCTCGGAAGTGCCTGATTTGATAGCGGCTATCTTACATCCCTTTCTTATAAGCGATGAAGAATGTTTAAGCAATTTATCAGGGTTTTCTATACTTTCAATATAAAGCAGTTTTACACAGGCAGACTTTTCCGGATCATGGTTTTTGTCCATGTATTCAAGAATATCCTCCACAGCAATCTGGGCACTGTTACCAACGGAATATACACTCGAAAAAGTTAATCCCTTAGGGAGTCCTGATTCCATTATGAAGACAGCAGTGGCTCCTGAACCTGAAATAAAATCAACACCCCGCTTATTCATTTTTGGAACCGGAGAAGTAAAGACGCTGCTGTGGTTCTGCGTCATTATGCCGATGCAGTTGGGACCGATCAGACAACCACCGGTATTTTCAATGACTTTAACGATCTGTTTCTCCCGCTCTGCCCCTTCAGGGCTTTCCTCGCCAAATCCGGATGAAAGTATAATGAATGCCCTGGTGCTTTTACTATTCGCAAGTACTTCGACAGAAGGAAGACAATATTTTGCCGATATAGCAAGAATAGCAAGATCAACCTGGGGAAGGTCATTAATATCCTTGTAGGATTGTATACCCTGAACCTGATCTTCCTTTGGGTTTACGACATAAAGGGTTCCACTAAAATCATGATCTATAAGATTTTTCAACAATTTGCCTCCCGGTTTACCTATATTATTGGATCCTCCTATTACAACAATGCTCTTGGGATTTATTAACTGGTCGTTAATCATCAGTTTGATGTTTGATTTATTCTCCAAGAATATGAAAATTCCTCATCAAAATCTATGATATAATTTAGTTTGGAAACAACTCAAGAAAAAATTTCATCTACATTTGCATACTTTTACTAAAAAAACCTGCTAAATGAAATTATATATTAAATATATGGTAAGCTTGCGATGCAAGACCCTGGTTGAGGAGGAATTGAAAAGACTGGGTGTTAGTTCCCAGCATATCATTGTAGATCTTGGGATGGTTGAGATTTTAGAGGAGATTACTGATGAACAGAAGGAAATATTAAAGTTTAGTTTACTCAGATCAGGTCTTGAGGTGCTTGACGAAAAAAGGAGTGAGCTGATTGAAAAAATAAAAGATGTTATAATTGACATGATCCATAATACTGGAGAATTGCCAAGGGTCAATTATTCAGATTATATAAGTGAAAAATTAGGCCTTGATTACACTTATCTGTCGAATATATTTTCGGAAGTAAAAGGTACAACAATTCAGCAATTTATTATCTCTCATAAAACTGAAAGGGCAAAAGAAATGGTTTTATACGGAGATCATAAATCTTACAGAAATAGCTCACAGGCTGCATTACAGCAGTGTTTCCCATTTATCGAATCAGTTCAAGAAGGTTACAGGCCTTTCACCATCTTATTATAAACAATTGAAAACCAAGCGATGGGAACTGCTGAACCAAATCAAATAAAAGTTTAAATTTAATAGTATCAGGATGGCCAGGTAAAGCCGTACACTGCCTGCATGGCGCTAATCTGCCTATAGATGTTAAACAAATAAATACCATAAAATGAAACAGAATTCAATTCTTATCCTGCTGCTTCTAATCACATTTAATAATGTAAAACCACAAAATGCTGTTTTCCCCGACAGCGAAATATTTGCCACCGGTGTGTACTACTACCCGGAGCATTGGCCCCAGGAACAGTGGGAACGCGACCTGAAGAACATTGCCGATATGGGTTTTGAATTTACCCATTTTTGTGAGTTTGCGTGGGCTTTTATGGAACCTGAAGAGGGGAAATACACTTTTGAATGGCTTGATAAGGCCGTGGAGCTTGCGGCAAAATACGGATTAAAGGTGATCATGTGTACCCCCACTCCCACCCCGCCGGCATGGCTAACCCACAAACATCCCGAAGTAATGATAAAAAATCCATCAGGAGTAAGCGCTGTACATGGAACGCGTCAACAGGCATCCTGGTCAAGTGAGATATACAGGGACTATGTGGGTAAGATTACCCACCAGCTGGGAAAACGCTATGGCAAAGACAACCGGGTCATTGGCTGGCAGCTCGACAATGAGCCTTCGCACTATGGATGGACCGAAGATTACAACGAAGCTGCCCATGCACGCTTTCAACAATGGCTGAAGGCAAAATACATAAACATCGAAACGCTTAACAAAGAGTGGGGAGCCGCATTCTGGAGCCAGGTGTACAACAATTTTGAACAGGTGGCCATTCCCAACGAAACCCGTTCTCCCATCGACTTTATTAACCCCCATGCCGTTATCGACTGGAAACGGTTCAATGCTGACGAAGCAGCTGATTTTTTAAGGTTTCAGACCAACATACTCCGGGAATATACCACTGACCAGTGGATAACCACCAATTATATGGCAGGTTATATGGCTGTTGATCCGTGGAGAAGCGAATATCTGGATTATATTTCCTGGACGGCCTATCCAGTTTCAGGTTATGGCAATGGTATTGGCAGTGAAGGTTTCAGAAGAGGAACTCCTTTCCCGGTGGGATTTGCCAGCGATCGCTTCAGGCCTTACAGTAAAGGTAAAACAGGTGTAATGGAAATACAGATCAGTCAGGTATCCTGGGGGAACTATAATCCCCGGCTTTACCCGGGAATGAGAAAAGTTTTCCTCTACCACACATTGGCGGGAGGCAATTCCTTTGCATGCTTTTACCGGTACCGACAGCCCACTTTTGGCTTTGAGCAGGATATACTTGGCATTGTGGGTACCGATGGGGTAACCCTTACCGATGGAGGAGAAGAGATCGTAGAATTTATGAAGGAAATCCGGGATTTACGCGGGCAACTCAAAAATCTAAACCCCGAAATGCCTTCTGACTATAGAGCACGCAGGACGGCAATACTCTGGAGTAACGACCAGTTCTGGTCAACCACCCACCGCAGGCAAACCGATCAGTGGGATTTTATGAGCATTATCCAGGGATATTACAACATATTGAAATCAATGGGTTGCATGGTCGATTTTATTTCTGAAGATGATGATTTCAGCCAGTATGCTGCACTGATAGCTCCTGCCTATGAGCTTGCAGATGAAGGGCTGGTGGAAAAATGGAAGGCTTATGCCGAGCAGGGCGGACAACTAATACTGACCGCCCGCACCGCAACCAAAACCAAAACCGGCCACTACCCCGAAGCAAAGCGGGCAGAGATTATTGCCGGATTAATTGGTGCCCAGGTTGATTTTTTCGACAACATGCCGCCCAGCCAGACTGGCACGGTACTTTTCAACAATCAACCTTACCAGTGGAATACCTGGGCGGAAGGGCTTACCGTAAACTCGGCAAAACCCATTGTTACTTTCAACGATCAGTTTTACAAAGGGCAGACTGCTGTCACGCGCAAGGAGTATGGTAAGGGAAGTGTTACCTTCATTGGTGTTGTAACCAACGACTATCAACTGGAAAGGGATGTTGTAAGAGATGTATTCACACAGGCTTCCATTCCACTGGAAAATTATCCGGAAGGAGTAATCATCGATTGGCACAATGGGTTATGGATCGGCGTAAATTATTCGGATAAAACTTATATCATCAATAAAGACACGGAGAATTTTTTAATTGGCGGCAATGAACTAAATCCCGCGGGGGTTGCGGTTTGGAAAGAATGAAATATTAAATCATGAGACAAAATCATTTGTTAGCTGTATACATTATAATTTATGTTAAGCATATAGCAGGAAGAACTATAGATAATTATGAGCATGGAGATTAGTGATCATTTTTTTCCAAATGATACACAATTCCAATCCGTCCGTATGAAGATCCTGGAATTTCAAATTCCGGCTGGTTGTAGTAATCCTTGTAAATCTGGCTACCCCTGTACCCATCAATAAAAAGTCCCAATCTCGCGCCATTGTCAAAGCTAAACGGAAAAGCAGACAGTCCAACAGTAACACCACCGGAAAATAGATTAGAGTTGTTATCCGGGAGTTCCCGGCTATGATTGGTTACCACCGGGTATCCAACAGATGGTTTTATTTGTATCAAAAATTTAAAATTGAATTTTTAACTGTCAAAGATTCTATAAAAGCCTGTGGTACCGGTTTATTTTCAGAACTGGACTGGTCAACCAGATGGTTATAATTTATATTATCATTATTATTAAAGCTACGAACAACTTCTGTTAATAATTGTCTTAAGAATATATAATTGAGCATTTTAATCTGAACATGAATGAACCAAAAATCGATTGTCATGAAAACACCAAAAAAACAATACAAAGACCCTATTTTATTAGGAGGCAAGTTTTTCTTGAAGTTTATGATTATAGCTGGTTTATTCTTAACTGCTGTATCATGTGATGATGACGAGGATGATGAAGATCCCAATGATGTATTTACTGCTACTTTGAGTGGGGCCAATGAAAATCCCCCCAATGACTCAGAAGCTTCAGGTACTGCAGAACTGACATTTAACAAGGACACAAAAATATTCTATATAGAAGTTGAATATACCGGAATCCAGGCAACAGGGGCACACATACACCTGGGAGCAACAGGTGTAAACGGAGGAGTTGTTTTTGGTTTTAATCCACCAACATCGCCAATAAACTATACATCTGAACCCCTGACAGCAGAACAGGAGTCAGATCTTTATAATAATTTATATTATGTAAATATCCATTCTGAAATGTATCCAGCTGGTGAAATAAGGGGTCAGCTTACAATCGAATAATTTAATTCAGAAATCTTTAGCTGCTTTTTGTTATTGACTGATATTTTCATTACACCCTGAACTGTTATTACAACAGGTCATGAATTATAACTTCAAGCTAACGAAGATAAAAAAACACCACTGACAACGAAGGCAGTAGTGTTCAACTGGCAAAATCTAAAAAATTCACTAAAATCGTACAGTCCACACCAGGAGGTGGCTTTAAGCCCGACTTTTGCTGCGCACCGCTAATTCTTTTAGCGCACAGGCTTTTCGGGCAAAGCCCCACCAGGTCATGACCACGTTCTAAGAACATGGGTTTTTTAATATCTTAACGAATTGTCAGTAAATCGATCCTGAATGTTACCGGAACTTCATACTCAAAAGAAACTACAGGTTTGCCATCGAGAGTTGAAGGTCTCCACTCACCAAAAGATGCCAATACCGCCCTTTTGGCCTCCTCTTTGAAGCTGCTGGCATGTCTTTCATTTCCTTCCAGTGAACCGTTGGCAACTGTACTTATCTTGTCAATCTTACCCTCCGGGGTTACTACAAATCGAACATTTATAGTTCCCTCAACTCCCTGGTCTTTCAAATATTCAGGATACCGAATATTTTTTGCAAGAGTTTCCCTGAAATTGCACCATCCATTTTTTGGCTCAGCATTTGTCAAAATCAGGAAGGGAGTATTTGAAACAGACGGAGTTTCACTAACAACTGATTCTGTTTTCTCTGCGATGGCATCGGAGTCTTTTTCATTATGGTCATGAGCATAAATTGCCGTACCAGACAGGAACAATGCAGCTCCTGCCAATCCTAAAATAACTGATTTAAATTTTCTTGTTTTCATCGTTTTTAGTTTTTAGTTAAAATTTTTTTCTGATCAAGAGAAATATTTATTTAGATTAATTATAGACAAAGATATAATCGTATTCACTTGCGGCCAAATATTTTTGTCTAATATTTCATAACAAACTTTAAACAATGTGAAATTTTTGCAGACGCCCGGATTAAATTCATTAAAATAAAGCTATAGAACGTCGATTAGTTGTTTTGATTAAAGGATTTTGGCTATTTTAGGGTGCGAGAATTAAACCCCAGGATTATGAACCCAACAATTAAATTACTTTTTACTTTACTGGTAATTATGCTGTTTGCAATTTCCACAAACGCAAAAGCAGATGATTTTGAAATCATAAAAAAAAGAGTCACCGATCAACTTATGAGCCATGGCGTAAATGACGAAAGCATATCCGAAATAATCGAACTAGTCAATGATGACGGTAGTTTTAAGGGTATCGATTATGAAGATCTTAGCAGAGAAGCCGGATTTCCACATGGCCGTCACACAGCGAATCTTGTCAGACTCGCAATTGCAAACACGACTGAATCATCGGGATATTACAGAAATGACAATGTCAGGGATATTATTATCAGGGGACTTGAATTTTGGGTAAAACATGATTTTGTTGGTGATAACTGGCACAACAATCAGATTACAACACCAACAAACCTGGTTAACCTTATGTTGTTAACAGGCGAAGAATTTCCGGCACATCTTACTGAACAGGCACAACCTATGATCCGAAGGGCAACCATGGAAGAGGTACCGGGTGTATTCTATGGCGCAAGACCCGGGGGTGACAGGATAGCCATTGCAGCCATTGTGGCAAAGAACTATCTGTTCCTCAATGACAGGGAGGCATTTGATGATGTAATACAAATCATTGCCGGTGAGATAAAGTTCACAACCGGAGAGCGAGGAATGCAGCACGATTTCAGTTTCCACCACAGACATGACAGAGTTAACAACACAACCAGCTATGGATATGGAAAATATGCAAACACCTTTGGGGAGTGGGCATCCTATGTAGCTGACACCGATTATCAGTTTCCGATCGGGAGAATAAATCAGCTTGTCGATTATTACCTTGACGGGATATACAAGCATATGGTATATGGTGTTTATATTGATATCGCGGCACATGACAGAAGCATTACTCACCAGAGGACCAGCACACCAGGTGGAACCCTTGAAATCGAACGGCTGCTTCAAAGCACTGATTACCGCAGCCAGGAGCTTAAGGATATTTTGAGATTGAGAAGAGGTGAAGAAGCCAGCATAAGGTCTTTCGCCAGGTTTTTCTGGCAAACAGAGCATTTTGCATTCCAGAGACCACACTTCTACACAAGTGTAAGAATGCATTCGACAAGGAACAGAAATAATGAAGAGCCCTATAACGGACCAGGCATAGTAATTCACCACAGATCTGACGGGGCAAACTATCTTAGTTTGGATGGTCATGAATATGACGGTATCTGGCCGGTATATGACTGGCAGAAAGTTTCCGGAACAACTGTAATGCAAAAACCTCAAAACCATATTGCAATTCAATATGGCGGAAATATGCCTGTTCAAACCGATGGTTTAACCGATTTCGTCGGAGGATTGGATGACGGACTTTACGGCGCAGTTGCATACGACTTTAAAAGTCCCCATGACATGCTGGAAGCCAGAAAATCCTGGTTCTTTTTTGACAACGAATATGTCTGCCTTGGAGCAGGTATTAAATCAGATCCAAACCTGCCGGCGTATACCACAATTAATCAGGCACATTTAAGAGGAGATGTTACAGTAAACCAGGATGGGAAAACAGAAGTTATGCCCCGGAGTAAAAGTGATCTGGCAAATGTAAAGTGGGTGCACCATGACAGAGTCGGGTACATTTTACCTGAACAGGCAACTGTCAATTTATCCAACAGGGCCCAGCAGGGACGGTGGTCTGATATTTCTGCTGCATTGACCGCCCCTGAAGAACTGGTAACCCAGGACGTTTTTCTTCTCGGAATAGACCACGGCCACCGTCCCGGAAATGCCTCATACCAGTATATAGTAGTACCAGGAGTCACCACTGAGGAGCTTGCAGCAACAAGTGCCAATAACCGCAACATCGAAATACTCTCAAACTCACCTGAAATACAGGCCGTAAAACACAACGGACTGGATATTTGTCAGATCGTATTTTATAAAGCCGGAAAAATAGAGATAGCCAGAGGAGCCTCTGTCAGAATGGACAGCCAGGGAATGGCAATGCTCAAAATTAAAGAAAACAGGGTAACTGAGTTAACAGTTTCCGACCCTTCAAGAATGCTTACAAGAATAACCATAACCATTCCGGGAATATACAATTACGGCGGCGATAACTTCAAAGCTTTCCCAAACAGGGAAGAAAACAATACAATGATCCTGATTGATCTTCCTGCAAACGTATATGCCGGTAAAAGTGTAACCTTTGAATTATAGAAAAGCTCAGATGATTGATGTCACTAACAAAAATGATAAATGGTTTGGAAAACAATTACACAGATCACATTTAGCCGGCCACCCTTTCGGGGAACAGATCACTTCCGGTTGACCACGATAAAAAACGCCTGATCGGAACAGAAAGCTGCTCCATAGTGTATGAATAGAAAAACCCGGTTTGTCAATAACAAATGAACAGGCATGAACGAAACGGTAACAACCTGCCTGCATTGTCAAGTTCAAAACCATTTATAAACCCGGCATCATCTCCTGTAAACTCAGGCATTCCCAATTGGTCAGTTGAAAACATGTTGCCATGTATGGATCACCCATATATTATTGACCTGAAGTCGATTCTACATGAAATTTAAAGTGCAATACCTGACAGATGCAAGAATTCTTTTACTTTTTGTGTACCTCAGTAAAATCAAAAACCAAGCCGGAAGGGATAACCGACCGGCTTTCAAAAAAAATTACCAGTAGAAATGGGTTACTGTGGAGCTGAAGGAAAAAACAACCTGCCATTTCAGTTTTTTTTGCAGTATTCAATGAACAACCTGTCAATTTTTATGTCTAATAAAAAAAATAATGATTAAACATTATTATTGAATTTAAATATCCCCAAAATAGTATAATACTGGTTTTTTTAAGTGAAATTAGCTTATAATATGAATAAGTATAAACATCAAAAGATAAACATTAATAATTGGCTGTTGTGTATGATGGTTATGCTGCTGGCAGTTGTTAACTCTTTAAATGCGCAGACAGATGACAATGGAACTATCAGAGGGAGGGTATTCAGTGCCAGTAACAATGAGCCGGTACCCTTTGCCAGCGTGGTTATCTGGAACACAACCACAGGAGCCAGCAGTGATTTTGACGGCAATTTCCTGATTACCGGGATCAAACCCGGAATGGTTGAAATCAGGGTTTCGGCCGTCGGATTCCGGACATACGTATCAGAACAGTTGATGGTAACAAATGCACGTACATTATTCCTTGAAGTTCCCCTGGAGGAGACCAGCGTAGATATTGACGAGGTCGTTATTCGTGCCTCACCATTCAGGACGAGTGAAGAAAGTCCATTATCAATAAGACGTATGGGAGTGGCAGAAATAGAAAAAAGTCCGGGTGGCAACCGCGACATATCTAGGGTATTACAGTCATTTCCGGGTGTTGCATCTACTCCTGCTTTTCGTAATGACCTGATCGTCAGAGGAGGCGGGCCCAGTGAAAACAGGTTTTTTCTTGACGATATCGAGATACCCAACCTGAACCATTTTGCAACACAGGGGGCGAGCGGAGGTCCGGTAGGTATAATAAATGTTGATCTTATAAGGGAGGTTGAATTCTATTCGGGGGCGTTCCCTGCCAATCGTGGAAATGCATTAAGCTCGGTTCTGGAAATGAGGCAGATAGACGGAAATCCGGAGAGGCTCCAAGTCAGGGGAGCATTAGGGGCATCAGATCTTGCCCTGACTTTTGACGGACCATTAACCCCGAATACCACCTTTATTTTCTCTGCACGAAGGTCCTACCTGCAGTTTTTGTTTGATGTAATAGGTCTTCCGTTTCTTCCCACTTACAATGATTTCCAATTTAAAAGCCGTACGCGGATAGATGAAAAAAGAGAATTCTCGATAACTGGAATTGGCGCAATTGACCAGTTCAGACTTAACCTCAATGCCAACGAAACAGAAGAACAAAGATATATACTTGATTACCTGCCGGTCAACGAGCAGTGGAATTATGCTATAGGAGCAGTTTACAAGCGTTACAGGGACAGCAGCTATGATACCTGGGTTCTGAGCCGCAACTATCTTAATAACACCGCATACAAATACAGGGATAATAACAGTGATGACATTCGCACCCTCGATTACAAATCGGCCGAAATTGAGAATAAGTTCAGATTTGAGAATACGAGCAGGAGGTTCCGGAATACAAAGATTACAAGCGGGGTGGGTTTTGAGTACGCCAAATATACCAATTCCACACTTAACACATTGTTTATTTCAGATAACCCCGTACTTCTGGATTATGACTCGTTTCTTGATCTTTTCAAATGGAATGCTTTCGCTCAGGTAAGCCGCGACCTGTTTTCTGAAAGGCTTTCACTGTCACTGGGGGTAAGGGCAGACGCAAACAGCTATTCTTCAGAAATGTCGAATATTTTTGATCAGATCTCTCCCCGGTTTTCAGCATCTTTTAATATTGTCCCGGAACTTTCCTGGAATTTCAATACCGGCAGGTTTTACCAGCTGCCTCCCTACACCACTCTTGGCTTCAGGAATAATACCGGCGATCTTGTAAACAGGGACAACAGAATCACTTACATATCGGCCGATCATATAGTAACAGGGTTTGAACTGAGGCCGGGAGAGGTCTCATCAATTTCTGTAGAGGGCTTTTTCAAACGCTACCGTAATTACCCTTTGAGTATCGTAGATTCAGTTCCCCTGGCAAGCAGAGGAGCTGATTTTGGTGTATTTGGCGACGAGGAAGTCATTTCCGCTTCTGAAGGCAGGTCATATGGAATTGAGGTTCTCACCAGGAGCCGCAATTTCTATGATGCCAATGTGATTTTGTCCTATACCCTGGTCAGGAGTGAATTCAGAAGTATAGAAGGGGATTATACCCCTACTGCCTGGGATAACAGGCACATTTTAAATTTAACCGCGCAACGCAGTCTGCCGCGCAACTGGGACATAGGTTTTAAATGGAGATATGTCGGGGGTGCTCCCTATACTCCTTTTGATCTTGAGAAATCAAGCCTCAGGGCTGCCTGGGACGCTCAGAATATGCCATATCCGGACCTGAGGCTTTTTAATGCCCGCCGCCTCGGTGCATTCCACCAGCTTGACATAAGGATAGACAAGCAGTATTTTCTGCGCAACTGGTCAATACTGTTTTATGCAGATGTCCAGAATATATACAACTTTAAATCGGAGGAACCTGACAGGCTTAATCTGGTGAGGGACAATGATGGCCGCCCCCGGATTGATCCTGCAGACAACAGCCGGTATCTGATGCAGGTAATAAATAGTGATGGAACTGGCACTGTTTTACCAACTGTAGGCATAATTATTGAATTTTAGAATTTTAAATAATCAGTTTATATGCGAAAAATCAATACAGTGACATCCACTCCGGGAAAATTTCCAGGCAGGTCAACTATAATTCTTCCTTTTCTTATAGCAGCGTTTATTTTTTTCTTACCATCATGCTTCATGTTCCCTCCTGCAGAACCAGAGGAAAAACCTGTTTTATTTTTGACAAATCCTGATGGGGAAGGAATTACAATGGATATTGAATTCCGCACGGGCAGATCACATTATTTCCCGCTGATGGCGATCTGGATTGAGGATACCCTGGGCAATTTCATTCAAACCCTCTATGTGGCCGAATCAATAGCAACAGGCATATTCGCCCATGGTGATGCCTCGGATGGGAAATGGATGCCCGGGCCAATAAGAAGACCTGCAGCCTTGCCCTTTTGGGGACATCGCCGGGGAATCCGGGCGGATGATGGCTATTATCTGCCCGATGCCGGAAATCCCGTTCCTGATGCATATACAGGCGCAACTCCGAGGGGCAGTTTTATTCTTACAACCAGAACTGATTACCCTCTGAGAGAACCATTTTATCTGTTTTTTGAGATAAACCAGTCATGGGACTGGAATAATTACTGGACCAACAACAAATATCCGGGTGACATGGAATATTTCAGCTCGGCTCAGCCGGCGATAGTATACAGTACTCTTGTTAATCCTTCCCTTACGGGTGAAAGGTTTATAATGGAACCCGTGGGACGAAGCCACCATTCCGGTGCCACGGGAGAGCTGTTTGACGATCTTAATACACTTACTTCAGCTCTTGAAATTGCAGGTTCAATAGAAGTCATAATTACAGGCGAATAATATGTACCGTTGCTATCGGTGCAATCCAATCAGAAATATATCCTGTATGTCATCATTGGCATAAAGCCCATCTGGTAATAAGTGGCAACCTCCTGTTTGGTGCTGTCCCAGTTCTGGACAAAGATATTTTCCCTGTTGGTGATGTTTTGCAGGTCAAGGCCCCATTCATGGTCAAAACTTTTCCTGTTCAGCCGGAAGGTGATCCTCCCGTTTAACCTGAAGTAATCGGGGAACCTCTCTTCATAGGACTCGTTCCACTTGTAGCGCAGTGCATTGTCGGCACGGGACTGCTCCACATCAACCGGCAATTTCCTGTGGCCACCGGCATAAACCATTTTCAGATCGACCGACAGCAAAGAGTTTTTGCCAACCTGCCATTCATAACCGGACAGGGCATTAAAAACAAAATTGTTATTGAATGCCGAATTGCGCCATATGCCGTCATATCCGCGATATCCCGCATCAAACACCGAAGCTGTAACCAGGTAATAGAATCCTTTGCTGAGGAACTTTTCAAGAGTCAGCTCAATTCCCTTGTTCTCTCCCGTCCCTGAATTTTCCATATTGTCATATAGATGGAAAGAGTAGCCTCCGCCCTGGTTCATAAGCGAAAATTCCGGTCTGCGCCATGAAACGGGGATATTGTAAAGCCTTTGATAATATACCTCTGCCTTAAGCCTGTGTTCCGTTCCCAGCAGACGGTCATATCCCGCCACAAGATGCAGGCTGCGTGAGAAATCCAGTCCCTCGTTGGTTTTTTCATACCTCATTTCGAGGCTGTCAACAAGCCGCTGACTGAAATATACTGCCTTCATCTGGGTCTGGCTGTGCATCCCTGCGCCTAGGTTCACAGATTGTCCCCGGGTGAATTCCCATTTCATCCCAAACCGTGGCTCAACGGCATAGCTTTCATTTAGAAACAACCTTGAGGCATGGATCCCGGTATTTATTGAAAATTCATCGGAAAAGCGGTGCTGCCATTCCGTGAACAGCCGGGCAAAACCCATAGTTCCGGCATTATCCAGGTAATGCAGGTATTTTTCCCCGTCAGGATCAAGCTGCCTGCCATTATAGGACACATCAAAAAAATCATATACAAATCCACTATTGAGATAATTACGGGAGTTAAAACGGATTGAATATTTTGATGAAAAAGTATATTTCATCTCCCCCAGGGTTTCCATTATCTTTTCTTTATCCGGGTCAAGGCTGAGGTCAAATATGTCGGCCGAACTCTCTATGCCGGAAACAGCGAGCGTGTTGGTGAAACGCGCGTCATCATTTATGTAATATACATGGTTGACTCCCAGCACACCCATGCGGTTGCTGTTATAAAGATCGAGTCCGGAAAAACCGTACTGGGAATCATCGTCTTTGCTGGCCAGCATGGCAATTCTGTTATTGCCGCCAAGCCCGAATACGGAAATACGTCCGCGCTCAAGAGGTATGTTGACCTTGAAGGAAAGGTCCTTGTACTCCGGAATAGCCGCACCGGTGCCGAAATTCATCCCTGCCGCGTGCAGTACCTCCAGGGTACTGTACCTGAAGTTTGCCATGTATGAAGACTGGCTGTTTTTGGAGAACGGGCCTTCAGCACCGAGTTCGAAACCGTTGAAGCCCATCTGCCCCAAAAATTCATGTTTCTGGTTATTGCCATTACGCATCTTTATGTCGAAAGCGCCTGCCATGGCATTGCCAAATTCTGCCGGGAAGGCACCCGTGTAAAAGTCGGAGTTCGTCAGATGGTTAATATTCAGCATGCTTATTGGTCCCCCTGTTGTACCAATGGAGCCGAAGTGATTGGGATTGGGAATCTCAACTCCTTCAAGTCTCCAAAGAAGTCCCAGAGGCGAATTCCCCCTGATAACGATATCATTTCGCTGGTCGCTTACCGACGTCACCCCGGCAAAATTAGCTGCCATGCGTGACGGGTCGCCCAGGCTTCCGGCATAACGCTCGGTCTCATCAATGGTGAATGACCGGGCACTTACAACGGCCATTTCATTTATAGCCTGGTCCTTTCTCAGATCAGGCCTGACCACTACATCATCCATCATGTAAACCTGCTCCTCAAGTTTAACTTCCATTACCAGTTCCCTGCCGGATCTTAGCAAGAGATTGTTAAGAACAGCCGGCTGGTAACCGACCATGCTCACCTGCACATTCAGCCGGCCCAAAGGCAGTCCGTCGATCCGGAATTCCCCGTTTCCGTCAGTTGCCGCACCTTTTAGCGGATCTGTGCCCAAAATCACCACAGTGGCACCAGGGAGTGTTAATTCGGTATAAGCATCAATTACCCTTCCCCGAAAGGTCTGGGTTATCTCCTGTGCATTGCTGGTTGTTGGTGTTAAAGCATAAATTACCATGCTTATACAAGCAACCTTTATAAGAATTGGAACTTTCATTTTCTGATAACTTTAAAGTTGACTTCCTTACTGCTATTCATGTTATTGCTTATATTATTTATCTTTTCAAGAAAACTCAGTAATGCTTCATTAAACTCATCCGGCCTGTCCTGGTTTGCAATATGATTTGCATTATCTATCTCAACAAGCACACTACCCGGTGTTTTTCTATGCCATTTCACGCAGTTTTTGCGGATAAACGCCAGGTCGGATTTCCCATAGCAGATCATCATAGGCCGGGATGCCGGTTCTGGCAGACCTTCTGTCATTTCATGCAGCATGTCTTTTACTATTGCTGATATTAGTTTCTTCCCGGACTTCCTTGTAGCTTCGATAAGATATTCCTGTGTCTCCAGGGTTTCTGCCTTGTGACGTCCGAAGGCATTATAGAAAGATTTTTTTGGCATAAGGTATGTCATTCCCATAACGGCCGGGATGAAAACTTTTGCCCAATTACCTGCATAGCTCTTGAATTCTGCTCCGCCTATATGAACTGCTGCTATTACGCGCTCTGGATTTTTCAGCTGAAATCTTTGACTGATGAAACTTCCTAAAGACTGGCCTACCAAAATTGCCTGTTTTACTCCTATTTCATCCAATAGGCCCTGAAGACACTCAGATGCCAGTTCTGAATATCTGTAATTATAATTTTTAATGGTGGAATTGCCATGGCCCGGCAAGTCGACTAAGAGAGTCCTATACCTGTTGCGCAGTGCCTCTCTTTGTTTTTCGAAGGTCCTGCAATCCATACCGACACCATGAAGAAAGATAACCAAAGGTTTATTCTCAGGTCCTGATAAATCGTAATGAACATCTCCGTATTCGCATTTGTAAACTTTTTGGCTGTTAATACTCTCCATAATAGTTTGTTTTTTTCGGTTTCATGATTGATATATTGCTAAGTTGCATTAGTAAAATTTCTGCCTGCCTGTTATTCTGTTAAATTATTTTTTTTGGATTGCCAATTTACCTGGTTGAAGGGCCTGGCTAAATGTGTGCCCTGTACATTAATGATCCATTTTCACAAATTTTTTATTGCAGAATTCAAATCTTGAGCCATAAATTACAACTCTCAGTAAAACAGGAATTTCAGAGTATTAATGAGCCGTTTTTAATGTCCGTATCCAAACACTGGTGTACGAGAACGTACAACCATCCATTCCATCTAACCCTACAGAAGCAGGATGACACTAAGCTTGTCGTGTGATGAATTAAAGCATTGAGCTTCTAAAAGGAATTCTGCATGCGGCTGAATTCTAAGCAGAATAGCAAATAAAACACACCATTGATTTATCAAACCGAAAAAAGCGGGAATGCCAGGGCTGTAAACAGTGTTTTTTCAGAATTGAAAGGCCTGATGGCAACTTTTTGCATACTCCGGTTGAGCGAGGTAAATTAATTTCGCCTGATGAAGCTATTTATGGAAAAAAATTCAAGAAGCTCGGCGCCGGCGGTACTCATCCTTTCGGGGGTTATCGCCATTTATAATTATTTTTTTTCCTTAAGCCCATGAGAAATTACTACATTTCCGGTTTTCTGTCCGCTATTAACATATATAAAAGCCTGGGGAATCTCTTCAAAGTCATATTGCCGGTCAATGACAGGTTTAAACTTGCCTGATTCGGCCAAATCCCTGAGAAAGCAAATCAATTCCCTGTCAATTGATGGAATCGGAAATAGTACTTTCTTTCCCCCAAACAACGGGGTAAAAATCGCCAGGAAAGGGTTTTGAGCCATAAAACCAAGATCGGTTGATACGTAAATCCCCCCCTGTTTAAGCAAAGGTTTACAAGCACCAAACGAACTTTTGCCGACAGCATCGAAAACTACGTGAAATGTTTTATCAATTTTGGTGAAGTCCTGTTTTGTATAATCAATGACTTCATCGGCGCCTAACGATTTTATGAGTTCGACATTCCTGGTATTGCAAACAGCTGTAACCTCCGCACCAATGGCTTTAATGATTTGCAGTGCTGCAGTCCCGATGGCTCCTGTAGCACCGTAAATAAGTATCTGTTGACCAGCCTGAATATTAGCCTTTCTGATATAATTCAAGGCATAGTGCGAGCCCTCAGTTAGCGGAGCTGCTTGTTCATAAGTCATACCTTCTGGAATCAAGTCAACAGCAGCATCTTTTGCCATTTTTATATACTCAGCATGAGCTCCGAATTCACTATAACCGAAAACTCTGTCACCCGGCTTAAATAACCCTACTCCGCTACCAGTTGCTTCAACCCTGCCGGCAAATTCACTTCCTGAAATATTGTTTTTAGGCCTTATTAACCCGGTAAAAAAGCGCGCAATAAAAGGATCGGCCCTCAATAGCCCGTCATCCGTGCGGTTGACAGTGGTTGCATGAATTTTAATGAGAATTTCATTGTCTCCCGGAACAGGATCGGGCATTTCTTTTAGCCTAAGAACTTCGGGAGGGCCATATTCGGTATGTATAAATGCTTTCATGTTTTTTAATTAGAAATCCTTTTAACTTGAATAAACACATCAGGTACCTCTCTCAATTCTGCGAACGCCCATTCATTGCTTGTGTGCCACACCCCCTTCGCGCACCTTTAGATCCCCCCACTTTCCAATATTCCCAAAAGTAACGACAAAATATTCATGTTCCAAAATTTTCCGCATCCATGCAATCTTTCAAGGGAATATTCCTCTGCTTCTGAAATTTCATTCACGAAAATATGACTCCAAATCTCCCTGGGATCAGTCTCCGATGTTTCTTCTTCTTACTGAAAATCATCAGGGAATATCACATCATCGGCAATTTCTCCGTTCACAAGGTGCAGCCAGGTTCTGAATTGCCTTTTACCCTCCGGCAATTTAATTATTCTGGCACCCCTTGTAAGATCCCCGTATGAATTGGTTCCCCCGGAATGCCTGCCATACCCTAGTCCGATACCATAATGATTTACAAGGTAATCATTTACGTGATCATGGCCTACAAAGGCACCCATCACATCCCCTGCCAACAGCATTGCTGCAAACATACCGGTATTGATCTCGGGAGGGCACTCGTCCTCATTTCGCTGACCAATTTTGATAGCTGATTCAGAATTAAAGGCCTCCCTGTACTCGGGTAGCGGGATATGAAAAAATGCCAGTGCAGGAATAATTACACCGTTATTTCTTTTTATATTTAAACTTTGCTGCCGGAACCACTCTACCTGCTCAAAAGTAAACCAACCCCATCCTTCAACATTTTCAAGTGTACTGTATGCATTTGAATCCATAAAATAGAGTGTAGCTAAAACTCCTTGCCCTTCATGAGCCTGCAGGTGCACAAAATAATCACCGGATTCAGAAACATTTTGAACCTTACTTAACAGCGACCCGGGATACGCGGAAATTATTTCCTGCACTTCACCCCTGGTTGTATCATGTTCATCATCATGGTTTCCCAGCGTAACAGCAAACGGAATACCTCTTTCCACAACAGGTTCAAGAACAGATCTCCAACCCTCCTTTGCCTGTTTTCCGGTAACGACATCACCCGTAAATACTACCAGATCTGGCTGTTCAGCATCCAGCATGTAGGAAATCAATTCAATGACAGGTTTCGATTCTTCGCTGCCTGTATCGAAATGCAGATCAGTGAATTGGGCAATCTTAAATTCGCCATTATTATTAAACTTCAGTACCTGTATATCCTGACCGTTTTTATTATTTGTCGAACAGCCAAATGAAATTGATGCGATTAACAAAAAGAGCCACATAACTAACTTTTTCATAACTGATATTCTGATTTTAAACTCAAATTTAAAACAAATCCAATAAAATAGTATTATACACTCATGGGAAGGACAGGCAAATAAACCTGTAACCATTTATTACCCGGAAACCCTTCCGGTCATTAGCCCGATGCAGAGTTCTCCGTCTAAATCCTTTGTGATTCTTTTCTGGCTGTATAGTCGGAGGTATAGTGCACTATTTTTAGCAATGCACCACATCTGTATATCCGTAATCTTTATTTTGTTCAGAGACTTGAACAGCAAAGACTGCGGATCTGATAACTGAAAATAGTAATGCGGAGCGAATTATCCCATCATAAGTTCCACTTTTCTGCCGAGTCATTATTGAGACCAGCCTTTGGCATATGGATTTAAATTAACCATATTATTGTATGCATGACTGGATTTTTTATTTTTGAATCTGGATTAAAGCCGGACATATCAAGTTAAAACCCTGGCTGAATATCGGATGATAAATATGAATAAAAGATAATACAGATATGGCAAAAAGTAAGTACGAAAAAAATTACATAGAAGGCGGCTATCATATGAATTATGAAAAACCTAATTCATTCAGATACCATAGAAACCATGTTTTTCAATTCAAAATTCAGTTAGAGGAAATCGAACCATTAATCTGGAGAAGAATTTTAGTCCCCTCGGATTATAATTTCTGGGATCTTCATGTAGCAATTCAGGATGCTATGGGGTGGCAGGATTCTCATTTGCATCATTTTGAAATTCGCAAAAAAGGATCCAGGCAGGAAGCACGAATTGGTATACCGGATTTATATAACACAGGAGAAGTCCGGCGCCGGATAGCTTCCGGTAATGCAATATTCAGGTTTTATGCGAGTGAGACTTCAGATAGGAATTTCAAAACTGCCAATAATCTCAGGTTATCTCACAAAACTCGCCTAAATACTTAGGGCTTCCTGATTAATTACTCTTTCTTTTGCGGGTTCTGACGCGTATCAAAAAAGTCAATCAGGATTATCGAATTACCTTGAACCTTATAGAAAACGATCACTTGTTTTATTAATACAAATCCCCGTATCGCCTTTTTCTGAAACTGCATTGAACCTATCTCAGGAAATTCAGCTAAAATTTCAAGAAAATCATATGTTTTCCTCACGAATGCTTGAACTACTTGTTCGCCCCACTCAGCATGCAGATATACAATAATCCGATCAAAACTATTGTCAGCCCGTTTTGACCACTTTATTTTTAAAGCCACTTTTTATGCTTCTTTTTCTGCTCATTGTGGCTTATCAAATTAGCAGGATCGTTAGATTCTTCATCGGCAAGCATCAAAACATCTTTTTGTTCATTAGTTAGCTGGGCATAAAGTTGACCTTCCTCATTTGTTGCAGATTGAATCATCAGATCATAAAACTTCATTAATAGAGTCTCATTATCGATATTTTCAATGAGGGTGTGAAATTTATTCTTTATATCACTTCGTTCCATTATTTCCCTTTTTTCCAAAAATATAAAAAAAGCATCAATGTTTGATTTTTTCTACTTCATTGCTTTTGCAAAATACCCACCTAATTTATTTCAAACGAAAACTATTGGGTTTAAATTACCGACCTCTTCATTTACCTCCTTCAATATCGATTCCGAAAACATTGCTTATATCGCGGATATCCCTTTGAGGGAAACGAAATAAATATCACCAACCTAAGAAGTATGGCCGGGCATTTACCAAAACAGGACTAAAAGCAATATTCCTCTTCTTAACAAATGAAAACGAGATAAATGATACATATCGTGAAATTGCCAAAAATGCAGGAATAGCAATAGGCAATGTCAAGCTCATTCTTGAAGGTCTGATTGAAGAAGGATATGCATTAAGAGTCAACGAAAAGGAACTTAAACTAACAAACAGAAAAGAGTTATTGCAAAAGTGGATTACAGCATATACTGAAAAACTCAAGCCAACACTATATCTGGGTAATTTCAGATTTAATAATCCTGATGAGTTTATTAAATGGAAAGACTTAAAACTGGAAAGAACTTTAACACAATGGGGTGGTGAAGGTGCCGGGAATATCTATACAGATTACCTTCAACCTGAAGTCCTGACATTATATACCAAAGAAAAAAAGGTAAATTTGATAAAAGAGTACAGGTTGCTACCTGACCCTGACGGAAATGTCATTGTTTATGAAAAATTCTGGAAAGACAAAAAACCTTTCAAAAATGTTATACCGCCCATTGTAGCTTATGCGGATTTATTGGCGACTGGTAATAGAAGATGTATAGAAACAGCACAAAAGATATATGAGCAACTTATTGACAATACCCTTTAATAAATTCCGTAGTGAGGGTAACTACAAAGAAATATTCGAAGCACTATAGAGGGCTATTGATAAAGAACATGTAATATGCAAGTTACCAGGCAGAACGTAACATAACCCCGGTTCATGCTGTATAAAAGGACACATGTTACTAACCCAAATTTCATAAATGACAGCAACAATTCTGATAATCACAGGAATAATAATTACCGGAATCGGAACAATCTCACTGATCAAATCTCTTAATGTTACACCGGAAAAAAATCAACCTTTAGAGGGGGATCTGTATAACGACAGCATATCCAAAGAACATGAATTAATGGAGTTAATCCAACTTGCAGTTGCAGATGGTGTTGTAACAAATAATGAAGAAAAGATTATTCTAAAAAAAGCAGCAGAAATAGGGTGTTGTCCTGATTATACAAAAAATCTTCTTGAAGCTGAATTAATGAAAAAAGCAGATAACGCTGAAACCAGGGTTATCGACAAGATGAAAGAAAAAGGCGATGCATTTGAAGCTTTCATTGCTTCAAAATTTGACACAAATTTATTTTTACTTAAAGAATGGACAGGAGATAAATATATAAAGGGTATCTGGGCCCAATCCACAAAGAACCCGGATTTAAGATTCAGCTTTAAAATGTCCAATGTCATTCAGGATTTCGCTATAGAATGTAAATACCGGACTAAAATTGGTGAAGGAATTGAGTGGGCTCGCAAGGATCAGATTGAACATTATCGAAATTATGAAACAGAAAATAGGATACCTGTCTTTGTTGCCGTTGGTGTGGGCAACCAGCCGGACAACCCCTCGCAGCTCTCCCTTATACCACTGAAGGATATAAACGACACCATAATCAGTCAAGAACTCCTTAGTCGATATCGTAAGAGAAATCTTCATTCTAAAATATTTTTTGACCATCAGCAACTTAGTCTCGGATAAAAACCTCAATATGAAACTTATATCAATAGCATTAATTATAGTTGGAATAGGAATTACATCATCCGGCATAATCATCAATCAAAAAAATCCAGACTCCAAAACTGAAAATATCGGGAAAAGCCATTATAAAGGCAACAATGATATTTCAGAAATCAGTCTTGAGATATTCTCTGAATATGTATCAGGCAAATTTTCATCCAACTACTTTCAAGTAACCAGAACAGAAAAAGAAAACTCATTTGCCGGATCTGACTTGAAGGTCGAATATAATATTAGTGGAGAACAAGGCTCATTTTATCTGAAACTTGACTGGATAAGGCAATACAACAATAATATGATCAATGTTGCCTCCCTGGGAGAAATAACCGGATACCAGTCCCACAATCAAGTAAGCGATGAACCTATTTTCAAAATTATTGGAATTGGAGGAAACCAGGGAGCACCAAAACTTTTATTTATCATACCCACTGAAGAAATAGAAAACGAAAATGTAAATGTATTTGCAATAGACAATTTCAAAAAAGAAGATCTGGCCAGAAATTTCTTTTATGACCTAAAAGCTCAAAAACTTAGGTGAATTTCGTTTCTCCTGTTCAACCCCGAAGTATTTTAATTATATTGTTTGCATAGCGACCGCTTCAAAGCCGTGCCGAGCAACCCAGCGTTTGTACGATGCAGGTTAACAATGTTGTTCAAATGAACCAGACCACAGAGTCGTGCGTCATATGTGAACTAACAGTATCAACCGCCAATTCACAGTTCCTTTCGGGGAATCACTTCATCCTTATTAGGCAACTTGTAAGGACGGTCGTACAGGATGTCGAACAATTCCGGGTAGAGCGGTGGCGTCTCCATGTTATTCAGCACGGCGATCACAACCCCGTCTTCCGGCACTCGCCAAAGCATCGAGGTGAAGCCTCCCCCACCTCCGCCGTGACCTATCACTGCCACACTGTCGTTGCCCGCGAAACCGGGTCGCCGGTGAACAGACTCGATACCGTAACCAGTGTAGTGCTTGAGTCCCGGAC
The DNA here is from genome assembly GCA_964421595.1 of uncultured Bacteroidales bacterium. Classification (GTDB taxonomy): domain Bacteria; phylum Bacteroidota; class Bacteroidia; order Bacteroidales; family PUMT01; genus PXAP01. The sequence goes on along the minus strand of CAYQXY010000025.1, from coordinate 1,540 downwards.
CAAAGTCGTCGCCAATCATATCGACCTCTACTCGGGGTGTGTTCATCACAGCCTGCATCTCTGGAGAGAGGAGCCGCCCGGATCGAATCGCAAAGTCGAAGCGGTAGAGGTCGCGGACTGTCGAGTACATCTCGCCATCGGCGTAGGAGGAGTGCCAGTACGCGATGTGTATGAGGCGGCCACCCTCCATCCTGTACCCGGTAGCCCGGCGAGGAATGATGGGGTCAAACCTGGAGCAGCCGCTATCGGACATCCCTGCTGGCTTCAGAACCTCATCAAGGAGGAGGTCGCAGAATTCCCGTCCCGTAACTGCTTCTAGTATGAGTCCGAGCAAGACGTAGCCGGTATTACTGTAACCGTGCCCCACACCCGGTTCGAACTCCGGCGGACGCCGGAGCATGTCGGCCACAACCGAATCGGGTGGATGCCGATGGTGGAGATAGCGTGTCTCGAACTCCCCGGTGCTGAGATCATTGGCGAAATCGGTGATACCTGACTGATGGGTGAGCAAATGCGCTATGGTGATTCGCTCGTCAATGGAGACTGGGAAGCTGGAAAGGTAGGTGGCTGCCGGGACATCAAGGCGGATTGCCCCGCGCTCGACCTGCTGCATGACTAGCAGTCCGGTGAAGTGCTTCGTGACTGAGCCGATGTCATACTTCACATTGGGCTCATTGGGAATGCCCCACGTAGCATCAGCCGGACCGAACCCGCCCTCGTAGATAACTTCCCCATCCATCGCCACGAGTATGGTCCCATTGTGACGCCCAAGGGCATGATAGTGCGCCATTAGCTCATGAATCCGCTCCGCCTTCGTCTGGGTATGGGCGACCGACACTAACATGCCCAGCAAAACGAGCATATAAGTTAACCGCCAGTCGAAATACCTTCTCATATAACCTGTTATAAAATGTTTTATATACTCAAGACAAGTTATAAAATATTATTATAGACACCTTCAATATAGGCATTGTATAATGTCTAAATAGGCTAACTTTATGCTTCTGCCCTTATGTTCAAGTGATTCCTCTCTACCTGAAAGAAGTTACTCCGCTTACGCCGGGTTTCTGACCGAGTGCCCCAATTATACTGTCCTAAAAACAATAATATTACTGGTGTATGACCAGCGGTATCAGAAAAAACAGGGTGTTTTAATGAAACAAATTCTTTAGTTTACAAACAAATTGTATAAAAGAGGGGGAGATTTATTGCTATTTATGAACAAAAGAGGCATATAAAATCCACTTATTTTGTATAAAAGCCAGGGATTATTAGCTAATATCATCGGCAATTCCTTTTCTCCCGAATAAAAACTCGCTGAAACTGAGGAGGAGCCTGGGGATTGACAGAATTCAGGAATTCCATTATATAGCGCAACAGATGTCGGAGATAAATATCAATGACCTTCAGTAATATGGCCAGAATGGATTCGGTCAGCCACCATTAGATTCTTATCGGCCTGGCATCATAAGAACTGGAAAACTCAATGGGGCGATTTAGAAGAGAAAAGTTGTCCCTGATTCATTTTTGGTGTATATTT
>CAYQXY010000024.1:0-80751 GCA_964421595.1 uncultured Bacteroidales bacterium | reverse complement strand
AAATACGGACTACGTGGAAAAATTCATGCAAATGAACTCGACTATTCAGGAGGGATCCAGTCCGGGGTAAAATACAATGCCTTATCAGTAGATCATCTCGAATTTACCGGAGAAGATGAAATAGAATCATTGCTGGCAAGCGAAACTATGCCGACGTTACTTCCCGGTGCGGCATTTTTCCTGGGAATGGTTTACCCGCCGGCAAGAAAGATGATCGATGCCGGGTTGCCGGTTGCTTTAGCTTCTGATTATAATCCCGGATCATCGCCATCGGGTAATATGAAATTAATAATGTCTCTTGGATGCATAAAACTAAAAATGGTGCCTGAAGAAGTAATTAACGCTGTGACAATTAACGGAGCTTATGCCATGGGAGTTGAACAGATTGCCGGTTCAATTGCAAAAGGAAAAAAGGCGAATGTTTTTATAACCAAAAAAGTTCCCGGTTATGAGTTCCTGCCCTATGCATATGGCAGTGATCTTATTGACAGGGTAATACTTAACGGGAGATTAATTCAATAAATATTGTACAAATATCCTTGTTCCGGCCCAGATAGAGGTGAATACAAAAAGAGGATGAATCAAAAGAAGTCTCCTTTGGTAATTGACAATTTCCGTTCCATAGGAGTTCAGTTATAAATTAAACAAATCAGGGGCATTACATTAAAATCCGGATAATCCCCGCAGGAAATGTTAACACGAAACTAAGAAAATATAAAACCAAAAACCGGAATTATGAAACAGCAGTTGATAGAATGTGTACCTAACTTCAGTGAAGGCAGAAATATGGAAGTAATAAAGCAGATCACCGATAAGGTAGAATCAGTTGAAGGTGTCCGCCTGCTGGATGTTGATCCCGGTAAAGATACAAACCGGACTGTCGTCACATTTGTTGGATCGCCGGAGGATGTTATTGAAGCTGCTTTTCAGGCTGTCAAAAGAGCTTCTGAACTCATAGATATGAGGAAGCACAAGGGTGCACACCCCCGCTTTGGAGCTACCGATGTTTGTCCCGTTGTCCCGGTATCAAACATTACCATGGAAGAGACGGTTGAATATGCCCGCCGTCTGGCAAAAAGAATTGGAGAAGAACTTAACATCCCGGTCTATTGTTATGAAAACGCTGCTTTTGATAAGAAGCGCCAGAATCTGGCCTGGTGCCGTTCAGGGGAATATGAAGGCCTTCAGGATAAGCTGAAGCAGGATATATGGAAGCCCGATTTTGGAAGTAGTGAATTCAATGCCCGTTCCGGTGCCACCGCAGTCGGGGCACGTGATTTCCTTGTGGCATATAATGTAAATCTCAATACAACTTCGACCAGGAGGGCTAATGCTATTGCCTTTGATGTCAGGGAAAAGGGACGGACAAAAAGGGAAGGTAATCCGATAACCGGAAAAATTGTTAAGGACGAACAGGGGAATCCTGTCATGATACCGGGATCGTTAAAAGCAGTAAAAGGTATCGGATGGTTTATCGAAGAGTTTGGTGTTGCGCAGGTCTCACTTAATCTTACCAATATAAGCATTACACCCGTCCATATTGCCTATGATGAAGTCTTCAACAAGGCACTTGGTCGCGGAGTCAGGGTTACCGGATCGGAAATCGTAGGACTTATTCCATTAAAGGCGATGGTTGATGCCGGAAAATACTTTCTAAAAAAACAGATGCGATCGGTTGGAGTTTCAGACAGGGAACTGATTAAGATCGCAGTTAAATCGATGGGACTTGATGACCTGTATCCTTTTAAACCTGAGGAGAAGATCATTGAATATGTTCTGGCCGGCAAAGAAAAGAATAAGCTTACAGATATGAGCGTTTCAGAGTTTGCCGATGAGACTGCTTCCGAATCTCCCGCACCCGGCGGCGGGTCAGTCTCCGCAGCCATGGGCGCCATGGGAGTTGCACTTGGAACAATGGTGGCAAACCTCTCTTCGCACAAAAGAGGATGGGATGACAGGTGGGAAGAGTTCTCTGACTGGGCAGAAAAAGGGAGGGAAATACAGGATGAGCTAATATTTCTTGTCGATGAAGATACCAATGCCTTTAATGGTATAATGAACGCTTTCTCAATGTCAAAGAAATCTGACAAGGAGATAAGTCTCAGGAATGAGTCAATACAGGAGGCTACCCGGTATGCAATTGAAGTACCCTTCCGCATTATGGAGACAGCACATAAAGCGCTCTCATTAATTAAAGCCATGGTTGAACAGGGCAATCCCAATTCAGTAACCGATGCCGGTGTGGGCGCCCTGGCTATCCGTTCATGTGTGCTGGGGGCATTTTTAAATGTAAGGGTGAATGCCGGCGGACTCGAAGACCGACAGTTTGCTGAAGACCTGATATCAAGGGCCGCCAGAATCGAAAAAAACACAATCGAAATGGAAAAAGAGATTATTGAAATCGTTAATGAAAAAATTTAATAGTCCATACATCCTGTAGTTAATTTAAGTCTTTTACATCTTATCTTTTATTATCAGGGGGGGTGCTCCCTGTATTTTTAATAAATTGTCCAAAATAACTTCTTTTTTTGGGGGGTATTGTATTTTGTATTATATTCGCGGGCATAAGGAGGATTACAACCAGCTCAATAACTGGTTTATTTTTAATAAAATTAGAAAGATGTTCAATAACATATATTTTAACTCTCGAAAAATGCAACATTAAGTTTGTATGTAATGTGTTGATAATTAATATATTGCCAGGTGTTATTAATGAGTCCTTATGAATTATTATTCAAAAATTCCCACTGATTTTTATCATGGATAAATTATTTTGTTTACTTTGCCCTCTTATTATCTGTGATAAATTCATGTGAAATGGTCTTTAATTTAAATCCATCTATTTCCGAAAAGGCATCAGGCAATACTTCCTTATTTTTACTTATTCTTCAGTCAGTTATTTTGTTATCATATTCACATTCAACCATTTCAATAAAATTTCAGTCTAATCTTATTTCAACCATTTCAACGATTTCAACCATTTCAACGATTTCAACCATTTCAACCATTTTTTTATTAACCATTTTTATTAACCATTTGTAAACCAAAAAATCTATTTATGAAAAAAATGACTACACTACTGTCACTTTTTGTGTTTTGCGGCCTTTTTACGCTGCATGCCCAAAATGTGCAGATCTCAGGTACTGTAACAAGTGCTGAGGATGGCCTCTCGCTGCCAGGAGTATCTGTTGTTGTTAGCGGAACAACCATAGGTACGGTAACCGATTTTGATGGTCGTTACTCGTTTTCTGTTCCTGGTAATGCCAGCTCACTCCTTTTTAGTTTCATTGGGTTTGAGACACAGGAAGTTGCTATTGCCGGCAGGACAACTATCGACGTCCAGCTTCTTACAAGTATCGTTGCACTTGACGAACTTGTCGTTGTAGGATATGGTGTTCAGCGCAAAAGAGAAGTAACCGGCTCAATCACTTCCGTTAGAGGTGATGATATAGCTTCCATGGCAGCTCCAAGTTTTGACACCCAGCTCGCCGGCCGCGCCGCCGGAGTGCAGGTTACAACTAATTCAGGTATTATTGGAGAAGCTCCAAGGATCAGGATCAGGGGAATTGGTTCAATCTCCTCGGGTACCACACCTCTTATGGTGGTTGATGGTGTACCTGTTCTGACAGGTAATGTAGGTGGTTATGCAACTGTAAATGCTCTTGGAGATATCAATCCGAATGACATAGAATCTATTGAGATCCTCAAGGATGGTTCTGCAACTGCTATTTATGGTTCAAGGGCAGCTAATGGAGTTATCCTTATTACAACCAAACGTGGACAGCAAGGACAGTTCAGGGTTAATTACAACAACTGGGTTGGCGTTGCCCAGGTAGTTAAAAAGTTTGATCTTACAAATGAATCAGAGTTTATCGAGCTGGCAAATGAAATGCTGGTTGCTGGTGGTTCTGCTCCGGCTGCAAATCCTGCCGGCCTTGACACAGACTGGCAGGACGCAGTACTGAGACAAGGATTTCAGCATGATCATAACCTGAACCTTTCAGGAGCAACTGATCAGACTAACTATTATTTTTCGATGGGTTATGGCTATCAGGAAGGCGTAGCCTGGCCAAATGATATGGAGCGCTTTACCTTTCGTGCCAACGTTGACCAGAAGGCTACAGACTGGCTTTCATTCGGTGCTAACGCTTCTATTACCAGAAGTCAGTACAATGGGCAAAATACCGGTGAAAATTCCCTGTCGGGGAATATTTTTTCTGCCATAAGGCAGCTTCCTAATACACCGATCTATGATCCGGAAGATCCGACCGGATATAATATTGATAATCTTAACCGGAATCTTGTCGGTCCTGGTGTAAATGACCGGACTATTGATGATAACCTGCCCAATATTATGTACACATTGGATCATAATGTTTATGGATCAAAAGTGTTCCGTACAATTGCAAATACACATGCAATGGCACAGTTGCTGCCCAGCCTGACGTTCCGTACCCAGTTTGGTGTAGACATGGCCATGACAGAAGGCCATCTTTACTGGGATCCGCTCCATGGCGATGGCTCCACTGTTAATGGACGAATTTATAATACGCAGACAAATATCGCTAGATGGAATATTCAGAATGTTCTTTCCTATAACGAAACATTTGGAGATTATCATAACCTGGGATTAACTCTTGTCAATGAATACCAGCAGCAGGAGCGCAACTATTTCTTCGCAGGGGGAACAGATATGTCAAGCACATTCTTTCGTCATAATCTGATCGGAGGAACATACGGAACTCAATTGTCAAGCGGGAATATGCAGCAAAACGGCTTTATTTCCTATGCCGGCCGGTTGAACTATAATTATGATGGTAAGTATTTCGTCCAGGGTTCGATGCGATATGATGGGATATCTGCTCTTCCTGAGGCCAACCGCTGGGGATTGTTTCCCGGTGGATCAGTTGGATGGACTGTTTCAAGGGAAGCCTTTATGGAAAACGTTGATTTTATAACTGATCTTAAGTTAAGGGCTTCATATGCGCAGGTAGGGAATACTTCAATAGGTAACTATCCATACTCCGGACTTTATGGTGGCGTCAGGTATGGTGATTATACAGGTATTGCTTTTATCCAGATGGGAAATGATCTGCTTCAGTGGGAAACAAGTAAGAAAACTGACATAGGACTGGACGCTACGTTTATTAATGGCAGATATCAGTTTTCTTTTGATTATTTTATTAACGACCAGGATGGACTTATCCTTAATGCGCCTACCCCTCCATCATTTGGCGTACCCGGCAATTCTATCAGCAAAAATATAGGTACTCTTAAGAACTGGGGTTATGAATTCTCAGGTGAGGCTACACTGATACGCAACAGGGATGTTTCATGGACAGTTGACGCCAATTTAACTCTTTCCAGAAACGAAATCCTCTCCCTGGTGGATGATCAGCCTATGACATATAATTATTACAGGATAGCAGTGGGAGAATCGATCCGCTCCATCTATGGATATGACTACGTTGGTGTTAATAAGGCAAACGGAAATCCTATCTACAGGAAAGAAGACGGAAGCATGGTACAGGGGAATATCGCAACCCAAAACTACCGTGTTTATGATCCTTCCAATCCATCCGATATCGAAACTGCTGCCAGCCTTGTTGCTGATGACAGAATTTTATTCGGGCCATCTATGCCTACTTATTTTGGGGCTGTCAGTTCCAGGGTTCGCTATAAAAATTTTGACATGAGTGTTATGTTTCGTTACTCTGGAGGCAACTATATAATGAACCGTACACGAGCTGACCTGGTTGCAAATTCTTTTACAAATTTCGGGCGTGAGATGCTGGGCAGATGGCAAAGTGCTGAAAATCCAGGTGACGGATGGACACCAAGAATGTATCATGGCCGCACAGACTTCATCAACAGACAAAACAGTACCTCCGGCCGTTTTGTTGAAAAGGGTGACTTCTTTAAACTTCAGAACCTTACAATTGGTTATACCTTGCCAAATGATGTTGCCAATCGCATTGGTATTGAGAGATTAAGAATATTTGCACAGGGATCTGATCTTTTCATAATTACTGACTATACAGGAATTGATCCCGAGATGGAGGCATCTGGCGTCGACTTTAACGTAACACCCCGTCAGCGGACCCTTACTTTCGGAGTAAACCTGAGTTTATAATATAAAATACAATATCTAATATGAATAATATGGAAAAATTTATAAATAAAGTCGGGAAACTTTTTCTGATCCTGATTTTCTCAGCGGGTTTTCTGTTTAACTCGTGCCAGGAAATAATCGATCTGGAGCCATTTGACCAGATTTCTGAAACTGCTGCTTTTTCAACACCGGAGCTGATTGCTCTTTCTGTTAATGGTATGTATAACGCTGCGCAGTTAGGTGAATTTGGGGGAGGACGCGGATATCCCTTTGGTGCTGCTTTTGTTCAGCAGGGTGATAACCGTGGTGAAGATGTGGTAAACTGGTATACATTTTATGGAATTACTTACCAGGGTACTTATTCCCCTTCTACAGCCAATAATGTTTTTTACTGGAGCGAAACATACCGTTTAATAAATCGCTGCAATATTATAATTGAAGGTGTGCAGGATGCAGCAGCCAATGGTGTTATTTCCGAATCTCTGGCAAATGAGTATGAAGGTGAAGCCAGATTGTTAAGAGCTGCCGGATATCATGAACTTCTTAAAATGTTTGCCCGCCCTTACAGGCATACAGCAGATGCTTCCCATTGGGGAGTACCATATAATAAGGTGCCATTTACAACTCAGGATGCAATTGATATCGGATTTGAAACGGGCAGGCATTCAGTGGCAGAATGTTATCAGTGGATACTGGAAGATCTTGATTTTGCTGAGCAGCACCTGCCTTTAAAGGCCGACCGTACAGGAAACCAGAAAATGTCTAAAGGCACCAAGGAGGCTGCAGCGGCATACAAGGTTCGGGTTAATCAGCATATGTGGAATATGCCCCAGGTAATTACGGAAGCATTAAAATTTGTAACCGGACCTTATTCTTCAAGCTACAGCCTTCATGCCAATCCATGGGCGGCTTTTGTGGGTGGTGCTTATGGAAGCAATGAGCATATTTTTGGAATGGAAAGTTCTGAAACTAACTATCCCTCAGTAAATGGTGCGCTGGCTTCCCAGTATAACAGAAGGAACCTTGTTTCCATGAGTCCAATCATCTGGCGAAATGAATTCTGGTTGCCTGATGATAAGCGCAGGGTTGGAACCAGCGCCCCGGATCAGGATGACAGGATGGTCAGATGGATTTCAGGCAGGATTCTCACTGACAAGTATAAAAGGGGAACTGAAATGGATGACCTTTCTCCAATGATGCGTTATCCTGAAGTACTGTTGAATCTTGCAGAGGCATATGCCCGCGGAGGAGATGGAGCCAATGCTGTTACCTACCTGAATATGGTTAGGGATCGTTCACTTGCCGATCCTGAAGCCCAAAGCTATGATCTGGCAGCAGATTTTGGTGGAAATGCAGTTAATGTGCTTGAAGCGATACTTGCAGAAAGGAGAATCGAGCTTGTTATGGAAGGTTCCAGGTGGCCCGATATTCACAGGCTTCAGCAATGTCCTCATTTCCCCATTGCAGGCGTCCCTGCAAAAGTAGCTAATGCAGTTACTCCACCGGAGGCATTCTATGTAGCAAACAGCCCTTATGACCCCTGGACTCCTTACTGGGAAGCACTGCAGGAAGCTGAATCAACATACGCTCCTAATGAGGTTTATTTGAATGAAGGTGCATATGAAGGACCACTTGGAGTTACAGCAATACCTTATGATGACCATCGTTTTGTATGGCCGATTCCTCAGAACGAAATAGATTCAAATCCCACACTTCAGGCTCAGCAGAATCCTGGGTATTAATATTTGAATTGATTCTTTAAATAAAAAAACCGGTCAGCTGACCGGTTTTTTTATTATGGGGGTACGCCGTGTATGGTAAATATGTTTAACAGCACATCTTACCAATAATCAGCATTTTTGCCCGACAAAAATATGTTTAAGAGCATAAAATATCATATTTTTCTAAATAGAGAATAATTAATAAGATTTTTTAATTTTATTATAGAAATAAGAAATAATTTATATAAAGCTTCTAAAAATAAACAGAACAGGGGGAGTGTTAAAAAAAAGTATTGAAGTGGAATAAAAACTCCATTTTATTTGGGGGGTAGAGCAAAAAAATTTTATATTTGCATGCCATTTCATTCGGATTCTAAATCCGGAAAATTATTTTGCAAAAATAGATACTGATAATTATCATTGATTGAATAATTTGTTTACTTTGTACGTTTATTAAAAGTTATTAATATAAATACTGTTAATAATTAATAAAATATCACTTATTCATAATTCTTTACTTTAAATCAACCATTAGCAAAATATGTTCTGATATTTAAAATAATAACCAAACGATTTTTTCAACCATTAAAAACCATTATCAACCATTATTAATTATTAACCATTTGTAAACCTTAAAATTTAATTTATGAAAAAAATGACTATTCTTCTGTCACTTTTTGTGTTATGTAGCGTTTTTGCGCTGCATGCTCAGAATGTGCAGATTTCAGGTACTGTGACAAGTGCCGAGGATGGCCTCACACTTCCGGGGGTATCTGTTATTGCCACTGGGACTACCATTGGTACAGTTACAGATATGGATGGGCGGTATTCATTTTCTGTCCCGGCCAGTGCTAATTCGCTGACCTTTAGTTTTGTCGGGATGACTACAGAAACTGTGGCTATTCAGGGCAGGTCTGTAATAGACGTTGCAATGGTCCCCGATTTGTTTGCAATTGACGAGCTTGTTGTTACTGCTCTGGGTATTTCAAGGGACAGGAAAACACTGGGTTACTCAGTTCAGCAGGTAGAGGGTGCGGAACTCAACCAGGTCCAGCAAACAGATGCTCTTAGTGCCCTGCAGGGAAGAGTTGCCGGCGCACAGATAAGATCATCCACCAATATGGGGGGATCAAGCAAAATCCTCGTCAGGGGTGCTTCCTCTATGCTGGGAGACAACAATCCATTGATTATTGTTGACGGTGTCCCAATGGACAACCAGAATTTCAACTCCACAGGTGCCCAGACAGGTGGCGGTGGTGTCGATTATGGTAATATGCTGAATGACATTAATCCTTCTGATATTGAGAATATATCTGTCCTTAAAGGGGCGGCAGCCGCACTTTACGGCTCACGGGCAGCAAACGGTGTAATTCTTATTACAACCAAAACAGCACGGCAGGGAAGAGAGAGTTTTGCTGTAGATTTTAATTCATCAGTTGACTTCCAGCAAGTTGCTATCATGCCGGAATTACAAACAAAATATGGTGGAGGTGCCATAATAAGTGATGCCAATGGTGGTGTTAATGGTTTTGCTCCCGTTACAGTTGGCGGAACACAATATTTAACCCCTACCTATTGGGTGGATGAAAGCTGGGGTCCAAGATACGATCCTAGCCTGCAGGTTGTGCACTGGTGGGGAGCCGAGGATTATGCCAAGGGAATAACTTCCTCACCACAAACTGCACCATGGGTAGCACCTGAAAACAGCGTGGAATCATTCTGGAATCTTGGGAGGACCCTGAATAATAATATTGGTGTTTCCAAGACAGGAGAAACTTACGGAATCAGGTTCTCCTATGCGAATTCAATGACCGAAGGTACACTTCCGGGATCAGAAATGAACAGAAATTCATTTAAGCTTGGGTCAAATGCCGCACTGACAGACAGAATTTCAATCAACTCCAATTTGAACTACACTTCAAATTATGCCAAAGGCCGGCCTACACTTGGATATAATGGTAACAGTCTTGGACAGCAATTCTTCCAATGGGGCTTCACAGGGCTTGATTTTGACCGGCTTCAGGATTATAAAAATGTAGACGGTACCCAAAGAACATGGAACAGGGACGCTTTTGGTCTTTCATCGCCAAAGTATATGGACAACCCTTACTGGACAGTTTATGAAAACTATCCTGAGGATCAGCGCACCAGGTTTTTTGGGAATATTGATTTAAACGTCAGGATAACCGACGACCTGTCCTTTAATGGTGGAGTCTATGGTGATTCGTATAATTTTTTCAACAGGGAAAGAATTGCCTTAGGTTCAAAGGAACAAAGTTTCTATGCAGAGCATGTTCGAAGTAATACGGAATTTAATTATGAAGCCCGTTTGAATTATAACAAACAGATATCAGACGACTTCAGCTTTTCCGGACTGGCAGGGGTAAACCGCAGGGATGTACGATATGACAGAAATTCCGGTACAACCTCTGGTGGATTGGTTGTGCCAGGCCTGTTTACATTGTCAAACTCCAACGATAATCCTACAATAGGTGATTTTACCAGTGAAAGAAGGGTTAACAGTGCTTTTGGTCAGGTAAATTTAGGGTACCAGGGTTTCCTTAATGCTGATTTTTCTGTAAGGAACGACTGGTCTTCAACACTTCCTGAACATAATAATTCATATTTCTATTACGGTATTGCAGGTAGTTTTGTGTTGACTGAACTGGTTGAAATTCAGGGATTAAACCTTGCAAAACTGCGTGCAGGGCACTCCCAGGTGGGTAATGATACCGATCCTTACAGGGTTATTTCCATCTATAATTACAATGCCAGTGGCCCGTTTGGTACTTCGCCCAGACTTTCTGTGGCTACCAGTATGGCAAACCCTGATCTGAAGGCTGAAACCACAACAACAACCGAGTTTGGTTTAGATCTTATAGCATTCCAGAACAGGGCTGACCTGAGTGTTACCTGGTTTAACAAGGCAACAACTGACCTTATAATGCCACTTCAAACATCGCGGGCAACTGGTTATATGTCTAAAATTATTAATGCCGGAAATCTTACAAGTAAGGGATGGGAGATCTCTCTAGGACTAACTCCCGTGCAGACAAATGATTTTACCTGGAGGATCAGGTCCAACTATACAATGTCCAAAATGGTTGTTGAAGAACTATTTGGCGATATACAGACACTTGACATTGCCACTGCGCCATTCGGTGGCGTAACTCTCAGGGCAAGCGTTGGTGACACTTACGGCCAGTTATGGGGATATGACTATATTTATGATGACAGCGGGAACAGAGTAGTAGCTGCAAACGGTTACTGGATGAGAACTCCCAGCCTTGTTCCTCTTGGCTCAGTATATCCTGATTTTAACCTGGGTATCAGCAATAACTTTACATATAAAGATTTTGACCTTGGGTTCCTGATTGATATACAGCAGGGTGGTGTATTCTATTCACTCACGCATCAGTGGGGAATGTATTCAGGCATGTTCCCTGAAACAGCTGCTGTCAATGACAAGGGAAATGAAATTCGTGATGCTGTTGCTGACGGGGGCGGAATAAAACTTGATGGAGTTACCGGTACCGTGGCCTTTAATGATGATGGTACTTACACCGTAACAAATACTGCACCGGTTGAAAACTACATTTCCGGCCGGGGATATGCTGCACGTTATTATTATGGTTATGGCACGCCAAGTGCACAGAGTGTCTTTAAAGCTGATTATATGAAGTTGAGGGAAGTGACCCTGGGATATACTTTCAGAAGGCCGCTCTTCAACGCGACGGTAAAACAGATCAGGGTTTCAGCCTATGGACGTAATCTAGCTACGTGGGGCCTTGATAAGCCTGGCTTTGATCCCGAAATGACTGTTGGAGGTTCAGGTAACATTCAGGGTATGGAAGGTGGATTACAGCCTAGTTTCAGGGCCTTCGGAATGAATCTGACATTAAATTTTTAGTCCATGAAAAAAACTTTTAAAATAAATATTATGAAAATAATAAAATATAAACTTGCATTACTGCTGATAATGCTTGTAGGGTGCGAAGTGGATTACTTTGAAAGTCCAAATTCCCCTACATCCCCGCCTTCTGCAGCTGTTTTTAATAATGCTGTTCACAGTATTGTATCAAATACAAGAGATACCTGGTGGCTTGGACGTTTCACCCAGAACACCATGCAGTACTGGCAGCAGGCTGAGTATGGTGACGAAGACCGTTATGGTTATCGTGAATCTATGAGACAAACATGGGCTGCCTTCTATTACAATCTTGAAAATTTGCGAATTGTAATTGATTTGAACGAAAATCCTGACACGAAAGATAATATGCTTGCGTATGGCGATAATCAGAATCAAATTGCCTGTGCCCGTATTATGATGGCCTACACTTTTAATATCATGGCCGATAGCTGGGGCGACATTCCATATTATTCCTATGGCAGCGATAACCCCGATTTTCAGGCGTTGCAGCTGGCTGGCGAAACAGAAGTGATTTACCCCGCGTATGCTGCACAGGCCGATATTTATGCTGATATACTTAATGAATTGCAACAGGCGCACGATCAGTTGGATGCAACAAAGCCTGGTTTTACCCAGGGCGATCAGATCTATAATGGCAATGTTGCAAAATGGAAATTGTTCGCCAATTCCCTTCGGCTGAAGATAGCCTTAAAGATACAGGGTGCAAATGCGACACTTGCCAATACCCATATAACAGATGCTATTTCCAAGGGCGTATTTGCTTCGAATGCTGACAATGCTCTTTTTGCTTATGAAACAGCCGATGCTAATGCATCTCCCATGTACAGGGCCTGGAATGTTACCAATAGGGCTGACTTTGCCGTCAGTAACACTCTGGTCACTCTGTTGAAAGGAGATAATATCTACGGCCACGATGGTACTGCAGCTACTACACCGATTACAACTAACCCGTTTTTTGGTCTTTACGATCCCAGGATAGAGCAATATGCAGAGCCTAATGGTGATGGTGAATATGTAGGTATGCCAGTTGCTGAAACTTCCGGTCAGGCTGCAACAATAACCTGGAAATCATTTCCGCACGAAGGCAATATAACCGGAAAACCTGATTATGCTGTTGTTCTAATGGAATATGCGGAAGTAGCTTTCATTCTTTCAGAGCTTAACGGATGGGATCAGACACATTATGTGAACGGAATAGAAGCGTCAATGGAGAAATGGGGTGTACCGCAGAGCGATATTGCAGCTTATATTGCAGCAGTGCCTGCTGCAAATGCTGAAAATGTGCTCACCCAGAAATATATCGCACTTTACATGGACGGACAGACTGCCTGGAGTGAATACAGACGAACCGGTTATCCTGCTGTTTTAATGAAGCCGGGAAACTATACAGTTTACAGGCCATTTAATGATACACACTATCTATTCGTATTCGATCCGATTCCTGCTGAGATCACCGATGATCTGCCTAAGAGAATGCAGTACCCACAGTATGAGCAGACCCTTAACGAGAGTAATTACAGATCAGCCGTTGGAAATCTTCAGCATGGAGATAATCTGATTTCACCTTTATGGTGGGATGTTAACTAGCGAATCAAATGATTGGCAGGGATAGATTTTTAATTTTTCTGTCAATCAGAATTTTTATATAGGGGATTTTTCCCCGGATGTTCCACAGAGACCGTTATGCCTGAATCACAGGATGACGGTTTCTGTTTTATACATGTAATACCCGCAACATAGATTAGTGTCATTCCCTGCATTTTTATTAAGTGCATAAAAATATTAAATTTGTGCTCGGTTAAATATGGGGGTAATTTCACTATTTCAGAGATTTCGTATCTTTAGCCCTGTTCAATACTTAATAAACTGAATTCCCGGAGAAAATGCCGGTATAAGGTAAGTTATACCCAACAGCCTGTACGGGAAGAATTAAAAAGTTTAAACTGTCAATATGGATGATCTTAAGATAAACCACCTTCGGGAACTGGAAGCTGAGTCAATATATGTGATAAGGGAGGTAGCTGCACAATTTGAGAGGCCGACTCTTTTGTTTTCCGGGGGTAAGGATTCAATTGTACTTTTTCACCTCGCAAGAAAAGCCTTCTGGCCTTCCAGGGTGCCTTTCCCGCTTATGCATATAGATACCGGACATAATTTTCAGGAAACTCTTGATTTTCGTGACCGGCTTATGGAAGAAACCGGGGCTACCTGTATATCCAGGCTGGTTCAGGATTCGATTAATAATGGCCGCGCAGTTGAAGAGAAAGGTGTGAATGCCAGTCGTAATGTTCTGCAGACAGTTACTCTGCTTGATGCTATTGAGGAACTGAAGTTTGACTGTGCCATGGGTGGTGGAAGACGGGATGAGGAGAAGGCAAGGGCAAAGGAGCGTTTTTTCTCTCATCGTGATGAATTTGGGCAATGGGATCCGAAGAATCAAAGGCCTGAACTCTGGAACTTATTCAACGGAAGGAAAATGATGGGTGAACATTTCCGGGTATTTCCAATAAGCAACTGGACAGAACTTGATGTATGGCAATATATTTACATGGAGAACATTGATATTCCATGCCTCTATTTTACCCATAAACGCAAGATATTTTGTCGCGATGGTGTATGGCTTGCCTGGGCTCCGTTTATCCAACTGAAAGAGAATGAGGTTCCTGAGGTTCATGATGTCCGTTGCCGTACCATTGGCGACATAACATGTACCGGTGTGACATTGTCAACTGCCAATACCCTAGAGGACATAATTACGGAAATTGCTGCAACTCGTGTAACAGAGAGAGGGGGCAGGTATGACGACAAGAGATCAGATGCCGCCATGGAAGACAGGAAGAAGGAGGGATACTTCTGATCTCCAGGCAACAAATCGTTTTTTACAATCCAATCATAATTTATTGACAAGGTATGCAAACCAAAAATATTGATCCTGCACCGGGTTACCTGGACATGGAACTGATGCGTTTTACAACCGCCGGAAGTGTTGATGATGGCAAAAGTACCCTTATTGGCCGCCTCCTGTATGACAGCAAGGCAATTTTCGAAGACCAGATGGAAGCCATAACCTCTGCCAGTCTGCGAAAAGGTGATGAAGAGGTAAATCTCGCCCTTTTAACTGACGGACTGAGGGCTGAGCGGGAACAGGGAATTACTATTGATGTTGCATACAGATATTTTGCTACTCCAAAGCGCAAGTTTATTATTGCCGATACTCCCGGTCATATTCAATATACAAGAAATATGGTCACCGGTGCATCCACGGCCAATCTTGCACTGATTCTTGTCGATTCCAGGCAGGGTGTAATTGAACAAACCCTGAGGCATGCATATATTGCATCTCTTCTCCAGATCCCCCATGTGGTCATTTGTGTGAATAAAATGGACCTTGTTGGTTATACTAACAAGGTATTTGAACAAATCAGGGCCCAGTTCCTGAAATTTGCAGGAAAACTTGATATTAAGGATGTCAGGTTCGTTCCCATAAGTGCAAAATATGGTGATAATGTGGTTGAGCGTTCAACTAACACTCCGTGGTATGATGGACCGACATTAATGTATTTACTTGAAAATATTCATATTGCGGCTGATCTGAACCTGGTTGACGTAAGATTTCCCGTTCAGTATGTCATAAGGCCACAATCCGATAAATTTCACGATTATCGCGGTTATGCCGGACGGCTTGCCGGAGGCATTATGAAGAAGGGTGATAGTGTAAAAGTTTTGCCATCCGGAATTGTCTCCCGGATAAAAAGCATTGATATTTTCAATACAAGCCTTGAATCAGCGCTTGCCCCGCAATCTGTTTCAATTTCCCTGGAAGATGATGTTGACATCAGCCGGGGCGATATGCTTACCGGAATAAAAAACGGTCCGCAATCCGGACAGGAGATCCGGCTGATGATATGCTGGCTCAACCAGAAGCCGATGCAGATAAACGGGAAATATTCAGTTAAACATACCACCCGCGATGCAAGATGTGTTATTAAGGAGGTTGATTACAAAATGAATATAAACAAGCTGGAAAAGGATTACAGTGATAAGCAGGTTGGACTGAATGATATTGCATGCATTACCATCAAGACAACAAAGCCTTTGTTTTACGATCCTTACAGGCTTAACAGGACAACCGGCAGCCTTATACTCATAGATGAAGCCGGCAATGAAACCGTCGGAGCGGGGATGATTATTTAGTTGAGATAGCTGATTTTGTAGTTAAACAGATAATACTGCTAATCCGGACAATCCGAACAATCCGAGTTAACAGAATAGTACGAACAATTCGAATAAACTGATTAATCCGAATATTTTTAAAAATTTGCATAATACAGGTTTTTGTATTTTTTATTTGTTCACAAATTGAATGCAATAAACTCCTTATAATAGTTTATCAATTTAAATTCCAATGTTAAAATATTGCAGGCTTTGCTTTTTACTTGCACTGGTAATTCTTGTCTCATGCGGTGACACAGATCGCCCTGAATCAATTACGATAAAGATCATACAGACTTCGGATGTGCATGGTTTGTTATTTCCTTATGATCATATTAATCATTCTCCTGCCGAAGGTTCGCTGGCCCGGGTGCACAGGTTTGTTGAAGATGAAAGAGCAAATAACGATCAGGTTGTAATTCTGCTCGACAATGGTGATATATTACAAGGGCAACCTATGGTTTACTATTACAATTTCGAGAACCAGAATGACGAGCACATATTGACGAGGGTTATGAACTTTATGAAGTATGATGCGGCAACTGTTGGCAATCATGATATAGAAGCAGGGCATGAAGTTTATGACAGGGTAGTTGCCGGCTCAGGTTTTCCATGGCTGGCAGCTAATATTTTAAAAAAAGGAACAGAAGAGCCATACTTCAAACCATATACTATTCTTGAAGTCGAGGGAATAAAGATTGCTGTAATGGGACTTATAACTTCCATGGTTCCCGAATGGCTGCCTGAAACATTATGGGTAGATATGGAGTTTCTGGAAATGGTTCCGGAGGCTGAAAGGTGGATGCAGATCGTTCAGGAAAAGGAAAAGCCTGATATTGTTGTCGGGTTGTTCCATGAGGGTTTTGGCAGCACCAGGAAAGATGGTAATAACGGGGAAAGTATATATGAAAACGGGTCTGCTGAGGTCGCTTCACTGGTTCCGGGATTTGATGTTGTATTGATTGGTCATGATCACAGGGAATGGAATACTCAGATTCAAAATTCCTCCGGCAACAGCGTACTTGTCATGGGTCCAGGAAGTCATGCCAGGCAAGTATCAGTAGCCGAGATTGATCTTACATATAACCGCAATTCAGACTCTTATATAAAGGAAATAAAGGGTGAGATTGTCAGTTTGGCTGGCGTAGAGCCCGATAATGCCTTTATGAAAGAGTTTGAAAAGGAGATTGAGGAAGTAAATAATTTTGTCACCAGGCGAATAGGTGAGTTTTCTGAAACCATATCCAGCAGGGATGCAATGTTTGGAAGTTCGGCTTTTGTTGATCTTATTCATATGTTGCAGATTGAAATTACCGGTGCTCAGATATCCTTTGCTGCCCCACTTTCATTTGATGCTGAGATAAGCAGAGGGGAGGTAAATGTTGGTGATATGTTCAACCTTTACAGGTATGAGAATTTTCTCTACACCATGGAACTTAGCGGTAAAGAGATAAAAGACTATCTTGAATTCTCATATGGGAACTGGTATAATCATATGCAGGATCAGGACGATTTGTTGTTGTTATATCGCAGGGATGAAAAGGGTGATATTTCTGTTTCTTCAGACGGACAAAGGTATTTACTTGCAGAACCATCATTTAATTTCGATTCTGCAGCCGGAATTGATTATACAGTCGATGTCAGCAAACCTGAAGGAAGCCGCATAAAGATAAGTAAACTGAGCAATGGTGATCTTTTCAGTATGGAAGCAACATATTCTGTTGCGATTAATTCATACCGTGGCAGCGGCGGAGGCGGCCATCTTGAAAGCGGCGCCGGAATTCCGGCAGAGGAGTTCCCTGACAGGATAATCTCCTCAACTCAAAGGGATCTCAGACATTATCTTATTCGCTGGATAGAGGAGAATAATGTGGTCGATCCCCGGGCACTGAATAACTGGGAAGTTATTCCTGCTGACTGGAGTATGATTGCCCGGGAAAGAGAAGCTAAATTACTTTATGGAAATTAAGTAATGATTAACTTTGTGTTAATCACCGGAACAGAACTTCTTTTTTAGTATTTTTGAGAAAATTAATTCAGCTAAAATCAGACACCGGAAAATAAGATAATTATGAAAAGATTCAGAATAATTTATGCAATTGCCGCACTGTTCATTTTTTCTGCATGTGACAACAATGCAAGTACTAACAATGCAAATGTTGAGGAACAAAAGCCAAAAAACATCATCCTGCTCATTGGTGACGGGATGAGTTTCGCCCACGTTCATGCCGGCATACTGTCAAGTGATTCACCACTTAACATGGAACAATTTAAGAATATCGGATTTATCAAGACTTATTCAGCAAATTCATTTGTGACTGATTCGGGTGCTGCTGGCACTGCCCTGGCTACAGGAGTGAAAACTACCAATGGATTTATTGGGATGGATCCTGACAGCGTACCTGTCAAAAGCATATTGCATATTGCAAATGAAAATGGGCTCGCCACGGGCCTTGTCTCCAGTTGTGCATTGACTCATGCCACACCGGCTTCATTTATTGCACATCAGCCAAGCAGGAACATGGGTGAAGAAATCGCACTTGATTTTTTAAGCACTGACATAGATGTTATTATAGGAGGCGGACGGGATCATTTTTCAAAGAGAGTCGATGGCAGGAATTTACTTGAGGAACTTGAAGCCGGTGGTTATGTGCTGGCACTGGATATGGATGAAGTGAACCAGGTTCAATCTGGTAAACTGGCCGGATTTATTGCAGACGGACATCCTCCCTTTTATTCCGAAGGTCGTGGAGACATGCTTCCCGACGCTACACGCACTGCCATAAACATTCTGAGCCAGAATGATAACGGGTTTTTTCTTATGGTTGAAGGATCGCAGATTGACTGGGCTGCCCATGATAATGATATTGTTAATATTGTATCGGAAACTCTTGATTTCGACAGGGCTGTTGGCAGGGCACTGGATTTTGCCAGACAGAATGGCGAAACGCTTGTTATCGTAACCAGCGATCATGACACCGGAGGGCTTGCTCTTAATGGCTTCAATAGTGAAACCGGAGAGATTACGGCAGGATTTACAACCGGCGGACATACCGGACTTATGCAGCCTGTTTTTGCCTGGGGGCCTGGTGCCAGTGAATTTGGTGGCATTTATGAAAATACCGGCATTTTCGACAGGATGCTTGCCGCGTTTGGTTTTTAGCAGCAACTGACAATTTAACTTTCCTGTACGGGCAGAGTTGGTTAAATTTTTCAAAATCAGATAATTACTTTATGCGAAATGTCCGGCTACATGCAGCCGGAATAATAATAAAGTGAACCACCTCCAGGGAAGCTCTGGTTTATCGAAGGCATTGCCTTTTACCCTGGCCTGGTTTCGGGCAGTCCCTGCCCTGTTGCCTGATGCTTTTTAAAATATAATAAAACTTTTTAGCAGGAGTGTATGTATAATCAAATACTCCTGCTTTTATTTTTATTTTTTTGGTACTTTTATGGGTTAATATTTGACTAATGGATGAAGTGTTTGAAGGGGGAAAAAAACTACCGCTGGTAGAAGATTTTTACACTATTCAGGGAGAAGGATATCACACCGGGAAGCCTGCTTATTTTATCCGTCTTGGAGGGTGTGATATCGGATGCAGCTGGTGCGATGCAAAGTACACATGGAACCGGCATTTACACCCCCTGGTCGATACAGATGAAATTGTACAGAGGGCACTTACCTATCCATCCAGATCGGTTGTTGTTACAGGGGGTGAACCATCAAGCTATCCTCTGGACTATCTTTGCGCAGAATTAAAGGAGAATGGCATTGAGACTTATGTTGAAACTTCCGGGGCATATCCGCTAACCGGAGAATGGAACTGGATATGTCTTTCACCCAAGAAGCAAAGCCCTCCACAACCTGAAATATATAACATGGCAGACGAGCTCAAGGTTATTGTGTTCGACAATTCTGATCTGGAATGGGCAGAAGAGACTGCTAAACTGGTAAATAGTAATTGCCGGTTATATCTCCAGCCGGAATGGAGCAGGTATGATATAATAGTTTCATCTATAGTGGAATATGTCAAGAATAATCCACAATGGAATATTTCATTGCAGGCGCATAAGTTTATGCATATACCCTGATTATCTTCAGTAACAGCAATTCTATGGTTAGATTTTTACTGGTGTTTTTAGTCTTTCTTCTTAACAGTACAGTTATTTTCTCTCAGGAACTTTCCACCCGGAATAACCGTGCTGCCAGGCTGTTCCGGTCTGGTCTCCAGCAATATGAGCTGTTGAATTATGAGGGTGCACTTGAGCTGCTTGAGCAGGCTGTCTCATCAGATAAAAGTTTTGCCGAGGCATATTTGCTGATGGGTGATGTTTATTTTGATATGAAGGAATACCGGCAGGCTGCCAATTACTTCGAGCAAGCTCTTTTAATTGATCCTGAATTTTTTCCCCTGGGTTGGTTTAATACGGGTAATGCATGGATGGCCATTGGCGAGTATGAAAATGCCAGGATCGCATACAGTAAATTGATTGACCATCCCGGTGTGCCGGTACGCTACCAGGACCAGGCTGTAAGAAAGGTGCAGGCCTGCGAATTCGCAAATGAGGCTAAAAAGAATCCGATTCCGTTTAATCTGCAGGATCTTGGCCCGCCAATAAATACCGATGATGATGAATACTGGCCAACACTTACCGCCGACGAGCAAACGCTCATCTTTACCAGACAGGTAATGAGGAATTCTGAGGGAAGAAGGTTGCCCGGGAATTTACGCGAAGATTTTTATGTAAGCTATAAGCCCGGCGATGAATGGGAACTGGCAAAAAATATTGGTCCGCCAATAAATTCAGAGCTCAATGAGGGCGCCCCTTCTTTATCTGCCGACGGCAGGATGATCTTTTTTACTGCCTGCAGCCGTGAGGGCGGACTGGGAAGTTGTGATATTTATTTTGCTGAAAGGACAGGTAACATGTGGGGAGAACCTGTAAACCTTGGTTCACCGGTCAATTCTGCCTCATGGGAGGCTCAGCCATCAATATCCCCCGATGGTAAAACCCTCTATTTCTCAAGTAACAGAAGAGGAGGCGAGGGGAAAATGGATATCTGGTACAGTGAGCTGGCTGCCGACGGAAGATGGGGGAGGCCGGTAAATCTTGGAGATGTTGTTAATACTGAGGGTAACGAAATGTCTCCTTTCATACATGTTGATAATCAGACCTTGTATTTTTCATCCGATGGCCATATTGGAATGGGGGGGTATGATCTTTTTGTAACCCGTAAAGATGAAGATGGAAACTGGAGTGAACCTGAAAATCTCGGATATCCGCTGAATACCCATTTTGACGAAATAGGGCTGATAGTTAATGCCCGGGGAGATAAGGGATACTTTTCATCTGACAGGATGAGCGGTGAGGTGCGCGACCTGTATTCATTCGATCTGTACCCCGATGCTCGTCCCCTGGAGGTGTCATATATGAAGGGTACAGTATACGATGCCGACAGCCGGCAAAGGCTGCAGGCAAGCTTTGAACTTATTGACCTCAGCACAGCCGAAACAGTAATAAATTCCGTTTCAGATTCCCGGAATGGTGAATTTATTGTTCCAATTGCTACCGGCCGGGACTATGCCCTGAATGTATCAAAAACGGGATATCTGTTTTATTCAGACAATTTCTCACTTGGAGGGTTCTCTCATCAAACTGATCCCTATCTGAAGGATATACCGTTACATAAGATAAGGACCGGGGAAAAAACCGTTCTTCGCAATATCTTTTTCGCATTTGACAGTTATGAGTTAAAAGCCGAGTCAAAAGCTGAACTTGAAAAACTTGGTGAATTCATGCATCAGAATCCGCAAATACGGATTAGAATAAACGGACATACCGACAATGTGGGGGAACCGGAGTATAATCGGGAACTTTCCACCCGTAGAGCTGAATCGGTAGCAGACTACCTTATCAGTTCCGGGGTAGATAAATCAAGGATAATTTTTATTGGTTTCGGCGATACTTCTCCTGTTGAATCGAATGAAACAGAGGAGGGCCGTGCAGAAAACCGGCGGACTGAGTTTGAAATTATCGGCGACCAGGATTAGAATTCTTTAATAGATATTAGCATCAACAGTTATTTCAGGAGGGTCGGCGAGGTGTTTTTTAACCGCACATAAATCGGCTGCCTTAATTACCGCTTCTTTGTACTTTTCAGGGAAACCGGCCGGCAGTTGAATATCTATGCTGATCTTACCGATCATCTTTTTCTCCTGGTTGTATGTCATTGACTGGACCAGTTTAATATTATCAGTTGGAATACCTCTCTGGTCGCAGAATGATTTTACGTAAATCCCCGCACAGGTGCCAATTGACGCAAGAAAAAGTGTGAAGGGTTCGGGAGCACTGGCTTCACCTCCCGAGCGAACCGGCTGATCGGTTTTAATGACCATTTCCTTATAAAATGCGTTTACTTTCTTACCGTCTTCTAAACTAATTATCATTTCCATATCAGGGTGGTTTAATGTTTTTGGTGATTATGGATGTTTATTCCATTTCTGTGCAAAGATAATATAAATAAAAATATAAATATTTAGATATGGACAGGAGTTTGCGAACCAGGCCTTATATATGAATAATCACCGGGTGAACCTCCATGGCTGCCAGGTGACACAAAGGACAGGCCCCATGGCAATTAATAAGACATGGGTAATCAATCAGCAATCATTTGAAGCTTGATTTTATTAAATAAAGTAACAACACTTTATCCGGATTAAAAGTTTGTCAGATAATGCCATTTATTTGCTCTATCAGTAATTGCAGATCTTTCTGAGTGAAGGGTTTTGCCAGAAAGTAGTCACATCCTCTGTTTAATATCCTTTTTTTATCCTCTTCCATGGTATAGCCTGTAACAGCTACAACAGGAGTCTCACTGTAGCCATTTATTGACCTCATCCTGTCCATTGTCTCCAGGCCATCAATCCCGGGACCGAGATTTATATCCATAAGTACAATATCAAATACTTTGTTTTCAGCCATTTTTATGGCAGCTTCACCATCTGCTGCATATTCAATCATAACTGAACCGTCAAGATATGCCGAGATCAGTTCTGCATTTACCTTGTTGTCTTCAACGACAAGAACATTTGGCTTGTTTTTTTCATGGGAAATCTTCATTTTTGATTTTCCAGAGGGTGATTGCAATTTTTCCCCGGGGTCAAACTCAATTTTCACCTGCTTGCCTGCCGTAATTCCTGCAGGCAGACTAATGGTGAATACTGAACCTTTTCCAGTTTTGCTTTCAACACTTATGGTTCCGTTCATAAGCGTAATCATTTTCTTTACAAGGGAAAGTCCTATTCCGGAACCTTCGTACTGACGCTTATAGCCCTGGCTGACCTGTCTGAATTCTAAAAATATATTTTCAATTTCCCCGGGAGGTATACCAATACCTGTATCGGCAATATGGATCCTGGTGCAAAGAATACCATGTTCAACACATTGATCGGAAGTGATGCTGATTTCTCCGGAATCGGTATACTTTATGGCATTGTCAAGAATATGGCCAAGTGCCTGGGAAAGCATTATCCGGTCAGCACGAAGTGGATAATCTTCATCGATGCCATAGTTAAAGAATAGGTTCTTATTGTATGCAAGAAGCTTATATTTTTCTTTTAGCTCCCAGGTTATCTCTTTCAGAATATATTGTTCTACTCTGACCGGGGCCCTTTCAGACTCCAGCTGGGCAAGATCCATTATATTTGTAAGTGTTTTAAGCAGGCGGTCGCCTGATACCCTTATATGGCTTATCATACTCTCTTCGGGAGTTCCCTGTAATTTTCTGGAAAGTAACTGTGCAAAGCCGAGAATACCGTTCAATGGTGTTCTTATTTCATGACTCATGTTCATCAGGATGGCTGATTTCAGTTTACTAGACTCCTCCGACACATCGCGGGCAGTTCTAAGCTGATTATTCAGTTCCCGTATTTTAATTTCCGATTCGTTGCGTTCAGTTACAATATCTCTGAAATATTTATTCTGCCTGATCTTGATAAGAAAGAAAACCAGAAGCGCCAGGAAAGCT
Organism: uncultured Bacteroidales bacterium; assembly: GCA_964421595.1. Classification (GTDB taxonomy): domain Bacteria; phylum Bacteroidota; class Bacteroidia; order Bacteroidales; family PUMT01; genus PXAP01. The sequence goes on along the minus strand of CAYQXY010000024.1, from coordinate 56,746 downwards.
GAAACCAGCAGGATCATTATCGTAAACTGAATTCGCTGGGCTACCAGAGGTTCAAATATCTCATCGATATCTATTTTTGTAATTATGGTCCAGTCAAACTCATGAACTCTTCTTATATCGGCCAGCACTTCAACATTACGGTAATCAATTGCGGTAATGGTACCTTCTGCTTCATAGAATTCCAGACTTCCCCTATTTTCATATGTGCCGGTCAATGTCATTGACATTGGCGGGGTCTCAGGACTATGACGCAAATTATTCATTATCAGTACACCATCCTGCTCATTTCTAACCAGCAACGTCTCCAGGCTTCTGCTGGGTATAATAATATTTCTTATCAGCGGGAAAAGTTCAGTGCGAGGATCAATCCTGAATATTACAGTCCCCAACAGCTCCCCTGAACCATGGTCGGTAATTGGCACAAACATATCCATAAATATATTTCCGGCAGAATCCTGAATAATGTCGCTTATGGAAATTTCCCCGGATATTCCGGCAGCCAGGGCAGCATTTTTCTGTTCCCGGTCAATGATTATCCCTTCAGTTGGAAGAAGTTGAATCCCGTTTGCACATATAAATGTTATAAAGATGTAGTCATGGCTCTCCTTCATTGGCCTGAGCCATTCTTTTGTATAATCAACAATCCCGGTGTTTTCCGGATTTTCGACCAATTCTTTTACAAGTTCAACAAAGCCTTCATTTGAATAGGTAAACCGGGCCTCACCTTTTCGTTCATTGATCCAGCTTTGTATTTTATCAATCTTAAAGTCGCTTATTGCGCTCAGATACTGGTATTTTTCAGTTGTGATTCGCTTCTGCTGAAGGTGATTGTGGGATATCAGCAGACTGAAGAGAAGGACAAGCACAAATAAAAAAATCCCCGGAAGTAACCAGTAATTTTTAATAGGCCGCACGTGCTTTGTAATTTGCATAATATCAGTAATGCTGTCAAAAAGAACAATTCAGGACAAGTTATTAAAAAAATAAATAACCAATCTTTTATTCTCAATTATATTACGCTTTCTTTTGCTTTTTAGTTGCTGTTTTGAACAACTCATTATGAACTTGTTGGTAGTTTTTTCTATTTTTCAGGAGAGATATAAACAAAAAGCTTAAAATTAAGCTCTTATGGGAAGATGGTATTCCTTAAGGGATACCAGAAATATATTTTTTGCTTACGGCTCAGTAATTATAGTTAAATTGTATTAATCTCCAATGTTCCAACTACCAGGGACCAAAAAGAGTATTGGTGATTAATCAGTAATTTTTGCTGATGTTGCATGCGAATTACTGGTAATAAATAAAATAAACTGCACTTTCATTGGAAATATTGTTGCCGGTTTGGTGTAAATAAAAAACCTGCCCGGAAAGGCAGGTTTTAAAACAGATCGGTTTTAAACAGAATTTATTGCATACGTTTTGTTCCCCGCAAGGGTTATTTACTTTTATCGGGAAACTGGGGAATCGGAGGGACGAACCTGTCGAAAGACTCAATTTCCTTAAGAATTTCTTCAATGGCCCTGTTTAGCTGATCATCAATTCCCCTGAATTCCCGTGATGGATCGTTATGGACAAAAATATCGGGTTCAACTCCTTCACCTTCAATGATAAATCCACTACCATCAGCTGCATACGGAGCATACGAAGGGGTTATGATTGAGCCACCATCCATGGCAGGAATAGCTCCGCTGTATCCAACCACACCGCCCCAGCTGGTTTCGCCTATAATCGTTCCGATTTTGTTGTGCCTGAACCTGTATGGAAAAAGGTCACCGTCAGAAGCCGAATACCTGTCGATGAGTGCCACCTTGGGTCCGACATGCGTGCCGACCGGGTTAACCGATCCTTCTGTCTGGTTGGTATGCATTGTTGCATAGGTCATTGTGCGTTGCAGCCGTTCAATGATCATTGGAGAGACATTACCACCGCCATTCTCCCTGTCATCAATAATCAGTCCGCGCTTCTGCAACTGAGGGTAATATAATCTTGCCCACTGATTGAGACCGTTAACTCCCATATCGGGAATATGGATATAACCTGCCTGGCCGCCGGTAGCTTCATCTACCTTGCGGATGTTTTCCTGAACCCAGTTATAATAATACAGGTCTGCCTCGTCTGAAACAGGTTTCACAATAACTTTCCGGCTTCCTGTAGTTTCGGGATTACTGTTAACGGTAAGTTCAACCATTTTACCGGCAGTGTTTACAAGCAACCGGTACATATTATCAACATCGGCAAGATCTTTGCCGTTAACCGCTATAATATAATCGCCGTTATTAATATTCAGACCGATTTCGGTAAGCGGCGAATATAATGAGGTGCTCCAGTTGGCTCCCTCAAGTATTCTGTCTATGGTATAATATCCGGAAGAGTGCCTGCTTATTTCGGCACCCAGAAGTCCCATATTGATTCTCTCAGGCATTGGCCTTTCACCATTCTGTGCATATGCATGCCCTACATTCAGCTCGGCAATAAGTTCGCCAATTACATAGGTAAGGTCGGTACGGTGCTTTACATAGGGGATCAGTTCGTTATACTTTTCATACATTGCCTTCCAGTCCACTCCATGCATTCCGGGATCGTAAAAGAAATCCCTCATCTGTCTCCAGCTCTCATCAAAAATCTGCTGCCATTCCTGAGAATAGTCAACCCACGCACGCATGTTTGAGAGATCAACAGTTTCTTCGATATTTATCTTCCTGTCGGGCAGATCAATCACCGAATAATTATTGCGTACCCGTACCAGCATTTTTTTATTATTTGATGATATTGTGAATGACATTCCTTCACCAAGCTCTGTCTCCTTTTTCTTTTCGAGATCGTACATCTTGAAGTTTGTGGTACCCGCTGATGAAGATCTTTCATTATAGTATATCTTATTTCCAACTGCCTGAACACTAAAATAGTTTGAGGGACTTACAGGCAGTGAAATGATCCTGTTTTTAATTCCATCAATATCTACAGTCACAAGTCCGGCCGGTACTGCATCTCCCGTAACCTTATTGTCAGCGCCGGGTGAGGCCGATGCTGGCTCAACCTTATCGTCTTCCGGGGCAAAAGGGTTTGGTGTGGCCTTTGCCAGGGTTGCCAGGTAGATCCTGGTCATATCGGTATAAACATGATTCCATTCAGTCTGAGAATAGACAGGATTAAAGTCTCTTCTGGATATAAATACCAGGTATTTCCCGTCTGAACTGAATGAAGGATTTCCTGATGCATACCATCCTTCGGTTACATCATGGGAACTTCCGGTCTCCACATTGTACAGGCAAACTATATTCATTCCCTGCTCTGGTCTTGTATAGGTTATCCACCTGCTGTCGGGCGACCAGTTATAATCGGATATGGTACCAAGTCCGGAATATGCCACTTCTGATATCGAGCCTGTTGCTACATCAACTATCCTGAGCCGGTTTTTCTTGTCGTGATAGACCAGCTTCCTGCTGTCGGGAGACCATTTGAAGTTGAAAATATAGGTGTCACCGGCTGAAGTCAGCTGGTTAGGAGACTGCGATCCGTCCTGCCTTTGTGTGTATAACTCAAATTCACCTGATTTATCTGATATCCAGGCAATATATTCACCGTTTGGCGACCAGCTCGCGTTTCGGTCATGTGCGCCAGGAGTCTGGGTCAGGTTTCTTGTAATTCCGTTTTTAACCGGCACATTGAATACCTCTCCCCTGGCTGCAAATACAAGCCTCTCTCCGTTAGGAGACATCCCGGCTGAATTAATTGATCCGGCAACATCTTTCCACTCTGCCCTGGCGTGAATGTAATCGCCGCTTATGTTTACAGGAACTTTCTCATAATTTCTTGTCCTGACATCCAGCTTGTAAATATGTCCGCCATTTTCAAAGACTATATGATCTCTTCCCAGAGAGGGGAACTTGATGTCATATTCAGTGAAATCTGTAACCTTGCTTGTCTCGCCGGTATTTGTATTATAGACATACAGGTTCATGGTACGGTCGCGGTCAGATATGAAAAACAGGTCATCTCTTACCCACATCGGGATGATATCCTGTGAATTGCTGTTTGTCACATTGGTATTGCTGAGTGAAGTCATATCATATACCCAGATGTCATCTGCCATGCCTCCCTTATAATATTTCCAGGTCCTGAATTCACGAAATACCTTGTTATAGGCCATTTTTTTGCCGTCAAGAGAATAGGATAGAAATCCGCCGACAGATAAGGGAATCTGCTCAGGCATGCCACCCTCAACCGGCACATTAAATAAATGACCTTTAAATGAGTTGAAAGATTTTTTCCTCGATCTGTAAGTAATATTTTTGCCGTCCGGTGTCCATCCCATAACAATGTTATTGGGACCCATGCGGTCGCCAAGGTCGTCTCTTCCAAGAGTGGCGGTATATGTCATCCTTTTTGGTTCTCCCCCGGTTGAGGGGATCAGGAATACCTCGGTATTACCGTCATACTGTCCTGTAAATGCAATGTGTTTTCCATCAGGTGAAAAACGGGGAAACATCTCGTAACCGTCGTGTGTGGTTAATTTTCTGGCTGTGCCGCCGGAGCTGTTGACAATGTAAAGGTTACCGGCGTATGAAAAGACTATCTGGTCACCATGGATTGCCGGAAATCTCATTAATCTTCCTTCATCCTGTGCTTTTGCAAAAACAAAAAGGAAGGCAAGCAACAGGATAGTTGTACTTTTTTTAAACATAATAGTATAATGATTTGGTTAATGTGTAAGGATTGCTGACTGTATGCAAATATAAGACCAAAAATGGATTTAAAAACAATTCAGGATTTTAGTGTTTTTAAGTAACATACTTACAGAGTATTCGTATCATGAAATTGTCGGTGTGGATTTAGAGTTTAACCAGAGGGATACATAAATGATCAGTTCTACGGTATGCGACAGGATAGTATTTTCAGATGAGCTAAATGTCTGAGGATAATTTAGAATCCTTAAAAATCAGATTGAACAAGTATCTTCGGCAGGTGCCTGTGAGGTAGTTGTAATAAGATTTGATCAGACAGAAAAAATTGTCAGCAATTTTTTTTTAAATCTTTCGTATTTAATTGGCAGAAACAGTCATTAATATATCTTTACGGTTCCAGCCGGCCTGTTATTCCGGATTTTTTTATTTAAACTTATTCTGATTTGGGTTATGAGATCCTTTTCCCGATTGTTGTTTCCTTTAACTTTTCTTCTGCTTATTCTACCTGTAAACCAGTCGCCGGTTCACGAAGTATCAGCACAGTCAGGAAAGATCCATTCTCCTCCATTTGCAGGAGTAGCAACGGCATGGGCTGATTCAGTCCTGAGGTCACTTACCCCGGATGAAAGGATCGCTCAGCTTATTATGGTCTCTGCCTATTCTGAAAGCAGATATGCAAGGGATGCAGAACTAACTGAACTTATAAAGAATTACAATATCGGAGGTATCTGCTTCATGCGTGGAGGTCCGGTCAGGCAGGCTATAATGACCAACAGGTACCAATCGGCCGCCAAAACCCCGATTATGATTGCCATGGATGCCGAATGGGGACTGGGCATGCGGCTTGACAGCACAATTTCCTTTCCTCAGCATCTTACACTGGGGGCAGTAAGGAACAATGATCTCATATATGAGATGTCGGCCGATATCGCCAGGCAAATGAAGCGTCTGGGTGCACAGATAAATTTTGCCCCTGTTTTGGATGTGAATGTTAATCCACTCAATCCGGTAATTGGAAACAGGTCATTTGGCGAGGATAAATGGAATGTCTCTGAAAAAGCACTCTTTTATATGAGAGGCATGCAGGATAATGGAGTGCTTGCCGTAGGAAAACATTTTCCCGGACACGGAGACACTGATCAGGATTCACACTATACTTTACCGGTTATAAGACATGACAGGGAGAGATTTGATACACTCGAACTGGTTCCTTTCGTTAATTTAATTGACAAGGGAATTGGCGGAATAATGACAGCCCATTTACATATACCTTCGATTGACAGTACTGCCGGACTTGCGGCTTCATTATCGAGGGACGCTGTCGAAGGGTTACTCAGGGATGAACTGGGATTTCAGGGACTTATTTTCAGTGACGGCTTGAACATGAAGGGAGTAAGTGACCATTTTCCTTCAGGTGCACTTGAAGTGCAAGCCCTTCTCGCCGGAAATGATGTACTTGTATTTCCCGCAGATGTGCCGCGTGCAGTTTCTTCAATCAGGAAGGCAATAGATGATGGTGTTCTTGATCAGGCTTCAATTGATGAAAGATGCAGGAAAGTGCTTATAGCGAAATACTGGATGGGACTTAAAAACCCTTCAAAGGTGAATATAAATAACCTGCATCGTGATCTTAACAGTCCCCAATCAGAACTGATAAGAAGAAAACTTACTGCAGAATCGCTTACGCTGCTTGAAAACCGTGGCAACCTGATTCCGTTGCGAAGTCTTGACACTCTGACTATTGCTTCGGTTTCAATTGGTGAAGCCAGGAAGTATGCCTTCCAGGAATCACTCGAGAATTATGCACCGGTTAAGCACATTAACATAAGCAAAAATTCCACCCTGGAGCAGTTTAATCAGGTCATGAAGGAACTGGAGAGGTTTAACCTTGTTATAGTGGGAATTCATGATGCCGACAGCCGGCGTTCCAGGCAATACGGTGTTTCTCCGCAAGCATCTTATTTTATCAGGAGACTTGCTGCGAGGAATAATGTGGTGCTTACTGTTTTTACCTCTCCCTATTCACTTGCCTTTTTTGATGAATTAACAAATGTGAAATCTGTCCTGATGGCTTATGAGGATAATAATATAGCACAGGATTATGCTGCCCAGCTTATATTCGGGGCAATTCCCGCTACAGGCCTGTTACCTGTAAATTCAACAGCGAGGTACGTGATAAACAATGGCAGTGAAACATCAACGCTTGCCAGACTAAGGTATTCTATTCCTGAGGATGCCGGACTTGATTCAGGGAAGCTTATGGAAATTGATGATATAATCTATAATGCGATCAATGAGAAGGCAACACCAGGAGCTCAGGTCCTCGTCGCCCGTAAGGGGGTTGTAGTCTATCATAAGGCTTACGGACATCACACGTACAGACATGCCAATCCGGTAAAAACCGGCGATCTGTATGATATAGCTTCAGTTACCAAAATAGCAGCTTCGGTACCTGCTTTAATGAAGCTGATCGAGGAGGAGAAGCTTGATCTGACCAAAACTCTTGGGTACTATCTGCCCGATCTGGAGGGAACAAACAAGGCTGATCTTCTTATCATGGATGTGCTTACTCATCAGGCCAGGCTTCAACCATGGATCCCATTTTATTATGACACTTTCGAAAGCCTGGTTCCGGACGAAGAACTCTATTCAAAAAGAGTTTCTGCGCATTACCCTTATATGCTTGCCAGTAATATGTATATGAACAGGCATTACAGGTTTGCCGACAGCCTTTTCAGCGATCAGGCAGAGGGTGATTTTACAATACGGGTTGCCAACAGGATGTTTATGAACAAGTCCTATCGTGAATCAATTTACAGACGTATCAATGAATCATCTCTAAGGCCAAGAAGGCAGTATCTTTACAGTGACCTGGGATATTACTATATCAAAAGCATCATTGAAGGGATAGGTTCAGAACCTCTTGATGTATTCCTGGAAAAGAACCTCTATAAAACTCTTGGGGCCAACAGGATTACCTATCTGCCTCTTGAAAAGTACCGGCCCGATGAGATTGTCCCAACGGAAAATGATGTCATCTTCAGGCGCCAGCTTGTTCATGGACATGTTCATGATGCCGGAACAGCTATGATAGGTGGTGTAGGCGGGCATGCAGGACTTTTTTCAAATGCGAATGACCTTGCGAAACTGATGCAGCTTTTCCTTCAGAATGGAGAATATGGGGGTATAAATTATTTCCAGGCTGAAACCGTCAGGAAATTTACATCAGCTCCCGAAGGGAACAACGGCAACCGCAGGGGTATCGGATTTGACAGGCCGGAGAAGAAGCCTACTGAAAACGGTCCTACAGCCCTCTCAGCTTCCCAGGAAAGCTATGGTCACAGCGGCTTCACAGGAACTATTGCCTGGGTTGATCCGCGTGACGAAATAGTCTATATTTTCCTTTCCAACAGGGTGCATCCTGACCAGTTTCAGAATAAACTTCTGCAAATGAATGTCAGGAGCAAGATACAGCAGGTCATCTACGATTCCATAATCAGGTAGGAATTCTTATTCTGCAGGAAATATAGTCCAGCCCATACATTTTAAAATATCAACTCATTAAGCAGGAATCCTGTTTTTATTTGTGTTGAATATTGTGTTTTCACGCTGTTTGCGTGATCGGTTTGTATGTTTAAAAACAACATTTTAAGAGTTTTTTGTTGATAAATATCATACTGAATATAAGTGATTAATAGATACATTTGTTGTAAATAATCCTTACAGACTATGCAAACAACACATATTGAACATATAGGTATCGCAGTAAAGGACCTTACAGCATCGATTAAATTTTATGAGGAGGTGCTCGGACTTAAATGCTACAACATTGAAGAGGTTGCCGATCAGAAAGTGCGCACTGCTTTTTTTATGGTTGGCCAGACCAAGATAGAATTGCTGGAATCAACTTCTGAAGATGGACCTGTTGCGAAATTCCTTGAAAAGAAGGGAGAAGGCATTCACCATATTGCATTTGCCGTTAAGGGAATTGAGGAGGCATTGCGGCATGCTGAGGAAAATGGTATCCAGACAATTGACAAGCAACCTCGTAAAGGAGCTGAAGGGCTTGATATTGCTTTCCTGCACCCCAAATCTACATTCGGCGTACTGACTGAACTCTGCGAAGATAAAAACAAGTGATTGTTGATCGGATGACCTATCACCCGGAATTATTGCTGGTTCGATCAGTGTCAGACTGAGATTTATTTTTTGAGATTTACTCAATTTGGAAAATATATATAAAACATGAACAGACAGGAAAAGATCAATCATCTTATTGCACTGAGGGAGGAGGCCAAGCTGGGCGGAGGGAAAAAGCGCATAGAGGCGCAGCATGCCAGAGGTAAAATGACAGCCAGGGAACGAATTGAAATGTTGCTTGATGATGGGAGCTTTGAAGAGTATGACATGTTTGTCACACACCGGTGCACAGATTTCGGCCTTGAAAAGGAGAAATATCCAGGCGATGGAGTCATCACAGGACATGGGACTATAGATGGCCGTGTGGTGTATCTTTATTCTCAGGACTTTACGGTTCTGGGAGGATCTCTTTCAGAGACTTTTGCAAAAAAGATATGCAAGGTCATGGATCAGGCCATGAAAGTTGGTGCACCTCTTATCGGGATTAATGACAGCGGTGGTGCCCGTATTCAGGAAGGGGTAATGAGCCTTGCCGGGTATGCCGAAATATTCCAGAGAAATATTATGGCTTCGGGAGTGATACCGCAGATATCAGCCATTTTTGGCCCCTGTGCCGGAGGTGCAGTATATTCACCTGCTCTTACCGATGTAATAATTATGAGTGATAAAACAAGCTACATGTTTGTTACAGGTCCCAAGGTTACAAAAGCGGTAACAGGCGAAGTAGTCAGTACCGAAGATCTCGGGGGAGCAACTGTTCATACTTCCAAATCGGGAGTAGCTCATTTCAAGGCTGAAGATGAAGAAGAAGGTCTGCTGCTTATCCGGAAACTGCTTGAATACCTTCCGCAAAACAACCTTGAAGATCCTCCTGTTACCGATTGTGATGACCCTTCTGAACGGGCCGATGATTTCCTTAATGAAATAATTCCTGAACAATCCAATCAGGCCTACGATATTAAGGATGTGATCTACTCAATTGTCGATTATAAAGAATTCCTTGAGATGCACCGCCATTATGCAAGGAATATTGTAGTCGGATTCGCGAAATTCAATGGCATGCCCGTGGGTATTGTAGCTAACCAGCCAAATTACCTTGCAGGGGTTCTGGACATAGAAGCGTCAAGAAAAGCCGCACGGTTTGTAAGGTTTTGCGATGCTTTTAATGTTCCGGTCGTCACCCTGGTTGATGTACCCGGGTTTTTGCCGGGTAGTGCCCAGGAATACGGGGGAATAATTATTCATGGTGCCAAGCTTCTTTTTGCCTATGGTGAAGCTACAGTTCCGAAAATAACCGTTACGCTGCGAAAATCATATGGTGGCGCTCATGATGTTATGAGTTGCAAGCAACTGCGCGGAGATATTAATTATGCCTGGCCATCAGCCGAAATTGCCGTTATGGGAGCACAGGGAGCCATAGAGATCCTTGAAGGTAAAAATATCTCGGCGATCACTGATCCTGATGAGAGATCTGATTATATAGCAGCCAGGGAAAATGACTACATAGAAAAATTTGCCAATCCATATGAAGCTGCACGGTTTGGGTTTATAGATGATATAATTGAGCCCCGCAATACCAGGTTCAGGATTATAAGGGCCTTGCAGACATTAATGACAAAAAAGGACGTCAATCCACCAAAAAAGCATTCCAATATTCCACTGTAAATACCGGGGTAAATGATACTATCGATAGTTTTTGATTTTTCACAAGTAGATGGTTTTGCCACTACAATAGCACTTGTCGGATATCTTGTAGTATTCCTTGCCCTTGTATTATTGTATTTCGTCTTTTATAATCTTCCTTCGTTGCTGAAAATTGATTTCCGTTCATTGTTCAGCAGGGAAGTGAATCAGGAGAAACCGTTAAGGGTGGCTGAACCCGGAATTACCGGGGAGTTGAGTGTTGCAATTGGAATGGCTATGTACATGTATCTGAACGAAATGCATGATCAGGAGAGTGGTGTTATAACAATCAAGAAAGTTTCCAAGAGATATTCTCCCTGGAGTTCAAAAATTTATGGATTAAGACAAATCCCCCGACAATAGATTATGAAGAATTTTAAATTCACTATAAGTGGAAATAGTTACGATATCGAGATAAAGGATTTCGATGGAAATCTTGCAAATATCGAAGTAAACGGTACAACTTATACCGTGGAAGTTCACAGGGAGGTAAAAAAGACAAAGACACCCACGCTTATCAGGGCAGAAATTCCGGTATTGGGGGGAGATAAGATCGAGAAAAGGGAGAAGGGAGCACCAATAGCCATTATTTCGCCGCTGCCCGGGAGTATCGTCGAAATACTGGTAAAACCCGGCGATGTTATCAGGAAAGGGCAGACCTTGCTTGTCATGGAGGCTATGAAGATGGAAAACAAAATTCAATCTGATAGCGAAGGCGTGGTAGAATCAGTCCGCGTCACACCCGGATCGACTGTTCTGCAGGGAGATGTATTGATTGAACTGGTTTAAGATAAAATTATGAAGCGACTCTTTCTTGTCTTCGGTATCATAGCATTTCTGGCTATTTTGTGGAGCTTTAACCAATACGGAGGTCATGACAAAACAAATCCAGGCACAGAACCAGTTTATTCAACTACTTCGTTATCCGGTTATGGTGCAGATGATTCCGGGTCCAGGGCACTGGAAGGATTAAGAACCTTTTTCAGTTTTTCGGGTTTTGTAAATATCACCTGGGCAAATGTTTTCATGGTGTTAATTGGTCTTGTATTTATATTCCTGGCCATTCGCTATGAATATGAACCATTATTGCTTGTGCCTATAGGCACCGGAATAATTATCGGCAATATGCCCTTTGTGCAGGATGCGGGACTGCAACTTGGCATATACGAAGAAGGCAGTGTAATGAATTACCTTTATTTTGGCGTGGTCAGGGGGATTTATCCCCCCCTTATATTCCTTGGAATTGGAGCAATGACTGATTTTTCATCGCTAATTTCCAATCCCCGGCTAATGTTGCTGGGAGCCGCGGCACAGATCGGGATATTCCTCACATTCCTCGGTGCACTAATACTCGGATTTGCGCTTCCGGAAGCCGGGGCAATCGGGATAATCGGAGGAGCTGACGGACCAACAGCCATATTTTTATCATCAAAGCTTGCTGACGGGGTATTGGTTTTACCTGACGGGACCACTGTAAGGAACCTTATTGGCCCGATTGCAATTGCTGCATACTCTTATATGGCCCTGGTTCCGGTTATCCAGCCACCCATAATGAGGCTGCTTACGTCCAGGAAGGAGAGGGTGATAAGGATGAAACCACCCCGTGCGGTATCAAAACTTGAAAAAATACTGTTCCCGATTATCGGTTTAATAATAACCGCTCTTATTTCTCCAAGCTCCCTGCCTCTTCTGGGTATGCTGTTTTTTGGGAATCTGCTTAAGGAATCGACTGTTACCCGCAGGCTTGCCGAGACAGCCAGGGGCAGCCTGATCGACATCGTTACCATACTGCTGGGGCTGACAGTGGGTGCATCGACTCAGGCCGATGTGTTTTTAACACCAACATCAATTCTTATTTTCGGACTTGGTGCTATATCATTCATGATCGCTACTGCCGGAGGTTTGCTCTTTGCAAAGTTCATGAACCTTTTTCTGTCAGAAGGCAATAAGATCAACCCTCTTATCGGGGCAGCAGGTGTATCGGCAGTGCCCGATTCTGCCAGGGTAGTTCAGCACGAGGGATTACGTTATGATCCGACAAACCACCTGTTAATGCATGCAATGGCACCGAACGTGTCGGGCGTTATAGGATCTGCAGTTGCAGCAGGTATCCTTTTAAGTTTTTTACTGTAACACGGCCGCAATTTTAATGGCAGTCATCAATATTTTAATTATATTTATACACTTTCTAAGGCACCCCGGCAATTCAATTGATAATTATGCTCCTTTTACCAAAAAAATATGCAAAAATATAAATGTTCAGTATGCGGTTATATTTATGACCCGGAAGCAGGTGATATGATGGGTGATATTGATCCTGGTACACCATTCGAAGAACTTCCTGATGACTGGTCATGCCCGGTTTGCGGGGTAGGCGCATCGGAATTCAGGCCAATGGAATAGACGAAGCACTGTTCCCGCCAGATTCCCCGATGACAATCATATTCCGTTTCATGGGTTACCCCCGTTTCATGGGATACCCCCCGGGGTTCATGCAAATACTCCACAATTTCAATCCGGCAGGTTGAAGAATGATATTAGTTTACTTACGGTCAGGTTATTTTTCGGGTATATTCCTGAGCACTTCAAGAAGGAGATCCCAGAATTTTTGCACTGATCCTATATGCAGTTTTTCATCAGGAGAATGCGCCCCCTTTATTGTGGGGCCGAATGAGATCATGTCAAGTGAAGGATATTTCTCCAGAAATAATCCGCACTCCAGTCCGGCGTGAATTGAGCGTACTACCGGTTTATGATCAAAAAGCTTTATATAGGCAGACTCTGTGATACGCAGTATCTCTGAATTTTTGTCCGGTGCCCACCCCGGGTATCCTCCTGTCCTTTTAACGTTGGCATTAGCCAGCCGGAACACACTCTCTACCATAGATGCAATATCACCTCTTAAAGAATCTGATGATGATCGCTGGCTGGTTGTAATAGTGATCGTGTTCTCACGGAACTTTACTGAAGCAAGATTTGTGGATGTTTCCACCATATCTTCAATTTGGGGGTCCCATGATATGACACCATTTGGGCATGCATAAAGCGAATATAGCAGATCAAGCTGGGTATCTTCATCCAGAGAATTTTCCGGAGTTTCTGAGTCAAATAATGAGACACTGAACGATGGTTCACTTATTGACATTTCTTTTTTAACAATCTCTGAAAAGGCTTCAAAATATTCCTTCATTGCTGCAACATCATCTCTGTGTAAGGTGAAGAATGCACGGGCTTCCCGGGGTATTGCATTGCGCAGGTTGCCGCCGTCAAAGCTTACCAGTTTCATTTCAAAACGGTTATTCACATTCCAGAGGAAGCGGTTAAGAGTTTTTATTGAGTTTGCACGGCCCCTGTGAATATCATCACCTGAATGGCCTCCTTTTAACCCGCTGACAGTTACAGTAAATCCCATATGTGACTCAGGTACAGGTTCAGTTTCAAATTCTGTAGTTGCAATAGTATCTACACCCCCTGCGCAGCCTATAAAAAGTTCTCCTTCATCTTCTGAATCGAGGTTAACAAGTATCTTTCCTTCGAAAAAACCTGGCTGTAGTGCAAAAGCACCTGTAAGTCCGGTCTCTTCATCGACCGTAAACAGGCACTCAATTTTACCATGTTCCACATCTTCAGATGCCAGCAAAGCCAGCTGTGCGGCCATACCGATACCGTCATCAGCCCCAAGTGTAGTTCCGATGGCAGAAATCCATCCGTCACTTATTTGAGTATGTACAGGATCATTTTCAAAATCATGGACGACATCTGAGTTTTTCTCACAAACCATATCCATGTGGCTTTGAAGCACTAACGTTTTTTTATTCTCCATTCCTTTACTTGCGCCTTTCGAAATAAGAATATTGCCTGCCTTATCTTTACTAAAAGGGAGGTTCTGTTTCTTTGCAAAATTTATAAGCCAGGCAATTATTTTTTCTTCCTTTTTAGAAGGCCGGGGAACCAGGCAGATTTCCTGGAAATATTTCCATAGAATTGCGGGTTCAGATATATCAGATATGTTCATTTCCAGAGGTGTAATTGGTATAATATTATTATTGCTTTTATTATGAATAATGCAGGTTTTAATGAAGATCGTTACTTTATCAGATGTACAAATTAGGTGTTTTTTGATACAAAGCAATTAATTTAAATCCAATAATACCAGGATCATACTTTTTTTTGACAAATGACGGTTATTAATTAACCAACTCCTTAAAAGTGAATGTTAACCGGAGCCGGATTGTTCATTATATAATTTTAAGGTAAATTTACCGGCTGATTTAGTCGCTAAATGTCTAAAATGAATTTGGTTATATCTTTGACCCAAAAACGGAATTATATCCGGAAACCATATTACTATGTTCAGGAATTACATTCATCCCTTTTTGGCTGTACTGATTTTAATTTCATTTTACAGTCAGAGCAGTCTGGCCCGATCTGGAATATACAGGTCACACTCATCCGGATACCGGTATCATGAAAAAAGTCTGAACTCAGATATACCTCATGATACGGTAATTGTAGGCAATCATTCATTACTGCATAACAGGCAGGAGATTGAATCCTCATTTACAGTGCTGCTGAACCGTAATGAAATAATCCCTGTTGCAGATCTTGATAACGGCAGATTTGCCTGCCTTATGATTGGTGATTCAGAAACCTTTACTTCGAGAATAAATGATTATCAGGAAATGCCTGTGTTCAGATTGAATCTTCTGGCAACCGATAGATTCCGGCAGGTTTTGTCGGATCTCGAGGGGTATGACAGGATTATTGCCGGTATATCGGCCTCTGCTTTGCCATTGGATGACAGGAACAGGCAGGTTGTGACTGAACTATTGCACCTCCTTTCGGAAAAAGAATCGATAGTGGTATTTTTTGGTCCGCCACCATTTCTTGGTCAATGGCAGGGCATAGAAAATGTCGGCGGACTCCTTCTTGCTTACGAAGATAATGAACTGGTACAGGATCTGTCTGCCCAGGTGCTTTTCGGTGCCATCGGGGCTTCAGGCCGTCTCGATATGCAGGCTGGCGATCTGTTTGCTCAGGGTGCCGGCCTGGATACCGGGGGAGGGCTCAGGCTAAAATATACCATTCCTGAAGAGGCTGGCCTGGACAGCCGGATTGTCGACTCAAGGGTTGATTCAATTGTTGATGCGGGCCTGTTTTACGGTGCATTTCCGGGCGCAAGGGTTTTGATTGCTGTAGGAGGTAAGATCATTCTTGATAAAGCCTATGGGCATCACACCTATGATGAAAGAATTAAAGTTGAGAAGGGCGATATTTATGACCTGGCTTCAGTAACTAAAATAACGGGCCCGCTGCCTCTATACATGAAACTCAGAGATGAAGGCTTGCTGGACCTTGACAGACCACTTAGTTATTACTGGGATGACTGGAAGAGCCGTCTTTTCAGGCGGTCTAACAAAGAAGGCCTGATTTTGCGGGACCTGCTTACACACCAGTCGGGTATCACTCCCTACATTAATTACTGGCCACAGACAATGCGAAACGGTAATTATATAAGGAGATGGTACAGGCCGGAACAGGCAGACGGGTATTCTCTTGAAATAAGCAACCACCTTTACCTCCGCGATAATTTCCGCAAAAGGGTGTACCGTACTATACGCAAGAGTGACCTTCTTTCTCATGGTGAATACAGGTATTCCTGCCTCCCGTTTATTGTGTCTCCCGCCGTAATTGAGGAGATAGGAGGAAGACCCTATACCACGGCACTTTATGATGACTTTTTCAAACCACTCGGAGCAACAACCCTCAGGTACAACCCCCGTACTTTCTTCCCGGCACACAGGATAGTCCCCACTGAAACAGACTATTATTTCAGGAAAGAGCAGGTACACGGATATGTTCATGATGAAGCATCTGCAGTATTGGGGGGCATTAGCGGTAATGCCGGGCTTTTCTCAACAGCAGGTGATCTTGCCAAACTTTTGCAGATGTATCTGAATAATGGTGAGTATGGAGGTAAAAGGTATCTTTCCAGGGAAGTAATAGATGAATTTTCGAGTATCCAGTTTCCTGAGAATGAGAACCGTCGCGGATTGGGTTTTGATAAGCCGCTTATTGACAATGATTTGCTTCCTGATTCAAGGGCATACCCAACAACAGGTGCCTCTTCATCAAGTTTCGGACATAGTGGTTTTACCGGTACATTCGTCTGGATGGACCCTGAATACGACCTATTATATATATTCCTTTCCAACAGGGTTTATCCGACAAGAGACAACAACCTGATCAGCAGTCTTAATATCAGGACATCTGTTTTGCAGGTTATTTATGATGAGCTGGAAAAAAGCAGGAATAGTATGTCATATGAGTTCCCTAATTAAATAGATTGTAATAGTAAGGGAAACCGCAAGTTTCAGGCCAATACCAAGCAAAAAGCCTGCGAATGAACCAATTCCCGCAACCAGGGCATTTCTGCCACCACTGCCATTTATCATTTCACCAATGATTGCACCTGCAAGTGGCCCTATGATCAATCCGAACGGAGGAAAAAGAAAGATTCCAAGTATAATTCCTATGCCAGCTCCCCACATACCGTATTTTGATCCCCCAAATTTTTTTGTAGTCCACACAGGAACAATAAAATCAATAATAGTAACTGCTGCTGCCAAAACTGCCATAATAATTATTAATTCTGTGCTGAAATCGGCAAATCTGGTGAAATTAACCAGCAGCAGCGCTATAAAACTTACAGGCGGCCCGGGCAGTACTGGCAAAAAACATCCTGCAATTCCTATCAGTAACAGAAGCAGGGATATTATCAACAGAAATATATCCATGCAATTAAATTAAAGGTGATTTCATTAAAACTATACATATAATATTGTGGATGATCATAACAATTCTCTGCCTTGCAGTTTTCTTCAATTCGAATTCAGAGTCAAGATTACAATTATTGCAATGGAGTTAACTTCCGTCTTAAAGAGAGTGTAAAGTCCGTTCCATAATTTTTACCTGATTGTGTTTTTCCTGTCTGAGGAAGATCGGCTGCAGGCAATGTCAGGAGCATTCATCTTTCAGTTTGCACCCGGCGCAGGATGAGCAATTCCTGTTTTTTACCGCTTCTTTCTGTGGAATAAACATCTTTACAGTGTAATATCCGGTATATGTTACTGCATAAAGCAAAAATAAGTAAGTTATTATATCCTGTAACATTTTGTTTTTATTAGTTAAATCAAAAAATAAGAATTCCAGCCCTGTAAACAATGAAAGACATTATGTATGCGATTCCGGTTGTGTAGAAAACGGTAAATGCAGCCCATTTCCAGTGACCCGATTCATTTTTTATTGCCGCAATTACGGCAACACACGGAAAATAAAGAAGTATGAATACAAGAAATGAAAGGGCAGAAGCGGTTGTGAATACCTTTGAACCATCGGGGTAAGTCTGGTGCCGGAGTTTCTCCCCAAGGGTTTCTGTCGGCAGACTGGCTTCCGGAGAGGCCTGGTATAATACACCCATTGTGCTTACAACGATTTCTTTTGCTGCAACACCCGACAAAAGGGCGACTCCCATTTTCCAGTCAAAACCAAGTGGCGCTATTGCCGGCTCAATAAACTTTCCAATTCTGCCAATATAGGAATTCTGCTGTCTTCTGGCCTCCTGCTCAAACTGTAAGGCACTGATCTCATTCTCCTTTACTACTTCTTCCGGAGTATTGTTATCAGCAAACAAGCCGGTAGTTCCAATCTTTTTTTGTTCATTTAAATGATTTGCCTCAAGGTTTACTATTCCTGAATATTCATTATTCTCCGGAGTTCTCGGGTAATATCCAAGAGCCCATACCAGTATTGAGGCAACCAGGATTATTCCTCCCATTTTCTGAAGGTACTGTGAGCCTTTATGCCACATATGACGGGTTGTTGTTTTAATGGTAGGCACCCTGTAGGGGGGAAGCTCCATTACAAATGGAACATCTTCTGATTTAAAGAGTGCCTTCTTAAAAATCAGGGCAGCCACTATAGCCATTAAAATTCCCAGACTGTACATGCCGAAAAGAACAGTACCCGGATGATCAGGGAAAAACGCGCCGATTATCAGGACATATACCGGCAGGCGGGCACTGCACGACATAAAAGGATTTATAAGCATTGTCAGCAGGCGGTTGTCCCGGTTTTCAATAGTTCTGGTAGCCATTATCGCCGGTACATTACAGCCAAATCCCATTATAAGGGGAATAAAGGATTTTCCATGAAGGCCTATCTTATGCATCAGCTTATCCATAATAAATGCAGCCCTTGCCATGTAACCGGTATCTTCCATCAATGAAATAAAGAAAAACAGAATCAGAATATTAGGCAGGAAGACAATCACCCCGCCGACGCCACCCAGAATTCCGTTTATCAGCAGGTCTTTAAGGCTGCCTTCAGAAATTCTTGTTTCCATGAAGCCAGATGTGGCCGCAATCAGCCTCTCGATCCATTCCATAGGATATGCCCCAAGAGTAAATGTGCCCTGAAACATTAAAAATATAAACAGCAGGAAGATCGGAAATCCCATGAACTGGTGAGTAAGAAGAGAATCAATAGTTTCCGATCTTTTATGCCGCTCATGTGCACCCCTGGTCATGGTTTCTCTAAGTGCTCCTGATACAAAACCATATTTGGCATCAGTTACAAGTGTCTCGCTATCCTCCATCAGGGCCGCCTCCAGCCTTTTTGTCTCGCCGGTTGCCTTTTTTGATATCTCGTCTGCGTCCCGGAGGACCGAAATTCTGTTTATTGCATCCTTATCCTTTTCCAGGAGCTTGATCGCAAGAAACCTTGAAGAAATTACATCGGTAAGATGCAGGTTTTCTTTTACTTTAATCTTTTCCTGGATTTTTTTTATTGAATTTTCAATCTCATGTCCGTAATTAATATGTACATGACGCACGTCCCTGTCTTCGTCCTCATAAACATCAATTACCTTCTGGAACAGATCAATAATACCGATATTTTTGGATCCGATAGTGGGAACTACCGGTATGCCTGTCATCTTACCCAATGATTCATAATCAAGGGTATTGCCTGCCTCAAGTAATTCATCGTACATATTAAGGGCCATTACCACCTTAATGTCCATATCTATTAGCTGGGTGGTAAGGAACAGGTTACGTTCGAGGTTTGAAGCATCAACAACATTAATTACAACATCAGGCATATTGGCCGTGATGTGGTTGCGCACATATAATTCTTCGGGCGACCAGGCAGTGAGTGAATAGGTGCCTGGCAAATCAGTAACATTAAATTTATACCCTTTCAGAGAAAACTTGCCGTATTTTGCATCAACAGTAACGCCGCTGTAGTTACCCACTCTTTCCCTGGAGCGGGTGGCAAAGTTAAAAATAGTTGTTTTGCCGGCATTGGGGTTGCCAACCATTGCCACATTAATGAGTTTCCCTTTTTTTTCAGCTTTGGTTTTTAACCACTCCTGGGAAACAACACCCCTGAACTTCTCTTTTTCTTTGCCTGCCGGCTTATCGGGTGATACGATCTCAATCAGTGCTGCCTCGCTTCTTCTCAGAGATATTTCATAATCCATTATGCTGTATTCCACAGGGTCCTTGAATGGAGCATTTTTTATGACTTTCACAGTTTTTCCCTTTACAAATCCCATTTCTGTTATTCGTTTCCGGAAGGCACCACGGCCTTTTACCTTGGTAATGATGCCACTCTCATTATTCTGGAGTTCTGCAAGTGTCATTAAGTATCAAATTCACATGAGTTGCTGAGCAGTCAGAGTCAGCCTGATTAAGTCTGCAAAAGTATCTTATTATTAATACTGTTCAAATACCGTAATATGGGTATTTTCAATTAAATCGCCTCTGCATGAAATATTTCGGCAAAATAATAATTCCTGACTTTAAAATAATTTAACTTTATTGAAATCTTTAGTACGGATGTTCGTTTTATGTTAACAAATTAGCAGAATATTATGGATGATGAGAATATTTATGACCGGATTCAGGATATCTTCGGGCACTTCCCCGAGCATTTCAGTATACTTGAAGAAAAGATTGACATAGACCTTCAGATGGAGTATTTTGAATTCTCAAGGGGATTCAAGAAGAATCTTATATCTGATAATATTCTCTCGGTCAAGGATAACCTGTTTGAAAAGGAGAATTCAATAGCCAATAAAAAGAAACTCCTGGTTCAGCTTGCTTCAATTGAGGAGGTTGAAGCTTACAGGGCAATTGAGAAATATGTTAAGGAACCGGACTCGGAACTCAGGGAATGGGCCATTCTTGCTTTTCAGGAAAGCCGTATGCTTATACAGAGTAAACTGCTTGATGAAAACCAGGTGTTCATCTCAACCGGACTCGGAGGGAAAGGTGCAAAACTGCGATATTTTGTTGTATTGCTGAATAGTTTCGGGAGTCCCTTTGACGAGTTGCAACAGAAGCTCATAAGGACGGAAATTGATTTCTTTCTTAAAAAACAGGATGCTGAACTTGAGGAAGTGAACTTCATGAATGATTTTTGTTCATTGCTTGCCATTGTCCCAATAAAGGTGTCAATCAGAGACGTGTTTAAGGCTGCAATAGCTGAATGCAATGAGTATGGCGGTTTTATCAGGAATAACTTCATTGTAACCAATGTCAAGACTCTTTCATATGAAGAGATTAAAGATTTTGTCGAGAAACAAAAAGATATAGGGAACCTGGAGGAGGAATAATTGTCCGGTTCTGATCCCTGGGCTTTCCCGTTAACTTAAATCCGGCTTCAACTAAAGTGATAATTAAAATATAATATTGAATTGGTAACGATCAATTATCCTTCTGAAAAATTGATTATCGGGGCTATTGGGGGCGATATGGCTGGTAATGACCGATTTACCGGTAATACGATCTTCACGGTTGCTGTGATGGACTCTTTATTAAACGGAAGGGATTATACTGGATTCTTACAGGCTTATGGCAGGAAATTTCCTGATCAGTCTTATGGTGCCGGCTTTATGCGGTGGCTCAGGCAGGAGGACCCTGTACCCTTTAACAGCTGGAATAATGGAGCCGCCCTGCGGGTAAGTCCGATCGGCCTGGCATGCAGGACACTTCAGGAGGTACTCGACGAGGCCTATAATAATGCCGGGGTAAGCCATAGCCATCCTGATGGAATTAAGGGGGCACAGGCGGTTGCAGCTGCTGTATTTCTTGCAAGGAATGGTCGCACAAAAGAAGAGATACGCAGTTATATTGAATCAGAATTCAGCTATAACCTGCATAAAACAATAGAAGAGATACGGCCGGGTTATTATTATGACCAGTCTTGCCAGGGGTCCGTACCTGAATCAATTATAGCATTTCTCGACAGTACCGATTATGAAAGTGCAATTAGCCTGGCAAGATCACTTGAAGGCAGCAGAAACTCAATAGCCAGCATAACAGGGGGAATCGCACAGGCATACTACAAAGATGTGCCCGGGCAGATTGTCCGGAATATAACAGAAACGCTTCCGCCGAAATTATATGAAATAGTTGAAGAATTCAGTAAAACCTATCCCCTTAGCCTTTTCCGGTAATCAGACCATTATTAAAGTCCCGACCTGCAATATCTATAATGGCAATATCGAATGAACCATCTGTGGCGCCGAAACAGAATAATTACAGGTGCTGACCTGAATTATTTATCAAGGTCGTCAAAGCTTAAATTGGTGAAGCTTTCGGTCAGTTCCTTATTATCATCGTTTTCGACAACTACCTCATCCTCATAAGGTTGCTCAGTGTTAATATATGAAATGACTTCTGAAAGTCCTTCACTAAACTTTTCGAAATCTTCCTTGTAGAGGAATATTTTATGCTTTTCAAAATATTGTTTACCTTCTTTGTTAAATCGTTTTTTGCTTTCGGTAATTGTCAGGTAATAATCATTATTCCTGGTTGCCTTAACATCGAAAAAATAAGTTCTTTTACCGGCTCTTACCGTTTGCGAGAAGATTTCCAGTCTTCCTCCGTTCTCTTCTTCTGTTTTTTTTTCATTCTCTTCCATCTTCCTGCTTTTTTATGGTTTATTAATCTCTGTTTAAAAAAGTCTTGATAATGTTTAAGATATCAGGAGTTATAATTGTCAAAAAAAGAAATTGTGACAATGCATGAAATCATTTTATTTTAACAAATAAAATAATTTTATATTCCAAACACAAATTTACGTTGGTAAATGGTTCAATTATTTTAAAAAAATCCGTCTATGTTTGATTAATTTGTATTTACTTTGCACATTCGCAAATAATTAAACATACGCTCTTTAAAAAAAATGATTAGTAGGAGATTATTAAGGATCAAGGTTTTGCAGGTAGCTTATGCCTATTTTAAGTCTGACATTGATACACTGGCCAAATCTGAGAAAGAACTGTTTTACAGCATAGGAAAAACCTACGAACTTTATCTTTCAATTTTCATGCTTATAACAGAGCTTGCAAGATACGCCCGCCAGAGAATAGATCTTGCCCGGTCAAAATTGTCGCCCACCTTCGATGATCTCAATCCCAATACACGCTTTGTTGATAACCGGCTGATCGTTCATCTTGAAGATCACGGGCAACTCAATTCACTTCTTCAGACATATAAAATATCATGGATGAAGAATCCTGAGTTGATAAGGGAATTATATAATCAACTCATTTCATCAGGGTTGTATCAATCATATATGGCTGAAGATGAATCATCGTGGCAATCTGATAAGAAGTTCATCCTGCAGATGTTGAATGAACAGATCATTGTCTCCGAATCTCTCGATCAGGTGCTGGAAGAGAGAAGTATTTACTGGAATGATGATCTTGAGTTTACCGTGCATATGGTTGAGAAGAGCCTGAAAAAATTTTCCGGGCCTGATGGTGAGTCCATACCGGTTTACTCTCTTTTCAAGGATGATGAAGACCGTGAATTCGTTACTAAATTGTTCCGCAATATTGTAATGCACCACGAGGAATATGAAAAGCTGATAGACCAGCATACCCGGAACTGGGATGTCGAACGGATTGCATACATGGATATCCTGATTATGGAACTTGCAATTGCTGAGATTCTTGAAAACGAATCTATTCCAACGAAGGTCACTTTTAACGAATACATTGAGATTGCAAAATATTACAGCACTGAGAAAAGCAGCAATTTTATAAATGGGATACTTGATAAAATAATCCAGCAGTTAAAGGCAGAGAATCGTATTGTGAAGAAGGGTCGCGGATTAATTGGTGAATAACCGGTTTGTTCAGACTTTATTGACGAATACTCATGGTATTTACTATGCTTTAATAAGTAATTAAATTAAATTTGCGGCAATACATACTAATGAAATAATAAAAGTTATGAGAGGATTTGCCCTGTTGTTTGTTTTAATTATCCTGGGTTCAATATCGTGTGGCAGGCCCAACCCGGAATTATCCGGGCATACAACTGAACTGACCGATTCTCTTAATGCAGAGGGAACAGCAGAAATTGAGTTTCGTACTTCCCGGTATGATTTTGGAACCGTAAGCCATGGAGAAAAGCTGGCATACACTTTCATTTATAAAAATACCGGAAATATTCCCCTTGTAATATATTCAGCGAGGGCTGATTGCGGATGCACTGTTCCCGAATATGACAATAAACCGGTAGCCCCCGGTAAGGAGGGAAATCTTAAGGCCGTATTCAATACTCAGGGTTTCAGGGGATATCAGACCAAAACAATTCAGGTCATCACTAATGCCGGGATGCAGACTCTGGCTTTAAGGGCTGTTGTAGAATAGTTTTTTTTAATATATTAATTTCAATAATTTTTATAAAAATGACAATGACTAATTTATCTGTTTTATTACTGATGGGACCACCGGCAGAGGGCCAGAGTCCCCTGGTCTCTTTTCTTCCTCTTTTACTTATTATCGTTGTTTTCTATTTTTTCATGATAAGGCCGCAAATGAAGAAGCAGAAAGATCTTAGAAATTTCAGGGAAGCTTTGAAAAAAGGCGATAAAATTGTTACTACCGGTGGTATTTATGGGAAAATAAATGACATATCCGGCCAGGTTATTACTATTGACGTTGGCAATAATGTTCATCTGAAGGTCGATAAAAACGCAGTACTTGCCGATCCAACTGATATGCCTGTTCAGCGATAGCATATTTCCCGGGTAGATCGTCAGATGTTAATATCGGGATATGATCCTGGTACTGGATATTGTTTATAATTGATAACCCGTTAACTTTGGCAAAAAGGATATTGTTAAGCGTAAGTTTTATTAAGAATGCCATTGTCAGGCTTTTCAGGATTAAACTGGATCGCAGGGTAATGGTATTCATGTTCTTCGTGGTGGTAGCAACAATATTCTGGTTTTTAAATGTTCTCGGACTGGAATACACTACCAGTCTGAGCTACCCGGTCAGATATACCAACTTCCCCGAGAATAAGGTAATTGTCGGAGACCTTCCTTCCAGCCTTGACCTGACAGTTAATGCTTACGGGTATACACTTGTAAAATATTATGTAAGCCGTCAGTTGCTGCCTATCGTTTTTGATGTCGGTTCGTTTTCTCTTACCGAGTTGCCCGGTTCTGAGACAAGCAATTTTTATATTCTCTCATCTGTCGCCAGGACACGCATTGCTGGTCAACTGGGAGCAGATATTAATATTATTGATATTGAACCTGATACCCTTTTTTTTAATTTTACTGAAACTATAAGCAGAAGTTTGCCGGTTAGGCCTGAAGTTGACCTCGGGTTTCAGCAGCAATTCATGCTTAAGGGGAATATAAGTGTAGAGCCTGATTCTGTAACTGTCTCGGGACCCGCTTCCATAATTGATACTATGAAATTTGTTCCCACTCAGTTATTAAGTTTGAAGAACCTCAATGAATCTGTCTATGAAGAAGTAAGAATTCAGGATTTTGATCTGTTGAGTTATTCTTTCAATGAGGCCCTGGTTCATATTCCTGTTGAACAGTTTACAGAAGCAAAAATCAAAGTTTCTCTCGAAATAATTAATATGCCTGAGGGTATGAAGATGAAGACTTTTCCTTCAGATATTACCGTTTCTTACCTGGTTGCACTTTCTGATTATGAAAAGGTAAATACACAGCAATTTAATGCTATTGTTGACTATGAGAGGATAGTTGAAGGACAGTCACGTCTTGAAGTCAGCCTTTTGAAGCAGCCGGAGCTGGTAAGAGCCGTACGATTTTATCCGGTTGCTGTTGATTTTTTAATTGAGAGGTGATGCTCAAGGTAGGAATAACAGGTGGAATTGGGTCAGGAAAAACTATTGTCAGCCGTGTATTTTCCGTTTTGGGAGTCCCGGTTTATAATGCCGATCTAAGTGCCAGGAGCATCATGAATACTGACAGGAATGTACTGGAAAAATTAAGCATATCATTTGGTGAGGGCATTATAAAGGAAGGTGTTCCTGACAGGCAGGCCCTGGCGCAGATTGTTTTTAATGATCCTGATGCATTGAAAAGGATTAATGAAATAATCCATCCTGCTGTCAGGGCAGATTTTGCCGGCTGGCTTGAAAAACAGAGGGAGGTGGCTTATATTGTTAAAGAGGCAGCCATTCTGTTTGAATCAGGTGCCTATGCAGAACTTGATACAGTTATTCTCATAACGGCACCGGAGGAGACAAGAATAAGGCGAATAATAAAGCGTGATGGCGACACAGTTGCCAATATAAAAAATCGAATGGCGAATCAGTGGCCTGATGAAACGAAAGCCCTGAAAGCAGGATTTGTAATCGAAAATGATAATACTTCGGCAGTTCTGCCCGTTATTCTGGAGATGCATTCAAAATTCAGTAAAGGTTACATGCCAGGTTATAAGTAAATTTTTTTATTAAAAATAAATTATATGGATTTAAAGGATTTGATTGCGATTTCGGGTTACCCCGGTTTATTCAGATTTATTACTCAGGGCAGGAATGCAATAATTGTCGAATCATTGGAAGACAAGAAGAGGATCAGTGCTTATTCGACCTCCAGGATGAGTACTCTTGAAGAAATTGCTGTTTTTACGGAAACTGAAGAAATACCCCTGGCTGAGGTACTGAAAAGAATGTTCAGGCATTCAGATGGGAAAGAAGCACTTCCTCACAAATCGCCCAACGAAGAAATTAAAAAATACTTTGAAGAGGTGCTTCCTGAATATGACAGGGAAAGAGTTTATGTTTCAGATATGAAAAAGATTATTCACTGGTATAACCTGCTTGTGAAATATGACCTCCTGAATTCTGAAACAGTTGAAACCGGTAATGAAGACGAGGGCCCGGATACTGAGAGTGAGGAGGAGAAACCTGCTGCCGATAGTAAAGCTGTTGCTCCGCCGGTTAAAAAGGAAAGCTTCTCCCAGTCAAAGCCTGGCGGATCGGCCGGTGGTGCAGGCATGACGTCCCGGAATCAAACGGGGAAAGCTATCCGTATGCCAAGGAAGACCTGACTTTGTCCTGAAAAACTATTCTTCAGAATGGAAAGCCTGTAAGGCGTTCCCGAAAACCTGATTTAATAAGGCATAATCCGCTACTTTTGCCGGGTCATCCAGCTTTTAGTGACAGGTAATATTTTCGGTGGCGGTTTCCTGAATGACCTGGCGTGCCGCATTTTAGATTTTATATTTACTGATGCTGGCATGGATTGGTTCTTTAACTGAATTTGCCAGAATTCACACTCCGATTTCCGATTCCCATAACCTTACTCCACAAAAAAGCGGGGAGATCATTTTTCTGATCTCCCCGCCTGAATTATAAAGAAATTACCTCTCCAATACTATAGCTTAGTAGCCCGGGTTTTGTACCAGGTTCGGATTGGTACTCAAAACCCTTGCAGGATATGGGAACAATTCTCTGGTGCTGGCAGATGAATTTTTATCCCACCAGGCTTCACCGAATTTGCCAAACCTGATTAAGTCAGTCCTGCGACGTCTTTCTCCAAGGAATTCACGGCCCCATTCTTCCAGCATCTCATCAAGGTCAAGCTGTGCATCAGTATAGGCATGAGGGGCATAATCGACAAAATTCCTTTGCTTAACTTCATTGATGGCATCAGCTGCACCGGGCTTAACCTGGCGTATAAGCGTTTCAGCAAGTATATAATAAGCTTCGGCGAGCCTGAACTCGGTCCAGTCAGCGTTCATATAGCCATCAAACACCTGTGGATATACAGGATATTTTACAAGACGTATACCTGTATTTTCCTCTCCCTCTGAGGTGGCAGACTCGTTACTGCCTTCACTTGCACGTGCAACGAAATCAACAAATACAAGGTCCTGTCCGGGATATTCATTACTTCCGGTTCCGGTGATCCCGGTAATTGGAGAATCCTGATGTCCCTCAAGGAACATTCCAATCACCTGGTTGAAATCCTTGTTGTCAACTCCAACAGGACCTGCAAAGTTAAATGCCTGCTTGCGCAGATCATCATCATGGAACTTCTCATAAGGGTTGCCAATACCACCAGACCAGTTATACATATCAAGCGATTCGCGGTCATAGTCATCAACAGGAATAAAACGCGGGTGACTCTCCCTTACCGGATAGTCGGTACCCCTTACAGGCGCAACACGAGATGGCTGCAGGTGGAAGCCGTTCCATGGCTGACCTATTGAACCAAAATACTGTGGTGCCTGGTAATGGTAAAATGGATTATAATTGTTGAAATTCCCTGTAAAAGTATATTCACGGGCAAACCCATATATTACTTCGTTGGAGTTTTGCGCATTGTCATGAGCAAATGGTCCGTAGAAGGTCGGGTCAAGCTCGAAATTCCCATACTGGCCATCAATTATTGCGCGAACAACCTGCTCGGCTTCTGCATAACGAGGTGTACCAGTCCACACTTCTGAATTGAGATAGAATCTGGCAAGAAGCAGTTTGCCTGCAGCCTTGTTAAGTCTGCCCCTGGCATTACGGTAAGTAACTTCCGGCATCAGCTCAGTAGCCTCTTCAAGTTCAGCAACGGCCCAGTTGTAAACTTCTTCCCTGGAAGAGGGGTCTGGAGACGCACCTGATGAGATCTCAGAAATAGGAAGGGTTCCAAACCAGCTGACAAGATGATAATAATAGTGAGCTCTGAGGATACGCATTTCGTTTATGTGCATCTGCTGCATTTCTGCGGTAAGGTTTCCGGGAATCTCAGTATAATCAAGTGAACCGAGTTCATCTATAAGGGTATTGCTGAGTGCTACCCCGATAAAGGCTCCTCTCCAGGTTCCGTATATTTCCGGTTCTTCAGATGTCCATTCATGACGATGCAGGCGAATGAATTTTCCCTGATCATACCAGTGACCACCTTTCTGGGTAACAACAATCTGGTCGGCGGTCAGCTCTTCGAGCACATATGCATCAAACGTATTGGTAAAGAACCATCTGCCATGCTCATAAACACGAAGGATGGCAGCAGTAACTTCCTCTTCGTTATTGTAGAAATTATCCCTTGAAATTCCGCTGTAAAGCGTTTCTTCAAGATCTGTACAGGAAAAAATCGTAACAGAAATAAGTAAAAACAAAATTATTTTTCTCATAATATATACTTTATTATAATATTAAAATCCAAGATTTACACCTAAAGAGAATACTGTGGTACGCGGAAAGAATGTACGACCGTCAACGCCTGGTGTGAGTCCGGTTGTATTGACCTCAGGATCAAGTCCGGTATAATTGGTAATTGTCCAAAGGTTTTGTGCAGTAGCATTAACCCTTAGGGACCTGATATTCCGGTTCGCAATATTGAAAGTATATGCAAGACTCAGGTTGTCAAGTTTTACATAATCACCTCTCTCAAGATAGTAATCAGAATACTGCACGGCAGAATTAATATGAGAATATTTATCCAGCAGGTCTTCCAGTTGGTTGTATGATGCAAGAAGAGTTTTATTGGCATAATACATTGGCTTCATATTAAGAATGTCATACATGAACTCTCCCCTGAAAAACACATTCAGATCCCAGTTCCTGTAGCTGAGGTTGGCATTGAGTCCGCCATTCATCTTAGGCAAGCCGTTTCCAATATATTGCCTGTCATCAAGCGACATTTCATTTGGTGTTGCGACAGAACCATCCTGCTTGTAAAACAGCCAGTTGCCATCTTCTGTGAAACCATGGTGCTTGTACCCGTAATAGCTACCAACCCTTTTACCCTCTTCAAGACGCATAGCATCACCCAGGCTACCTGGAGCGGGCAGGCCGTACATCTGTATATAACCAAGTGAATATGTGTCATCTGAAAGTCTTGTCAGTTCATTGTGCAGGTATGACCAGTTAATGCTGGTAGTAAGCCTGAGATCGTTGCGGTTCAAAACTACTGCTTCTGCAAAAACTTCAACACCCCTGTTGACCATTGTTCCTACATTCGTAAATATGGTTGAATGCACGTTGGGGGGCATCGGAGCATCGTAATTGAACAGCAGGTCTTCAGTAGTCCTCTCGTAAAGATCTACAGAACCGCTGAATACGTTGTTGAACAGGGCAAAATCCATTCCAAGGTTAAGCTCTTTTTTCCTTTCCCAGCGAAGCATAGGATTAGGGTTCTGAGCCGGTCCCCAACCGGTAATCCATCTTCCGGTGATGTGATCATAGTATGAGCCGAAAGACTGTAATGTAACAAGGCTCTGGTAGGGTCCAAAATCCTGGTTGCCTGTCTCGCCGTAACCAAGGCGGACTCTCAGATTATCAACAAAGTCGATGTTCTGCATGAAATCTTCGTTATTAACTCTCCATCCTACGGAAACAGCAGGGAATGCACCCCATTTGTTGTCCACTCCGAATTTGGAAGAACCTTCATACCGCATACTTGCTGTAATCAGATATTTGTCGTCCAGTGAGTAATTTACCCTTCCGAAGAAGCCGATCAGGGTGCTTTCATTCATATATGTACCCATGTTCGCCATTCCTTCCCTTAGGTAACGCCCGGCACCCATGTCGTACCAGTTTGTGGCATCAGACATGAAATCCCTGTTCTGGGCCTCAAATGAATCATATTTAAAATCCTGATAACTGTAACCTGCAAGAACATTGATACGATGACGGTCAACGTCCTGAAGTGTATAGTTAAGGGTCATGTCAAGAGTATTATTCTTCCAGAAACGATCCCTTCTGAAAGCCTGACCTGCATATCCGTCATTACGTGACTGATAGGAGTCCCTGGTAATGTATTCATGACGCTTTGTAGTGTTGTTTTCAAATGAATACATCACCGAAGCTTCAAGTCCGTCAGTTATTTTAAGGGTATTCCTGAAACTTCCCATAAACAGGTTACGGTCATCACCAATCTGATACTGATTAAGCCTTGCTACAGGATTAAAATAGTTGTGCTGACCGGTAGGGTCATGATAAAGTCCCGGATTGTCAGGATCCCATACAGGAGAAGTCGGGTTTCTTGTAATGGCCTGCTCAAAGGCTCCATAATCGGTATTTGATGATTCAATAAATGTGTTTTGAAGATTCATCTGTACAGTCCATCTGTCGTCGAGTCCGGTATGCGTAAGGCTAACCCTGCCACCGAAATTTCTCCGTGAAGTCTGCATTACAATTGGCTGGGCATCCCTGAAGAAAACACTGGCCCTGTATTGTGTATTTTGCGTACCTCCTGTCATTGCAAAATTATGGTTATGAGTTACAGGTGTTCGCAGCAATTCATTATACCAGTCGGTCGAATGCCCGTGATCCTGATGCGAAGGGAGGTCTCCCTGTGCTATCAGTTCCCGGTACTGGTCGGCCGATAATACATTAAGCCTGTTGGAAATAGTTTCTGTCTGCACATAGGAGCTATAGTCAAACTGAGCGACATCAGTAGCCCTGCCCGACCTTGTTGTGATCAGTATCACTCCGTTCGTACCCCTGGTTCCATAGATTGCAGCCGCAGAACCATCTTTAAGGACTTCTATAGATTCGATTTCGTCCGGCGAAAGGCTTGACATATCTGCTCCCGGTACTCCGTCAATAATTACCAGTGGACTGCGTCCTGCGTTAACAGACGAAACACCTCTGAGCTGAATATTCGCAGAAGCATTAGGGTCGAATGATGTCCTTGAAATTGTGAGGCCGGCAACCCTGCCCTGGATAAGGTCCATTGGATTATTAGAGGTGCCCGGATTGAAATCTTCAGCTCTTACTGAGACCACTGAAGATGTAATATCTTCCCTTCTCATCGTTCCATAACCTACTGCCACCACTTCATCAAGTGCTATTGCAGATTCCTGCAGCACAATATTTAAAGTAGACCTGTTATCAACTGGCACTTCCTGCGATGTGAATCCGACAAATGAAAATACAAGTACGGCATCGGGTGAAGGAATCTGCAAGGTATACTCTCCGTTAAAATTGGTAACTGTACCAAGAGTTGTACCTCTGACAACAACATTTACACCCGGAAGGGTACCTCCTGTTTCGTCGGTTACAATACCGCTCACTGTAGATTGTTGCGCTTCTGTAGTGCTTGCAGGGGAAGTTTCTTCTGCCGCCAGCATGCTGAAGGGTACTGAAAGTTGTATTATTATTGCCATCAAGGCAATAATGACCGTTTTACCGGTCTGCCATTTCGTTATAGGATCATGTGCAATTTTTGCCATGAAGCCAGACTTTTTTTTCATCATATGATTTTTATTGGTTAGTTTTAATATAACTCCCTGATTTTGTTAGATTTTATTTTTGATCATCCGTGGCATTCGAATATTATTATGTATTTAAAATCATTCGCACAGGTTTATTAAATGTGTCGCTGCGTATGTGGAATTTGCCCGGTTGCCACAGATAAATCACCCATGCAGTATGTCTTCTTGTGTGCCATTGTTCGTGGCAAATTCATAATATCTACCATCAGGGAATTGAAGGAGAATTTTAATATTAATGAATTGACTTAACGTTCAATACTTTATGGTAGATCATTCACTGATTTTTCATCATAGGCATATGGATTTAATTATTCGTTAATAATTACAATAATCTTATGCTTTGCCTTTTTTTAGAAGGCAAAGGAATCTTCTCTGAGAGCTCATTTACTTAATTAACCTGATATCCAGCAGCGCACCAGCAATTGATACTATTATTCAAATAATATTATCAATTAATCATTTAATCAGGTTATAATGCTCAAAGGCATATTTTATAATTCGTCTAAAATAACAGAGATTTTAATGGTGGCAAATGATTTTTGCATTGATGACTGTTAAAGTATGTTAACGCAGGGTTGCCTTAATTCACATGATAACCAGTAACCACAAGTACTTCAGCAGAATCAGGGTTGTTAATTCCTAACAAGGATTTAACAATTCCGGATATGAAAATTTAAAAAATAAGACAATTTTGCCCTTTTATTTTTGGTAGCGTTTGCATAAAAATATTTTTCGTTCAGGTATATTTAACTGAAAACCGGGTCGTTTTGAGATTAAAATTTTTGAAATAGCAATGATGGCAAGGGAGATGTTAAAATTTTTAATCAAATAGTTTGGCTTGAAAATCTTGAGATTACAGATATTAAAAAATGGTAAATTTGTTCCCGGGGTGTTAAAGAAAGTTAATAATTTAATTAAGACAATTTAACAATTTTTTTTGTTTTTGTTTTGTTTGTTTCTATATTTGACAGAATATAGTGTGGAGAGCCATACTTAAAATCGGAAACTACAGTGTGCCAGTTTTGATGTATTCAGATCGACCTGCATTATGCTGTATTTTCACAGAAGTAATTTAACCTTAAAACCTTACACATTTATGAAAAAACTACCTAAAGCCGGAAGTTCCTCCTTTCCAATGGAACGATTCCGAAAAAAAAGCTCTTTGATGTTAAAGATCACAAGCGCTTTTCTGGTATTGATCTTTTGTGCTTTTCAGGTCAATGCTCAACAGCACCAGGTTTCAGGGACCGTCACTGATATTGACGGCGTCTCGCTTCCGGGTGTAAACGTGCTTGTAGAGGGTACTATGATCGGTACCACTACCGATCCTGACGGAAATTTCTCACTCAGCGCACCCAGTCCGACATCTGTTCTGGCTATATCCTATGTAGGATATACCAGGGCGAGTGTTCCGATTGAAGGACGTTCGGTAATTGAGATTACCCTTGTTCCTGAGTTCCGTGCAATAGACGAGATCGTTGTTGTAGGTTACGGTACAAGGCTCAGGGAAGAACTGACCGGTTCGGTATCAACCATGTCAGCAGAAAAAATGACAATCTCAACTGCACCAAGTGCGATGGCACGTCTGCAGGGCCAGGTGTCCGGTGTACATGTTACTACAGCCAACAGGCCCGGTGGCGGTGCCACGGTAAGGGTTCGCGGACTGGGTACAATTAACGACAATAACCCGTTGTATATTATTGACGGGGTGCCTGCAGGAACAGGAAATAACCTTAACCCCAATGACATTGAATCTATTTCAGTCCTTAAGGATGCCTCTTCTGCCGCTATATATGGTACCAGGGGAGCCAACGGGGTTATTATCATAACAACAAAACGGGGACGTGAGAACCAGAGAGCAAATGTAAGTTTTACTGCACGTACCGGTGTTACCCAGGCTATAAACCAGTACGACCTGCTGAATACTGCCGAGTATGGTGAAATGTTGTGGCTTGAGGCAAGAAATCAGGGAAATACACCCGGTGTGGACTGGAGTCATCCTCAGTATGGCAGCGGAACTTCGCCTGTCATTCCGAAATATATTCTTCCTGCCGGAGCATCAACAGCCGACCTGAGTTCTTACAGCTATCCGGCATTGCCGATCTTCGAGGCGAATCAGGTGGGTACTGACTGGTATGATGAAATATACAGGAATGGTATTACACAGGAGTATGATCTTTCTGTTACCGGTGGTGGTGAAAATGTAACATATGCTTTTTCAGGATCATATCTTGATGAAGAAGGATTTCTTAACCACACCAGCTTTGAAAGATTTACTTTCCGAAACAATGCCGATGCCCGGTTTAACAGCTGGTTCAAGGCCGGACAGTCACTTCAGGTTTCATATGTAAAAGAGCGTGGAAACCTGAGTGACAATAGTGAAGGCACCGTTATTTCACAGGCATACCGTTCGCAGCCAATAATACCTGTATATGATATTATGGGAAATTTTGCCGGTTCCAGGGCTCCCGGGATGGGTAACTCAGGAAATCCTGTTGCAATGCTTGAGCGCGCCAAAAACAACGGCGGAAGTTATTTCCGTATTCTAGGTAATGTGTTTGGTGAGGCTACCCTTATGGAAGGACTTACCTTCAATTCATTGCTTGGTTATAACTACGGACAGTGGAATGGCAGGACCCTTATCCTTGCTAACCATGAACATTCCGAGCCCAACAGGATAGATGGTGTTGATCAGAGCACAAACTACTCACTGCAGTGGAACTGGTCAAATACATTGAATTACACCAGGACAATTGCCGATATTCACAGAATTAATGTAATTCTGGGTACTGAAGCTGTAGAAAGTGATTACAACTGGATGAACGCAGGCAGAAGGCAGTATTTCTCGACAAACCCTCTTTATATGCAGCTTTCTTCAGGAGAGATGAACCAGACAAACTCAGGATCAGGCGACCAGTGGTCACTGTTCTCCGTTTTTGGCCGTGTTAACTATGACCTGATGGGCAGATATCTGTTTGAGGCTACTGTACGTCGTGACGGATCATCACGTTTTGGAAAAGAGAACCGTTATGGTACTTTCCCTGCAGCATCATTTGCCTGGGCCCTTTCTCAGGAAGATTTTATGGCCGGAACAAGGGGATGGCTTGACTTCATGAAGTTGCGTCTCGGATGGGGACTTTCAGGAAACGACCGTATTGGTAACTACAATATATTCTCAACTTACGGAAGTGACCTCTACCGCGCATCCTATGCCATTACAGGTTCCAATACTTCCACAGTATCAGGTTTTATACCTTCTACGGTAGGTAACCCGAATGTTACCTGGGAAACTACAGAGACAGTTAACCTTGGTCTTGATATGACCCTGCTTAACAACAGGTTCAATTTTGGAGTTGATGTATGGCAGAGACAGACTTCAGACATGTTATACCGCCTGAGCGTACCCCAGGTAATGGGTGTTGCAACACAGCCTTTCGTAAATATCGGCGAGATGAAAAATACCGGGTTTGATCTTGAGCTTGGTTATAACAACACTGCAATGGGTGGACAGTTCAGGTATTCTTTTACAGGAAGTATTTCAAGATATGTAAATGAAGTGACCAAACTATCCGAGGATGTAGAAGAAGAGATAATTATGGGTGGCCAACGCCAGATGAACTACACACGGGCAACTGTAGGGACTGCATTTCCGGAATTTTACGGATATATTGTTGAGGGCATATTCCAGACAGAGGCAGAAGCTGATGCGCATCCTGCATTTGGCGATTACAACGCTCCCGGGCGTTTCAAATATCAGGACACAAACGGTGACGGCGTTATAACTCCCGCTGATATGGAATATATTGGAAGTCCTCATCCTGATTTCACAGGAGGTCTGAACATCGATCTTGGGTATGGGAATTTCGATTTGAACATGTTCCTCTATGGCAGTTATGGCAATGACATGATCAATTATGTACGCCGCTGGATCGATTTTGGTATGTTTAACGGAGGAAAAAGCACCGATGCACTCTATAAATCATGGGGAAGCCCCTATCTGGCAAGTAATGCAGATGCAACCCTTCCTATACATGACCAGGCAAGTGGATCGCAGCAACCATCGACTCATTTTGTTGAAGACGGATCTTTCCTTAGAATGAAAAGTCTACGGTTAGGTTATACTGTTCCCCAGAATGTTCTTAACAGACTGCAGATACAGAATATCCGCCTTTATGGTCAGGTGACAAACCTGTTTACCATTACAAATTACAGCGGCCTTGATCCTGAGCTTAACTCTTCAGGTGGCAATATGGGGCTTGATATGGGTGCCTGGCCTACCCCGCGCCAGATCGTATTTGGTGTGACTCTGGGTTTATAATATCAAAATGAAAATTAATATTAATAAGAAGAACAATATGAAAAAACTATCAATAATTGTGGCCGCTGTAATGCTTTTGGCCATATCATATTCATGTTCGGAGGACTTTTTTGATAAGCAACCCCTGGGGAGTACATCAGAAACCGTCTTCTATGACGAAAAAGGTATAAACGCCCTGCTTATCGGCACATATGGTATAGTTAGCGGCTCATCTCTCTGGCAGGTTAGCTGGGGGGCATCTATCCAGAACTGGACCTATGGTTCTGTTGCTTCTGACGATGCTTATAAAGGTTCTGAGTTAGGTGACCAGGTTCCCGTGAATGAAATTGAAAAATGGGAAGTCGCCACCACTAAT
Source organism: uncultured Bacteroidales bacterium (assembly GCA_964421595.1). Lineage (GTDB taxonomy): Bacteria > Bacteroidota > Bacteroidia > Bacteroidales > PUMT01 > PXAP01. The sequence continues at coordinate 19,997 of CAYQXY010000024.1, read as the reverse complement.
AATTATCCGGCTGACAAGTGGTTGCTGAATATCGGTATGGGTGTTAACCGTGCCAATGAAGTGCTCAGGATAATAAACCTTACTGAAGACCTGCCAGATGGTGTAAAAAACTCTTTGACTGCTGAGGCAAGGTTTTTAAGGGCATTTTTCAATTTCGAGGCTTCTCTTGTATTTGGCGACAGGATTCCCATTCTGACTGAAGAAACTGAGGATGCCAGGAATGTGTCAAATGTCAACCCGGAAGGTGCTGTGCTGCAGCATATTATTGCCGACCTGACGTTTGCAGCTGCTAGTCTTCCTGAAACACAGAGCCAGATTGGCCGTCCGACTAGATATGCTGCAATGGCACTGGCTGCAAGGGCTCATCTGCAGGCACTTGATTATGCTGCCGCTAAACCCTTGCTTGATAATATTTTAAACAGTGGAAAATACGAATTGACAGAAAATTACCATGATAACTACAAGATTGCCACTAATAACAACTCAGAATCTATTTTCGAAATTCAGGCTAACGTAAATGATATCAATGAATCTCTGAATGCTGAGATGGGTATCGGTCTCAACTGGCCTCATGGTGCTGACATTGGTATGTGCTGTGGCTTTCACCAGCCATCACAGAACCTTGTCAATGCTTTCAGGGTAGATGCAAACGGACTTCCTGTTTTTGATCAGGTAAACGTTCATTTGAAGAATGATCAGGGTGTTGCATCTGATGCTGCATATGTTCCTTTCGAAGATGAAGTTGACCCAAGGCTTGACTGGACAGTTGGACGCAGGGGTATTCCCTATCTTGACTGGGGAATCATGCGCGGACGTGACTGGGTAAGGTACCAGCCTGACGGCGGGCCTTATATGCCAGCTCTGAAACCATTCTTTTACAAGAGCGAGCGTTACAGTCTGTCTACAACAACAGGATGGATGTCAGGGGTAAATGCCAACAATTACCGTTACCTGAGACTGACTCATGTAAAACTCTGGAGAGCTGAGGTAGCTGCATTTGAAGGCGACCTTGCAACTGCATTACAACATGTAAATGATATCCGCAGAAGAGCCGGCAACCAGGTCGTAATGGGCAAGGTGCTTATAAACACACTTCCTCCAACTGTATATCCCTGGGGGCCTGATTCAGAGGACGGAGATTACCTGAGCGGTGGTTCTGTTGACTGGGATGAGCCTGCAGCTAATTACAAAGTAGGTGAATATCCTGCCTTTGCTGATGCTGCCGAAGCAATGAGAGCTGTTCAGTGGGAACTCAGACTTGAATTTGCAACAGAAGGTATGCGCTTTTTTGACCTCAGGCGTTGGGATAACCTTCCTGCAAATCTGAACTCTGTGCCTATGGCAAAAACACTTAATGATTTTGCTGCAGCAGACCTGCAAATCAGAAACTTTATGGGAGGTGCTACATTTACCGCAAGGGATAAGTACCAGCCTATACCTCAGAACCAGATTAACCTGCAACCAGGTGTTCTTGAGCAGAACCCCGGTTACTAAGAGGTTACACAAGTTATAAATATTAAAAGCACCCCTCAGTGGGGTGCTTTTTTTGTGGGGTCTGCCGTGCATGGTAAATTATTATCGCCTTGCTGACTGACTATTAGAGCAAATTCTGTTACTCTCAAATTTGGTGGCTGATTACAATAAGTATAAAATTATTACCAGACTTCAAACCCTTTTTTATCGAGTAATTTTCCTTTGCTGTCCAGGAATTCAACTTCAAATTTTCCCTCCATATTAAAGAACATAGCCTCCATTATTATGGTTTGCCCTTTACTCAACTCATGCTGCTTGGCTTCAATGAATACCCTTTTACCATCCTCATAGCCATAAAGGTTGCCTGTTACAAAACTATCTTCAAAATCAGGACTCAGCAGTAATTGCGCCCATACATTATAGCCCTTCATGAACACAGTATCTTCACCTATACATGGATCCTGTGCCCTGATATCGGCACAAAACCTTATATGCGCCATTTTTTCGCTCTGGCAACTTAAAATAGATATTGCTAATACTGAGAAGAAGAGTATTCTTTTTATCATGGTAATATTTTATTTAACTGAATTTAGGTTACAGGTGCAAATATAAATTTTATTAATTGATTAAGGCACGGTTTTAAAGACTTCCTTTAAGTCTTAATGTACTTGGTAACCCACCTCCACCACTACTGACTCCGGGTGCGGGCTGTCTCATCATCCAAAAGTATATGAAATTTTTTCATCTGATTTCAAACAACGCCGGCAATATGGTGTGCCTGATTGCTCACATATAAAAGGAGGTGATAACCGGGTCCCAAAAGTATTAAAAGATAATATTGCCTCAATTATCCGGGATAAAATCTATATTTTTAGCCCGCACTAATATAATTCCGGAAATGACCAGTTTTTTTTTGCATCTTTTAGTTCTGCTTTTATTTTCTTTCATTTCAGCCTGTTCAAAACCACAGGATAAACCGGTGCCATTACCAGACAGTCCCCTTGAATACAAATACGATATGGAAACACTTGAATTCCATGATGGCTTTCACGGCGGTGAGATAAGAGGTGTTCTTGAAAACAAGGAAATAGTTGAAGCATCAGGACTTGCCGTAAGCAGAAGCAATCCGGGAATGTTATGGGTACACAATGACAGCAGCCATCCTAACTGGCTATTTGTTGTTGGAGAGAATGCTGAAGATTTCGGGACTTTTGTGGTCCGTGGGGCTTTTAACAGGGACTGGGAAGATATGGCTGCCGGGCCGGGCCCGGTTGAAGGGGTAACATATCTGTATATTGGTGAGATTGGTGATAACCTTGCTCAATATGAAATTATGTCAATTTACCGGCTGCCTGAGCCCGATATTTCCAGGCTGGACAGCACTGCGTTCGCACAGGTAAATGGCGTCGAACGGATTGATTATGTTTATCCGGGCGGACAATCGAGGGATGCTGAAACCCTGATGGTCGATCCCTGGACGCGTGATCTGTATATAGTAAGTAAACGGGATGAGAAATCAATAATTTATATAGCACCATGGCCTCAGAGTACTGAAGAGGTAATAACGCTGACCGCCGTTGGCATTTTTCCCTTTAACCGCGCGCTTGCCGGTGATATTTCTGCCGACGGAAAAGAAATTGTTATCAAGACTGACGCCAGATTGTATTACTGGAAAAGGAAACCGGGAGAAACTGTATACAATGCCCTTACCAGACAGCCCATGTTGCTTCCGTATATAGTCGAACCACAAGGAGAGGCATTTGGCTGGATGCCTGATGGCAGTGGTTACTATACTGTCAGTGAAAAAGTATTGAGTATTGAGCCTGTTTTATATTATTACGGACGCATAGTTCCTGAGTAAGTTTAATATTAAAACTAAAACCTGTTTACAATCCCCATGTGCACCTTCCCTGACCGGAAGGAGAGGGGATTGCCCATCTGGCTTCCCAATGCATAACTTATTGCAAATTGTCCGGCCCGGGTATTAAAGGTAAAGCCTCCTCCAAATCCATAGGGAGTATCGGAAATATCTGGCCCGGGTAGCCGCTGTTTATAAACCATTCCGTCAAAAAAAAGGAAAATGTTGCTGGATTCTTCAAAAAGGTAACGGTATTCAATTCTCTGTATGCTATATGCTGATGCTGCAATGCTCCTTTCATCGAATCCCCTGATGCTGTGAATACCACCAAGTAGATACATTTCATTGGCAAAGAAGAAATTGTCTTCATCCTGCGTGCCAAAATTCATTTTAATTGCCGACAGGTTTGCAAACATCAGGGTGGTTGATCCGGTAACTGGTATAAACCACTCCAGTCTGACACTGCCTTCACCAAATCTGCCTTTTGATACTTTTCCTGGCGAAGTCTGATCTGCCGGCAATGTAATTGACTTGTTTCCGGCTCCAGCGGATCCGTGCACCAGCCATCCCCGGTAAGGGTTAATCCTGTTGTCAATTTTGTGACGGCGCCATGAGAGTCCGGCTGACTGCCCCCTGATTTCTGCTGCAGGCACGGTCAGACCGGCAACATAACCACCTCCGGCAATGAGGGTCGACCCTGTGGTTCTTAACCAGGCCCGCAGTATTCCCCTGTCCTGTAAAGTAAAAGGAATACCTGCTTCTGCCTCAATTTTCATATATGTACTATCCTGCCTGTGCATATGAAGCTGCAAGTCAACGCCGAAACTTCTGCCAAACAGATAGGGCTGACCGGCTCCAACATCCAGTTGCTGTACATTGTTTCCGGGATTTTGCCATTGCAGCTCAATGTTCTCCATTTTTCCAAGGACATTCAGCAGACTCAGGTTCAGTTCACCTGCAATTTTGAAACTCCGATCAGGTCCACCTGGTAAAATCCCGAGGATGCCACTGAACTGACTTGCCTGCCGGCGCCCGACATAAAGGTACATGTCGGCAGTGTTTCTCATAAACTCCATTTCGGGTGCCCTTACTTCAGTCAGGAAAGCTGTTTCTCTCAAAAGAACGCCGGCGTTGGTGAACTTTTTCTCACTGTATGGGTCTCCCACACTGATACCGATATGGCGGTACAGGTGTTTGACATCGACTGGTAAGTCGCCCAGAATATGAATGTTGTCAATGTTAAATCGATTGTTTTTATCAATTATCAACAGTCCGCTGATCATATCTCCGTCGACTAAAGGTTCTGAAAGGAAAACTTTCACAAATGGGTATCCTGTGTTTTCAAAATGACTCAGGATTCTGTCCTGAAGTCTCCTGAAATCCTCAAAACTGACTGGCTTTTCAAATCGGCGGGTTCGTATATTCAGGTTCCTTAATGTCTCACTATCAATATTATCAACCGATACGTTGACCCGCCGGTATTGTCTTCCTGTATACAGATAAGCAAATGCCAGGCTATCAGTATAATTCAAACTATCAATAGAAGCAGCAAGATAGGCTGCAGAATGAAGTTCTGAAATTAAGTTCTGCAGGTATATCTCAATGTCGATGCTATCATTAAAGGATTTATAATCTGATCCATTAAGATATACTGAATCTATTTTGCCATCAATTTCTTTCTCCGGCTGATGCACGATCCTTAGGATAATCTGTGCATCCGGACTATGAAGTATTGTTAAATGCAGAAGGATGGTTAAAAATAATTTCACTTTATGTAATATTGTAAACAGTCTCTTTAAGCAGATTCAAAGATAATACGTGTTCTTCGATTTGATAGCTAAATGCTTACTGGTTTGGAAATCTATGGTTGCAATTGACGGATCATCCATGGATTATTATTGCTTTTTGGTTACACCGGTAATGGCAGGTATATCTTTGTTATGTTACCCGAAGTTATCATTAAAAAACGGCCAGGCAAATAAAAAATTATAACGGTCGGCCGGCAAATACAAGGTTTTGCAGAATGTGACAAAAGGATTAAATTTGTCATCTTCCCGGTATATATGATTACCGGAAATTATCTTGTTAAGAATTCCGGTCATTATCCATGACGTGGTGAATAAGTTCCGGGCCTCTAAAAAAATAATACTCTATGGACAAACAACTGATTGCTGATCTGAACGACAGGTGTAAAGATAAGCCTGCCCATGAAATATTACGTATTGCACTTGAAACCTTTAAAGGGAATATTGCACTGGCGAGCAGCCTGGGTGCTGAAGATCAGGCGTTAACCCATATGATTGCAAAGTCAGACCCATCGGTCAGGATCTTTACGCTCGATACCGGTCGGATGTTTCCTGAAAGCTATGATCTTCTTGATCGTACCAATAAGCATTATAATATTGACATTGAAGTGTTCTTTCCTGAATACGGCCAGGTTGAGAAAATGGTTAACGAGAAGGGGATCAACCTGTTTTATGAGAGTATCGAAAACAGAAAATTATGTTGCGGAATCAGGAAGGTTGAGCCGTTGCAGAGGGCTTTTCGGGGACTGCAGGCGTGGGTTTGCGGACTTCGACGGGAGCAGTCGGTCACAAGGTTCAATATTGAGCCTGTAGAATGGGATGAAGGCAATCAGCTGGTAAAAATCAATCCGCTCGTGGACTGGACACAGGAAGCACTGTGGGAGTATATAAAAAGCAACGACATTCCTTATCATATACTTCATGACAAGGGTTTCCCCAGCATCGGGTGCCAGCCCTGCACCAGGGCTGTTGAGCCGGGAGAAGATGTAAGGGCCGGCAGGTGGTGGTGGGAAGAGCCTGAAAAGAAGGAATGCGGGCTCCATAACAGGCCGGTCAGGAGGCCAGATTAAGCATTAAACTCATTGAGCAGGTCTTTTGCCGGACGTGCTTTTTTAGTTGATTACGCCTGACCCATTCAACTCGCTTCCCCTGTACCATGCGGCAAATTGCCCTGCTGCAATGCCTCTTTGTGGTGTTTCAAAAATAATGTATAGTCCCTTTTCCCTCAGGAACAACTTTGCTTTCTGAAGTGGCTGACGGTATCTTATCCTGACCATATACTCTTCCTGGTCGCCGGGATGCATCTTCAGGTCTGTCCTGATCCAGTGTACTTCTTCTTTTTTAATGAACAAACCGCGGCGGTTGAGTCCGGGATGTGCATGGCCTTCACCCACGTATACAAGGTTTTTTTCAATATCTGTAGATATTACAAACAATGGTTCCTTCTTACCACCGATATTCAGTCCTTTTCGTTGTCCCGTAGTATAAAACCACGCACCGTTGTGGGAACCAATTTTAATTCCGTCGTCAGGACGATACGCCACCGGAAGAGTAAAATTTTCATATCCTTCAATATTGTCAGGTATTTCCTGAAGAACCGGAAGATGCCGGTAAAAGCCTTTGGGAATCTCTATTATGTCACCTTTAACAGTTTGTAGTTTTTGCTGAAGAAACAGCGGCAGATCAACCTTTCCAACGAAACAAATCCCCTGGGAATCTTTCTTTTCGGCTGTGGCAAGTCCCATTTGTGCAGCAATTTCCCTGACCTCTGGTTTCTGAATGTTTCCCAGTGGAAACAGTGCCCTTGAAAGCTGATGCTGATTAAGCTGGCAAAGAAAATAACTTTGATCCTTATTCAGATCGTCTCCCGCATGCAGACTGTATATTTTATCGCCATCTAAAACCTGTTCCGTTTTTTTGCAATAGTGCCCGGTAGCTACAAAATCGGCACCAAGCTTAAGGGCTTCCTCTATGAACATATCAAACTTTATCTCACGGTTGCAAAGGACATCGGGATTGGGTGTGCGGCCCTTTTCATACTCCGAGAACATATAGTCAACAACCCTTTGCCGGTAAGGGCCACTAAGGTCAGTTGTATGGAAAGGTATGCCAAGCTTTTGTGCAACAAGCTCTGCAAAGATCAGGTCATCATGCCATGGACAATCGCCCGACAGGGTGCCCGTTGTATCATGCCAGTTGATCATGAAAAGCCCGGTTACATCATAACCCTGTTCTTTCAGCAGAAAGGCAGCCACACTCGAATCTACCCCGCCCGATAACCCTACGACAACCTTTTGCATTTGAAATTTCCTTATTCTTTTAACTTTACTGAATGAGTTTCCCGTCTGCTCACTTTCCCTGCTTTTTAACAGGTCTGCCTGCTTTTACAGCTTTTACAACCGGCTTTGCAGTTTTTCCGGGTCTTCTGGCTCCATAGCTGCCATTAAAGATTTTCCCTTTACGGGTTTTAATATCACCTTTTCCCATAGTTAAAGATTTTTCAGGTTAATAATAAAAAATCTCCGCAAGTAACAAAGCTACTAATGCCTTTTCAAAGTTGCGTAAAATTAGCAAAGCCAAATGAATTAATCAAACTCCTTTAAATCAATCAGTGGATACATAAATAGCTTACCGACTCTGTTTGTGTCATAAAATATAGCTTTTCCTGTCATGATACATAACTTTGCCTTTAACGCCTGCTAAGTATTTGGAATTTTGACCATTATCTTTGTTTTAAACATTTTCTGAGAGAGTTGACACAACTGCCGGGTCTAAAGGCGAACCCGGATTTTCTTGCAGACAACTAAGGTATCGGAAAACATAATCGGGAAATCAGCAAAATAAAAAATCCGGCCTGTGGAAGGCCGGATCTGGTTTAAAAATTCAATTTTTTGTTTAATACAGTGGTGAATAAATTACCACCTTCACTAATAATATCAATCGACTACAATTGCAAGATTATCAAGCCTTGAATCAACCTGCAATCCTTTAACGACGGCATTTGATCTGTGCAGTTCGAAACGCATTGTCTGGTCCCTTACGATAAAATTGATTACCGATCCGTTCCTTGTTGCACCATCAAGAGAAGTAATGAACAGGGTTGGAAAGCCATTCATCTGCTCTACAACGTTATTCATACGGCGACTGGGGTTTTCAGCAAGGAACAGAATGTGGCAGTTAGTAACATCACTTGCATTCCTGTGGTTCTGTACTACAATTTTCTGGTTACCTACCATTCTCCCTGCTACAATACCTTCCAGTTCAGAATGGAGAACATTGTCTCCCACGATAGCAATAACAAAATCGCCATTCTTTGCTTCAGCCGGCCATTCAAAATACCTGGTGAAATTATAAATATACATAGCTGCAGATCTCTCCTGATAAGTCTTTCCTGATTGAGCAACCTGCGCATTAGACTGGATTGCCACTGTAAAAAATAAAATAAAAATAACTGGTAAAAGTTTTTTCATATTTGATAAAGATTGGTTTATGGATTTATGCTAGTAAATGTGTCTTTGTTTTAGCTGGTTTATCAAATTTTACGATACCTGCTAAAAATTGTTACATAAAACCATCAAAATCGACCTTTACCAGAGCTAACTGCTACAGTCTCAACCGAAGACCGACCTCTTCTGCTATATTGTTCAGATCGTCAATAACTGCAGGCATTACAGCAATGCCCCTGCTGTAGTTAATACTCTCCAGTTCTCTCTCAATATCTCCCGGGATCAGTACTTTGGGCTGTCCTTCTATGCTTTGGGCTCCCCTGAAAGTCTCAATCCATTTATCCATTCCTGACTTGAATACTTCTGCCTCCTGAAAGGCATCTATTCTCATTGCGCCGAAAAAATGGCCTGTTCCTTTGCCTTTACTCTCTTCAAGTACCGGAAGATATGCAACAGATGGCGGAACAAAGGGCCCGAAGTTGGCGCCCGGAAGAACGGCAGAGAGAATATCAACAATGGCAGCAAGGCAATATCCTTTGTGACTACCATGATCCCTGTCCCCTCCCAGGGGCAGCATGGCGCCACCCTTACGCAATATATTGGGATCGTCGGTGGGTTGACCGTCCTTGTCCTGAACATAGCCCGGAAGTGTGCTCTCTCCTTTTCTTACGGCAACTTCAAGCTTACCCCTTGCTATTGGTGTGGTAGCGAAATCAGCCACAAAAGGAGGATACTTTTCTGCCGGAACAGCCACTGCAATCGGGTTGGTGCCCAGTAACCGGCTTACTGAGAATGTTGGAGCCACCAGAGGATTGGCATTTGTCAGGCATATACCAATCATATCATGCTCCAGAGCCATCATTGCGTAATAGCCTGCAATGCCGAAATGATTTGAATGACGGCAGGCCACCCAGCCTGTGCCTGCATTTTTTGCTTTTTTAATTGCTGTTTCCATGCTGAAAGTTGCAGAGATCATCCCAACTGCATTATCACCGTCAACTACTGCTGTAGATGGAGTTTCATGTACAATTTTCATTCTCGGTTCAGTGTTGAGGCGTCCTGCTTTCAGCAGATGGAAGTGATCGGAAATACGGATCATTCCGTGAGATCCAATCCCCCGTAATTCTGCTGCCATAAAAACCCTGGAAATTATTTCTGCATCTTCCGGGGGGCATCCTGCTTTTTCAAAGAAAGCCCTGGTGAAGTCGTAAAGCTGCTCATAAGTGTGGTACATATCATATTTTTAGGTGAATTTATGAATTATTATTTCAAGAGATTATTTATCTTACGTAAAAATTTTTCAAAAAACTTATTAATCTCCGAATTATGGAGCGTTTATTCCTGAATACCGGTAACTAATTCTTATTATAATGAAATATTTCTCATGGTATGTCAGTTATTTAAATCATACTTTTAGCATTCCATTGTCCTGATTTGAAAAAACTACTCCTTATATTATTTTTTGTTGTTCCTGTGGTTGCCAATTCGCAGCGTAAGATAGTGAAAAATCTGCCTGTGCATGATAATAAGGCTCTCCATTTCGGATTTACACTCGGACTCAACAGCATGGATTTCAGGATCAATCATTCAGAATATGCTGTTGAAAATATTTTTTTTGCCGAGGTCAGCTCTATTACACCTGGATTCAATATAAATATAGTATCTAATTTCAGGCTTAGTCCGAGTTTTGATTTCAGGGTACTCCCGGGTGTTGCATTCGGACAAAGAAGGATTGATTATTATACTATGGATGGTCCGGGATTACCCGGAAGTGAGCAATGGGCAGAGGGTGCTGTGCCGGTAGCGGACAGTTATCAGGATATGGAATCGTCTTTTCTTGAATTTCCTGTGGTTTTAAAATACAAATCAATCAGGATCAACAACTACAGGCCATATGTGCTCGGAGGCATTAATCTGCGATATGACCTGGCTAAAAACTTTAATGAGGATGATCGTATATATCTTGATCTGAAGCCTTTTAATATCTATATGGAGACCGGGTTCGGTATTGACTTTTATCTGCCTTATTTTAAGCTTTCAACTGAACTGAAATATGCAACCGGATTCCTGGATATGCTCCATCGCAGGGTAAGCAGTCAGACTAAGTTTCAGGATGCTATAGGAAGCCTGAAGTCAAACCTGATTATTTTCTCACTGCATTTCGAAGAATAATTCTGTTTACTTTCCCGCCTGCCATTTATCAGAAAATCTTCTCCTGAATTCAGAAATTATTATACTTCCTGCCACGGCAATATTAAGTGATTCCGGTGAACTGGAGCGATCGGACTTCCCCGGAATGCTGATAATGTTAGATATAAAAGGTTTTATCTCATCTGAAATCCCACGGGATTCGTTTCCAAGAACTATTATTCCTGAATCGGCTAAAGATGAAGAATAGATATCGGGACCTCCGGTAAAAGCCCCGTAAACCGGTATTCCTTTTATATCGGGCAGACTGAGGAAATCCGGAAGATGAAGATAATGGGTCCTGACACGCAGTACTGAGCCCATTGAAGCCTGTATTACTTTAGGGTTGGTAACTTCAGCAGAATTTTCAGAACATACTATATTGTTTATTCCGAACCAGTCACAGGTCCTTATGAGCGTGCCAAGGTTTCCCGGGTCCTGTACATTGTCAAGAACAAGGGTAATTTTGCCGTGCAGACCGGCAGTGACTAATTTATAGTCGGGTTTATTTACAATTGCAAGAACTTTGTTTGGCGTGCTGAGACTGCTTATCCTGGCTAGTTCCCTGTCAGTTACCTTGTGAACAGGAACAATGGAACTGAGGGATTGCAAACCATTTTCTGTGCTTACATTTTTCTCTTTAAGCCATTGATCGGTAGCATAAACAGAGTGAATATCAAAGCTGCTTAAAAACAGTTCATCAATTAATTTTTCTCCCTCCAGAATAAAGAGATTGTTTTCCTTACGGTTCTTTTTTTGTTTTAGAGAAGATATAAATTTTAAAGTTGTTGTTCCCGGCATTATAATTGATAATTTGATGTGCGAATTCAAAACCCGGCCGGCTTATTTGTCCGCATTCGTATTTAATTCCTTATATTTGCCGGCAATGTAAAAAACCCTGTTTGTATTTAATAAAATTGCAATCAAATATAATAAATACAAGGTGCAAACGAACTGTTTATGCACTGATTTTTGTTGCCGGCGCACTTTTTTCATGTCGCCCTGCAAGACATATACCAGAGGAAAGCTACCTTCTTGATAAATACAAGATAGAATCCTCCTCCAGGGTAAAGAAAAGTGAGATCAGAAATTTTGTCAGACAAAAACCTAATAAGAGGATTCTTGGTGTCAGGTTTCATCTCTGGCTTCATAATATTGCAAACCCTTCCAAAGATGGGTGGCCGCATAACTGGTTAAGGCGTATAGGGGAAGAGCCTGTTGTTTACGACCAGTTTATCACTAACCGGTCGTCCGGGCAGATACAGCAATATCTTAACAACAAAGGCTATTACGAAGCAGCCGTTGATGATACTGTCCGCTTCAGGAATAACAGGGCTACGGTAACATATCTTGTAACGCCGAGTGATCCAACCTACATCACTTCAGTAAATTATTATTTCGAAGATGAGAAACTCAGTGATATTATACTGGAAGATTCGATCAATTCTCTTGTCAGGCCCGGCAACATTTTTGATGTTGATCTGTTGCAGAATGAGCGCATACGACTGGAAGCATATCTTAAAAATGAAGGCTATTATAATTTTTCGAGAGAGCATGTTTACTTCAATGCTGACACATCCTATGGTAAGAGGAGCGCAGACCTTACACTTGGAATAAGCAGGTACAGAACAAGGGATGAAGCAGGCCAGATTTCCTTCAAATCGCATAAAAGATATATGATTGGCGATGTTTTTATATATTCCTCCCACAACCCCAGGGAAGCACTGAACAATCCTCAAGAGTATTACAATGATTTTGATACCCTTTTGTTCCGCAACATGCACTATTTTTACAGGAACAAACTGCCAGTCAGTCCCCGTGTTATAGCCCATTCCAATTTCATTCTGCCAAACGATATGTTTAACCAGGAGAATGTAGACCGCACCTACAGACACCTGTATGCCTTGCGGATGTACCGGCTTGTAGATATCAGATTCGAAGAGGCTGTTAACCAGTCAGACACACTTGATATACACAGGCTGAATTCCTGGATGCACCTGACACCATTTAATATGCAGTCTTATACCGTCGAAATGGAAGGGACGAATTCATCGGGTGATTTTGGTTTTGGAGGCAACCTGATGTACCAGCACCGTAATTTTTTCGGAGGAGCTGAGATTCTTGATATTAAATTAAGTGGTTCAGTTGAAACTCTTAGTGAGTATTACAGCAGGACATTAAGAAATGCCTATGAATATGGGGCTGAGGCTACGCTGCAGATACCCAGGTTTTTACTGCCTATCCGGTCTGTTAGTTTTGTAAGGCGGTATAACCCGAGAACCAATCTTGCACTGGCGTATAACTACCAGCTCAGGCCTGATTATAACCGCACCATCGCGAAAGCCGGCTTCGGCTATAGCTGGAGAGGTACACAGTATACTACTCATATTGTCAGTCCGGTTGAAGTTAATCTGGTGCAGCTTCCATTTACCACACCTGAATTTGATCTTATTATACGCGATTACAACCTTGAGGCAAGTTTCAGAGATCATATGGTTACTGAAACCAATTACAGCCTTATTTTTAACAATCAGGATATCAGGAGGAGAGAGGATTTTGTCTACTTCCGGTTAAATGCAGAAACGGCAGGGAACATACTCGCGGCAATAAATCGCCAGGCTGAAAGACCTAAAAGGGATGGCCATTACCGGGTATTGGGGACAGAATTTGCTCAATATGTAAAAACAGATATTGATATCAGGTACTACCGTATTTATTCAGGTGATAATTCTATGGTTTACAGGTTTTTTGCGGGTGCCGGTTTGCCCTACGGAAATTCCACAGCTCTTCCATTTGAAAAAAAGTATTTCTCAGGAGGCGCCAATAGTATCAGGGCATGGCAGGTGAGGTCACTCGGACCAGGATCTTTCGATGAATCGGCATTGATCGATTCTATAGGCAGACGTTTCCCAAACAGTACTGCCGATATTAAACTTGAAGCAAATATTGAATACCGCTTTAACCTGTTCTGGTTGATGGAGGGTGCATTGTTTCTTGATGCAGGTAACATATGGGCAATAAACAAGGATGACGGTAGAGAAGGCGCATTATTCCGGAGAGATTCATTTCATAACGACATTGCAGTCGCAACCGGACTTGGGCTAAGGTTCGATTTTTCATTTTTTGTTTTCCGTGTCGATATGGGGATGAAACTTCGTGATCCTGCTGAACCACCTGGCCAGAAATGGATACCACTTCACAGAAGTCCTGGTTTTCGTGATGATTTTGCTATAAATGTAGGCATTGGCTACCCGTTTTAGACAGCAGTTATTCCTATCCCTGTAAGGCAGTTCATTATGATATGGAGGTTGGGCCATGAGTAATTTTTTGATTACGGTTACCCTTATCCCTGGTTCAGGCTGCTCTTTTGGATATATTATTTTGAATAAACCGTGAAAAATTGTAATCTTGCTGCTCAATAATCAAATCTAACCTTTAAGCTTACATGAGCAATTCTGATTTCACTCCCCGCGATAGTTTCAGCAGTAAGTTCGGAATAATCGCCGCCGCTGCCGGATCGGCAGTCGGTCTTGGCAACATATGGAAATTTCCTTATGTGGTTGGCCAGAACGGAGGAGGTGCCTTCCTTGTAGTATATATACTTTTTATCATTGCTATCGGATTGCCGGTAATGCTCTCGGAATTTTCCATCGGACGAATGGCCCAGCGAAATGCCATAGGCTCCTTTAAGAAGCTGGGCAAGGGGACTCCCTGGTACCTGGTAGGTGTAATGGGAGTTGCAGCGGCATTTCTGATCCTCTCATTTTACAGTGCAGTTGCCGGATGGACCCTTGAGTATGTAAGTAAATCTGTAACCAATTCATTTGCCGGCAGGAATGAAACGCAATTGAACATGATGTTTGCCGACTTCATTTCGGGTACATGGCGGCCATTGTTCTGGCAGCTTGTATTTATGATTTTGACCGGATGGATAGTAGCAGCTGGTATTAAAAAAGGGATTGAGAAATATACAAAGGTGCTTATGCCTTTGCTGGTTGTAATGATAATAATTTTATGCATCCGTTCACTGACACTACCCGGGGCAGGAGAAGGGCTCTCTTTTTTATTTAAACCTGACTTTTCAAAGCTATCCACTGATGCTATTCTCAGTGCTCTCGGACAGGCATTCTTTTCACTGAGCCTTGGAATGGGGACACTTATTACTTATGGTTCATATGTTGGAAAAAGCAACAATCTTTCAAATACGGTTGTACAGGTTTCTGTTGCCGATACTTTAATTGCTGTAATGGCAGGTATAGCTATTTTCCCGGCAGTTTTTGCTTTCGGTATCGATCCGGGGGAAGGTCCGGGACTGGTTTTTATAACGCTTCCCAATATTTTTCAACAAATGCCCGGAGGGTATTATTTTGCACTGATTTTCTTTGTCCTGCTTGCAGTAGCAGCCCTGACTTCATCGGTCTCCGTACTTGAGGTTGTTGTGGCATATTTTGTCGAAGAACTCCGGTTGCCAAGAAAAAGAGCAACGATTTTTGCCGCGGTTATGATAACGGTTCTTGGAGTCTTTTGCACCCTTTCATTCGGAATAATTTCCGATGTACAGTTCTTTGGTCTAAGTTTCTTTGATCTGATGGATTTTACTGCATCCAATATTTTGCTGCCACTGGGTGGATTTTTTATTGTCATGTTTATAGGCTGGTATTTAGGTTCGGCATCTGCAAGGCGTGAAATATCAAATGAAGGAACTCTGGCTGTCAGGCATTTTCCGGTATTTATGTTCCTTGTTAAGTTTGTGGCGCCTTTCGCAATTACTCTTGTATTTATATATGGTCTGGGATTGCTGAGATTATGATAATCTTTTACGGAAAATAATCAACTAATCTAATGGTTTCCATGCTGCAGAGAATATAAACTCACTCTATAAAAGGATGCATAACCTGTCAATTCCTGAAAATGACCAATTCCCTTTCAACAGCAGATAAGATAAATGCCTGGTTTGCACCAATGGTAGACCTTTTATCGGAGGTATTGTTCTGGGATCCTGTTGCTGCCTTTGGTTTTGATGTCAATGCCAGGGTACCCCTTGTTGTACTTATCCTGATATTGGGTGGTGCATATTTCACAATCAAAATGGGCTTTGTAAACATATATGGCTTCAGGCATGCAGTTGGACTGGTTCGCGGGCGGTATACAAAGCCGGAAGATCGTGGTGAAGTTTCAAGTTTTCAGGCTCTTGCCACTGCATTGTCTGCCACAGTCGGGCTTGGCAATATAGCCGGGGTGGCGATAGCTATGATGATTGGCGGTCCGGGGGCTACTTTCTGGATGATTACAGCAGGTTTTTTTGGTATGTCACTCAAATTTACCGAATGCACCCTGGGTATGAAGTACAGGGTGATTGATCAGGACGGTGTTGTTAGCGGGGGACCAATGTATTATCTTCGGGATGGACTGGCCGGAAGGAATCTGAAATTTACCGGTAAGGTGTTGTCAGTTATTTTTGCAATTATCATGGTCGTCGCCTCATGGGGTGGGGGCAATATGTTCCAGTCCAATCAGGCTTATTCTCAGATGCTCTTCCTGTTCCCGTTTATGGAAGGCATGGGTTTCGTTTTTGGCATTGCTCTTGCATTTCTTGTGGGAATAGTTATTATCGGGGGTATCAAAAGTATTGCACGTGTTACCTCGAGAGTGGTTCCATTTATGGCAATCCTTTATGTTGGCACCTCAATGGTAATTATACTTATGAATTTTCATGAGATAGGTAATGCCATTGCACTCATTTTCAAAGGAGCTTTCTCTGCCCCCGCACTTAAAGGGGGTATAATAGGAGTTCTGATTACCGGATTTCAGCGTGGCGCATTCTCCAATGAAGCGGGACTGGGTTCAGCATCTATTGCCCATTCTGTAGCGAAGACTGAGGAACCGGTAAGTGAGGGTCTGGTAGCTTTGCTCGAACCGTTTATAGATACTGTAGTTATTTGTACAATGACTGCCATGGTGATAATTATAACCGGCATGTATACGAATCCTCACGGACTAGAGGGAGCCCCTCTTACTTCTGCAGCCTTTGAAACTGTTTTCAGCTGGTTTCCTTACCTGCTTGGACTTGCTATTCTGCTTTTTGCATTCTCAACAATGATCTCCTGGTCCTATTACGGTTTGAAAGGATTCGATTTCCTGTTCGGAAAACTTTCACAACGGCTTTTTGGCAGTAAAAAAGTTGCCGCAGTATTTTTTCAGCTGATTTTTTTATTCTTTATTGTGGTAGGATCTTCATCAAACCTGGTATCAGTTATCGACTTTTCAGACATGATGATTCTGAGCCTTGCTTTCCCTAATGTAATAGGCCTTTTTATACTTGCTCCGGAAATAAAGAAGGATCTTAATTCCTATTTTCTACGCAGAAAAAACGGCGTGATAAGGCCTTACCGTTAAAATTGTCTCAGGGCTTGAAGTGTATTGGTTTTTTTACTAACTTAAGGTATGAACCAATCATTCTGAATTATGCGAATGTTTCTCCATGATTATTTCTGTTTTTCGCGAAGCGAAAGGAGGGGTACCCTGGTTTTTGCAGTTCTTATTGTGCTGGTATTTTTCTTTC
Source organism: uncultured Bacteroidales bacterium (assembly GCA_964421595.1). Taxonomy (GTDB): domain Bacteria; phylum Bacteroidota; class Bacteroidia; order Bacteroidales; family PUMT01; genus PXAP01. Next base: position 2,666 of record CAYQXY010000024.1, on the reverse strand, counting down.
CATATGTCTATAATACCCTCAGAAGACCGGCTGTTTACCCGGCCGATCCTGAATTTATTGACGAGATTAATGCACTGTTTACGGCGAATGACAGCATAAGCGAAGATACAGTTCCCGTGGTTTTATCATCAGCCGGCCGTCAGGGCAGTGACACCAGCTCACTTACAATCCAGCGTTCTGTGGTTAACCCATCATATTCCGGCGGCATGATTATAGAGGTTAACTCGGCCGATACTGCCGTACTAATGCAGATAAGGGGCATAGGTGAAGTACTTTCCAGAAGGATCATCAGGTACCGCGATATCCTGGGGGGGTATGCAGATCTGCAGCAACTGCGGGAAGTTTATGGCATAGATGATGAACGGCACGGTGAAATAGTGCCATATCTGACTGCTGATACCCGGTATCTGATCAGGATCGATGTTAATACCGCCGAATTCAGTGTTTTGCTCAGGCATCCTTACCTGAATTTTGAACAGGTGAGCCAGCTCTTCCGACTGCGTGACAGGCAGCCGATAGGGTCTCTGGTCGATTTGCTGGAATTGCCTGCCTTTTCTGAAGCTGATATTGAAAAGTTGAGTCCATATCTTTCATTCTGAAAGTCAACTAACCCAAACTTATTCGGTGAATAACTCGTAAATTCAGATTATATTGAATATCTTTACATTGAAACAGTCTGGCTTAAGACGAACAGGTATCGGTTTGCCCGGTTAAATTAGCGAAATGGATCAGCATCACAGATGCGATCTGTCATAAGTTTAATCTTTGTAATCTGGAATTAATTATTTTAGGGCAGACAGGAATAGTTAACGGATTTTTCCTAAATTACAGCGTTAAATATTTTGTTTCAAAAAAAGTTTTGAATTCAATTTAATTAATAATAATTTTGCGGCTCACTTTAAAAAATTACAATATGATCGTTGTACCATTGAAAGAAGGAGAGAATATAGAAAGAGCACTGAAAAAATTCAAAAGAAAATTTGAAAAAACTGGTGTTGTTAAAGAATTAAGGAGTCGCCAGGCTTTTTCCAAACCATCTGTAGATCGCAGGGAGCTGGTTAAAAAGGCAATCTACGTCCAGAAATTGCAGCGCGAGGAAGAGTAGTTCGTCCTTCTAAGGGTTGTTTCCGGTAAAGATACTACCTACAGGGTTTAAGAACTTTTTTCCATTGCATTATGCAAATTGATTCATTTATCACTTATCTGAAAACTGAAAGACGCTATTCTTCTTGTACGGTGAAAGCCTATGAGAACGATCTGTTGCAGTTTAAGGGTTTCAGCAGTCAGGATGGTCATGAAGATACCTCCAGGCAAATCAGAAAGTGGATCATTTTCATGATGGAAAATGGACTGTCACCTCGCTCCATCCGCCGTAAAATATCATCTTTAGGTTCTTATTTCAATTATCTTATTAAAGAAGGACAACTTGATACCAGTCCCCTTTCTAAAGTAACAATACCCAAAACAGGAAAACGTCTTCCGGACTTTATTTCTGAAGCAAGTTTAAACCACCTGCTTGATAATATTGAGTTTGGCGATGATTTTGCAGGAGTGCGTAACAGGCTGATTGTTGAGATTCTGTATTTTACAGGTATGAGAAGGTCAGAGCTTGTTAAGCTTAGAAATTCCGATGTGAACAGCACAGAAATGTCAATCAAGGTAAACGGGAAAGGCGGAAAGCAAAGAATGATACCTGTGGGCCGGACTTTTTCGCAGACATTAAGTGATTATAAGCTAAAGAAGGAAGTTGAATTCGGCAATGGATTGCCTGAAGATCCGTTCTTTGTTACAGATAAAAACAAATGTTTATACCCGGAGCTGGTTTACAGGGTAGTCAGAAAATATCTGCAACTCGTTTCACCGGGCCCTGGAAGAAGTCCTCATATATTAAGGCATAGCTTTGCAACCCATATGCTTAATCATGGCGCCGATCTCGGCGCAATTAAGGAGCTGCTTGGGCATGCAAGTCTTGCAGCAACACAGGTATATACTCATAACTCTTTTGAGAAATTAAAAAAGATTTACAAACAAGCTCACCCACGAGCATAAAAACAGGAGGAATGCATTATGAATATTAATATTCATTCGGTAAGATTTGATGCTGATGTCAAACTTGTAGATTTTGTAAAATCCAAGGTCAGCAAATTAATACAGTTTAATGATGATATTATAGCTGCTGAAGTATTTCTTCGCCTGGAAAATACCCAGGATATGGAAAATAAAATAACAGAGATCAAGATTGATATTCCGGGAAATAGTCTGTTTGCAAAAAAACAGAGTAAAACATTTGAAGAAGCTACAGATCTTGCAGTTGATGCATTAAGAATTCAGGTTAAAAAGAAAAAAGAAAAACTCAGAAATATCTGATTATACACTTTCTTTAGAATCCCATAAATAATCGCCGTATAGAAGCACCTCACTATTTGGAAAAAATTAATATTTATTTTGGGTTATTAGTAAAATATTAATACATTTGCAATCCGATTTTGGAGGGTAACTAAAGAAATCGTACGTTCTTTTTGTCGCCGATGTAGCTCAGCTGGTCAGAGCAGCTGATTTGTAATCAGCAGGTCGGGGGTTCGAATCCGTCCATCGGCTCAGTTTATTGGAAAAAAATGGGGAGATACCAAAGTGGCCAACTGGGGCAGACTGTAAATCTGCTGTCG
>CAYQXY010000023.1:0-83767 GCA_964421595.1 uncultured Bacteroidales bacterium | reverse complement strand
TGGCGACCACGTGATTAGCAATTGTAACTTACTTATATTTAGATTAGTACTTATATATTATTCGGATAAATCTCCTCACTTTGCCGGTTAACAATTAAGTTGCCCGGTCAGTCAATATATTTCAAACCTTCAGTTTCCCCAATCCGGGAAGATCCATTTTTTTCATCCACAAGTTTGCTATACAGTATTACTGACATACATTATGTAAGTTAAAGATCTTAAATATAAGATCTGCACCTGACATTTCCTGATTTAGGCTCTATACTTACATATGATAATCCTGAACTAACTGTGTCATAGAAAATCCAGGCTAACCTATAAAAGAATTCTTTCATATTTCTTTTTCTTAGAACAAATTATCCGCACCAATACACTACCAGAACCTGGTGGAGGCGATTAAGCTAAGCTCATGCTTAAAAGTTTGCAATTTGTTGGAAATGTTGAAATTAAGTTAAATGAAAGTCCAAAACATTAAAAAACTTAACAATTAATTCTAGATATCTTAATATTGTTATATTTATATTTATATATTTTTACAATGCAAGTTCTGTAAACAAAACGCAGCATTATACCACCTTTTTTAAATCACTACATTATGTATAGAATAGCTTATCTAACATCAAAAGACCCTTTAGATAAAAAGTCTTCTTCCGGTGTCTATTATTACCAATCTTCAGCCCTTAAAAAATACTGCACAGAAATTGTTTATCTCGGGCCGGTGAACAATCTTCTTATAAGGTGGCTTAAGAAAGTATTCAACTTCCTGCAAAAATTCACCAGGAAAAAATATAATCATGGACACAGCCTGATTATATCCAGAATTTATGGAAGAATATTTTCCAGAAAGCTCAAAGAAGGAAAGTTTGACTTCATATTTGCCGATAAGTCCTCATGCGAAATAGCGTTTCTAAAAACAAATATCCCCCTGATTTATTCGACAGATGCAACATTTGTTAATTTGCACGACTATTATCCCGGTTACACTAATCTTTTCAGGTTTTCAAGTAAAGAGAGTAATAGCATTGAACAAAATGCCATTAATAATTCTTCAATTGTTATATGTGCCTCAAAATGGGCCGCAGATTCAGTAACAGAACAATACAGGTTTCCTGCGAGGAATGTTCATGTTCTGCCGAGGGGTGCCAATATTGACTTTGTTCCAGATATTCAACAGATCCTGAAAAAGAAAAAAAACAATATATGCCAGTTATTGTTTATTGGTAAGGAGTATAAAAGGAAAGGGTTTCAACTGGCATTTAAAACCATGCAGTACATCAGGTCAGTGGGTTTACCAGTAAAACTTATTGCAGTTGGTTTTACTCCGCCACCTGAATATATTGACAAGGATCTTGAAATTATAGATTATATAGATAAGAACACGACTGAAGGTATGGAAAGATTTCATAGTTTGATGCTTAATTCAGACTTCTATTTGCAACCAACAAGAGCAGAGTGTATGGGAATAGCTTTTTGTGAAGCAGCATCATTCGGACTTCCTGTTATAACGACAGACACAGGTGGAGTAACTGAAGTAGTTAAGGATGGAGTTAATGGATTCGCCCTCCCTTATCAATCAGACCATACTGAATATGGTGACAAGATCATCAGTATATTTAAGTCAGATAAGGATTATTATAATCTAATAAAATCCAGCCGTGACTATTATGAAAAAAGATTAAACTGGGAGGTCTGGGGTGAAGGGGTAAAAAAAATTCTCGATAATTATAATACCAACCAGAAACCGGAAGTATTCCAGGTTTCCGAAGAGGCCGAATACTATATTGATAAGTCTGTTATTCGTAAGGTAATATAAACGAATTCAAAAACGCTAAACCAGGTGTTTCTCTACTCAAAACCTTTTTGATTGATGAAGAATGAATCACTAAATACAACAGAGACAACAGTACGTGAAGACGGGAACAGTAAAATCATTCATGACAGAGGATTCATGCAGTATATGCCCAGATCAGTCAATTATCTTTACGCAGATATCAAAGCATATTCAGATAAATTACTGGATTACAGAAATCTGAAAAAGTTGTTTTTCGAAAAAATGAAGTACGAATTAAATATTGATCCTCCCCGTTCTTATAATGAAAAAATTATCTGGAAAAAACTTTTCGACAGAAACCCACTTCTTACTGTGACTGCCGATAAATATAATGTAAGGGAATACCTGAAAAAAGTTCTTGGCGAGAAAGCAGCAAATGAAATTTTAATACCGTTATATTCTGTAACAGATGACCCGGAGAAAATTCCTTTTCAGGATCTGCCCGATAAGTTTGTTATTAAACCCAATCATGGCAGTATGATGCATCTGATAGTAACTGGGAAAGACCAGACAGACAGAGAGAGTATAATTAAGAGATGTAAAAAATGGTTGAAAAAAAATTACGGATTATACCAAAGTGAGTGGGCTTACAGAAATATCAAACGAAAAATAATAATTGAGAAATTACTCGAAACCAGCACGGGGGAGCTTCCCCATGATTATAAGCTATATTGTTTCCATGGTAAATGCAGGATGCTGAGAGTTACCAGGAACCGTTTTGGACGGGGAATAATTACCTCATTCTTTGATACCGAATGGAATGTTATTCCAGCCAGAGTTCCCGGCTACCAGCAAAGCCATAATTTTGAAAAACCATCAAATCTTGCAGAGATGGTTGCACTTGCAGAGAAGCTGTCGCTTCCCTTCGATTATGTAAGGGTTGATTTTTATAACGTGGATTCAAAAATATATTTTGGTGAATTAACACATTATGAAGGTAGCGGACTGGCAAGGTTTGAGCCTGAATCCTTTGATTTCCAACTTGGCAAGTACTGGAATATTGAACCCGAATACTGGAGAAAGCATGAAAATAACTGAATATCATTTAAAAAGTGTTTTATCCTGATCTGGTATATCGCTAACCTCATTAATTCATAAATATTCGCTTGAGAATGAAATTCAGCATTTTAATGTCTTTATGGAGAATAATTTTTTATCCAGAGGCTCAAATACTTAAGCATATTTCTAAGTTTTTGAATTAATCAGGCTAAATGAAAAACTACCGTGCATAATATATTTGTGTCAAAACAGACCATGACAGATACCCTGGTAAAGATCTCCTCTGCTTTCTCCCCTGACTGACAAGCATATTGCATGTAAATGATTCATACACTGATTCCAGTACTGATATTCGTACTGAATGTCAGATACTTATCCTGACATGCAAGTCTGGTCATAGATTATGAACCATTTACCCTGTAGTTTTGAAGATTGGTAAAAATTCTATAGGTCATTTTGAACTTATCTCCCGCTTTTAACTTAACCTTACTGTTGAATATTATCAGTCTTACTTGAATTTTGAATTATGTTTAAAGTATCCGGATCAAATAAGAAGATTTCTAATGAAACTTTAAGGAAGGAAGCCAGGTTGAAACGAACAATGGATCTGATCGAATTTTTCACAATCATGATTTCCATTCCGATTGCATATTTCATTACAAGCCGTTTTCTTGCCTATTTTAACTATGTATGGAAGTTTGATTTACAGCAGTTTGCCTTTTTCAGTGTACTGATCATAATCTCATGGATAGTTCTTTATCAGGTAATGTCCATGGCAAAGCTGCCCCGAACTCAGAGATATCTGACACTTTTCTTCCATTTTGTACGGGTGAATTTTCTTAATCTGGTTGTATTATTACTATTGAAAATTATTTTCAATCTTCAGTCAATACCCCATATTTTTATTTTTTTCCTTGTTCCGATCAGCATGATCATTACATTCACCATGAGGATGATTGCCTTCAGTAAACTTAAAATATACCGGACAAATGGCCACAATTTACGTCATGTCATGATAATCGCTGACAGTTGTTCTGCAGATATAATTGAAAGGTTTATTAATCAGAAAGAATGGGGCTTTAAAATTGACTCAATAATAACCCAATCAGGTAAAATTGCAAAAAAGTACGATAAGAGGTTTAATATATATCCCGATACTCTTAACATTAAAAGTATTCTCGATAATCATGTGGTTGATGAGGTAATTTACAGTAAAAGCCAGATTGACGAGGAAGAGATCAACAGGATTGTAAATATATGCGATGAAATAGGAGTTATTTTCAGACTTCAGTCCTGTGCATCACCAGTTGATCAGGTAACACTGCAGATGAAAACAATTGATGACCGTAAACAACTGGCATTGGTAGATATCCCATCCAATAATATGCCACTTATAATAAAAACAATGGCCGATATCTATTTTGCCATCACTGCAGCCATCCTGCTCATGCCTTTGTTCTTGATTATTGCCGGATTGATCAAATTGGAGTCAAGGGGACCAGTGTTCTTTAAACAGGAACGGATAGGCTTAAGAGGCAGGAAGTTCATTCTGTTTAAATTCCGTACCATGGCAGTAAATGCGGAACAACTGCTCGAAAAATTAAAGGAACAGAATGAAATGGATGGTCCAACTTTCAAAATGAAAGATGATCCCAGGATAACCAGGGTTGGCAGGTTTCTTAGAAAAACCGGCCTGGATGAGTTTCCGCAGCTTTTTAATGTCATAGCAGGTGAAATGTCATTGATCGGACCAAGACCACCGCTCGAATCGGAGGTTAAACAATATAAACGGTGGCAGTTGAGAAGACTTTCAGTGAAACCTGGCATTACTTGTACATGGCAGATAAGTCCGAACAGGAATGATGTGAAGTTTGAAAAATGGATGCAACTGGACCTGAATTATATTGATAATTGGTCTTTGACAGAAGATATTAAACTATTTTTTAAAACTATAAGTTCAATGTTTTTAGCCAGCGGGAGATGAGATATAATAAAAGCACTGATTGTTTTTGGGCCTAACCCTCTTATTTACAGGTCACTGAAAGACCGTCAACAATAATTGGAGTTTTAATCATTTATAACCATTCATTTGTCTATGGTTTTTGCAGATTGATAAAAATTACCTGATTGGATCAAACATAATCTTTTGAAAAGTGTTTTTCTTATAGTAATTTAGGTAAAAATTCATAGGAATTATTGAGGGTTTATTTGATAGAAAGCGACTTTAGGTTGTTACAATTCCTGCTTAGGAATAATTTTCGAATACTTTTTCTTTACTTAATCTGATCAATTCTACAATGTCTTATGCTTAAAAAAAGCATATACCGGAAAAACCTACCTCTTCCAAAAATGGAATTGAGTAATATTATGGACATTATTGAATTGATTGCAATAATTGTGTGTATACCGCTATCCTTTTTCTTAACAGAGTATTTAATTGATAACTTTAAATTCCCTTTCTATGAAGTGGAGTTTAAACTTTTCATATTGCAGTATTTTAACTACTTTAATCACTCCTGGCAGTTTGATTTAACTCAATTCGCCATTTTCAGCATTCTTATCTTAATTTCCTGGTATACGCTTTCACAACTTACTGTGATGTCAAAACTACCACGGAACCAAAGATACCTGACAGTTATCATTCATTTCATACGGGGCAATTTTTTCATTTTGCTTATTTTAATAAGTTTTAAATTTATCCTTAATCTGACATCAATTTCAATTGTTTTTATTTTTACCTATGTAGCGATAAGCATGCTTGTCACTCTTGCAATCAGATTATTATCAATTTATAAAATAAAGATCTTCCGGGCAAGCGGATATAACTTATGGCATGTCATGGCTATAGTTGACGAAAGTTATATTGGAATAGTTGATGAGATTATTCAAAATAAAGAGTGGGGTATTAAAATAGTCTCATTAATTACCGGTTCTGAAAAAATTAAAAAGAAATACGGCCATGGCATTAAGGTTTATCCTGACACAAATGACATTAAAAACACAATTGACAGAAATATAATTGATGAGGTTCTTTATTGCAAAAAAGACGCTGATGATAAAGAGATTCTCAAACTTGCCGGAATATGCAATGAAATTGGAGTTGTTTTTCGTCTACAGTCATGTGAGTCAACGGTTGATTCTATGCAGATAAATCCTGTGACTGTCAATCAAAATGGCAACCTGACACTGGTAGATACGCCTGCATTGAAATTACCGCTAGAGATAAAGACCATTGCAGATCTGTATTTATCTTTGATCGCTGTTTTTTTGCTTTCTCCCTTGCTTCTCTTAATTACCATATTAATTAAACTTGATTCAAAAGGCCCGGTATTTTTTAAACAGGAAAGAGTTGGTCTCAGAGGAAGAAAATTCAGACTCTTTAAATTCCGTACAATGGTGGTTAATGCTGAAGAACTTAAGGAGCAACTTAAGGAAAGCAATGAGATGGACGGACCAACATTTAAAATGAAAAATGACCCCAGAATTACAAGACTGGGTAGTTTCCTCAGAAAAACCGGAATTGATGAGTTCCCTCAGCTTTACAACGTGATAAGGGGCGAAATGTCACTAATCGGTCCACGCCCACCACTGGAGTCAGAAGTAAAACAATATAAACGCTGGCAGCTCAGGAGGCTTTCCGTAAAGCCCGGCATAACATGCACCTGGCAGATAATGCCTCAAAGAAATGATATAAAGTTTGATAAATGGATGCAAATGGACCTCAACTATATTGACAACTGGTCGCTTGGCCGGGATGCACAACTTGTCTATAAAACAATTACTGCCTTTTTCTTAGCCGCAGGAAGATAATTTCCCATACAATCAACAAAACATATTATCAGAAAGACCATATGGAAACATTATTAGTCTCATATTTTGAACATATAGGTAATCTGTTTTGTTATTCCACCTAAGAACCCATTATTCAATATTTATTTAAAGCCTCTATTAAAATGAAACACTTTTTAAGCCATCCGGTTTTATTCATATTAATTTCACTTTTGTTCTTTTCTTCATGTCTGCCCCTGCCCTATGTTCAATCTGACAGAGTAACCGACAGGGAATTCGTGGGACAACAACTGGATAATATAATATCGCCGGGTGATGAGCTTTATATAAGGATTACCAGCGCCGACGATGAACAAGCTGTTGTTAATTTTCAGGATCAGGGGGGAAGGATAGACCCTACTCTCTTAAGTCATACTGTTAGCGATGATGGGACAATAAAATTACCATATATTAACCGGATACAATTAGCGGGTCTTACACTTGAACAGGCATCTGATGAAATTGAAACAGCACTGAGCCAGTACATGTTCATTCCATCGGCTTATGTGAGGTTCATTAATACAAAGGTTACTGTTTTAGGAGAGGTAAGAAACCCCGGGGTATATGTATTTAATTACAAGAATATTAATATCTTGCAGGCAATTGGTTATGCTCAGGATATAACCGACTTTGGAAATCGCAGAAAAGTTCTTGTAATAAGGGAAGAGGGAATAACAAGAACAAAGACATACGTAGACCTTACTACCGATGACCTGCTGGAGTCGGAGCATTATCTGATAAAATCTGATGATATTATTTTTGTAGAACCTCTGGGGAGAAAAATATTTGGCATTGCCACCGTACCATATAACCTGATTTTTTCATTAATTACGACAGGGATTTTTGTTTACTCATTTATTACAAATTAAGAAGTAATATGAAATAAATTAAATAAACACTAAGTTTACTTAATTTAGAACTATATAGTGCCGGAAATATGAGAGAATGAATTCTTACTGATTTTGGTACAAGTTAAATATATTAGTCATGAAAAATTCAGAAGACATACTGACCAGCAATCTTTTACAACTGCTAAAAGATTTAATGAAATACTGGTACCTATTGGTTATTTCGCTGGTAATATTCATTAGTTTCTCTTTATTTTATTTAAAATATGCCTCAAAAACCTACAAGGTCAATAGTTCTGTTCTGTTGATGCTTGAAGGTGGAAATAACTTAGGAAGAGGTCCAAATGATATTTTAAGGGCATTTGATATTGTTGCGCAGGACAAGAAACTGCAGAATGAGGTTTATTTCATGCAATCGCTGCCTCTTATAAGGGAAGTGGTTGGTGATATGGACTTGCGGACTTTTTATTATATGCAGGATGAATTGATCCCAAAAAGGTTCACCTTCAGCTATACAAATATATATAACAGTTCGCCGTTTATGGTTATTCCTACTGATAATCATCCTCAGCCCGCAGAGATTTATATTCATGTTAAAATACTTGATGAAGAAAAGTTTCAGATATCAGCCTCAAGTGATGAGACTGTAATTATGTCTTTTTCAAATGAAAGGGTTCTTTCCAATTCAGCAAATTTCAACCTGAATGGCATCTATAATTTCGGATCACTCATCGAAAACGAAATGGCATCTTTCACCATTCTCCTCAATTCAAATTTTGATCCGGAGAGGTATATTGGCAAGGACATGTTTTTTAAATTCAATAATTTAAACTGGCTGGCAGGCTCCTTCAAGGGGGCACTTAGTATTAATTCTCAAAATATTGAATCTTCATTGGCAGAACTGTCCTTTAAATCGCCCAATAGCCGGCTGGGACTTGAATTCCTCGATGCCCTTATTAACAAGTATATTAATACTAATCTTGAGGAAGCTAATTTCCTGGCAAATAAAACCATAGAACATATTGACCGGCAACTGGTTGATGTATCAGACGAGCTAACCAGGTCTGAACAGCAGTTACAGACACTCAGAAGTGATAACAGTGTAATGAATATCGAGGAAAAAGCTCAAAACGTCTACGTACAGCTCGAGAATGCCAGAGTTATGAGAGAGGAGACACAAAGAAGGCTTGGACATCTTAATCAATTGAATGATTACTTTACTGAATTTAAGGACTCTTCAATGATTATGGCTCCCTCTGCGTTTAACCTTACCGATCCTCTTCTCAATACCCTGATCCAGAATCTTATGGATTTAAACTCAGATAAGCAAAGGATTATAAGTCAGGATCAGTTAAGAAACCCCCGTCTTCAGACGATAGACATAAGTATAAATAATCTGAAAAATCAGATAACTGAAAATATTAACTTTTCAATAAATTCAGCCAGGCGTGAATTAAATGAACTTAACTCAAAAATAAGCACTCTTGACCGGCAGTTTGCTGAATTGCCCGGGACCCAGAGACAATTACTTGGAATTGAGAGAAGATTTAACCTGAATGACGCGATCTACACTTCTCTGCTTGAGCGAAGGATCCAGGCACAAATTGTTAAGGCTTCCAAACTACCTGATGCCCGAATAATTGAACCGCCCAAACATATGGGAATAGCAAGTCCCAACAGGATAATAGTATTGTTTTTCTCAGTTTTCATTGGCTTGCTTCTGCCTTCACTTTTTGTAGTAAGTGTAAAACTAATTGCCAACAGTGTAGCCAGCAAGGATGACATAAAAGCCATTACAGCATTGCCAATTATAGGATCAATACCTACCAATGACAATCCCCAGCAGAATGTTGTAAGAGAGCACCCACGTTCACCAATCGCAGAGGCATTTCATATTTTGCGTACGAATCTGGTTTATTACCTGCGTGGCGAAACTCATAAGACAATACTGGTTACCTCTTCTTTGCCGGGAGAAGGAAAATCATTTTCTTCTATCAATCTGGCAACAAGTTTTGCACTGGCCAACAGTAAAACGGTTCTGGTTGAGTTTGACCTTAGAAACCCCAATAAATTCATTAATGAAGTATTCAATGCCAAAGAACTTGTAGGTATCAGTTCATATCTCATTAAAAAAGCAACTCTGGAAGAAATAATCGTCCCTACCGAGGTGCCCAACCTTGATATAATCCAGGCAGGACAAATCCCGCCAAACCCAATCGAGTTAATATCGAGCACCAAGACACATGATCTTTTTAATGAGTTAAGGAAGATATATGATTTTATAATAATTGATACCCCGCCATACGGACTTGTTACAGATGCGTTCTATCTTATGAATATTGCTGATATTAAGCTATATGTTACAAGACTGGGTTATACCAAGAAAAAAGCCCTGGCTGCGAACATTGAAGATATAGAAGGTAAAAATATAAAAGACGTTTATCTGCTTGCCAACGACAACAATGAAGATAAATTACGATATGGCAAGTATGCTTACACCGATAAAACCAAAAAGGGCAAGAAACCTTTAATCTCCCGGATGGAGCAATCCAGGAAAAAGATTGCGGTATTGTAATATCCTAATGTCCGAAGATTTGAGTTAAATAATGTTAAGTTTTTGGTACGTTATAATGTGTGCCTATAAACAAGACACGTTATAAGATAGATGAATGATGACCGGGTGACCCATTTATTGTATCCGGTTTAAACAGAATAAAGTATTTTCATTTTTAATTATGAGACCGTCATTATTAATTACCGGTTCGCATCGTTCAGGGAAAAGCTGCACAGTAAAGGGGCTTAATATAAAGAACCATTTTAATTTAATTCATGAACCACTTAATAAAAGCGGAATTGGGTGGATTGGTCTTGACAACTTATATTATTATACTTATATAGATAAAAGCAACTCACATCTGTTTAAAAAGGAATTCGACCGCACAATTTACAAATATAATTACAGGGCAGCCAAACAGTTATCCAGGAGCATCGGATTAAGCAATATTTCCAAAATTGTAAAGGATGTTATCCGGTCATTACGGTATAAGTTCAATAATAAACCTGCCTTGCTGGATGATCCGTTTGCAGTATTTTCGGCAGAATGGTTCTATAAAGAGTATAACTCCGATGTAATTATAATGATTCGTCATCCTGCCTCATTCGTCAGCAGTTTAAAACTATTGAACTACAGATTCGATTTTTATAATATTCTTAACCAGAAACATTTGGTGGAGAATAAGTTGAAAAAATATCTTCCTGAACTGATAGAATTTACTACCAAAGAAAAAAGTATAGTTGAGCAAGGTGAATTTCTCTGGAGAATGATTTATGATGTTGTAGGAAGATACAGGGATACCTATAAATCAAAGTGGCTTTTTGTCCGCTTTGAAGATGTTGTAAGATATCCTGATGATAGTTTTGAAAAAATACTTAATTACGCGGGCATTAGCCCGGATAAAAGAGATATTGGAAAGATCAAAATTCAGTTATTTAGAAACACTGAAGGCAATGATAAAGAAGCCAGAATTCTGGGTAAAAATGGTAACGGTTATTCAGTACATGATCATTTGAAAAGTTTTAAGACAATCCTTACTTCCGGCGAGATAGACTATATAAAACTGAAATCACAAGTTGTTTGGAAACAGTTCTATACTGATGAGGATTGGTAAATTAACCGGATTTGCAAGATTATCCATCCGAATAATTTTTAAACTATTAATGCAATTGTAACCAAGTTACATTAGTCCGTAACTGGTCGTCAGATGTAGGAATCACCCATTCTGTATTCAGTTCTTTTTGTGTGCCCCGGTACATGGGAGATTCGCCCGAATAAAGTGATAAAATGATTCATTTTCATGTGAATCAATTAGTTTAGAAGCTGGCATAAAAAGATTAATATAATCTCCCATGCCAGAAATCTTCCGGGTCAATATCTGAACCCACAGGGTCATTATTCAATAAAAATCGCTGATAAGCGGGCCATGAATTAAATATTCTATTCCTGGCCGGTATTAGACGATCTCTCCCTTCTGTTAAGGAAAATCCGGGATGAGGCCTTATCCAGTGATTATCATATACTCCATATGGAAATTCCTGTGAGAAATGATCCTGCAGTCTACCCGTTGGCCATCGCCCGGCAAAACCAAATTGTGTTTCCTCTGTCCCCCTGTTAGAGCAATCAATAACATTATTTCTGAAAATACTTCCTTTTGGGGCGCCCCAGTTAACTGCCACTCCTCCCGCATCGGATGCTTTAGGTGCTATGAAAGTATTATACTCAAGAATCAGGTTCTCATATGGCGCATTCCACCCTGCCCCGGTAATATAGCATGCTTTCCATCGGTACCTGCTTCTATCCATAAGATTACCTGCAATATAATGGTTAGTGGTATTCACATAGGAAGCTACAAATATACAATTACCCCATCCGGCTTTGGATGTACTATTGTTATGTTCATATGACCAGGGGTCATTGCTGTTTTTTGTAGGCCACCCTTCATCCTGTGCTCTCTGATCCTGATGAACTACATCATAAATCCAGTTTCTGACGGCTCTAAAATCAGTTCCCCTTTCAGCAATTATACCATGTTGCCATGTATCTCTTATTATTGAATTATAAATGGTAAAATTATCGCAGTAGAACCTGATGCCAAAAAAAGGATAAGGTGCCGGATCATGATAATTTCCGGGATTATGAACACCGGCAATTTCACAGAAGGCAATTGTTATATTACTACAGAAAATGTACTCTCCGTTTTTGGTCCTGTGAATGTAAACAACAGCATCATATCCTGCCTGCGATTCAGCTTTAATATCAAGGTCTCTTATGGTTAAATGATGTGACCCGGCCATAATAAAAATCCCTTCAATAACAGGCCGCTTACCGTCACCATAGGCCCCTATCAGATTATTATAATAAAGCATATCCGGATAAAAAGAGTTGCCCCCCTCAACCTGTCTGCCAATTTTCGGATGAGTAGTCCCTCTTTTAAAGAGGAATGCAGTATTGGATGGAACGCCGCCGGCAAACTGAAGATTAAAATTGCTAAATGGTCTGTTTATTGTCCCGTCTGAATCTCTTCCCGTGTATTCAGGATCAATATAAACCTTGTACCTGAAATTAGATTCCGTCTTAATTTCGGGTACCGAATAAGGAGTAATACCAGTGTTTCCAGCGTATAGGATTAAAAGTGTAATAAAATAAAAAAATATGTTCATATTATAAAATTACCAAATATGTAATAAAATAATTTAACTGATGTCATACTAATCATTGATCGATTGATTTTAACTTTTCCCTGAAAGCCTCACCGAATTTCGACCAGGTATGAGCTTTAATAAATTCTGATATTCTCTCAGGAATACCTGAATTATCGAGTTGATCCATCTGCTCTAAAAGAACAAACAGATCTTCTAAACTTTCATATGTCCGGATAACTCCGGCACGTCCCATCTCGCCAAAAGCCCCGGTATCAGGCCCAAATACCACTGCTCCATATGAAATTGAATCAATTAAGGCGCCGGAACTCAACACCGAGTCACCTGAATAAGTGAAAAGTGTAACTTTTGACTGCTGGATCATTGCCACAAGCTCATCATTTTCTATAAACTGATTTCTTATTTCAATATTCTCATTTTCATATTTCTTGAGTTTCATAAAAAACTCAGGGTTTACAGACTTCCCGGCTATTAAAATTCGATACTTATTGAGGGCTTTCCTTTTGGCGAGAAATTCCAGAAAAATATCAATCGCCTTATATGGAGAAAGAGTTCCCCAGATTAGAATATCATACTTCTTATCAAAATTCTTTTTAACAAACCCATTTAACGGAACTACCGGATGCGGAAAATAAAAGATCCTCGATGAAACTCCGGGATGTAAAGTTTCAGCAAATTTTATTCCTTCAGTTGAATGGGTAATAATAATATCGCTCCTTTTCAATAAACTGGATACCAGTAACTTTTTAATATAAAATTTACTGGAATTATGTGAGTATTTATTATGCAACGTCCAAACAATCTTAATACGTGAAAACTTTTTAAGTTTTAATAAAGTGAGAAATACAAAACTCTGAAACAGGCCTCCTTTCTTATCAGGAAGATCTTCTATCCAGTTTAATATCAAAAGATCAGCCTTGTGGAGAAATTTATACAAATTAAGGATCCCGATGTTTGAGGGAAAGTTTTCATTTAAATAATTTAAATAATTACTGGTATTACAGATAAAATTATCCAGATAAGGGTTATACAGACTTCTGTCGTTTCTGTTGGATACAGGATATAAATATGTCCGGATTTTAGTTTGTTTATTTAACATGTCAGGTTTTTTTGATCCCAAAAAAATTAAGTATTTTCCATTTATAAAATCCCCCGATATACCGGGAATATTTTTTTATTAAAGCGATAAAGGCAAAAGGTGAACTTGCATGTTTGTTGTAAAATGATATGTCCTTTTTTAAATTAAAGTTGGATTTTATGCTTGTAATAGACCTGTATAAGTTCCTGAACCTGCCACCGTGAATCATGCCGGTGTTTGTGGTATCGTTATAGATGACCAGTTCAGGGAAAACCATCAGCCGGAATCCCGCTTTTTTTGCCCGATAGGTAAAGTCACTGTCTCCATGGTATTGAGGGAAATTCTTTTCATCCAGCATCCCAATTCTGTCAAACACCTTCCGGTGGATAATCGTACCCATGCCAGGGAACCAGTCCACTTCAAAAGGTTTCCTGTAAATGTCGCTATCTTTCTGCCTTATGCCATACATGAATTTTGTACCTTTCACAGGATCAAATCTTCCGCCCATTCCCCAGATTAAATCTTTGTTCAAAACAAAAACCTTGGAACCGATGAGAATATCGTTATCATTTAAACTAATCAGTCTCTCTACCTGTGTAAAATAATCATTACCCGGAATTATATCATTATTCCACCATAAAACATAATCGGTTTTCAGATCATTCAAAGCATATGCCATACCCTTGTTTATGCCCCCACTCCACCATAAACCACCATCACCGTAAAGAATATGTACAGAAGGATAATTATCACCGATCCACTCTGCAGAACCATCTGTTGAACCATCGTCAACAACAATGATTTTAAAATCGGCAACCTGAAAAACAGAAGTTGAAAAAATGTTAAACAAGGATTCCAGACACTTTTTCGTAAGATTGATCCCGTTAAAGATTGGTATAATTACTGATACAACTGATTTCATTCAAATAATTTAAAAATATTAATCTAAAAATAGGTAAGTTTCATTTGTTGATAATCTGGTTGCCATGAGATCAATCACCCATGCATTAATTGATTCTTTATGTTTGATCTGTTTAGTGGGAGTTTCATTCCAATATTGTCATTAATAAAACTAAAGGTAAGTAACATTTCCTGGTTAAATTGATATTATATCCTGTGGCAACAATAGATGGATCGGGATTGATAAAGTAAGATTTTTAATTATTTGCCTGAAATGTATCAAACAATATTTCTTAAAAAATGTTTTGAACTATGAGAAATACCAACAATAATTTAACAAGTAATATTAAAGTCTTACCGAAGTATAAAATTAAAAAAACTCAGACTCCCGGGAAATTATCGGTGGTTATTTTAAACCAGGTTTTCCTGAAAATCCGGATGAGATTTAGATTTGTGTTATCTTAGCAACCGAAATTTCAGAATGGCTTGCATCGATAAAATGATTGCAAGAAAGCTTTTAAATGTTAACAATTTATTATCAAAAAAGATTAATGAAAAAGATTTTTTTACTTAACACAATAACGGCATGGGATGAGCCGCCAAGGGCAAGACACCAACTTACCTTTTCACTCGCTAAAAATCACCATGTTATATTTATTGCACGAAACAAGACCGGATTTCCTAAAATAAACGTATATACTCCTCAGGAAAATATTACTGTAATCGAACCTGTTTTCCCTATAGATTATAAATACAGATACCGGTTGCCAATAATAAATGAAATATATCAAAACTGGTTATTCAATTGGATTTCAAAAAACATTTCCTATGACCAGAGTATAAACTTTGATTTTACCGCCACACTAATATATAACTATATTAAAAAGACCATCTATTATTGCAATGATGAGTATATAGGGAACAGTAAGTACCCTGTATGGATTATTAACAAATACCATCAAAGATGTGAAAACATTGTGATCAAAAAAGCATTGTTTTGTATTGTTACTTCACGGTTTTTAGAAACCAAATTTAAACTGCTTAACCAGAACACTTTTTTAATACCCCTGGGGGGGCCCAATTCAAGTGATATTAAAGTTACTCCCGGGAAATCTACCAATAATGAATTGATAACCGTAAACTTGACATATGTCGGGGCAAGAAACCTTGATTTTTTATTGATTAATGATTTACTCTTGAAAGAGAATATATTTGTTCAATGTATAGGCCCTCGTGATGCTGAATTTGAAAGAAAAATCATAAAGCATAAGAATATTGTTTTCAAGGGAATCTTAAAAGGTGTTGACCTCTACCGCGAAATAAACAAGGCAGATGTCGGAATAGCTCCTTATGATATTGCAAAAGTGAATAAGGGAGGGACCCCTAATAAGCTCTGGCAGTATTTTGCACTTGGTAAACCTGTGGTGGTAAGTGATCTGCCCAACTTAGCCTTCTTTGATTTCCCCGACAAATTCATTTATACATATATATCACGTGAAGACTGCTATAAGATGATCATAAAAGCACATTCAGAGAATAATGACAATCTTGTAGAAAGCCGCTCAAAATTTGCAGATCTGAATTCATGGGACAAAAGGTCGGAAGAGTTTATGAAGCTGGCAGATAGTTTTTTTCATTCTGAAAATCCAGGTTAACTAAATATCCCTCGTAACTATTTGACACTCTCACTTATTTTCCTGTTTGGCTTAGATGGAACAGACAATAGATCATGATTGATTTTAAATAATCGCATATAAAATCTGATAAGTTTTTCTCTTTCATATTCCCAGGATAGTTCTGATAAAACCCTGTTATATCCAAATTCACCCATTTTATTTCTAAGC
The DNA here is from genome assembly GCA_964421595.1 of uncultured Bacteroidales bacterium. Lineage (GTDB taxonomy): Bacteria > Bacteroidota > Bacteroidia > Bacteroidales > PUMT01 > PXAP01. The sequence continues at coordinate 67,222 of CAYQXY010000023.1, read as the reverse complement.
TCCGGATTATCAATCAGGTACGTGATTTTGTCGGCAAAATCCTTTACATTACCATTCTCTGCATAGAGAGACGCTTGTGAAGCAGAAAATCGTCCCTCTTTCAAATCAAATTGCACAATTGGCTTTTTTAAGGCCATATATTCCATGATCTTATTCATTGTAGACAAGTTGTTCATCTCAGTGGGACTGTCAGGGTTAACACAAACATCTGCAGTGTTAAGTACGGCAATTAATAAATCATCTGGAACCCTGCCATAGAAGTCAACATATTCGTCTAATTTCATTTCGGTTGCCAATTGTTTCATCCGCTCCAGATCACTTCCGCCACCAACTATTGCAAACTGGATATCCTGACGTTGAGCGGATATATATGAGGCACATTCAAGCAACAGATCAATACCTTCCTGCTCTCCTATTACACCCACATAACCAATTAAATACTTCCTTCCCTTTAAAAACTTTCTGTCCGGAGGAAGTAGTTTTAAGCGATCCAGTTTGGGGCCACTACGAACAATCTGAACCTTGTCCTCGGCCATCTTACCTCTTCTGATTGCTATCTCTTTATAAGATTCGTTGGTTGCTATGCTGAAATCTGCTACGGCAAATGTTAGTCTTTCAGATAAAAGCAACATCCTGTAAAAAAATCCCTTCCTATTGTATTTGGCTATAAATAGTTCCGGATTAATGTCATGGTGATCAAACACATATTTCACACCAAATAACTTGAAAAATAATGCAACCAGGAAAATCAGATCCGGAGGATTGCACCCGTGAATTACATGGAATTTCTTTTTGAAATAAATCTTCCAGCTTAATATAAATTCCCAAAATAAAGCCACGCTGTACTCCAGAATATACCCAAGGGCGCCACGCGCTTCCAACGGTAATGGATGCCGGTATATATTTATTCCGCTGAGAACTTCCCGGGATGCTGTATAACCTTTCATTTTCGGGCAAATAATACTCACATCTGCACCACTCTCTTTAAGTGTGGTGGCCTCTTGCCAGACCCTTCTGTCAAAGGGAACTGCAAGGTTCTCGACAATTATTAGAATGTGCTTATCTTGTAAGACTTTCATATGCTACCAGTTTATTCCTATATAATTACCATTTGAAAGGATTTCTCCATTAATTCTGACAAAGTCTATAATTACCTTATCCTCTGCAGCCATTACAGCATTATTAAACTCAGGCTCTTTGTTATTGATAATTATTACATCACTTTCGTTTACCACTTCATTTATATCGGTCCGCAACAGAGCTGACAGATGAGGTATCCTGGAATCAATAAACTCCTTATTTGTACCGGTAAGCATGCTTAAATTGATATTCTGGTCATAAATCATAATATCACAACCTTTACCCAGAAGAGTTTCTATTACTGCCACTGCCGGACTGTTTCTCAAATCATCGGTTCCGGCCTTAAAACTAAGTCCGAGAAAGCCAAGTGTTTTACCCGGGTATTTTGAAAGGATGTTTACCGCCCGCTTAATCTGAACCTCATTTGTTTTGTGAATACTATTGATCAATGGCACTTCAACATACAAATCATGAGCAAGAGTCTGAAGACCCCTTAAATCTTTTGGAAGACATGATCCCCCGTATGCAAAGCCGGGTTTAAAATAATAGGGAGAAATATTCAACTGTGTGTCTTTACAGAAAATATCCATAACCGCATGTGAATCTATCTGAAGTTCCTTACAGATATTACCCACCTCATTTCCAAACGATACCTTAAGGGCATGATATGTGTTGTTTACATATTTGAGGATTTCAGCCACTTTAAGATCTGCAATTATTATCTCAGCAGGAAGATGACGGTACAGGTCTGCAACAGTTTCCGCAGCCTTGGTGTTATCAGATCCAATTAAAGTTAACGGAGGGTTTTTATAATCCTTTATGGCTGTACCTTCTCTTAAAAACTCGGGATTAGCCACTACAGCAAAATGACTGTTGCGCTTTTTACCCGAAACTTTTTCTATTACTCCGGCAATCTGGTCGCATGTACCGGGCATAATTGTAGAGCGGACAGCAATAATGTGAAATTCATCTTTTTTCCTTAACGCAGAGCCAATATTTTCGGACACTTTAAATATATACTCAAGATTTAAATGTCCTTTATCTGTACTGGGAGTTCCCACTGATAATATACTTATGGCTGTTTTTAAAACAGCCTCTTCGGCATCCAATGTGGCTTCAATATTTCCCGCCTTGTGCTGATCAGAAAAAATCTGTGAAATGCCGGTTTCTATAATGGTAGGTTTACCGGAATTAACCTGATTTACTTTGGTCTCACTCACATCTACACCAATAATATGATGTCCCTGCTCGGCAAGACAACCCATGCTAACACAACCGACATAGCCTAACCCAAAAATACTTATATTCATATTTGCAAAATTAATTTAAATAATAGGTTGGATTACTATAACGCTCATGAATCCTAAAAGTTTAAAAAATATCCCTGAATGACTTTATTTATCTGATTTCTGGTGGTATTATATGTCATTAACCAAAACGGATTAGATATCCCTTTGCAGTCTGAATTCACTCTGATACAGTAATTTTTGTTTCAAACCTGACCGGTCCGGTTGCTTCGAGTGTACATAGAATAGTAGTGGCAGGCTCTTTTTGCATAAATGATCCTGAATACCAGCCGGTAATTTCGGGCTCACTTCTCCCGCAAATTAATGTATAGGACAATTTTTTATCCATTTGAATTAATGCTCCTCTCTTACCATTAATGTTTTCCAGGCTGATCGTGTTGTCGTAATTATCTTTTATTTTCATAAGCGGATGTAAATGCAAGGCAAATTCAATATAATATTTGCTACTGTTATCGGCTTTAAGCTCATCGGAGATCATAAAATGTAAACTCTCCCTGTCAAAACCAACTTCCCTTGAATGAGTGATACCAACAGATTTATATCCGTTGTGCCTGGCTTTTACAATTTCAATATCTCCGTTAATAACTTCCAGTATTTCAGTGGTGTAATGGTTAAGCCAGAGAGTGGGTCCGGCTATGGTAGCCTGATTAAGCCTGTTGATCCTGATTGTATTATGGGCAAGGGTTCCGATAAAGTATTTACGCCATTCCGGTTCCGTATGGTACGTATATGTTCCTGAATCAATTATAACAGGCTGGCCGTCAATATGCATAATAAAGGATAACGCATCTGCATGCCCATGAGCTGCAATTGATAAATAACCCAGGGGAGCAGCATCAAAGTGCATGTATACTTCCCTGTCATTGTCCCTCTTTCTGAAAATAAAGTGTCCTTCATCCGGGTAAAAAACCGATTTCTCATCTGGTTTCTGATCTTTTATTTCGTTAAAAACTGAAATACCATCTTCCCCGAACAAAACAAGATTTTTTGTATCCAATCCATTACTTTTTACTTTGAATAGGGGATCATTGAAAATGATCGCACCAGAGGTAAGAAGCGATCTGAAATTATTAAAATCTTCCTTTTGGTCAAATAAAACACATTTTCCGTCATCCTCGTCTCCATACTGAGGAAAATTTCCATTGATATCAATAAAATTATTGATATATGTAAGAATTTCCTTCAACTGCCTTTTGTAACCATCGCTGAATTTGTTGGAAGAATCCTCGCCAACAATATAGGCAAAAAGGAAAAAGTCAGTGATAAATTGAATATACTCTGCAGCCTCTTCTTTGTTTATCCCGTTTTCAGAATACTGGCGTATTATTTCCTTTTCCAGGCCAGCTTTTGAATATCGGTTCCATTTTTTTGATTCTTTAAAGACCCATAGAGAACTTGCTATGAACAATCCTGCATATTCAGAAATAAGATGATTATTCGAGGAAGAAAATCTGGAAGGATTTTTATATGAATACTTGCAATGCTGATAAACTGAGGGAATCCATTTGTTTTCGGCAAATTCATTAAACTCCGGATTGAGTTTCATCAATTCTTCAGCATTAATAAGGTGCCAGCAATAATACCAGACAATTAAACGAATATTGACCTCGATATTGCTGTACCAGTTCACGCCCGTAAGGTAAGGATTACTATCAATCCATGATGTGGTTATTGCTATGAACTGATCTAAGTACCTGATATCTTTAGTATGATTATAATTTAATGCTATAAATATTAAACACTGAAGCCTGTTGACCTCCCATACATTCTTGGCAGACAAGTCTTTGTTGTATCTGATATTTATAGACTTTGAAAATGTCAGAGGAAAACGCTTTTCTGAGAAAATATCCTTATGCCAGTCTATTGTCTTATCCGAATAGTCAAATTCCTTTCCAAAAATATTTATTGTATCGGAGTATATGTCATATTCTTTGGGGTTGTAACTGAATTTATTCCTGTTAATAACTACTCTTTGTTTTTTAAGTGGTTTACCCGTATGATAGAATTTTTCATACCTTGATGTCACCATCTGAATAAACCTGTGAAACATCTCCAGCGGAGACATAGTTCGTAATCTGTTTAAATACCATGAGATCATGCCAGGTCTTCCAAATTAATACTATAACTTTGCCTGGTTTTCAGGCTTTCAATCGCCATTATTGTTGCATAAGTATTTAAGAGCAAAGAATTAACCGGTACAGGCATTTTCCCGGTTTTGATTGAATCTATAAGGATATTCATTTCAGTTTCCTGGCCTTTATCAAGTGACAGAAATTTTTTCTTTGAAACCTTACCATCTTTATAGGTTGTTATAGATTTAAAATTATCGAATTCAATATTAGTCCTGTAACCTGTTATCAGAATCTTTTCTTTTGAGTAATTCTTATCACCGTCGGCAACATAAGCCAGTACACAGGATGATCCGTTAGTAAATTTTATGGTAATAAAGATGTTATCCTGATCAGGCATACCATTGACAGAAGTTGAATTTGCAAAGACCTCAACCGGGTCGGCATCGAGCAGATACTGAAGTGTATCGATGAAATGACATGCCTCTCCAATTATCCGCCCACCTTGTTCAGGCGACTGGTACCATTTGTCCATAGGAATGAACCCGGCATTTACCTGATAAAAGACAGAGTATGCGACATCTTTTTTTAATTGTTTTTTCAGGAATTGAACAGATGAAGAGAAACGCCGGTTATATCCAACCATAAGGATTTTTCCGCTTTCCGAGTAAGTTTTTGCAACAGATCTAAGCTCATTAAGCGAAATTGCCAAAGGTTTCTCGACGTAAACATTTTTCCCGTTTTCCAGTGCGTCAGTTACCATTTTCGCATGCTGGTTATGCCTGGTAGCTATTAAGACAGTATTAATTTCTTTATCTGCAAGCATTCCTTTATAGTCAGTCGTAGCATAGTTAAACCCGAATTTTTTGGCTTTATCCTTTGCGTTTATACCGGTAGCAGTTGCAATACCAACAAGATCAACCTTACCTTTAAGGAAAGGTAGCAACATGGTACTGGCATAATTACCAGCGCCAATCATCCCTGCCCTGATTTCCCGAGGGTTTTCTGACGACATATTTTTAAGATGAATACTTTTTACTTCTGTGCTGACATCTCCATTATATTTTAAGACAACACCCAAGTATTCTTCATTGCCATCCTTGATTTTAGGAAAGACTGTTTCCGATTCGCTGAAATTGAACTCGTGCGATATAAGATTTTTGAAGCTTATTTTTTGATCTTTCAAAAGTTGCAGTACAGACATCATGTTCCTTTGTTCCGTCCATCGAACATAGCCAATAGGATAATCAACTCCATTTTCCTCGTATCCGGGATCATATCTTCCTGGACCATATGATCTTGAAAACCTGAAATCCAACTCCTTGTGGTAATATAAATCCCAGGGCAGATCCATTTTTGTAATCCCTATATCAACAATTTTTGCTTTATCTCTTGCAATCTTCCCGGCAAGTATAATCGGGTCGTTACTTGAAGTCCCTGTCGTAATTATTACAGAATCGCAACCAAACCCATTGGTCCGGATACCAATCTCCTCTTCAAAATTTGTTTTGTTAGCAACCTCAGCAAAATATGCTCCGTTGCGAATGGCAAGATCACACTTTGACTTTGAAATATCAAAACCAAAAGCTCTGCAGCCATTTGCATTAATAATCTGAATCAGAATTTGCCCTAAAAGTCCCAGTCCTATAACTGCAATATTCTCGCCAATTTGAGAACGGGATTGTCGGTATCCCTGCATAGCAATTGATGCTATTGTCGTTAAGGAGGCCTCCCTTAATTCAACCCCATCAGGTACTTTGGCGCATAGATTTTTAGGAACAAAATTTATTTCTGAATGATTCGCATAACCAGCTCCTCCACATGCAACAATATCTCCTTTCTTAAACCCATCAACACCATTGCCTACTTCAATCACCTCACCAACAAGACTGTATCCTAGCGGGGAGAATGAATCAAGCTTATTCATGACCTTCCTGTAAGTCGCTACTGGTCCAAGTTGAGTAAAAGTATTTATCACTTCCTTAACCTGCTCAGGTTTCTTTCTGGCCATCTGAATATAACTCAGGTCAGCGTTTTTTAATTTCATTACCTCGGTACCAACACTGACTGCCGAATAAATAGTTTTTACAAGTACCCCACCTGATTTGCAGACAGGAACCGGCACATCTTCAAGAGTCAATGATTTTTTCTTTAAATTCTGAGCAATTTGTTTCATGCTAATTAAGTAATAAACTGTTAATACAAAATTGATTTATTTTAAGGCCATCGGTTCTGCCATTTTCAGGAGCTTATCTTATAAGGGATTATCTTTGCTGTTAAAAACAGGTAAAATGAAAGTTCTTTCAGGATGCTGGATTAATAGTAAAATACAGCAATATACAAAAGCCGCCATAATGACAAAACCCAATCAGTATCCTAAAGCTATACAGAATCAAATGGTTCGAAGTATCAGACTGATAAAGACAGCAGCAATAGAACTATTCCTTCGTTTCTTTTAATGTATTCGGGTTGATTTCTTTACCATAGTGAAAGCTTATGTTATTTTAAATTATAATTTATGTTTATTCCAAATTTAATATTTTTTTGTAAATGGGAGATCCCTTGTTTATAAACATTATATCCGGAAAAAACCATGTATTACTCTATTTGAATATGGATTTAATGGTCTGATATGCACAAATTCTCTTAATGGTTTTCATTTGGAACAAAGGATAGCCTATAGTTTTAATCTATTAACCCTGCATAACATCAATAATAGAATACCAGAGTTGTAAGGGAGATATCAAACCGGAATTTGGAAGTTAGTCAGGTTACATATATAAAACCAAAATTTCTGATAAAACGCCGCAGAAAGAAGAATGTTCATGAATATTCTACATTTTCAACATTTTATTCTTTTAGATAAAATCAAACAAGATTTCATGCTTCATTACCGGGTACTTACATAATCAGGAAAAACAGAAATATACTAACATGGTGTTGATAAAATTTCCTGAGACTGGCTGCTGTGAAAACAAGGTAATTTTCATTGTTGAATTACCGGAAAACCTAATCCGAATAAAATACAGCAGTAATCTGTATAAATATAAGAAATGTATATTTACCAGGTAATTGGTCATCACGAAATACCATACATGGATTATCCACTTCTATTTGTGTGCTCTGACATATGGGACTTTTACAGAATACAGAACCGGGTTATGCAGGAGGCTGCATAACCCGGTATTTTGGAATGGCTATTATTCCCGGTAAGGGTTTCTGAAGATTTTCTCAATGATTCTTTAATATTGTCCCTGCCAGAAATCATTTGGATCAATATCTGAACCCACAGGCTCATTTGTCTTTAAAAATGTCTGATATTCATCCCATGAATCAAATAATTTGTTTTTGACAGTTACTTCACCTGTATCATTTCCAGTTAATGAAAATCCGGAGTGAGGTCTGATCATATGGTTATCATACACGCCGTAGGGATGATTTTGCTCAACGTGGTCTTTCAATCTGCCTGACCGCCCCACCAGCGCAAACTGTGTCACTTGTGTTCCCCCGTTTGAACAATCAATAACATTCTTCCTGAAAATGCTTCCCTGGGGAGCTCCCCAGTTTACTGCTACGCCCCCGGCGCTTGATGCCTTTGGAGCAATGAATGTGTTGTATTCAAGAACCAGATTCGAATAGGGTGCATCCCAGTCGGCTCCAGAAATATAAGCTGCCTTCCAGCGATATCTGCTTCGGTCCATTAGATTGCCAGCCACATAATGATTTGTTGTATTAACATATGGAGCAACAAAGATGCAATTGCCCCATCCGGCTTTGGAAGTACTATTGTTGTGTTCATATGCCCAGGGGTCATTGCTGTTCTTTGTAGGCCAACCTTCGTCCTGCGCTCTCTGATCCTGATGAACTACATCATAAATCCAGTTTCTGACGAGTTTAAAATCAGTTCCCCTTTCAGCAATTATGCCATGTTGCCAGGTATCTCGTATAATGGAATTATAAATGGTAAAATTATCGCAGAAAAACCTGATACCAAAAAAAGGATAAGGGGTCGGGTTATGATAATTACCGGGGTTATGAACACCTGCAATTTCGCAGTGGGCAATGGTGATGTTGCTACAAAAAATATACTCGCCATCTTTGGTTCTGTGAATGTAAACAACTGCATCATATCCTGCCTGCGATTCTGCTTTAATATCAAGGTCTCTTATGGTTAAATGATGGGAGCCTGCCATAATAAAAAACCCTTCTATAACAGGCCTTGGACCTTCACCATAGGCTCCTATCAGATTATTATTATACAGCATATTTGAATAAAAAGAATTCCCCTCCTTAACCTGCCGTCCAATTTTCGGATGGGAAGTTCCTCTTTTAAAAAGAAAAGCCGTATTGGAAGGTATCCCTTTCGAATATTGTTTGTTAAAATCTGTGTATGGTTTATCTTTTGTTCCGTTTGAGTCATTTCCCCTGTAATCAGGATCGAAGTAAATCTTATACTTGAAAGCGCTCTCTGTTTTTACTTCAGGAATTTTATACGGCGGGGTTTTAAGTTTAGGAGTAGGTGCATCGGGGCTGGCAGAAGGTAATTCAGGCCTGAGAGGGCGAATTTCAAGATAGTTGTCTACGTCTTTTGTGCATCCTGAAAAGCATACCATCAAAGCAATTAAATAAAAAATCTTTTTCATATATGTGATGTTATTTATTTGATATAATTAAGGCGACCAATACATATCTTCTTTTATAATTTCCTGACTTTCTAAATTCATAATCTTTCTGTCACTACTATCGGAACGTTCGTCACTAATTTTGATACGTTCGTCATTTTTTTTTGTTTCATTATTTTGAAAAAAGTGACATAAAAAGAATAAAAAAAATTAACCGTTGTTTTACAGCAAAATGCATTGGGAAATAAAGAGTATCGTTACCGGGATTAATTTGGACACATCCCGAAACTAACATGAATGGCAATTACAACAAGGCTGATCGCAGAGCAGGAAATAATAAACCCCCTTACGGATTAACAGTAAGGGGGCAGTAATAAACTGGTCGAGTAAAAATTTGAAAAAGGGTTATCTAATAATGAACAGTATAAATGAAATTTGCGGTTATGAAAACAGGAGGTTAATTAATTTAGTCATTCAATACTACTGGTTTTTAGTGTTCCGGATCGTTAATAATCTTATTTACATTCCGGTATTATCAGTTACTCTCCTGTATAACAATAAACCAGACTCCCCGGATAAAAACTATAATTTCTCAATGACTTTTTAATATTTTCCCTGCCAGAAATCATTTGGATCAATGTCTGAACCCACAGGCTCATTTGTCTTTAAAAATGTCTGATATTCAGTCCATGAATCAAATAATTTGTTCTTTACAGATACCTCATCTTTATCATTTCCAGTTAATGAAAATCCGGCGTGAGGTCTGATCATATGGTTATCATACACGCCGTAGGGATGATTTTGAGCTACGTGGTCTTTCAATCTGCCTGACCGCCCCACCAGTGCTGGTTGTGTCCCTTCTGTCCCCCCGTTTGAACAATCAATAACATTTTTCCTGAAAATGCTTCCCCGGGGAGCTCCCCAATTTACTGCTACGCCCCCGGCCTTTGATGCCTTAGGAGCAATGAATGTGTTGTATTCAAGAACCAGATTCGAATAGGGTGCATCCCAGTCGGCTCCAGAAATATAAGCTGCCTTCCAGCGATATCTGCTTCGGTCCATTAGATTGCCAGCCACATAATGATTTGTTGTATTAACATATGGAGCAACAAAGATGCAATTGCCCCATCCGGCTTTGGAAGTACTATTGTTGTGTTCATATGCCCAGGGGTCATTGCTGTTCTTTGTAGGCCAACCTTCGTCCTGCGCTCTCTGATCCTGATGAACTACATCATAAATCCAGTTTCTGACGAGTTTAAAATCAGTTCCCCTTTCAGCAATTATGCCATGTTGCCAGGTATCTCGTATAATGGAATTATAAATGGTAAAATTATCGCAGAAAAACCTGATACCAAAAAAAGGATAAGGGGTCGGGTTATGATAATTACCGGGGTTATGAACACCTGCAATTTCGCAGTGGGCAATGGTGATGTTGCTACAAAAAATATACTCGCCATCTTTGGTTCTGTGAATGTAAACAACTGCATCATATCCTGCCTGCGATTCTGCTTTAATATCAAGGTCTCTTATGGTTAAATGATGGGAGCCTGCCATAATAAAAAACCCTTCTATAACAGGCCTTGGACCTTCACCATAGGCTCCTATCAGATTATTATTATACAGCATGTGAGGATAATAAGAATCCCCCTCCTTAACCTGCCGGCCAATTTTCGGGTGAGATGTTCCTCTTTTAAAAAGAAAAGCCGTGTTGGAAGGTATCCCTTTCAAATATTGTTTGTTAAAATCTGTGTATGGTTTATCTTTTGTTCCGTTTGAATCTTTTCCCTTGTAACCAGGATCGAAATATATCTTATTATTGAAAGCGTTTTCAGTTTTTACCTCAGGAATTTTATATGGTGGGGTTTTGAAATTGGGAAAAGATGCATTAGGATCTCCTGATGCAATTTCCGGTCTGAGGGGAAAAACTTCCAGATAGCTATCAACCTCTTTTGTACATCCGGAAAAGCAGGCTAACAAAGCAATTAAATAAAAAATCTTTTTCATATAAGTGATATTATTTATTTGATATAATTAGGCAGCGCAAATGTGTGTTTTTTTTTTATATTTTTTTATAAAATTATTAATTTAGAATCTATCTATCACTCATTTTTTAACGTTCGTCACCAATTATAATGCATTCGTCACTGTTATTGCTTGTCCATTAATCTAAAAAGGGTTAATTAAAATGACAAAAAAACCCCCATCTTATTAATAGATGGAGGGCTTTGTTTGTCGCAGCAGGAAACCTGAAAGTTCCCGGGAGTAACCAACTCTGTATACCAGGGATTTTCAAATAGAATATGTACTCTATTTATACAGAAGATAGAAAAGCATTAACTTTTGGCTGATTTATATTTATGATGGCCAATATCAAATAAATAGGCAATTAAAATAATAGCAATATTGGGACCTCCGAAATCTCCGCCACCGGTAACCAGGGTAAATAATACCAGTAAAATATAATATCTCATATACTCATATTCCGGATCAACTTTAATCGTGATCAGTCTCATTAACATAATTATTGCCCCTAAAAGAAAAATTACACCATATCTGACATAATCACCAATTAGTCCTATGTCAGATAAATAAAAACCATTAATGAGTTTAAGCTTCAAAAGTTTAACTCCATATGGACTGCTTTCATGGCCATCAGCATTCCCGAGAAAATATGCAAGGTCATTGGGCATAAATTCAGTCAAAAAATATCTTGCAGCTCTTACCCGCACATTATCTTCAACTGTTTCGGCCTGATTCTGAGATACAAGATACAATTCCATAAATATGTCATAAAAAGAAAAGAACAATGCAAAAAACCCGACAACGACCAGAGCTGATATTAACAACCGTGATTTAACTTCTTTTGACCTGAACAGGAATATTATAGTAAGGAGTGCCATGGCGGCTATCAGCTGCCGTGTTGCGTTAAGCACAACAATACTGAAAGCAAGCAAAGCCATAAGAATAAACCGAAAACTGTTTTTACGGAAAAAGTTATCCAGAAAATAAAAATATGAAAATATTGCAAAACTCATTGCAGGTACCCACAACCTTAATGTACCACGTGCTATAGTCATTTTTACAGTTTCATCGAATATCCTGACGGGGTATAAGAAGTATTGAATATAAAATAGCATGATTGCAATCAGGCCTATATTGATTATTATTTTCTCTAGTGACTCCTTATCAATCTTCACCGAATGGAGAAAGAAATAAAAAAGATAAAAAAACAAGTTAAAGCTTATCCAGATAGATAAAAAATATGGTTGGCTATTATATGATAGAGCCATTATTGGAGATATCAAGGCAGAAATCAAAATTAAAATTACAGGTAACAGGAAATTCTTTGGTAATTCAGGTTCATTCTTATAAATGAATTTTAATATCAGGAATGTTATTATAATTAAAACAGCAATGATACCCGCCAGTTTATTAAAGCTGCTGGGCAGAACAGACAGCCTGAATAAATGGAAATAGCCAATTATTACGAAGAGGATGATAAAAAATCCAAAGTTATATTTAGTCTTGCTTTTTGTATCCATATCAACATTGTTCAGGTAATGTCAACTACCTGTTAACAAAACAAACAAACAGGCATTGTGTTATACTACTTCCTGTTTTTTCTCTCTTTTAAAAACACTTTTCAACTTTTTCGTATAACCCAATGTACCTTTAGTTAGTAAAAGCATTATTATCAATTTTACATATAAATTTATTCTTCTTGACCGTACGCCCAGCAAAAGCTTAATTGAACGGCTCGCATCCTTTTTATAATCATCTCCGGGATTATTGGTAATGGAAGTGACCAGCGATTCCAATTTCTTAAGTCTGAGGTTATGGTAAGTTTGTGGCCCGGCTTTAGCAATTAGTTCTTCTCCCCATTTTTCCAAAAACAGTTCAAGTCCTCTTTCCCGTTTTTTAGGATCTTTGGCAATCTGGGAACCTGCATGCTCGTGCTTTACTATTAAAGGTTCATCAACAACATCGAAAGTATGACCTAATCGTGCAATCCTTAACCACAGATCATAATCAACAAATGTGGGTAAATACTCATCAAATCCCTGAACCTCATGCAGAACGGTTTTTTTAACAAGAAACAATGTGGGAGTGGAGGGACAGAAACCAGACAGCAGTTTCACATAGATATCTCCCCTTACATTTCCTCCATTTCGAATAGAAGTCTTGTTATGAATTTCATCATTTTCAAGGGAGCCACAATATACTGCGGCGAGATTAGGGTCTTTTGACTGTTCAAATAATTTAAGCTGTCTTTCAATTTTCTCGGGCAGCCATTCATCGTCTGAATCCAGAAAGCCGATGTATTCGCCGTTAGCCTGCTGAATTGCAATGTTGCGTGCCTTTGATTGACCGACATTTTCTGACAAACGAATATATTTTATTTTGCTGTCATTATAATTCTTTATAACCTCTTCTGTATTATCAGTAGATGCATCATCAACAATAAATATCTCAAAATCTTGATTCGTTTGATTCTTCAGGCTATCGAGTGCTCTTGTAATTAACCTGGCGCGGTTATGTGTTGGTATTACAACACTTACCCTGGGATTTTTCATAACTATTAAAATTATTAAATTAACTTAAATCTGTACATTCTGTATCTCCCACCATCCTTAAACGGAAGATGGAACATGAATGCTTATTGGTGCTCCATATGTGGTAACGAATAACATGCAACAATACATTAAAGGTTTTAAAAAATTAACAAAATTCTCACATACTTGTTTATTTACCCTCATTAACCTCTTGTTAATCTTTTCTTGAACATCTTGATAATTTTATTCATGTCATTCCTTTGAGAATGAAGTAAATGTAAAGGATAAATACCAATAACTACAGTCTTGTACAGATCCATACCTGAATGAATGAAATAAAGTAAAAATGATGTTAAAATAATTTTTGGCAACCAAAAATTCAGAATCTCCGCTACCCTGTAATTTAAAGCATAGTAGAAACCCAGGATCATCTTTGGTATTAGTAATACGATATTGGCTATAGCATAAAACAGGATAACATGCACTACAGAGAAAAAAGCACCTGTAATAATTGCAGATATCGTTAATATTGATGAAATTACAGCAATATGCATAACTGTTTTCTCTTTACCCTGAAGAACATAATAATCTGTCATTGAAGATAGTATTGGCTGAATCATTATCAATACTCCGATATAAGGCAGATATTGGGCCACTCCAATCCAGTCGGGCCCCCATAATATAAGCACCATGGGCTCCCCAAATAATATCAGGATAAAAGAAATAGGATAGGTAAGTAAACTTATTGCCCCTACAATAGTTAAAAACTCACTATTTGTATCTCCTCCAGTGTCTTTTAATTTCTTAAGACTGGGATATAAAACAACTCCAAAAATTCCTACAATCAGACGATTAACCAGATAAATAAATTTATACGCACGGTTATACAGTCCAAGGGAAATTTCACCAAAAAACTTTCCTATTACAAGATTGTCAGTGTTTCTGTTCCAGTAGTTTAAAATTCCTGAAACGGTTATGCTTCCGGCAAGGGATTTTATTTCTTTAAGAAGTCGAAGAGCAGCACCGGGACCATAAAATGCAGGTTTAAATTTAACCTTGTTAACAAAATAAAAATATCTTACCAATGGTGAAAAAGCCATGGGTATTATAAGCGACCAGTATGAAAATCCAAGGAAAGCCAGAATAATTGTAAATACAAGCAGAAAAACGGTTTGAATAATATTTGCAGAACCAATTAAGTTGAATTTAAGTTCCTTTTTTGCCAGTGAAGCCGGAACAAAACTCAGACTCTGTGAAATAAAAACAACACCAAGGAACATAGTCGGAGCCAGGAGTTTCATGTTATTGTAAAACAGTGCTATAGGATAGGCCAGCAACGAAAAGCATACGAAAAGGAACATGCCGATCCAGATTGACAAGCTAAAAAAATGCCTGATCTTTTCGTCACTATAATCTGACCTGATTATAGCGTGTGCAATACCAATATGGTTAAATACACCGATAAATCCACTGAAAACCAATATTAAGGCTACAAAGCCGTATTCCTGTGGACTAATTATTCTTGAAAGAATAATCGTGGATACAAATTCAAGGACTTGCACCATATAAGTGTATCCACCAAACCGGGCAACATTCTTAATGAAATCTTTTTTAAAACTCATTCTATATAATTATTGCCTGCATGATTTCCATGTTATAAAAATAGTCCAAAAAAACATTGATCATATTGTTTCTGTTTGATAAGGTTGATAATAAATAAGGACAGCGTATCCTGTTAATTTTTGCACCCCTGAAGAACAAAGGTTATGAATTTCTGAGAGAATAAAACACTCAGGATAGTTTCAAAGTTTACCTATAATCCTTCCTGCAAGAGTTTCTCCAATAGATAACGATGAAGTAGCTGCGGGAGAAGGGGCATTCAGTACATTGAAAGTCTTTTTTCCTTCAAGAATAAGAAAGTCATCGACAAGCCCGCCCAGACGACTGCAAGCCTGAGCTCTTACTCCTGCTCCCCCGGGAACAAGATCTTCTTTCCGGATTTCCGGAACAAGTCTTTGCAAAGCCCGTGCTAAAGCCGGCTTGCTATATGAACGGTAATATTCTCCAAGGCCCATTCTCCAGTATTTCATCATAACTTTCCGGAATCCGGGCCATGCGAGTGATTCATGGAACTCAAGTAAATTAAAGCTGGTTTTTTTATATCCCTCTCTTTTAAAAGCCCATACTGCATTTGGTCCGGCCTCGATGCCTCCGTTTATCATTCTGGTGAAATGAACACCTAAGAACGGGAAATTTGGGTCGGGTACCGGATATATCAGGTTCCTGACAAAATGCTTTTTCTCGTCCTTCAATACCATATACTCACCCCTGAATGGAATAATTCGCGTGTCCAGATTTTTTTCAGTGAGCTGAGCAATTTTATCAGACTGCAAGCCGGCAGTATTTACAACAAAACCACACTCATACTCCTTTGAGCTGGTAATAATATTAAACCCACTATTATTACTGATTATATTTAAAACTTTTGAATCGGTAAAAATGTATCCCCCATATCTTTTGGTGAATAACTCTGCGTACTTGCGGCTAACTTCCGTATAATCAATAATCCCTGTATAGGGCACAAACAGCGCAGCAATTCCAGTGGCATGGGGCTCATAATCAATTATTTCTTCAGCCCTGAGTCTTTTGACCTTTTCGAGACCGTTTTCCCTTGCCCTGGTATAAAGATTCTCAAAAGACGGCATTTCACTTTTACTTGTTGCCACAATCAGTTTTCCGCAAAGCTCATATTTTATGCTTTCCCTGTCACAAAAATCAATCAGCATCTGGTAGCCTTTACGGCAGTTTAATGCTTTAAGGCTACCCGGCTTGTAATATACACCGGCATGGATAACCCCGCTGTTATTGCCGGTTTGATGACGGGCAATATCATTCTCTTTTTCCAGAATAGCTACATTTAAATCGCTGTTTTTTTCTTTAAGCTTTAAAGCAGTCGCAAGTCCAACTATCCCGGCTCCGATTATTATTATGTCAAATTTCAAAATTGAAAGATTTAGTAATTATTAAAACAATTTATGCCAAAAAGGTTTATGGTAAAAACAACCTTCCAAATTTAATCATGAGCATTCCGATTCTTCTCCAAAAACCGAACACTGGGAATGTTCCTCCATTAACTCTACTTGAAATGATACGGACAATTTTGCTGTATACCTTTTCAAATGATATGAGCTTATCGGGATTTACATCAGGATTTTCAGCTAAATATTCAGGAGTATTGATCCTATGGGGATTAAGCGAATTAATAGTTAAGTCTTCATTATTTATTTTACTGAAGAATATCTTGCTTACCGAATCGCTTAACATCATTACCCCGGCCTTTGTAGGAGAATATACGCCAAACTTATCTTCCGCACGGAAGGCAGAATCTGAAGAAATATTTATAATCCTGCCAAATTTCTGTTCCAGCATATAAGGAATAATGTCCTTTATTAAAATCATGACGCTGGTCAGATTTACTGCAACCATATCTTTTATCTCACTTGTATGGTAATCATGAATTAATTTGAAATTTAAAATTGCGGCATTATTTATCAGAAGATCAACTCTTTTGTGTTTATTAAAAATACTACCAAGCATTTCATCAATACCATCAAGATCACGAAGGTCAAACTCAACAAAATCAACCAGGGCATTTCTCAGATCTTCATCCAAATTCTCCTTCGGGATGACATCCAACCCGATAACCTTATATCCATCCTGAGCAAAACGAATGGACAATAGTCGGCCAAGCCCCTGGGCTACTCCTGTTATTAATACTGTTTTGATTTGTCCGGTGTGAACTTTTTTAGAATATCTGGAGTATAATCTAAAAACATCATAAATAAATGTCCGTCGGAACGACTTTTTTAAAGGTGAAAGATTGAGAAAACTCATTTTACAAATATTCAGGGATTATACTATTCGTTTATAAAATTTGCCAGGTTTCATATACACGAATAATCATTTCCCTAATCTCTGGATTTTATTCATAATTTTCTTAAACAACATCGAAACAGGATTATATTTCAGAATGCCCTGAATATACTCACCAGCTGTAAACCATCTGTCAATATGTCTTTTGTGCCATTCATACGCTTTATTGTTTTTTAATTTCTGTACAAGGTAGAAGTAGGCATAAGATTCCCGTTCCTTTCTATATAAATCATTGAGAACTTTATTGTCACGTCTGAAACGATAGAGCACGGTCTCGTTCAGCTGATGAAAGGTATTATATTTAAATACTGTAGTAGTGGTTTGAGAACCCGGGTGCCTTCGAGTATAGCTTATTACCTGGTAAACAAAACCCACATTCGAAACATCACACATATCGTAAAACAATTCAGTATCGACGTGATATTTCCCATCGAAAATACGTGGATAGTAACTAAGTTTTTTAAGGTGCTCATAAGAAAACATAAGTGTTGATATATCACCCGAAATGTCAAGTGTTCTTGTCAGTTGCCTGTATAAAATATCCCGGCCATCAAACACATGTCCGTCGTACACGTCCAGTCCATCACAATCAACCCTGTTCCCTGCAAGTCTGTACGATGAAATAACTCCGATGCCAGGATCTTTTTCAAAAACCTTTACAGCTTCCTCAAGAAAGTTGGGAAACATCCAGTCGTCTGCCTGAAGCAATTTGTAATATCTGGCATTTGGATTTGCGAATGTAAATGCATTATTCCAGTTATCAGCCAGCGGAACAAAATCCTTGTTTTTTATAACTTTGAACCTCTTGTCTTTTAATTCGAATTCACGTGCAATTTCATAGGAATTGTCATCAGACTGGTTATCAACAACAACGCATTCCCAGTCTTCCAAACTTTGACTAAGAATACTGTCAAGACATTCGTAAAGAAATGACCCTCCGTTGTAAACAGGAACTCCGATTGAAACCGTTAAACCATTTGTGTTTTCCATTTTTGAAAATATGAATAATTTAAAAATAAATATTTGTTAATGTTATAGTGCATGCAATTCCGGATATAACCCCATCTTGCCAAGCATCTCACCAATTTCTTTCTGATAAACACCATTCATTATTATAACCGCATCTGGATTATATTGTTTGAGGAATTCAGGTTTCTCATATTTCAATCCTATACCGGGGATATAGTTGCCTGTCATATGAGGATTAATATCCACCACATGTTCAATAAGCCCGATTTTATCAAAATGAGTAAGAAATCCTACCGATTTTGACCCTCCCCCCCATACAACGACCTTCTTGTTCTTCTTTTTATAATCTTCGAGCAAAACCCGCCATTCATCAAGTCTCTTATAAACTTCCGAAGAAAATTCCTTTGCAAGATTCCATAAGTCTGCTACACTCTCTTCAAGCGGGTGGATCTTTTGTGAAATTTCATCAACTGGCCTGGCCTCAATGAACAGATATTGATCGTCATACTCAAGATACATATCAACCACTTCAAATCCATTCATTCTGAAAAGCCTTCCCAGTGATCCGGGACTCATATATGTACAATGCTCATAGAAAATATCCCAGAATGCCTGAATCTTGAGAATCCTCACAATACTTGGCACTTCAAAGAATAAAATGACATCTTTTCCGGGCTTAATCGAGTTTCTGATCGTTTTCATAAACTCACCCGTCCCGTGAATGTGCTCTACCGTATGTCTGCAGGTAATTACATCATTCGGCAAATCTCCATGCTTTTCTGAATAGAACTCTTTAATAAATTTTAATTTCGGGTTTGGTGCCATACGCCCCTCAACATAAGCCGGATCAATGCCCGTCCCACGGTTGTTCCCCAGCTCAGACATAAGCAGAATAAAATCGCCCTTACCGCATCCTATTTCGACTATATCTTTATTTCTTACATTGTACCTGTCAATAAAGCGATTTGTTACACCAGTAATAAATTCTTTGAATGTTGGTGAGAAACCCTGCTGATCCTCATATCCCTGAGTGTAATAATCGATAGTTGTATCAAAGGAACTATTAAAAATAAACGCGCAGTTATGGCAGAATGCCAATGTTATATCCTTCCTTGGAATGGCGAGTGCCTCTTCTCTGTTTTTTATAGTGACAAGACTTTGAACAGGAGCATTCTCCATCCTGAAAAAATCTTCGATTTCACTGCTGTGGCAATTTGGACATGCGTTATGCTTCATACATAAAATTTATTGTAAAAGAATCTGTTTATTAAATCAAAATCCTCAGTTAACAAGCATTTAGGGAAAATTTAAAATGCAGATCGATCAAAATCAGGTTGTGATGCATCTTTTTCTGAGATAATCTCAACAGGTATGGGCCATTTAATATTAAAAACCGGATCATCCCATCTTAGCCCCCTCTCTGCACCAGGAGTGTAAAATTCTGTAACAGGATAATAAACTTCGCTCTGATCTTCAAGGGAAATAAACCCGTGGGCAAAGTTTTCCGGAACATAAACCATGCGATAATTATCGGCAGTTAATTCATTTGCTGCCCATTTCAGAAATGTTGGTGATTCCGGCCTCAAATCAATTATTACATCATAAATACTACCCCGGGTACAGCGTATAAACTTGGTCTCCTGGTAAGGATCAACCTGGTAGTGCATACCCCTGAGAGTACCTTTTTTTAATGATAATGAAGTATTGATTTGTTTTATGTCTTCCTTCAATCCATGCTCTTTCATCTCTTCCCTGCACCATGCACGACCAAAAAAGCCACGATCATCAGATATCTTATTTACTTCCAGCAAATATGCACCCTTTAAAGGTAGTTCCGTAAATTTCATAATAATATGCTTTTATTATTGACTAAATCCATTCCAGATTATTACTCAAATATTGCCGTTGCATTAAATTACTTAGCACATGAAGCCTTATGAGGCTGGAAGACCTGAAGTCAGGATCATTAAAATTCATCTCGATCATATTATCCTTAAGCTCATTGATGGTTCTTTCAAGATCGTGAACCGGCTGGTGGTCAGGAGCAAGCTTCTGGTAATAGTCGAAATTTACCCTGTATGAACGTTTATCGGGCGCAGCATTCATATTTACAGAAACTTTTGTTCCGGGAATGGCTTTGGCAACAGCTTCTGCAAGCGGCTTGATCTGGTTGTTCCATTCATTGCTTCCTGTATTGATTACCAGAAAATTACCTGACTCCCTGGCACTGCGTATAAGGCTCCATTCAAAAGCCCTGGCCATATCTTTTGTATTTATCATTGGCCTCCAGGGAGCTCCGTCACTTAAGATTGTTATTTCCTTATTTATAAGTGCACCTGCAACAAAATCATTTAAGACAAGGTCCAGTCTCATCCTGTTTGAGAAACCGCATGCTGTGGCAAATCGCAAACAGGTAACTTTGAAGTTATCGTCGGCAAGTGGCTCTAAATCGTTTTCAGTATATACCTTTGAACGGGCATAAGCTGTTAATGGGTTTAATTCATCACCCTCTTTTTTCGGATATTCACTGGCAGCACCATAAATACTACAACTTGAAGCATACGTAAACATTTTAACACCGGCTATTTTTGCTTTTTTGGCAAGTTCTACCGCAGCCTTATGATTCACAGCAAGGGTAACATCCTCGAATTTATTACCCATCGGATCATTTGATATCGCAGCCAGGTCCAAAACTGCATCTACTCCTTCAAGTAACTTGTCCGGAAATTTACGAATATCACCAAAGATCTGTTTATTAAGCTTTCTTTCAGGTAAAAAATGAGCATTTGTTAAACAGTGCGCAAAAAACCCAATATCAAAGCCAATAAGTTCTGCATCAGGAAAGGTTTTGCGTAACTGATTGGTGACTGAGGGACCGATGTATCCCATTTTTCCAACAATAAGAATTTTCATTAAGTACGAATTATAATATTATTATTTGATTTCAATTATATATATGCGGTGTAGTTTTGCCAGGTATGTATCACCTTTCAATTATCTATATTCCTTTGTACGGAGTGGCCCGGCTAATCAGTATAAATCAGTCTAATTAAAATACTAATTAATTATGATTATCAACTTTTTCAAAATCAGCATTTTAATTCCGATGGATAAACCATGGCCTTGCAACATGGGGGATTCATCTGTGTTTGGCAGGTTAATGCAAATTCTTTATTTAAATAACGATGTATCACCCATAAAACAAAGGAGATTCATCTTTGTTTAGCAGGTTGATCAAAATAATAACCAATTAATTGAATTAACCGTTAATGCAAAACATGTATTTAAATTCCGATGTATCCTCATGTAAACAAATTATTTTGCTCTTTCATTAACTTAATCAGGAAACTATTTTCGTCAACCTCTATGTCATCAAAGCTCAGCACTTCATCGCGGGTGATGTTTCTTTTTAACCGGGAACCGCTGGCAAGTGCCATGGGGAGGAGACTTTCATTGATAACAACATCGTGATTTTCACATACTCCATAGGTTTTAAAACCTCCTATACCATCTATCAGGTCACCTTTCTCAAGGTTCACCTTGGCAGCAGTAATAACATCAACAACCGGCCCTCCCAATGGAACGATTACAGGATCATTAAAATCAATGAGCCTGCAAATTGAACTTGCAATATCAAAAAACAGAAGGTGATATGGGACATAGAAACTATATAGCGGACCATCACCAAGCTTGCCGTATCTCAGAAATTTGACTGAATTCGGATCTTCTGTTGTTGCATATATAAAAACTCCGGGTGCAGGCTTTGGACCTACAACGTAATCGACAATTCCACCAAGCTCTTTTAATTGCTCAATATCATAGAGGTGCTTCATATCATCAATGTGACCACCCGAATTATATCCCAGCATTCCCCTTTGTGCTACTTTCATTCCTGTTGCATTGGCTATGCATGATTGCTCAAAAGAGATTTTTGAACCGTCAGCAAAACTGGTAACCATCTCCGGTGTCATATCCCATTGTGCCGCAAATCCCTTTTGTGTGTCAGGATTCCTGTAATGATCCTGTAATCCCTTGATATTGCCGCAAAGCAGAGGTTCAAAACCCATTCCCCTTATATACCTGTACAGGTTCATGGTTACTCCGGGCTGGTCACCATCACTTAAACTGTACCTGACACCCTTTTCTTCTGCTATTTTTTTCAACAGAGGTCCAAATGTTGAATCCAGCTCTGCATTGAATGACATTACACTGATACCCCTGTCGAATGCTTTAAATATTGTTTTCATTGAAAACTCAATAGTACCAGTTGCCTCAACAATGACATCAATACCACCAAGCTCCATTAAAAGATCAATATCGTTTGTAATTAACGGTTTCCCGGAATTAACTGCATCACGGGCTTCTTTTACGTTACCGCTGGCTACAAAATATTCATTCAGGCCCGAAGCCCGGTATGCTGAAATAGCCTTTTCGATATTACGGTTGAAGGAGGCGACGACCTTCATCCCGGGAGTATAGCGGGTGATCTGGTTAATCATACCCAGTCCCATGGCACCGGTTCCGATAATGCCTACCCTGATAGGATTGGATGTCTCCTCTCTTCTTTGCAACTGGCTGTCAATAATTACCATAATATGTGAATTTTATTTACAAAGCATATCTGAAATCAATCAGATTTTTTGTTTTTATCAGTTCTTTATTCGTCTTAAAATCCTCCCATGCGGTCAATAATAAAAGATACTCACACTTGTCAACAATATCATGCAGTGATTCGACATACCTGATATCAATTTCCGGGTTATGTTTTATAAACTCATCTGTAGCTTCCGGATCATATGCACAGATATTCCTGTACCCTTTTTTAATTAATAGTTTAATAATATCCCTGGCAGGAGAAAAGCGTACATCATCTGAGCCTGGTTTAAAGGACAGTCCAAGTATGCCTATAGGCTCGTCTGTGCCAATGTCACCATTTAACCTGTTTACCAGGAAGGTTTTAATAATATTATTGGTAAATATATTTGCTGACAGCATTGAAGGTTTAAATCCATTTCTTTCTGAGATTTTTACTAGAGCAGCAGTATCCTTGGGCAGACAATAACCTCCGTAACCGCACCCGGGATAAACATAGTCCTTCATCGGAGCCGGTGAACCATACCAGCGTTTATCTTCGTGTAGGATTCTGAAAGCACTCTTAACATCAATCTTGCCTATTGCATCGGCAATCATAGACATTTCGTTTGAATAGCTTATCAAAGTTGATAGCAGGGTATTTGACAAATACTTAATAAATTCAGAAGTATTGTAATTGACATAATGCACAGGTGCATTAAAAGGTTTGTAAATATTGTCCAGAATGTTCTTCGATCTCTCATCCTCAACACCTATTACTATCCTGTCAGGGTTAATGAAATCTTCCCAGCAATAACCTTCTCTTAAAAATTCCGGATTCGATGCAAATCCCACTTTCCTGTCTTTATTCAACTGAAGCTTACCGTTAACAAATGGTATGACTTCATTTGAAACTGTAGACGGGGGAACTGTCGATTTGGTGACGATGACCTGGAATCTGTCACTTCTTATATTAATAACCTGGTCAAGGGCATTCAGCAGATAGGTCAGGTCAGCGCTGCCATCATTCTTCTCAGGAGTACCTACACAAATAAAAACAGCATCACTGTTCCGGATAGCTTCCTCAAATGGTACTTCAAGAAAAAAAGTTTTATCAAGAGTCTCCTCCAGCACCTCTTTTAAGTGAGGTTCAAAGAATGGTATTTTAAGGTTTCGCAGACTGTTCATTCTCTCTTCGGAAATATCAAATCCGTATGTCTTAAATCCCTTTTTAGCAAAGCCAAGGCCGGTAGTTAAACCTACAAAGCCCAATCCTAATACTGTAATCATACTAAACCTCCATTATATATTTTTAAAAATTCAAGATATCTGTCAATCCCTTCGTCAACATTTATTCGGGGATTGTAACCCAGAACTTTTCTTGCTTTTGAAATGTCAGGACAGCGCCTGTTCGGGTTGTCTGTCATATAATGAGCGTCGCCGGAAACCTTGAAAACCACATCTCTCTTATAATCAAATAATTTATTCGCACTTCTTTTGAAAGACTCGGCGAATTCGCGGACTGAGATCTCGGGTTTATCGATGCCTATGTTGAAAACATCGGTCTTACCATAGCACAATACCTTGAGATAACCGGTTATTGCATCAGAGATGTAACAAAATGTCCTTGTCGGTTTACCATCGGAGTATATAATCATATCCCGGTCTTCAAGAACACATTTGGCAAAGTCTGCGGGTAATCTTTTATCATTTATGTTCATTCCAGGCCCATAATTATTAAACGGCCTGGCAATTGATGCAGGAATTCCATATTTCTCTCCAAAAACATAACATAATGTCTCACCGAAACGTTTTGCCTCGTCATAGCATGCCCGGGGACCCATTGTAGCGACATTTCCCCTGTAATCTTCACTTGTTGGTATAAACTCAGCAAAAGGATCCCCATAAATCTCACTACTTGAGAAAAAGAGCATACCCCTAATGTTCTTGCTGGCATAATAATCAAGCAGGCGCCTTAATCCGGTAATATTGGCATCAATTGTTTCAAGTGGATATAACCGGTAAAAAATTGGAGATGCTATGGAAGCTGCATGTATTATCAGATTGACTTTATCAATTCCTTCAATCACTTCAGGGTCATCCTTGATAATATCAAAATGATAAAGCTTTACCAGGGAGTTTTCCCGGGTAATCTCATCGAGCCAGTCACGGGTACCGGTTAGAAAGTTGTCCAGGCCAATGATTTCCTGAATTCCAAGCTCTTCGCTGTAAGTACTGAAAAAATGCATAAAATAATATCCCAGAAATCCACCGCATCCGGTCACAAGGATTCTGGAGTCATTAAATTTTTTCTTCTCATCATCTGTTAAATTATTCAGGATAATTTCCATATCCTCTTTAAGGATTTTGTTGTCGGGTTTATTCACCATTGCAGCGGGAGATTATGATTAAACAATTATTCATCTGTATAAAGCAGATTAATCAAATTAATAATCTATTAATTAAGTATATCCGTTAATTCATGTTCAGCATTTAATTACGATAGATCACCCATGCTTTATTCAAATTAAGCCCACAACTTCCATGGTGCCTTCCCGTTCTGCCATAATTCTTCGAGAAGATTTTTATCCCTCAATGTATCCATTGGCTGCCAGAACCCATTATGCCTGTATGCGGCCAGTCGGCCAGTCCTTGCGAGTATCTCAAGTGGTTCACGTTCCCAAACAGAACTGTCATCTGTTATATATTCAATGACCTGAGGCTCTGCAACAAAGAACCCCCCGTTAATCCATGCATTATCAATACCGTCTCCTGTAGGTTTTTCCCTGAAACTGTTTACCTTATTCTCACTCTTTCCCAGCGAGAATGCACCAAACCGCCCGGGTTGCTGAACGGCTGTAAGAGTAGCAAGAACATTCTGACTTTTATGAAATTTGATTGATTCATGTATATTAACATCGCTCACACCATCTCCATAGGTCAGGCAAAAGGGCTCATCTCTCAGGTATGGAGCAATTCTTTTAATCCTGCCGCCGGTCATTGTTTTTTCGCCGGTTTCAACAAGAGTTACTTTCCATGATTCTGAATGGTTCCTGTGCACTTCCATGGTGTTATTGCCAAGATCAAAAGTCACATCAGACTGATGCAGGAAATAGTTTGAGAAATATTCTTTAATCATGAAACCTTTATACCCGCAACATATTATAAACTCATTAATGCCATAGAATGAATATATTTTCATAATGTGCCATATAATAGGCTTACTTCCAATTTCAACCATAGGCTTAGGTCTGATACCGCTTTCCTCGCTTATGCGGGTTCCGTAACCGCCAGCTAATATTACTGCTATCATATTCAAGTTTAAATTAAAATTTTAGAAACGTATTAGTTTTATTAATCAATCAGTAAAACTTATTTTTAAACTATCCCCATATAATATGGAAGTTCTCTATTACAATCATTTCAGGATTTTAAGAATCAGATCCGGTTATTTTTGTTGCACATAAGTGTACCAAACAGGTCCGGCATTTCAGAATTTATATATTGATTGGACGGGTAAGGCAACAATAAATCATTAATGCACCCTAATCGCATGGAATAATTCCAATTATCTTCTGCCTTTTCGAAAATTGCACAGGGTTGTTGTGTTTCTCTGAAAATCATGATCGGCATAAATTATTATTGAATTGTTATGGGGTAATAAAAGGATAATTATATTTTAGAAGTATCATATAAAATTACAACTATTCCGGACTTTATAACAAGAAGTAATATTTATTTTCATGAGTTTTTGACCAATATTGGATTTCATTGGTTAAACAGCCAAATGAACATATAGTTCACCGGTGATGCCTTAAAAAAAAAATCTAAGTCAGGCAAATTAATGCCCTTCGCTACCGGATTTACAATGTTTCAAGTGACAACAACTCTCTAAAGTCCTCTTAAAAATCAGTTTACTTTTTCAAACGAAAATCTGCATAATCATTTTTTTGTGAAATCAAAACTTTTGTCGGTGATGCAAATCACCCCCTGCAGTGTATCAACATCCGGAAAGCTGCGTACAAAGGCTTAGAAGGAGCTATATTATTTTTATGCTTAAAAAAAGCTTTCTCAATCGGGGTTAAGTTAAAGACATTGATGGTAGCCAAAGGTTTGCTATGCAGCAGGATGATATTGCCGGCATTATTTATTATGCTGGCTCATGTGAGTTGGGGTCAGACACAAATCACAATATGCAGCGAAAGTTATTATGTGGTAGCAGCCGGTATGCCCGCAGCAGAAGGCCAGTGGCATGTGGTTTTTGGTAACGGAGTCTTTAGCCCTGAAACTAACAGGGCAACAACAATATCATCAATTGGTATCGGTGAAAACAGGTACTGGTACGATGGGCCCGGAGGTAATGAATACTTTATAAATATAACCCGGGTAGCCCCTCCTATTTATACATTATCCGGTCCTGATTTCGCTTGCGGAAATAACCAGATTACCTTAGCACTTTCAGGCTCGGATAATGATTATACCTATTTTTTATATAAGGACGGGGTGCAATATGCCGGAGCACCTCCTGCGGGTATTACAGGTACCGGCTCTCCTCTTACATGGGAAGTAAATGAAGTTGGTTCATATACCGTCCTGGCCAGGTTAACAGCCCATCCTGAGACTTGTTTCATGTTTATGGATGGCGTATTCAACGCCGTTCCTTCACCCCTGCCGACTGGTTATGACCTGAATACGCCACTGGGTGATTCATATTGTGCCGGGCTGACAATTCCTGTTACGCTCGCCAATAGCCAGGACAGGGTTAGCTACCAGCTTTATTATGAAGGAACCCCCCTCGGCGGACCGCGTTCCGGTATTACCGGTACAGCTATCACATGGAATGCCGGCTCACCAGGTACATATTATGTGATCGGAACAAATGTTGATACCGGCTGCCAGTCCACGATGAATAACTCAGTAATGCTTTTTGAACTTGAATCTCCGGCCCCTTTTGATATTTCACCCAGGAATATGAGTTTTTGCACCGGATCAGGCCCTGTTGCAATTTCACTGTCCGGGTCTCAGACTGGAGTGGAATACCAGCTAGGGAACCTTTCGGGGAATATCTCCGCTCCTGTGGATGGAAGCGGATCGCCTCTTTCCTGGAATGTAACACAGCCGGGCAGGTACTCAGTTATGGCCACAAGAAAAGACAATCATTGTGCTGCATTAATGATATACTATTCAGATATCACCGAGATAATCACTTACAGTCTAGGCGCAGACGGTGGCACTGACTATTGCATAGGTGAGGATGGCATAGATCTCAGACTTTCTCCCGCATCTCAGAACGGGGTATTGTATTCACTCTATAAGGATGGTGTTTTTAATAGTTCAAAAGAGGGAACCGGCAGTCCACTGATCTGGGAGAACATGAAAAAAGGTGTCTACAGGGTTGTAGCAAGCAAGGATGGTGTGGTTTGTGATATGAATAATACAGTAACCCTGACAGAAAACTTGTACACCGGGAGCGCAGGTCCTGATGCCGTTATCTGCAACGGCATCATGAATATATCACTCATGCATTAATCATGTTGTTAGTCCCGGCAGATGGGAAATTGATAGCGAAATAAGCAAGCCTGTTATACTTTTATCCGTTCAAGAGCAAGCCTGATACGGCTGATGCTCTCTTCCCGCCCTAGCAATTCAATGATCGTGAACAGTCCGGGGCCTTTGCTTTCCCCGACAAGGGCAATCCTGAGAGGTATCATCACCTGACCCATGCCTACACCGGCTTTTTCAAAATGACCGTTGATCATCTCCGATATCGTATCGGAAGTGAAGGGGCTTACATCATTTAGTATTCCTGCTATCTGACCAAGCAATTCAGGAGTGTTGGGTTTCCATTTTTTTCTGACAACCGACTCATCGTAGGTTTCAGGCCTTTCAAAGAAAAACAGCCCCTGCTCCCATATCTCGCTTACGAAATGAGCCCTCTCCTTTATCAGTCCGCAAATTACTTCCAGCTTCTCCATTTCAGCATCATAACCTTTCTCCCTTGCTATTATCATCAGATAAGTAGCCAGATCACGGTCGTCCATATTTACAAGGTACTGATGATTGAACCATCTGGCCTTTTCAGGATCAAAGCGGGCACCTGAGTTATTAACCCTTTCGAGGGAAAATGCCTCTGCCAGCTCTTTCATGGAGAAGATCTCTTTTTCTGTTCCGGGGTTCCAGCCAAGCAGGGCCAGGAGGTTAACAAAAGCCTGCGGGAAATAACCTGACTCCCTGTAGCCGGCAGAAACCTCTCTGGTAGCAGGGTCCTCCCATTTCAAAGGGAAAACCGGGAATCCAAGTGTATCGCCGTCTCTTTTACTTAGTTTGCCCTGTCCGCCTGGCTTCAGAAGCAAGGGTAAATGTGCAAATTCAGGCATACTGGCAGTCCAGCCGAATGCCCTGTAGAGCAATACATGCAACGGTAATGAAGGCAGCCACTCCTCGCCCCTGATGACATGGGTGATTTGCATAAGATAATCATCGACTACGTTGGCAAGATGGTAGGTAGGCATACCATCTGATTTAAAAAGGACCTTGTCATCCAGAGTCGCACTGTTTACAGTGATCTCACCCCTGATTATATCATTAATTACAAGCTCATTGTCTGCTGGAATAAGAAATCTTATGACATATGGAGTTCCGTCACTGAGCAACTGATCAAGTTCGTCGCCGGACATTGAAAGAGAGTTTCTTAGATAATTCCTTTCATTATAGTCATATTTGAAAACGCCCCCTTCCTTCTCCCTGATTTTTCTCAGTTCATCTATCTCTTCAGCTGTGTCAAAGGCATAATATGCATGGCCTTTTTCAATCAGCTGCATGGCATACCGGAGGTATACCTCCTTTCTTTCCGATTGCCTGTATGGTGCATGCGGCCCTCCGGCAGAAACTCCTTCATCAATTGTAATGCCGCACCAATTGAGCGCCTCAATGATGTACTCCTCGGTGCCGGGTTTAAACCGCTGCTGATCGGTATCTTCTATCCTGAGGATAAAAGTTCCGTTGTGCTTTCTGGCGAAGAGGTAGTTAAAAAGAGCGGTTCTGACTCCTCCTATATGAAGGGGACCGGTGGGACTGGGTGCAAATCTTACCCTCGGCTTTTTATCTGACATGTTAAGCTATTTTTGTTTGCACAAAATTACTAAAAATACATCAGGCATCATGAATAAATCTTGCACCGGGAACGCATCCGGTTGTTTTCAACTATATGCAAACAACTATTGCGTCATTTAATTTTTATGGAATAAAATCCAGCCTGATTTCACATTTTTACAGCCTTTATTTACCCGGGACCTGATTTCCATGGATTCATCGATTGCCACAACTTTCGGGTTGGCTTTCCACGCAGCGCTCTTCAGGAATCGCGTAAGAATTGGAATTCAGGTATTCATTATGACATTGACCCTGATAACCAATAAGTTAAATTATAATCCCCTGTTTATGCTTCAGGGATATTGCCCTTAGCATATCCTGAGTCATTAAATCAAGATCGTATTCCGGCTTCCATCCCCATTCTTCCCTTGCAGCAGAATCGTCAACCGAATCTGGCCATGAGTCGGCAATGGCCTGGCGATAGTCAGGCTTGTAGGAAATCTCAAATTCCGGCATATATTTTTTTACAGATGCAGCCAGTTCACCTGCGCTGAAACTCATTGCACCCACGTTGAAATCGCTGTGATGCTTCAACTTA
The DNA here is from genome assembly GCA_964421595.1 of uncultured Bacteroidales bacterium. Lineage (GTDB taxonomy): Bacteria > Bacteroidota > Bacteroidia > Bacteroidales > PUMT01 > PXAP01. The sequence continues at coordinate 36,427 of CAYQXY010000023.1, read as the reverse complement.
CTGAAATCTGCCTGCATCAGGTCTGTTGTTGCCTTGAGACAATCGGGCATATACATCATTGGCAACCGTGTATTCTCATTCACAAAGCAGGTATACCTTTTATTCTTTACGGCTTCAAAATATATGGCAACAGCATAGTCTGTCGTTCCGCCCCCAGGTAAAGTTTCATGGCTTACAATGCCCGGGTAACGCAGTCCGCGAACATCCAGTCCGTATTTCCTTACATAATAGTCGCCCAGCAGTTCGCCGGCTACCTTTGTTACACCATATATGGTTGTTGGTTTAAGTACGGTATCCTGCGGGGTATTGTCAACCGGTGTAGTTGGCCCGAAAACGGCAATTGAGCTTGGTATCACTACCTGTTTCATCCTGAACTCCCTGGCAATTTCAAGTACGTTGATCAGACCGTTCATGTTTACATCCCATGCAAGCATCGGGTTATTTTCACCAGTTGCAGAAAGGATGGCAGCAAGGTTAACTATTGTATCTATCCTGTATTTTTTGACAACTGACACAAAACCCTCAACCTCAAGAACGTCTACCACTTCGCATGGACCGGAGCCACAATGCTCTTCCGGGGGTTTGGCGGTGAGTACACCAGCAATAACATTATTGTCCCCGTATATATTCCTGAGAGTGACTGTCAGTTCAGAACCAATTTGCCCGGCTGATCCAATTACCAGAATTTTGCTCATTTACAGAATGATTAATTATAATGTTTATTAAGTCGTCTGAAATTATGGACAAAATTAATTAAATACAAATGGCATAAACATGAAAAAAATCTTGTTAACCAGTTGTTTTCTTATTGATGTAAGTTTTTTTTAAAAATAGTTGCTGTTCAGATGTAATCATAAAATGAATCCCACTTTAAAACCAGAAAGTTCATTCAGCCATTCCTGTGATCTTTCGGGTACTGTGAAGCTGGCTGGCAATATTTATTAAAATCTGACTGCTGCAACCAGCCAGCACTTTTCTGCATCTTAATACTAAATTGCATCTCATTTGAGTAAATCAATCCTTAAATCATAATTCTCAATTATGAAGAATTCTATTTTAATCGCAATGCTGTTGCAAACAATATTTGCAGCGGCACTCAAGGCCCAATACTACTCAGACAGGCCGCTTGAAATGACCTTTGAACAACCGGATTTTTTTTTCAGGCCTTCTTTCGTAAATCCTTTGGGTACGGCTAATTTCGCACCGGCCTTTGTACTTACTACAGATGAACCGCTAATTGCGATTGAGCGCAATCCGGCAAACCTCTCACGTTTTGACAGGGATACTCTTCCCTCGAACTATTTTTACTTTGATTTCAGGAATACCCGGGATATTGTAAATAAGGGATATGGATTTTATCCCCGCTTTTACGAATATGGATACCATATACCAAGATACGGCTACTACCATACCTCGAGTCGAACTGAACTCACACCACTTATCAGTGCAGCATACCTTACCAGGCTTCCGGTTCTGAACAATAGAGTAACACTGGGTGCGACCTACCAGTTAATAACCCATTCAGGAGGATATTATACAATACCCCATGACATATACAAGAACGTCGCCGGGATGAATGCCGACGGAATGCGTTACGCCGGAACGGAGAACTACAGTATAACCGACAGGTTTTCTGGCACTGATGAGATGTATAATGAAGGGCATACGATTAACACTTTTCTTGCATGGGAAGTAAATGATGCTTTTGAGATAGGTCTCAAGATCGGGAGGTTTATTTTCGAACGGGAAGGTAGCCTTGGAAGCAACAATCTGTGGACACAGCAAATGAACTACCACTCTTTCTGGAAAAGCCATGAAGAAAGATCGCAGGATTACGGGCACTGGGACTCCTCCCTCGGGTTCACTTATTCCACCGGCAATAACAGGCTTGGTTTGTATGGTGGTTTTCTTTCAGGAAATGCAAATCAGTTTATGGCCAGAGATGATGAATCAGCGTCTGAAAGCGGCCACAGGAATAGTAATTTTAGTGATTATCAGAACTGGTACCTTTCCGATCAGAACTGGGATCACAAGGGGAATGTATTCTATTCCGGATTCCAATGGGACCGCCAGATCAGGGAAGAATTAAGCTTCAGATTTATGTATAATTATTCCCGCTTATCGCAGGATCTCGGACTTACATCAACTATAGAGTCTGAATCAGAAAATGAGTACTATTATGAATCAGAACACCATTTGAACGAGAGCGAAGGTTTTTCAATCATGCACGACTTCAGGGCCGGAAGCGGAAAAAGGAATATAAGCAACAACCTTGTCAAATCGGGTATAATGTGGAAAGTCAGGAATAACCAGGCGCTTAGCCTGGGGGCAATCCTGGGATTACGCACCCAGACCACCACAACTACTGAAAAGGTTGATGCGTTCTCGGAATCTTATTATTTCTACCGCTCATCGTATAATTCGACTGACTATTCCAGTGAGTATTACCGGAAAACAGTTGAAGACAAGACCATTAACTGGACATTTGATTCGAGATTACGATCAATTCAAATACCGGTGATCTATGATTATGATATCAATGATCAATTTAAAATAATGCTTGGAATAAACCGTATTATGAATTTCTGGAAAATCGAAAATTCCACTCTGGTACTTTATGATTACAGGGAAAGGATACAAGATGACCAGCAGCCCCTGATTGAACACAACACAGGTGAAAGAATTAAGGAACCCAATGAAAGATTAAGCATTATCAGCACCAGCCTGATCGGAGGCATAACATTCCATCCTTCAAAATTGTTCGGTGTCCGGTTGGTAGTTTCCCCCGGGTTTGAAAAACATTCCCTTGTGGATGAGCTCCGCACCGGTATGCAGTTCTGGCTTGGCATAAGCCTGAGGCCCTAATTCAAATTCCGCACAGGTTCTTATCAGGGATCGGCTCTTCAATCTGGAATTGAACTATACCGGGATAACAGGCTGATAAAATATTTTAATCCGGTTGATCTGCTGTTAATGTATATACATGTTATTCTGCTATATCACGTGGTCGTCAAGGATGCACCACCCATGGTGATTCATTTGTACAGCATAATTTGGGATACAATGTGAAATCCAAAAAAGTTTATCTTTGCAAATCAGATTATGGCCAAAACCAATTTTATCAATAAAATTTGCAGATATGTACGGAAAAATTAAGGACCACCTGACTCAGGAACTTGAAAGTATTAGGGAAGCCGGACTCTATAAACAGGAGAGGATCATAGTATCGCCCCAGGATGCAGAGATTATGGTTAGCAATGGTAACAGGGTACTGAATTTCTGTGCGAATAACTATCTCGGACTTTCAAATCATCCCTCCCTCATTGAGGCAGCAAAAGAGGGCCTTGATACACACGGATACGGCATGTCTTCGGTGAGGTTTATTTGCGGCACCCAGGATCTGCATAAAAAGCTTGAGCAAAAAGTAGCTGAATATTTCGGAACCGAAGATACTATACTTTACGCAGCATGTTTTGATGCCAATGGAGGGGTATTTGAACCTCTGCTTACAGAAGAGGATGCAATAATATCCGATTCACTGAATCATGCCTCAATTATTGATGGCGTGAGATTATGCAAGGCACAACGTTATCGTTACCAGAACGCCGATATGGCTGACCTCGAGGAGAAGCTTAAAGAAGCACAATCACAAAGATTCAGGCTTATTGTGACCGATGGAGTTTTTTCCATGGATGGAAATGTTGCACCAATGGATGTTATAATCAGTCTTGCAGAAAAGTATGATGCCATGGTTATGGTGGATGAATGCCATTCTGCCGGTGTGGTTGGCGAGACAGGGAGAGGTGTTACCGAATTGTTTGATGTGCGCGGTAAGGTTGATATTATTACCGGCACACTGGGCAAAGCTTTTGGCGGGGCAATCGGGGGATTTACAACAGGCAGAAAAGAGATAATTGAGATCTTAAGGCAAAGATCCAGGCCTTACCTCTTCTCCAACTCTCTGCCGCCATCTGTTGTCAGTGCAGGTATCAGAATGTTTGATATGATGGCCGAAACTCATGAACTGCAGGAAAAGCTACATAAGAATACCGGGTATTTCATGGAGAAAATGAAATCAGCCGGTTTCGATATTAAACCAAGCAAGTCTGCCATAATTGCCGTTATGCTGTACGAAGCAAAACTTTCACAGGATTTTGCCGCCAGGCTTCTCGACGAAGGCATATATGTTATTGGTTTTTACTACCCGGTTGTCCCAAAAGGGCAGGCAAGAATAAGGGTTCAGATATCTGCAGCGCATGAGAAGGAGCACCTCGATAAATGCATATCAGCCTTTATAAAAGTCGGGAAGGAACTAAATGTCTTAAAAACAACCCATTAGAAAATTTATTCATTCAAGATTGGTGATCCAGACCCATTTTCAGAGTCCAATGGAGGTGACCCGGAATCAAAATGTTTTATTAGCAAATTATGGAGAAAAAAATAAACTCTCTTGAAATTATTGGCTCACTGCTGCTCCCCTTACCAATGATGGTATTTAAATCGCAGTGGCTCCTGAAAAACAGTAATACACCAAAAGCCAAATAATTAGCTAATTGGTGTATTTTTGGAATGTTTCTATATACAATACTGGTCTTTGCGCTGATATATTTTTCCCCTGCCACCTGAAGTAAAATCACAGGTAATTAGGAAATAACCGCCTTATCAGCCGCATTTTGAATTTCCGCAATCCTTACAGGTCAGACAACCCTCCTGGAACATCAGGTTTGTAGAATCGCAATTCTGGCATTTGACTTCTTTTTTGGGCTTAGTGCCGTTTGGGATATACTTGCGCAGAGTGCGTTCCACTCCGTTCTTCCATGTGTTTATCGCCTCAGAATCAAGTCTGAGTGATGAAACCAGGTTTACAACATCAGGAATTGGCATACCATGTCTCAATACCCCTGAAATCAGCTTGGCGTAATTCCAGAACTCGGTGTCAAACATCCGTGACAGACCTTCGAATGTGTTTCCGTAACCATGCTTGTCAATATAACGGAAATCATATCTCTTGGTTCCATCGTCCTGCTTATTCTTGATAATAAAGCCTTTTTTGATTGTCTTGGGAATCGGGAGCACATCATCATCTTCCTTACCGGTAAATATCTCATAGGGCCTTCCGTCAAGCTTTCCGACAAATGCAATCCATTTCTCGTCATTATTCATAAATCTCACTACATCGGCCTCGAGCACTTCGGGCCTCTTAACCGAATGGTGAATATCATCCTTCTTCTCTTTTTTATTGCTTATTAAAACACCAGACCGTGAACCATCACGATAGACAGTAACACCTTTGCATCCGCTCTCCCAGGCAGCTATATACAGCTTGCCGACAAGTTCTTCCTTTGCATCGGCAGGCAGATTAATGGTAACACTAATGGAATGATCAACCCATTTTTGTATTGCACCCTGCATCCTTACTTTGCTCAGCCAATCAACATCATTGGAAGTGGCCTTGTAATATGGAGACTTTTCAACAAGCTTATTTACAGCCTCTTCATCATACTTCTTTACCTCCTCAACATTGTACCCGTTAACCTCCAGCCAGGTTAAAAACTTATGGTGGAAAACAAGGTATTCTTCCCATGAATCGCCAACATCATCGACAAAAGTAATTGTTACTTCCTTATCATTCGGATTAACTTTACGCCGTCTTTTGTAAAAAGGCATGAATACAGGTTCTATTCCTGAAGTGGTCTGTGTCATCAGACTGGTTGTACCGGTGGGTGCTATTGTAAGCAGTGCGATGTTCCGGCGACCGTACCTGACCATATCCCTGTAAAGTTGCTCGTCTTCGTTTTTGAGACGGTTTATAAAAGGATTGTTCTTTTCCCTTTGTGAATCATAAATAGTAAATGCACCACGTTCCCGGGCCATGTTAACAGATGACCGGTAAGCTTCAAGAGCTACAGTCTTATGAATCTCGATTGAAAAATCAGTGGCATTGTCAGTGCCATAGGTAAGCCCCAGAGCAGCCAGCATATCACCTTCAGCAGTAATGCCGACACCGGTACGACGTCCTTCTTCTGCCTTTATACGGATATTCTCCCATAGTTTTCGTTCTACACGCTTTATTTCATCATCTTCAGGATCTTTTACAATCTTATCAAGAATCTTATCTATTTTCTCGAGTTCAAGATCGATAATATCATCCATTATGCGCTGTGCATACCCGATATGCTCCTTGAATCTGGTGAAATCAAATTTTGCGTTTGAGGTAAAAGGTTCATCAACATAATTGTACAGGTTTATGGCAAGCAGCCTGCAACTGTCATACGGGCACAACGGTATCTCTCCGCACGGATTTGTGGAGACTGTATTGTATCCCATATCTGCGTATGAGTCAGGTACCGATTCCCTGATAACAGTGTCCCAGAAAAGAATACCCGGTTCGGCCGATTTCCATGCGTTATGCACAATCTTTTTCCATAGTTTTCCCGCATCAGCTTCACGTTTTACAACAGGATCATCTGATTTCACAGGGAACTGCTGGTTGTAGACTTTTTTGCCGATGACAGCCTGCATGAACTCATCATCTATCTTTACAGAAACATTGGCTCCTGTGACCTTTCCTGACTCCAGTTTGGCATCAATGAACTTCTCGGCATCAGGGTGCTTTATTGAAATAGAAAGCATGAGAGCACCTCTTCTTCCATCCTGGGCAACTTCACGGGTAGAGTTTGAATACCTTTCCATAAAGGGCACAACTCCGGTTGAGGTTAGTGCTGAGTTCAGAACAGGGCTGCCTGAAGGCCTGACATGTGAGAGATCATGTCCTACTCCTCCTCTTCTTTTCATAAGCTGAACCTGCTCCTGGTCAACTTTCATTATCCCTCCATAGGAATCAGCTCCGGAATCATTCCCGATGACAAAGCAATTGGATAAAGATGCGATCTGAAAATCGTTTCCTATACCGGTCATTGGTCCACCCTGTGGGACTATATATTTGAAGTCCTTCATCAACATAAAAATATCCTCTTCCGTGAGTGGGTTCGGATACTTTTTCTCAATTCGCGCTATCTCGCCGGCAAGCCTCCTGTGCATATCATCAGGGGTAAGTTCAAAGAGGTTACCATGGGAATCCTTCAGGGAGTATTTGGCAACCCAGACCCTGGCTGCCAGTTCATCACCTTTAAAATATTCAAGAGAGTGCCTGTATGCTTCCTCGTATGTATATAGCTGGGGCTCCACCTTACGACCTGGTAGCTGAGATTCTGTACTTGTCATATTTTTAACGGACATCTCCTTTGATTGCATATGCTGAGAATTAGTAATTTAACAAAAAAATAAAGTAGATTGTATAATCTATAAAATTAAATAATGATGCTTGTTTTGTCACCACAATAAACTTCGTAGTTATCAACATTTCAGGAAGGTTATTAACTTGAAAGGTTTGTTGCTGATTATGAGCGTGAAAAGTTTTATCTTTTCAAATAACTTCAGTATCAAAAAACACCACTTATCATTCTACCAGCATATCCCGGGTTTTTTTGATATCTCCATCAGTTTTTTCAGGAATGATCCCCAATATATGAGTAATAAGAGGGTAAAGGTCTACATTGTCAAATACAGGGTGAACATGGCCCTTCCGAAATGCCGGTCCACCAGCATAGAAGATTGCCTGCATATCGCGCTGTCTTATATCATAACCATGAGTGCCTTTATAAACATTGGCTTCCGACCAGTTAACTGACCAGGAACTGTCGGCAGCTACTATCAGGTCAAGGGTCCTTGGATTGTTCCCGTAATTCAATTCGGCAGGGACTTCACCACGTCTCCACACTGAAATATTTTCAATTTTTTTTATCCTGTTATATACCGAATCAATATACCCATGTTTCGCCCTGATATTATATACCGGGTTGCCTCCAAGAACATGTTCAACCCATTCTTCAGGAACATGGTCGGAGAGAGTAACTGTCATTTCCTGAGATGTTGAACCCATACCGTGATCGGAAGTAAAGATGAGGTTTATCCTGTCTGAATATTCGAGCTCCCTGACTTTGCGGCTGAACACTCCCACAAGGCTGTCCAGCCTTGAAACAACAGCCATATTTTCTGCACTTTCAGGTCCCTGGTAATGACCGGTTACATCAGGCTCATGTATGTACCACATAATAAGGCGGGGGCGCTCATTCACGGGTAGCTCCAGCCAGGCTAAAACAGTATCTATACGTTGCTCCACTGGAAAACCATGTTCATAATACTTCCATATTGAGGGTCTTACCCCCTTTATGGGTATTTCACTTCCGACCCAGAAAAGGGAGGCTGTCCTGACATCCTGCTTTTCAGCTGTCACCCAGACAGGCTCTCCACCGTAATAGTAAGGATTAAATCGGGTAGGGTTGTGATTCATGGAGAAGACCGTACCGGTTTCAGGGTCATAAAAACTATTGTTCACAATCCCATGATTATCAGGAAACAGACCCGTAGCCATAGTATAATGGTTCGGAAAAGTCTTTGAAGGAAAAGCTGAACGGATAGCTTCAGCCTTTACTCCTGCCTTTGCAATAGAATCGAGATTGGGAGTATCAGCCATATCAGGGAAATCCCAGCGAAAACCATCCATAGAAAGAATAACCAGGTAATTCTCATTCTCGTTACGGTCATTGCATGAAATTAAAAGACAGCCTAGAAATATGAATAGAAAATACATTCTCATTTCAGATCGTATTAAAGTTCATTTACATTGTTAAAAGTCCTGATAAGTGCCAGATAAGCTTAGTATTGTCCGAGGCACGATTTTGTTGCGGGTTTCCTTCAGATTCCACCTCGCGATGGACACCCTTGCCCATAGCTAATGATTGGCAACTATGACCCCTATAGATGACTTGCACCACCAGGTTATTTATCATACGCTGAGCACCAAATGGAAAAAGCGCCTTTTAACCGGGCGCTTCTTCTTTATTAAACATTTTCCGGATCTCCCCGGGAAGGGATACAATCCAGCTTTCCATGGGCAAATTTTACAAACCGGTTTCTAGTTAAACAGGTATCTTACCCCGAAAAGCATAGACCAGCGGGAAGAAAGTCCCTGAATATTGAATCTTTCCAAACCAACCCTGTCATCCCTGAAAGTAAATTGAGGAGTTGTACCGTCAGTTTCATATCCCTCAAACTGATACAAATAGTAGTTGTTGAAATCACCAGGAATAGAATACTGGGTACCCCAGTCACTATTGAGCATGTTTCCAAAGTTAGCTATATCAAGTGATACCTGGAATCTGTGTCTCTGACCACCTATGTTAAGCCCAAAATCCTGACGAACTGCAACATCAAATATGGCAGCAAAAGGAGACCATGCGCCATTCTTGTCTGCATACTGACCCCTGTTTTCGCTCAGGTATTTATCATCCTCAATGACATTATTCAGATTTTGCCATTGCTGGGCAGCAGTAACAGTATTACCTCCTGCTACATAGTCTATCAGATTAATATCCGATGCACCTGCGGGTATATAAGCCAAACTTCTGTTAATACTTGTACTCCCTCTTTCACGGTTCAGATTGCGTGCATTTGAGCCGGAAATAACATAAGAGTAGGGAGTGCCTGACTGACCATTTACAAACAGAGATACCGTGGTTTTGTTATTACCGTCGGCGGTCCAGTTGTAACCATAGGAGATAGAGGACAGCACCCTGTGTCCTACTGCAAAGTCAGAACGTCCGTATACAGGGTTGTTTCGTCCATTAATATTTCCCTGGCCTCTCCACTGAGAAGAGTTCTGAGATGAAGTACCTTCGCTGAGTGCATAGGCATCACCATATGAATAAGCAAGTACTGCTCTCAGACCAAAACCGAAATTTTTTGCAAGTGATGTAGATAAGTTATACGTATAACCATCAGAAGTATTTGATGCAAGGTAAACAGCCGAGTAAGTATCATCTATATTGGAATTGACAAATACTTTCCTGTTATCAGGACCACCTGTCCACGTAAAATCAACAGTAGGATCGGAATTGATATTAGTGTATAGTATATTGTTCAGTGTTTTTGTGTATAACCCCTCAACAGTAACATCAATGTCACCCGGGAGTCTGAAGTCTAATCCCAAATTACCACGAAACACCTGTGGGTACTTAAAGTCATCTACAAACAAATCCATCTGGCCGGAAGGAACCGAGAAATTTGGATTGGTAGGCTGATTATCCCATTGCGGATTGAAGTATACATCTCCGGCAATATCACGGTTCCCCACCTCTCCCAGAGTCAGCCCATTGTTGTTGAACATGGCTCCTGGCCAAACAAAAGGAATTCTGCTGGTGAAAATACCCACACCACCACGTAATGTACTCAGGCCATTTCCTGAAATATCATAGGTAAAACCCAGTCTTGGTGACAGCATAATCTGGCCGTCAGGGGCTTTCCCTGCCTGTGCACCTTCAGCAATTTCATAAGCCGCCTTCATTTGCGGAAGTGCTGTTTGATTGAAATAAATGTCTTCCTCAGGGTCGCTGGTTATAATTGGCAAGTCCAACCTCAGACCTGCAGTAAGAGTAAACTGACGGCTAATTGTCCATTCATCCTGAGCATAGATACCAAATTGCATAGCACTAAAATCAGAAGCTGCCGCAGATCCGCCTCCGGTAATATTATCTACCAGCGAGTAAGTTCTGGTGTAGCGGGATGCAGGTTCGTTATTAAGAAAATCACTCAGGCTGCCGAATGTATAAACACCAAAGTTTTGCCTGATAAACAAATTGTATATACTGTAGAACTCATTGTGTGTTCCCAAAGTAATTTTATGATCACCCCTGTAAATATGGAAATTGTTGGTTATAGAGAAGATATCCTGATCCAGCTGATTTGCTGTGGAAAATTCCTCAGAACCCATTCTTATCCTGCCGCTATTCTCATCGTCAATGTAAATATAGGGGAAGTTTTTCCCTAGCGGACTACGATCATCCCTAACCCTGGTGTAGCCAATAATCAGGTTGTTGGAGTAACCTGTTCCAAACCTTGAGTTTAACTCCACTGCAGATGAATTTGTTATGCTGGGGAAATAAATACCATTATTGGAGAAGTTTACTGTATTTCTATTGCCGGAAAATCTGTTGAACTGTTCTGCTTTTGTGAATTGGTGCCTTAAAGTTAAACGATGTTCATCGGATATATTGTAGTCGATCTTGGCAAATATTTTTAACCCATCCAGATTTTGTGCCGTACTTCCGAAACTACCCGGATCATAATCGTAATTGCTGATCATATGATTTCTCAGGTTCTCCAGATCGTTTCTTGACACCCTGCCCTCCACCGAGGTGTATTCTGTTATGTCGAAGGGCCTGGGAGTTTCATCCCTCTGCATTTCGATATTGGTAAAAATGAACATCTTATCAGAAATGATGGGCCCACCAAAAGACATCCCATAAATGTTCTCATTAAAATCATCAACTCTTTCTCTCTCATCCAGGCCTAACCTGTCAGCAAGTACACCATTGGTCTTACCAACAAAGTTTTGATTCCGGAAATAGGTATAGGCAGTAGCCTCAAGAGTGTTTGTTCCGGATTTTGTTACAGCATTAACGCCACCACCTGCAAAACCGCCGAGTGTGACATCGTATGGTGAGATCACTACCTGTAACTGATCAATTATATCAGGTGAAAATGGAGATATACCTGTTTGGCCTCCGTTGGTTCCTGAGCTGGCCAGGCCAAATACATCATTATTTACAGCTCCGTCAATATAAATGGCATTGTAGCGGTTGTTGGTTCCCGCAAAAGAGATGCCGCCCCCAAATCCGCCAGACTGAGGTGTAAGCCTTAAAAAGTCAAACATACTTCTGTTCACTGCAGGCATAGATGCGATATCATCTGAGGAGATCCGGGTGCTTGATCCGGTATTCTGTCCGGCTGACCCGGCTCTTCGTACGATCATTATCTCATCCAGCTCTATACCTGTATCTGAAAGTACAGCATTGACCTGTGAGGCAGTACCAAGGTTCACAAGAATATCATCAACTTCCCAGGTTTCATAGCCTACAAAAGATACTGTAACCTGATAAGGCCCGCCTACCCTCATACCGGGTATGTTGTACCTGCCGTCAATTGACGTGGCAGTCCCGTAACTGGTTCCTGAAGGTGTATGAACTGCAATAACGGTAGCTCCGGGAAGGGGTTCTCCACCTGAATCTGCTACCCTGCCATTCATCGATCCGGTAGTAACACCCTGTGAAAAGGAGGCTATTGAAATACCCGCAAAGGCAAGCATTATAGCCAGTTTTTTAATAAGGTTCATAAATCAAATTTAAAATTAATTATGGTTAATTATATTTGTACAATAAATGTGAAGCAAAATTAAACACTGCAAAAACAATTCTGAGATAAAACATATTAAATTATCGTTAATTACTAAAAGGCAATTTAAATCTATTTCCTTCGAGAACATTAAAAGTCCAGAAATACCGACCACCCTATATAATTGGTTTTTATTGTTTTAAGGCCTGTATTAATTGGAAAATATTGACTTAACAATTGTATCGTAATTGCCGGTAAACTAAACAAAAGTTAATTTTCAGCAAATTTATTGCCTTTTTTATTAACCGCAACACAGCCTCAATTTAAGATATTAAGATCTTATCAACAATAAACCTTGTAGCTCCTATTCTCGATTTCACATAGTTTCCGGCAATCATTCCCGCCTTCCTGAGAAGGGATTTATCTTCTATCAGCTCTTCAGCCTTTTTTTTCAGGCTGTCATAGGATTCAACAGGAAAAGCACCCCCAAGGTCAACAAGTTCCCTCGCCTCCAGGAAGCTACTGTATTTCGGCCCAAAAATAACCGGCATGCCATGTGTGCAGGCTTCCAGAATGTTATGAATATTCTTTCCAAAGCCTCCGCCAATGTATGCGATCTTACCATATGGGTAGATTGATGACAGAATGCCTATATTATCAATTATCAATATTTCGGCCGGGGCCGGATCAGATGCAGATGCAGATGAATGTGAATATCTAATGACTTCTTTACTGAACCTGGCGGCCAAAGTTTCAATCTCTTTTTCATGTATTTCGTGAGGGGCTATTATCAGTTTTATATCATGCCGCGTTTCATTTACAAATCTGATAAGCAAATCATGGTCTGCAGGCCATGTGCTTCCGGCAACAATTGTATAATTACCGGAACTGAAGGCCCTGGCTATCTGGTTTTCGCCACTGTTTTGAGCAATATCATACACCCGGTCAAAACGGGTATCGCCCGCTACCGTCGCATTATTAACCCCTACAGATTTCAGGAGGCTGAGAGAAATATCACTTTGAACAAAAATATGAGTGAAGTACTTCAGTAACCGGGTAAACCAGCTTCCGTACCACCTGAAAAATATCTGATCAGGACGAAAATTGGCTGAGATCAGAAACAGGGGGATATTGTTTTTCTTAAGACATGAAAGGTAGTTGTACCAGAACTCATATTTTACAAAAACAGCCATGTCAGGTTTGAATAATTCAATAAACCTGCGGGTATTTGAGGGGGAATCGGCAGGGAGATAGCAAACAAGGTCGGCAAGCGGGTAATCTTTCCTTATTTCAAAACCTGATGGAGAGAAAAAGGTAAGCAGGATAAAGATTGTTTCATCTCTTTTCTTTATCTCCTCAATGACAGGTCTGCCCTGTTCAAATTCGCCCAGTGAGGCACAATGAATCCAGATGATTGTCCGGTCCTTTTTGTTAAAATCACGGTACTTCCTGAAAAAACCTTTTCTACCCTCTTTCCATAACCTTGCCTTTTCTTTAAAGGGCGACATTAAGAAGATTAAAAAGCTGTAAAGTGTAATTGCACAGTTATAAATAAATGACATCAGGAAGGAATTCGTTGATTTTGCCCCAAAGGTAGTTTTACTATGGCAATAATTCAAAACAGCCTGGCAAATAAGATGTACCGAATTGTTATTATTTTCGTTCTATCAACTACAATTTAATATACCGGCGGAATAAGCCAGGGTGTCAGTAAAAGGGAGAATCCTATTCCTCCGCGCAATTATTATTTTTCACTATTTATAAAAAAGTGATCAAAGAAACCACATTGTCCTGTATCAAATCTTTATGATCCTTCATTCTCTGAGAAACTTCCTAAAGGTTTTCAGTTACAGAAGAATAAAAACAGAATCATTATATCTTTACTCAATTGCTCATGGTAAACAACTTGTCGATTGACCTGAATTGAAAAGAACCCTATTAAATATAATTCTGCTGCTTATCATTCCTGCAGGCCTTTATACACAGGACCTTTCCGGATTAAGGGAGAGATTAATAAACATCGGAACCGATCCGGTATTAATCGACACCCTGGCTGTTGTTCCCGGAACCTTTCAGCTTTTTGACATAAGTGGAAATGAAATTTCAGATTCACTCTACAATTTCGATCCAGTGAAGTCAATGCTTTACTTATCACCTGACCTTAACAACGATGCCGGAGAGCTTAAGATCAAATACAGGGTGTTTACTTCAGATCCCGGACTTCAGTTGGCGAGGAAGGATCAAAGCCTTATTATTCCTGGCCAGAGCATACAGGACAGGGAACCCGGCCGCTATTCCTATGTCCCCGTTAGCAGGAATCTCTGGGATGAAGAAACCCTTATCCGAAGCGGGAGTATTTCCAGAGGTATTAGTTTTGGAAATAATCAGGATGTGATAGTGAACTCAAATCTTAATTTGCAGTTATCAGGGAAGCTGGATGATAATATAAATATTATAGCCAGCATTTCCGATCAGAACATTCCCCTTCAGCCTGAAGGGTATTCACAGCAAATAAGTGAGTTTGACAAAATTTTCATTCAGCTCTATAATGACAATTTGAGTCTTACAGTTGGTGATTTCGAGGTTCAGGAGAACCACGGAAGGTTTTTGCCTCTTGATAAAAAGGCCCAGGGAGTGCAGTTCACGGCTGTGACCGAACCGGAAAGCGGACCATTCAACAATATAGTGAACAAGACGGGAGCAGCGATTTCAAAAGGCCAGTACCATAGAGACAGTTTCAGGGGTATTGAGGGTAATCAGGGTCCATACAAATTACGAGGAGCAAATAACGAACTTTTTATTATAATCCTTGCAGGATCAGAAAGGGTCTTTATTGACGGGAGGCTTCTGACAAGAGGGGTAGATAATGATTATGTAATAGATTATAATCTTGCAGAAATTACTTTTACTTCTGTAATGCCCATTACAAAAGACAGGAGGATTTCTGTTGAGTTTGAATACTCTGACCGGAATTATGCAAGATTCATGCTATCCAACACCACCGAGCTTAATTCTGAAAAGGGCAGCTATTTTATAAATATCTTCTCTGAACATGATGCAAAAAATCAGCCACTCAGGCAGGATCTGAATGACGATGAAAAGCAGGTACTTGCTGACACAGGTGACAGCCTGCACCTTGCCTGGGTTCATAAGGCCGACAGCGTTGAATTCAGCAACGATTTTGTGCTTTATGCCAGAACCGACACCATTATTGACGGGACTGTCTATAGTATTTACCAATACTCAGTCGATCCGGAGATCGCACATTTCAGGCCGGGCTTTTCATATGTTGGAGAGAATATGGGTAATTATGTTCTCCGCCACACTTCTGCAAACGGCCGTGTATTCAGGTGGACAGCACCGGTAAACGGAATTCCTTCAGGAAGCCATGAGCCGGTAACTTTGCTGGTTACCCCAAAAAAGCAACAAGTAGTTAGCCTGGGTGGAATCACTGCATTATCGGCACGCACAGATGTGTTTTTTGAACTCGCTGTAAGTAATTCCGATCTGAATACATTTTCAGAACTTGATAATAATGACAACAAGGGCCTTGCGTTAAGGTTCGGTATTGACAATATGACCCCTCTGGGTGATGATGGTCAAACTATAGGTGGTGGAATGAATTATGAATTCTCAGGCAACCAGTTTACCACTACAGGCCGGTACAGGGCAGTTGAACATGCAAGAGACTGGAACCTGGAAGAGATCTCACACCAGGGAGATGAACAGCGGTTCACCTGGCACGGAGCCTATAACAGGAGTATTGCAGATTATATAAAATACAGGGGTGAATTTATGAAACTCAACGGCAATTATAACGGCCTGCGGAATGTTGTTGAAGCTGGTAGCGGCATCGCCGGATTTGACAGCAAAATTATGCTCAGCTATATGAATTCGGCAAGCAGTATAATTGAAACAGACTTTTTAAAACACTCTGCAGATATAAGCAGATCACTGTGGCTTATAATCCTGGGGTTCCGGCTTGAAGGCGAACAAAACAAAATTGAGAAAACAGCCTTCAGGACACTCTCCCCCGTGAGTTCGGCCTTCAATCAGTGGGAAATTTACCTCCGGAATCCTGATACATCAAAAATCCATGTTTTTACCTCCTACAGCGAAAGAGAAGATAAACTTCCATCAGGAAACAAATTAATTAAATCGTCTTTCGCAAGGGAAATTTCTGCAGGATTCAGGACAGAAGCATCCAGAGGAAATCATTTTGCAGGCACAGTACATCATCGCACACTTGAACCTGATGACATATCATCAATTTCAATAAAACCGGAAACTTCGCTTAACGGTAGGCTCAGCAGCGGACTGAGGTTCTTTAATGGTATCATTCAGGGGGCAGGATTCTATGAAACCGGCTCGGGAATGGAGATCAAAAAAGATATCATGTATCTTGAAGTTGCAAGGGGACAAGGCACACATTCCTGGATCGATTATAATGAAAACGGGATTAAGGAGCTTGATGAATTTGAGCCTGCTGCTTTCCCCGATCAGACTGATCATATCCGGATTTTCATACCCGGTGACGACTATATTCGTATAAGGTCCAATCAGTTTAATCAAAGTATCAGGTTTACTCCACCGGTAAGATGGCAGCAGCAATCCGGAATCAAAAAGATCCTGTCATTCTTCTCAAATCAGGGTGCATACCAGACCAGTCAAAAGACAAGACATCCGCAACTTATTGCAGGCCTCAACCCCTTTTATGCAAGAGTTGCAGATACAAACCTTATAAGTATATCTTCTTCTTTCAGAAACACCCTCACGTTCCAGTTTCCGGACAAGCGCATGTCAATTGAGTATCTCAAACAGGTTACCAACTCCAAAACTCTGCTTGTAAATGGTTTTGATTCAAGACAAATGCAATCAGATGCCATACACGGCCGCCTTGAAGCAGCGACATCAATAATAGTAAGAAACAGGGTTGAAAAGGGAAGTAAATCATACCAGTCGGGCTTCTTTCCGGGGAGGAATTTCAACATAGATATACTTTCAGCTGGTATTGATATCTCATTTCAACCCGGATATAAGTTCCAGTCGTCCCTCCATCTGAACTGGATGCGACAGGAAAACAATCCCGGCTATGAACAGTCTGATAGCCGGAACATGGGTACTGAAATCAGTTACACAATACCTTCCATGGGGAACATAACCATTAGGGCAGATTATTTCCATATTAAATTCAATGCCCCGGAAAATACACCAATGGCAAGGGAAATGCTCAAAGGACTGTGGCCCGGGAATAATATGACTTTTATGATCCAGTCACAGAAAAACCTGACAGGCAGTCTGCAGATGAGCCTTAACTACCACGGCAGAACATCTCCGGGCAACAAGTTTATACACACCGGGGGCATGCAGATGAGGGCCTACTTTTAATTTAATCTGCAAACCCTGACTTTTTCAGGTCCGTTACTGGCAGAGCTATAAACTCCACCGGTGGTTTATATTCCGGGTTCGGCAAAATGTTTACTTTTCATTAATGCATGAGGGTAGCCGTATTAAAAAGCAGCCATCAAAAGGTCTATATCTTTGGAGGGAATATCAAACATTCGGCCAATCATTGCATTTGTTAGCAGTCCGTTATAAATATAAACACCCTTGCGCAGGCCCACATCCTCTTTAATTGAAGCCTTTACCCCACCAGATTCGCCAATAGACAAGATAAGGGGTGAAAAGATATTGCTCAGGGCGATGGAAGCAGTCCTGGCAACCCGTGAGGGGATATTGGGCACACAATAATGGATAACTCCATGTTTAATATAAACCGGAGAATCATGTGTCCTGCATTCAGATGTTTCAATACATCCGCCCTGATCAATGCTCAGATCGACTATTACTGATCCTCTTTTCATCTCCTTCACGTTTTCCCCGGTAATTAAAAAGCGGGGACCTTCATTTCCCAGATGAATTGCACCAATAACAACATCGGCCGATTGCAATGCCTTTGAAATTACCCTGGGATGAAAAACGGATGTATAAAGCCTCTGTCCCAAAGTATCCTGCAGCCGGCGCAGACGGTCAACCGAATGGTCAAAAACCTTGACAAATGCACCAAGTCCAAGTGCAGCCCTTGCGGCCGATTCAGCTGCCGTGCCTGCCCCGAGAATAACAACTTCTGATGGAGTGATTCCTGATATCCCACCAAGTATAATACCCTTGCCTTTATTCTGGTTGGAGAGGTATTCGGCAGCAATTAATATTGAAGCACTTCCGGCAATTTCACTCATTGACCGAATAACCGGATAAGAATCGTCATGATTTCTAAGATGTTCAAAAGAAATGGCAGTGGTTTTCTTTTTCATAAGACTGAAGAAAAAATCACTGTTCTGTATCATATGCCTTAAGCCGGATATTACCAGCTGATTACCCTTCATGTACTCAATCTCCCGGGTTACCGGTGGATTAATTTTAAGGAGTATGTCACTTTTGGCGAATATCTCTGCATGTTCATCTACTATGAAGCCACCACATTCACTGTATTCATTATCACTGTAATTTGCTCCGGCACCCGCCCTGGTTTCTACCAGCACCTGGTGGCCATTTGCAACAAGCAGTTCAACAGCTTCCGGAGTCAGACTAATACGGCTTTCATCTTCCTGAAGTTCCCGGGGTATACCTATTGTCAGGGTCTTTCTGTTTTTACCCGTCTCAAGGACCTCTTCCTGGGGCAACAGGCTTCCCTTTCCCAGTGCCCAGGTTTGCGGTAACTTTTTATACTTCATCCGAATCATTGAATTAATTTAAATATCAGTACGTAACATTTGTTAGTCACGTGGCTGCCGCTGAAAGATAGCCCGCGAATTACCTGTTAATGAAATCACTAAACTACCTGCCTGCATAAAGAACCTGAGCAGTTTTTCAACCAGCCTGTTCCTGATTTTATAATGTTCACCATTCAGGATATAAATCTGAAATATCCCGGTCAAAATCATATATTTAATGATTACAGCAAGATAGTCAAAAAGGGTTATAAGTTCAAATAATTTTATTTTAACTTCAAGTGGAATATGCTTTGATAATAACAACATCATTCCTGTCATGCGATAGATTATATTATAAAACTATTTCCAGAAGGCCGGTTAACTGTGAAGATTGCAAAGAAGGCAATAATTCAAGCTACCAGTTAATTATTTATTAACCCGAGCTTCCTGTTTTCTTCATCAATCACTTCAATCTTGAGATTGATTGTTCCGGGAGGAAGCAATTCTGCTATTTTCTCCGGCCATTCTATAAAACACATTTTGTCACTGTAAAAATAGTCCTCGTAGCCCATATCAAGAGCCTCACCAATATTTTCGATCCTGTAGAAATCAAAATGAAAGAAAACCTTTTCGCCATCTTTGTCAATATATTCATTGACAATTGCAAAAGTCGGACTTGTGATAACCTGCTCTACACCGAGTTTGCGGCATATAGCTTTAATAAATGTGGTTTTACCTGCGCCCATTTCCCCCTCAAATGCAAATATACGGGCATCGGGAAATGCCTTAATTAAATCTTCAGCTGCTTTTTCAATAGTTTTGAGATTAAACTCAAATGCCTGAATCTTGCTCATCATTTAAGTGGTTCAAGAACGATTAAAGGAACCAGCATCTCTTCCATTGATATACCGCCATGCTGAAAAGTATTTTTATAGTAATTGGCGTAATAATTATAATTATTCGGATAGGCAAAGAAATCCCCTCCGGTAGCAAAAATATAGGTAGAACTTACATTATTCTGGGGCAGATGTATACTGGAAGGATTTCTAACTTCGAAAACCTGTTTAGGATTGTAATTAATGTTTTTACCCTGTTTGTAACGCAAATTTGTAGTGGTATTCCTGTCGCCAATCACTTTAACAGGATTCTCCACCCTTACTGACCCATGATCGGAAGTTATAACAACTTTCACCTTTCTGGCAGAAAGCTCCTTGAGAAGATCAAGCAGGTAAGAGTGTCTGAACCATGACCTTGTAAGAGACCTGTAGGCTGCATCGTCTCCTGCAAGTTCTTTAAGAACATCCATCTCTGTTCGTGCATGCGATAACATGTCGACGAAGTTGTACACAAGAACTGTCAGCGGATTGTTTATGAGCGAAGATATATTTTCCGAAAGCTTTTTGCCGTTTTTCTTATTCAGCACTTTCTCATAATAGAAGTGCATGTTATTACCCCTCCTTTTCAATTGCCTGCTAAGCAATTCTTCTTCATACGGATTCTTGCTGCCCTCATCTTCATCATTCATCCATAACTGGGGATAAAGCTTTTCAATATCCCAGGGCATCAGTCCGGCGAACATTGAGTTCCTGGCAAATTGTGTGGTAGTTGGCAATATTGTGCAGTACAACTCTTCGCTTGTAATCTGAAAATACTCCCTTATATCAGGCAAAATGGCTTTCCATTGATCAAACCGGAGGTTGTCTATCAAAATAACAATTACTTTTTCAGCCGGGTCAAGAAGTGGAAGGATTTTGGCTGAAAACAGGTTATGAGACAAAACCGGCTTGTTCTCAGCATTATCATGAAACCAATCTTCGAAATTCGCCTTGATAAATTTCCCGAATTCATTGTTAGCCTCCTGCTTTTGCCGGGAAACTACCTCATTCATTCCTGAATCGGAGGAACTTTCAAGTTCCATTTCCCAGAAAACCAGCCGGCGGTAAACATCGACCCAGTCATCGTAGGAGTCAGCATAATTAATTGCCGTCCCGATCTTGCCGAACTCCGACTGGTAGGAAGATGTAATTTTCTGGGTTACCAGCCTTCTTGTATCAACATTTTTTTTTATAGAAAGAAGAATCTGTTTTGGATGCACTGGTTTTATAAGATAATCTGAAATTTTTGAACCAATAGCCTGCTCCATAATTTCCTCTTCTTCGCTTTTGGTGATCATAACCACGGGGAGAGCCGGGAAGGATGTTTTAATCTCCTCAAGTGTCTGCAGTCCGCTGATACCAGGCATGTTTTCATCAAGAAATACCAGATCTGGGTTTTCCGATGTGACCATATCAATTGCATCCTGGCCGTTCGTTGCAGTAAGAACCTTATAGCCTTTTGATTCAAGAAATATTATATTGGGTCTTAGCAAATCTATTTCATCGTCGGCCCAAAGAATTGTTATTTGTTTCATAATTTTTTTTTATACGGTATTTACCGTTCCAGGTACTCACCCCTGAAAAAATTCAGGTAGGACCCTATATTTTTATCCTTCATGAATAAATCATAATTTTCAGGTGAGATGATAAATGCCGGATAATCATTTTGATCTGCCTCTGCCAGAACTTCCTCCGATGAAACAAAATGATTCAGATAATCAAGGGCCGATGAAGTATCGGGCAAACCTTCCACCCTCATGATCCTGTAATTTGTACTGAATGCTTCAGTTGTAATATTCAGGTTTAGTCTGGCAAAATGGTCGACGTTAAAGTTAACGATATTAAAAACCAGTCTGTTAATTAAATCCTGAATATTATCGACAACCAGAATAAAATAATGATTCCCACTCTGGTCGGGCTGATAAATATCCTGAATAACAGCTACTTCAGTCATCCGGATTGTCTCCGGATAATCATCTTCAAGATAGCTGATAAACTGGCTGGCATTTTCAGCCATTTCAGTATCCGGATATGCAGCTATATAATCAGCAAGCATATCGCGAAAAAGAGGGATATTCCCGCGTTGTGCCCAGGAGAGTGTTTTGAGATACTCGAATCGTGGTATCAAATGGCTTTCAGGCCAGTTCCGGCTTGCTGTAACTGCTCGTTCGATTACCTGTTCAAAATTGTTTTCACGAAACAGTTCAAAAGTTCTTTCATAATATTTCTCTGTCTCCAAAAGCTGCTGTTCGTACTCACGGAAATAATCCGGATTGGTAAGTATTGAAGCATATGTGCTGCCAGGGTAGCGGGAAACTATCAGGTTCTTATAGCGTTCAGCCGCGATGTGATCCTGCTGGGCCTCATACAAAGAATAAAGGTCATATAACGCAGTAACTGAATATGGCCCGTCGGGATATCTCCTGACAAGCTCTTCGTAAGCATCAGCAGAAAGGCTGTATTCGCCGAGATCTTCTTTGTAGATTACTGCCATTCCAAGTAAAGATTCCTGTAACCTTAGGTGAGATGCATTCATGGCTTCATCTGTAAGAGGGATATTCCTCAGGTAAAAATCCCTGCTTCCTGTATCTGAAAACTCCTCCGGATCATCGCCGGGAATATCATCATCTTCACCGGCCATGGCGAACTGAAGGGGGTTTATAACCTGCCTGCTGGATCTTCTCCAGTTATCTTCCAGTCTACGGGTACCCCATAGTGATTCAAACTCATTCTGGCCAAAAGTAACGGCCGACTGGTTGTAGAAATACCAGTTACCCCCGCCAGTCCTCTCTGCCTGGTAACGGGCAGCCTGTGAGGTGCGCGCAGACTGGAACTGGGATGTTTGTTGTGCAAGTTGATCCCGCTGCCGGGCATCAGCCTCGTCCTGACGTACCCTGGCGATAATTTCGTCTATCTTCCGGTTACGCTCAGCCTCAGACAGTGATGCAAGTAATTGCAAACTGTCTTCTAACTGAAAGGTTTTTAAATTGAATACCAGATCCTGCAGAATTCTGTTTTTCTCTGTAAGGGCATGCCGGCCGGGAAAATCGTTATCCATATTAACGACAGCTGAATCATAATATGCCGCAGATGTAATATAGTCAGGATGACTAAAATAAATATCTGCAAGTGCAAGATAGGTTACTGTCTTTTGAGACGGATTCACCCCAAAGGCTCCGGCAGAACGGGAATACATTTCAATTGCCTTTTTCTCATTATCATGACGCTGATATAAATTTGCCAGGGCATAATAGATCTGGTCGTGGTAATCACGATTCTTGTCATCGCGCAGCATGCGCTCAAGGTCATTTACCATGCGTGTAGTTTCTCCTCCCGAAGCCTGAAAAACTCCTGCCTGATTAAGACGTGCATTAAAAACCATTTCATAAGGCGGGTTCATCCTGATGACCCGGGAATAAAAGTCTGATGCCATGCTGTTATTTCCGGTACGCTCATATAATTGTGCAAGAATAAAGGTATACCGGGTAATTGTCTGTTTATCACCAGTCAAATCCAGCGCCTTTTCCAGATAACTGAGTCCCTGTGTAAATTCATCCTGTTTCAGATGGAAGTCTGCTATACTTGCAAACAATTCCCCGCTTAACGCGGAAGGGAAATTACGATCGCCAAGCATACTGTCAAAAAGCATCCTTGCTTCACTGAACCGGCCTTGCTCGCTGTACGATCGTGCCAGCCAGACCCGTGCCTCCCAGGCAAGAGGACTGTTTCTGTATTCACTTATTATAAAGAGGAATGCCCGGGTAGCAGCTAAAAAGTCATGCTTGTAGAAATGCGCCTTACCTGCAAGAAGATAACTCTCCTTTACCCAACGGTTATATTCATTCTTTGTATAAAAATCGCTGCCTCTTCGCCCTGACAGGCCACTCCGCTCCCTGGGCCGCACGGTAATGGATTTGTTGGTAATAACCTTTGAAGCCTTGCTGATCGCCCTGTCCATTTCAGGACTAACAGATGCGGCAATACCCGGATCTGTATACAAAAAGACAGGCAGTATCTTGTTAAAATCATACCTGAATTGCTGTTCCGACTTTCTGACACCGGACCTGAAACTCTGCTTCCCGTTAAAATATGTATTATACCGGGCTGTAACCTGATGATAAGTCCTTGTTAACATTGTATTCCTGCTTGTGGAACACGAAGTAAGGATTAACAGAATCAACAGGGCTGCGGAACTCCCACGTCTCATGAACATAGATGCAGTTATTTAAAATGGCTATATCTTATTATCCGGAATAAAATTAATAATAATTTTTCCGAAAGAAGCAGTATGCCGTACATGACATCATCATACAACTTATCATTACAATAACTGCGAAATCGTTTACATATTTTGCTGAGTCACAAAAATCAGGAATCTACTTCAATGACTTCCAGAATTTCCGGTATATCACGTTTGATTGCCTGCTCAACACCAGCCTTTAATGTTTGCATGCTGAACGGACAGCCATTGCACGCTCCGGTCAGACGGACCTTCAGAATATTTTCATCTGTCAGCTCTACAATTTCAATATCGCCACCATCTGCCTGCAGGTAAGGCCTTACCTGATCCAGAGTCTCATTTGCACGTTTAAGCAAACCATCTTTTATCTTAGTTTCCATTATGAGATATTTATATTAATATAAAATAGTTAATCATCATTTGGTCAATTGGTTGTATGCTATGAAAAATAACAGACAACCATTAAAAAATTATAATTTATTTTTTCATCACAACCTTTTTGGTTGGATCCTTTGTCCGGTTACGTTCATCAATCGCATCTGCAAGCTTGTCAGCAAGCAGGGAGAACGGACCGGAAACGGGTTCCTCGTCAACTGCAACAGGAATCCCGCTATCTCCGCCTTCACGAATACTCTGAACAATTGGTATTTCAGCAAGAAGGGGCAAATTCATTTTTTTCGCAAGGTTCTTGCACCCGTCCCTTCCAAAGATATAATACCTGTTATCAGGAAGTTCAGCAGGAGTAAACCAGGCCATATTTTCAACCAGGCCGAGTACAGGCACACCAATATCGCTGGTTGTGAACATTGAAACACCTTTAATGACATCGGCAAGAGCCACATCCTGGGGAGTGCTTACAATAACAACACCCGTAACTGCAACTTCCTGCACCAGGGTGAGATGAATGTCACTTGTCCCCGGAGGTAAATCAAACAGAAGGTAATCAAGATCACCCCATTCCGCATCTGTGATCAGCTGCTTAAGGGCACCTGTAGCCATTGGGCCTCTCCATACCAATGCGTTTTCTGCAGGAACAAACAAGCCAATCGAAAGGAATTTTATTCCATATTTTTCTACAGGTATAATTATATGTCTGCCGTTATCCTCACGCATTAACGGCCTTACTTCCTCAGAAGCCATCATTTTCGGAACCGACGGACCATATATATCTGCATCACATAACCCAACCTTAAAACCTTTACGGGCCAGAGCTATGGCAAGGTTCACTGCTATAGTCGATTTACCTACCCCACCTTTTCCTGATGCTATTGCAACTATATTCCTGACACCGGGCAGCACCGGCCTGGGAGCGAGCGGTTCCGGCCGGTCGGTTTCAATATTTACAGTAATTAAGAACCGGTTATCAGTCGCAGAACTTAATGCCTGTTCACAGGCACGTTTGAGAGATTTTGAAAAAGGATCCTTCCGGTTTCCTGTATAAAGTGTAAGGCTGACTTTATTTTCTCCGATAATAATATCCTTTATCATTGAGAGACTTACAATATCCTTTCCTGCCCCGGGGTGATTTATCTTTTTCAGGATCTCAATTACCTGTCCTTCTGTTAGTGTCATAATTAAATTAATTCTGCTATTTGTAATTAAACCAATTTAACATGGTGCAAATATAATTAAAAGTATATATAACCCTAAATTTCCTTGCAGGGATCCCAAAAGAGTTCCCTGAAATTTAAAACCTTGTTATCTTCTACTTTGACATTTTCATTTTCGAGAAGCTGCTGCATGGCATTTGGTGTGCCGAAGTGGTGCTTCCCGCTTAACAAACCGTTCCTGTTTACCACGCGGTGTGCCGGAATAAACCCTGCGTTGGAATGGCACTTATTCAGAGCCCATCCAACCATACGTGCAGAACCTGCCGAGCCGAGGTAACGGGCAATAGCACCATAGGTTGTTACTCTGCCGGAAGGTACAAGCATTGTTACGCTGTAAACTTTTTCAAAGAAATTTGAATTATCAGCCATATTTAAATTTTTATAATGCATGGATGCTCAAATCTTGTTTATTAATAAATCGATTATGTATCCTGCCTATAATAACTATAAAAATATTCAGAATAGTAAAGAATCATACGCGTGACCATCTGTGGAAACAGTTTAATTCATTATTTATTTATAAAGAACACTGCCATTATATTATTCGAATAGATCTCCCGTTTGTTTGAAATCAGCAAATTACTTCCGGTATCTGTTCAGATTACCGCCTCAGGCTCTGTTATAACATCCTGACTGTCAATACGGAATTTCAGGTAAGTTATTGGCATCCCTTTGTCCAGATACCGTTGCTCGTAATAGGTTTTGATTGATAAAACACTCCCTGCCTGATCAGATCCGTACAGATTGTCGGTTGCTTCAAGCAGCTCAAGACCATTCGTCTTTATTACAGATAAAGTATATTGATATAATTCCAGGTTGTCAGTTTTAAGATGAACCAGTCCGCCAGCCTTCAAAAATTCACGATACCGGTTCAGGAATACTGAAGATGTAAGTCTTTTCCTTGCTTTCTTTAACTGTGGGTCTGGAAAAGTTATCCAGATCTGGTCAATTTCACCGGGTGCAAAAAAAGACGAAATGAAATCGATCCTTGTCCTCAAAAATCCGGCATTCCCAAGTTTGTTCTCATTCGCATATTTAGCTCCCTTCCATATTCTTGCCCCTTTTACATCGATGCCAAGAAAATTCAGTTTCGGGAATAATTCTGCCAGGCCGGTTGTATATTCACCTTTACCACAACCAAGTTCAAGCACAACCGGCATTGCTGAACCAAAAACCTTCTCGGCCCATCTACCATGCAACGGGTGTTTTTTGTTCAGAACATCATCGGCAGTGGCATGCACTACATTATTGAATGTCTGCATTTCTGCAAACCTGAAAAGCTTCTTTTTTGCCACCTTAAAATGACTGATAAATGTTATTGTTTTGATTTCCCGATCTGTAGTCCGACATCGGTAATGCCCGGCAGGTCATCCATTCGCATTGCCTGTTCAATTTTAAAATTGTAAATGCCCTTTTCGGCAAAACGGACGTTCTGCCTGTAAGGAAATTGATTTTGCCAGATACTGCCAAATCCTTTACCTTTCCATTTTCCAGAAGGTTCAGCAAGCACCAGTTCGATAGTATCACGGTTAAATGCCCCGCCCGGAGCAGTGGCTGAAATGAAGAGGAATATATTGCTCCTGGGATATTCGCCAGTGTTCCGGAGATTTACATGCAGGTTATAAAGTGTTATAGTATCGGTAATCTCAACCTCAAATTCAGGTATATTATAACGACTCCATTTATTTCCGGGAATCCTCACATTATCCTCATAAACAAGATCAGTATTACAGGCTAAAAAGATAAATACCGAAATGCCGGCAATTACTAAATTTAAATTCCTGATCGTAATATCTTTAAAGTTAAAATTTATCATTCTGGGCTCCTTTGATCCTTGACTTTTTCTTCCGGTTTTTCTTTTTTCTGTTTTTGGCAGCTTTTCCTGCTTCATCAAAGCGTGTGATGCTGTCATTGCTAAAAAAATCATCTGTTTTCTCTTTCTCATCAACTTTCGTATCTACTATATCGTCAAGCAACCTTTCCGGCTTTTTCCCTTTTTTATTAAGGTCAATTACCACTTTAATCCTTTCCAGGTTGAGAGAAACCATGTTAAACGATGAATCGTTATTACAGGAATACCATACAAGCTTTTTAAATATATCGGCCTTCTGAAACAGCCATGAACCCTCCATTGTTTCAAGCACACGGGTAAGGTCAGGAAAGTCCTTCCGTGCGTCGGTATACACTTCGACTTCGTAATTTATACAACATTTAAGTTTGCTGCACTGGCCTGCAAGTTTTTGCGGATTGAGGGAAATTTCCTGTAATCTGGCGGCATTGGTAGTTACCGTTGTGAAGTTGGTAAGCCAGGAACTGCAGCAAAGTTGCCGGCCGCACGCCCCTATACCCCCGATCCTTCCGGCTTCCTGCCTGGCCCCTACCTGCCTCATTTCTATCCTTACCCGGAACTCATCAGCAAGGACTTTTATAAGCTCCCTGAAATCAACCCTCTCTTCTGCTATGTAGTAAAAAATTGCTTTGGTTTTATCGCCCTGGTATTCAACATCCCCAATTTTCATGTTAAGTTTCATCAATTCCGTTATCTCACGTGCCCTTAACATTGTTGGAATTTCAAGTGCAATAGCCTCTTTCCATTTATCTATATCAGCTGGCTTGGCTTTCCTGTAAATCTTTTTCAGACTTTCATCTGCGGGGGATACATTGTACTTTTTCATCTGCTCCAGAACAAGTTCTCCCCTTAGCGATACAATTCCCATGTCATGACCGGGCGATGATTCCACAGCAATAATATCGCCCGCAGTAAGCATCAGTTTGTTTACATTCCTGAAAAAACCCTTCCTGGTATTTTTAAACCTCACCTCAACCAGATCATGGTTGTTGCAGGGCTCTTTAATATCGGCAAGCCAGTCATATACATCAAGACTGTTGCAGGAACAGGGCTTATCCTGTTCCAGCCCCGAGTCAGTCATAATTGAAGAACACCCTCTGAAATATGTAGTCATTTTCTATTTGATCAACTTAACATCTTAACCTTAAAACCTTATCCAGCTCCCTGAACCCGGAAAATGAGGGGCGTGATAAGGCGATTAAAATACAAAACATAATCGGTTCTCAGGCAACTAATTTCTGAAAATTAAAACTGAAAACCCTGATTCTTATCAAAAACAAATGTACAGGAATTTCCCATCAATTGAAAATCCATCAGCTATCAGGACATTGAATGAGTAATAAACCTTCAGGTCATGTTTCATTCACCCGAACAAAGTGATGCTATTATTTTTATTATAAGCAAGTTATATGTCCATGTAACGCGGTCGCCACAGATGGATCACCCATGGATTATTCGGTTCTTATTGTGTGACCCGGTTCGTGGGAGATTCATCTTGATATGACATCAAGACAGATGAAAAATTTTCGATTTAAAATTAAGCTTTTAACAATCTTGCGATCTTGATTGCAAGATCAAAAAAAACGAGCCTGTTATAGCCATTATATTCAATATGGACATAAGCTTTCCCAAATTCTTCGCAGATGGGAAAAACATTACCGGGATGCACAAATTTTGAAAACTTGTCAGAGAACTCTTTTTCTTCACCTGATAAGAGGTCTATATCTCCTGCTTTGATGTTTATTATGAAACTTCCCCTGATTATTCTGATGGCATATTGAAGAAATTGTTTCTGCTTCTCTCTTCCAATACCTGATATGCCATCTATCCATGAGCCAATGCCGACTATATCAGGGACAAAACAAAGCCGCATAAGTTTGACGAACATATCAAGATTGAAATTTATTTCACCTCCCTCCCTGGCTTCCTCAATGAGTTGAAGGTAATTTCCATCGGCGTACCTTACAAGTGAATCGATGCGTTTGCTGTCTGTAATTCCATGCTTAGCCATTAATACTGCTTCCAGACTTTTCCGGTCTATTTTTGGGATCCTGACAATCTGGGTACGTGAGAGGATTGTAGGGATAATCTGGCTTGCATCTTCGGCAATTAATATAAACACTGTGTTGGGAGGAGGTTCTTCAAAAAGCTTTAATAAAGTATTTGAGGCACTGGTATTCATCTTCTCGGCCATCCATATTATCATTACCTTGAATCTGGCTTCAAAACTCTTCAGTGAAAGTTTCTTTAAAATCTGCCTGCTTTCATTCCTTCCGATTGACCCCTGCTTGTTTTCGATTCCCATGAGCTCATACCACTGAAAAAGTCGCATATATGGATTTGAAAGAACAGATTCCCTCCATAGAACGAGAAAATCATCACTTACCGGGCCTTTATCAGATGTTGCTTTTACGGTTGCCCCCTCTGATTTACCGGCGCTCTTTTGAGCATCTTTTTTAGCGGCGACCGGAAAGACAAAGTGCAGATCGGGATGAATAAGTTTACTGAATTTCCGGCAGGATGAACAGTCATTGCAGGAATCCTCTGCTCCCGGGTTTTCACAATTCATGTACCTGGCAAATGCAATAGCCAGTCCGAGTTTACCCGCACCCTCCTTCCCGACAAAAAGCATGGCATGGCCTACCCGCTCTTCTCTGACGGTCTGCAACAACTTTCTTTTTATATCTGACTGGCCTATTATCTCCTCAAAGAGCATGCTTGCCTATTAAATTTAGTTCATTGCCGATGATGTTAATAATCAGATCTGTTTATTCTGACACTGAAACCCATTGATTCATTAAATTATCCGCAAAATATAACTGATTATATTTTCAATATCGATCAACGGCAAAGGTAAAATAAAAAATAGTTTTTTACTTTTGCATATGCGCGATCAAAACTGCAGGAAAAGAAATTTATCACCAATGGCACATAAGACTAATGAGCACAGCATCGGTGAACTATCTTGCGCAAAACAAGGCAGAGACATACATCTTACTTATAATTAACATAATCATAACACACAATTCGAATGAAAACAATTGACAGTTTCGATTTTAAGAAGAAAAAAGCCCTGATCAGGGTCGATTTTAATGTCCCTCTTAACAGCAGTTTTGAAATAACCGACGACAACAGGATAAGAGGTGCTATGCCGACCATAAAGAAAATACTATCCTCCGGTGGATCAGTAATTCTGATGTCCCATCTCGGAAGGCCCAAGGCAGGATATGAGGAGAAATTCTCGCTTAAACACCTGGTTAAGCATGTATCAAAACTTTCAGGTGCTACTGTTAAGTTTGCTTCCGACTGCATAGGCAATGTACCTCTGGAGCTTGCAAAAAACTTAAAACCCGGTGAGATCCTGTTACTTGAAAACCTGAGGTTTCATAAAGAAGAGGAAAAAGGAAATGAAGAATTTGCTGCTGAACTTGCATCACTGGCCGATGTTTATGTTAACGATGCCTTTGGTACTGCCCACAGGGCGCACGCCTCAACTACAATTGCAGCAAAATTCTTTCCGGAGGACAAAATGTTCGGATATCTTATCCTGGGCGAACTGGATAGTATGGATAAAGTTCTTAAAGACCCACAGTCGCCTTTCACAGCCATTATGGGGGGAGCAAAGGTATCGGACAAGATTCTGATTATCGAGAATCTTCTTGAGCGCGTTGACAACCTTGTGATCGGTGGCGGCATGACCTATACGTTCATAAAGGCACAGGGTGGGAATATCGGTTCATCTCTTGTGGAAGAAGACAAGCTTGACATTGCCCTTGATCTCATAAAGAAGGCTAAAGCCAGAAACGTCAGGCTTATACTTCCAACAGATAATATTATTGCAGATAAGTTTGATGCGAACGCATCGACAAAAGAAACAGCTATTGATGAAGTTCCCGAAAACTGGATGGGACTGGACATTGGCGATGAATCCATTAAGGAGATCACAAGTGTAATAAAGGAATCGAAAACTATTCTTTGGAATGGTCCGATGGGTGTATTTGAAATGGAAAAATTTGAAAAAGGAACCAAAAGCGTAGCACTTGCCATTGCCGAAGCTACTTCCAAAGGAGCGTTCAGTCTTATCGGAGGCGGCGACTCGGTTGCTGCAATCAATAAATATGACCTTGGAGAAAAAGTAAGTTATGTTTCCACCGGTGGGGGAGCTATGCTTGAATATATGGAGGGCAAGGAATTGCCAGGAATCAAGGCCATCAGGGGCTAATCAGTTCGGAACTGCCTTTTTTAATATTTAAAGAGGGTTCCTGCAGTCACATATGACAGGCAGGAACCCTTTGTTAATTTATAATGCATGACTCCACAGTCAGCTACAGCTTGTTACATCCATTCAAATGAAACATAAAAGATAACTGTACCCTTAACTTTCACATTGGGTTTTGCTTTTTGAACATAAAAATCAGAGTTCGATATGTAATGTAATTCCAGCTTTTCCATTTTTGTGTTTTTTTCAGAATTAATATTCGTAAAATTAATTCAAACCTGTTGTTTAAATTTTCTCAGACCACCACACTCATTGAAGTATAAAAATAAACTATGCAATAAATACAAGGCATCTTTGTCTTTTCATCTCAGCAGGCTCTCTCTTTCGGGTAACTCTATTACTACCATACAAATATACGATCAGACTCTATTCAGGGTCCGGATTTTATGGTGATTGTTGCAATCTAAAAAAGTGATCTGCCTCACTTTAAGAGATGATCAGGATCACCTTTTCGTATGGAATAGGTTGTGTGATTACGGAGGGGTTATTCTTTGCCGACAAGTTGTTTTATACGCTCAATCTGTCTTTGCTTATTTACTTCCCTAAGATTACGGGCTGTTTCAGTAAAATACTGATGTCCTGATATGAATTTGATCTGAAGCTTATTCCAGTCACTCAAAGATCCTATTTTATTCTGCTCCTTAAGTTCTTCGAACAAATTATTGGATACCGGTATAAAGTCACTTCGGCCAAGATAATCAAGGTCAGAATCGCAGATTATTTTTTCAAGCAAACTGGTTGGTTTCGGAGGCATTTTTGTAGCCATAATCAGGTTATTGATCTTTTCAATCTGCTCCGGAGAAAAATTGTACTCTTTAAGATACTCACCTGCAAGCTGGCAACCCAGGTATTCATGGTTATCATAACCCCTGATATGTCCGGCATCATGGAAAAGCGCAGCAGTTTTCAGCAACAGAATCTCCTCTTCGCTAATACCCTCGGCCCAGCCTATAAGCTCCACCTCGGTAACTACATCAATAGTGTGCTTAACATTGTGATAGTAAAGGTGCGATGGTAGCTCTTTTTCTAGTTTGTCAAGTATGATCTCCTGAAGATCGACAAACTGAATGAGCTTGAACTTTGTATCAAAAAAATTGTTAGGTAAAATTCCTTTATCACCGACCGATAATCCGGGAACAATTCCCTTTACATAATACATTGGAAGGTTGTCTGTATATTTAACCGGTATCCTGCCGTTATACTCACATGTAAAAAACTCCTTTATAAGCTCATACGTATTTGCTGATATATTGATCCTGTCTATATCACAAGACGATGCCAGCCTGCTTGCAATGTTTACAGTATCTCCCTTGAATTCCCATGAAACCTTTTTCTTTCCGGTTGATATTGCTGTTACTGATCCTGTATGTATCCCAATCCTGATATCCCATACCCTGTTTATATCAGAACTTGACTTTAGTCTGCCAAGAAAAGAATTCATCTCCAGCGCAGCCATTACAACATCTATCGGATTGGTACTGTTTTTAACGGGAACC
Source organism: uncultured Bacteroidales bacterium (assembly GCA_964421595.1). Taxonomy (GTDB): domain Bacteria; phylum Bacteroidota; class Bacteroidia; order Bacteroidales; family PUMT01; genus PXAP01. The sequence continues at coordinate 3,134 of CAYQXY010000023.1, read as the reverse complement.
CCGCCGGCACACATATATGAATCGCCAATTGTCTTTATCTTTTCAAGCCTGTATTTCTTTACTATTGAATCAAAATGTAAAAACAAACCATCAAGGCCGTCCATAACCCCCTGTGTATCTGCTTGATCATTTAGTTTGCCGAACCCCTGGATATCTGCATAAAGAACAGTACCCATCTTAAACTTCAATACACGGGAAATATCATGGTCAGGACAGTCAGACTGATCGCCGGAATTTAACCTTGAAAGCTTCCATTCATATTCCTCAACCAGTTTCGCCAACTGATCATTGCTCTCTGAAAGATTTCTGACTTGTTCATTAAGATCCTTATTATGTTTCACCAGCCTGGCAATCCTTATTAAAAGTTCACTGTCCTTATGTTTTTTCATTGAAATTGGTTTGAAAAAGGTATCTGGATCTGGTCAATACAACATTCAACAGGCCCATTTAAAAACAAAATTAATTATTACGCCGTAGTATCCGTTAATATAACTAACCATTATCTTTGTCAGGGTAACCGGTTTTACTGCAGTTATGAAGAAAAAGTTACGTCCGGCAAAAGCAATCCGGTAATTTTACCGGACTGGAAGGCCTTTATGCTTCATCTTATACAAGTTATTTTTAAGAGTAAAGAATTTCCGGATTAACCACGAGATTGATAAACGTTACCCGGGCAAAACTATTATATAAAGGCTGTATAATTACATATAACAACCTGAGCAATGCACTCCGACTGGCGAGAAAAACTTATTGAGAAAATTTTCAACACCTCCACTAATGAAGAGTTTGAACAAACAGCTCTGGAAATATTCGCTTACCAGAAAGCGAACAATAAGGTATATAAAAGATATATTGAATTACTCGGAAAGGGTACAGCCAGGGTTTCAGATATAAAGGATATTCCCTGCATTCCTGTATCATTATTTAAAACCCACAAGGTATTAAGTTCACCTGAATCAGGAAAAATTATTTTCAGAAGCAGCGGCACCGGCCAATCAGCAACTTCACAGCACTACGTTGAGCCGGGCCTTTATCAGGACTGCCTTCTCAAATGCTTTGAAAAGTTTTACGGCAATCCTCATGATTACTGCATACTTGCATTATTACCCTCGTACATCGAAAGAGGTGATTCTTCTCTTGTCTATATGACAAAGCGGCTTATTGATATGACATCCGGTCCTGAAAGCGGTTTTTACCTTGATAATATTGACGCACTGGCAGACACACTGAAGCGCCTTGAAAAAAAAGGCAAGAAGGTAATTCTTCTTGGAGTCAGCTTCGCACTTCTCGACCTTGCAGAAAAGCATGATATCTCACTTCAAAATACAATTGTGATGGAAACCGGGGGAATGAAAGGCAGAAGGAAAGAGTTGACCAGAGAGGAGCTTCACGGAATTCTGGGTTCCAGGTTCGGGTTAAAATCAATTCATTCAGAATATAGCATGACAGAACTACTGTCACAAGCCTACTCAAAAGGAGAGGGCAGGTTTCTTTGTCCGCCATGGATGAAAATCCTTATTAGAGATCCTTATAATCCGCTTTCATACCTTAACGGGGAAAGGAACGGAGGGGTAAACATAATTGATCTGGCAAATATCGATTCCTGCGCTTTCCTGGAAACAGGCGACCTGGGAAAATCCTTTCCTGATGGTCATTTTGAAATTCTGGGACGATTTGACCACTCCGACCTGAGAGGATGCAACCTGCTGGCGGAGCAATGACAACCATGGAGACCACCACAAACATCTTTTCGACCCCGAAATGTTTACGAAATCTGGTCGCAACCGTCAACAGCGTGCCGGAAATAGTGAAAAATTCGCTAAATTCGGACTAATCATGGTAACAAAATACTTATTGATCCATGTAATTGCCCTACACCGCCGCACCAAAGTTCCTGAACTATCATCACTGCCACCAGGATCACTTTACCCTGATCTCATAGCTGCCAGGTCCCGCGCTGTATATATGAAACCCGTTCTCATATCCCCGGTAATCGGGATCGCGGCTCCCCAAGAATCTAACCCGGGCGTCGCTGAGGCCGGGAATATGCAGATTAGCCGAGGAATTCACAGGCACGGTCACTTTCATCTCCAGCCCGTTACCAGTTTTTTCCCATGATGACCTTATCATTCCGTATGGTGATTCATGGCCGGCATCCACCCATTCCAGGTCGTTATCGACCGAAGGTCTGATAATGAAATTCTTAAATCCGGGACGGGTGTCGTCAATATTTATTCCCGCCAGGCCTTTGTAAAAATAATCGTCAATCGACCCGAACATTATATGGTTGCGTGACTGTGAGCCGTCCCAGTTCTGGTATAACGTAGTGGCTCCGAACTCTTCTATCCAGTAACCCCAGCCGGAAAAATCACGCTTGGCAGCCATTTCATAGAGAACCCTTTCCTGATCATACATGAGAAGGGCATTGATAACCGCCTTGGTACCGACAACCCCTGCATCGATATGTCCGTTGTTCTCACTGATAACAGACAGAAAATTTTGCAGCACCCTGTCACTGTCCTGCTCATCGACTATCCCGAAATACAAAGCCAAGGCCATGGGTGTTTGTCCACCATGAAGGTAGATATTCCGCTGACTGTCAAAATACTTGTCGTTAAACGCCTTGCGAATTTCAGCCGCAAGGCCCGCGTATTGTTTGCTGTCGGCCGTCCTTCCGGTAATCCCGGCCATTTCCGCCAGCATGGAAGCAAAACGATAATAAAAGGCAGATGAGAGATAATCGCCATGGGTAAGGGGCTTAAGCTGCTTGTGGTCGTCAATACCCCAGTCAAGCAGATTACCTTCTGAATGGACAGTCAGGTAATCAATGTATTGTTTGAACCGGTCGTAATATCTTTCTATAATAGTGGTATCTCCCGTGAACCGGTACATCTGCCATGGAATTTCCAGAAAGGCGCCTTCCCATTGCGGACCATTGCCCCTGAGCGGTTTTTCAACATTTCTTCTATGAGAGTAGCCCCATCCGCTGGTAGGAATGATTGCCGGCAGTTGTCCGCTCGGACGCTGCTCATCGGTAAAGTCGTCAATCCACTTCAGATATGAACTGACTATATCAAAATTAAAAAGGCCGGCCTCGGCAACCAGCAGGGCATCGCCGGTCCACCCCATTTTTT
>CAYQXY010000022.1:0-83866 GCA_964421595.1 uncultured Bacteroidales bacterium | reverse complement strand
AAAGATATGGAATCAGAGCTAATCTGGAATCCAATATCCGGGAATGGTTAACTGTTGGTGGCCGGGTAAGTTACACTAATCAGGATTCAGAGGAACCATATTATCCAACTATTGCATATGGTCCTCTGGGTCGAGTGTTTACTATTCTTCATACTTCAGCACCTTTTATAGCTCCTTATACAAGAGATGGCAGACTTGGCGGCGTACAGGCAATAGATAGGGACGGTGTTATCATGTATGAAAATAATAATCCTTTAATTGATGCAAATAACGGTATAACGGCAACCGGACAAAATTCCTATAATGTGAATGCATATGCAAATATAAATTTCACCGACAATATATATTTAAGAACAACTATAGCTTCTATTGGAACTATGACTTTAGTCGACAGGTTCAATCACCATGTAGAAGGTTATACAGATACTGGTGTTGCGCGTGTTTCAAGGAATTTGAACAGGGAAGGAATAGAAGTTATTAGAGGTTACAATCAGAGGGTTGATAATCAATTTTACACGACTTTAAACTATGATAAGCTATTCGTTCAAAAACATCGGATTGGCGCTATCGCCGGAATGCAGCTGGAAGATATGGCAATTAAAACTTTGTATGCCCGCAGAGGTGATCCTCCAAAAGAAGGTTTGACTCAAATTGATGCCGGCACTACAGGCATAGTAGGTGAAGGTAACCTTAACAGATTAAGGATGTTCTCATATTTTGGGCGAGTGAACTATGCTTTTCAAGATAAATATCTTTTTGAAGCAAATATCAGAGCTGATGCATCTTCACGCTTTAAAGAAGGTAACAGATGGGGTATTTTCCCGGGGTTTTCTGCCGGCTGGCGATTAATTGAAGAGGACTTCGTCCGTAATTTAAATATATTTTCAGATTTAAAAATCCGGGGTTCATGGGGTAAGCTTGGAAATCAGAATATTGCAGGCTATTGGCCTTATCTTCCTATTATAAATCAAACATTTACATTAAGTTATAATTACGGTGATGTTTTATTTCCTGGTGCTGCGATAACCGAAATGGTTGATGAAAATATAACCTGGGAGACTACCACCTCATTTGATTTTGGCTTCGAATTTGGGTTCTTGGACAACAGATTAATGATTACGGCAGATTATTTTGATAAAATAACTGAAGATATTCTGGTGAGATTACCTATACCTAACATTATGGGTGGTATTACCGCTCCATTTGAAAATATTGGTGAAATGACCAATAAAGGTTTTGAACTTAGTATTACCTATAATAATGGTATAAGAGATAGAGACCGGTTAGGATACATGATTAATGCCAATCTTACCAATGTAACCAATCAGGTAACCAAATTCAGAGGAGGCGATTCTCCTGACCAGTTGTTTTTGATAAGGGAAGGTTATTCCTATCAGACCTTGTATGGTTACAATCAAATTGGTATTTTTCAGTCTGATGAAGAAGCGGCTGCATACATGCATTCCAGTGGGTTTATACCCAAAGCAGGGGATTTAAAATATGAAGATGTTAATGGCGATGGCCGGTTAGGATTTGAAGACAAACAAGAACTAGGAAATACAATTCCAAAATTTACTTTCGGATTAAATCCTAGTTTAACGTTTAGAGGTATTGATTTAAGTGCGGTTTTACAAGGTGCAGCCGGTGTTCACGTCTGGACCGCAAATCAAATAACCCAGATAAATGGGGATGGGGCCACAACTATTACCAGCCGTTGGAGAAATGCATGGACACCCGAGAATACCAATACTGATATTCCTGCTATTAAAATAGATTACCCATGGATGAATGAGCAATCCTCCTTTTGGGTACAGGAGATTAGTTTTATTAAGCTTAAAAACCTGCAATTAGGATATACCCTGCCGGATATTATTGCATCCCGTTTAGGTATGGAACGGGTTTATATCTATGCAAATGCACAGAATATAGGGTCATTGGTAACTGATGCCTATGAAGGATATGATCCGGAAAGATCTACAACCAGTTCTGGATCAGATATATATCCTGCAGCACGGATTATATCTTTTGGTGTAAGTATTGAATTATAATTTTTGTAGAATCTAAAACGATATATTATGAAAACCAGAAAGTTTTTAATTTATAGCTTAATATGGATTTTTATGCTTTCATTTTCTTATAGTTGCGTCGATGAATTTTTAGAAGTATTTCCGGAAGATAAAATTACTCCCGCAATTTTCCCCGAAAATGAAGCCGACATACAAATGTTGCTTAATGGTGTCTATGCCAACTTAAGAGAAACAGGCCTTTATAACCAGGGGTTATTCGCATTCGGGGTTATGGACGGTGCTACTCCCAATGCCTTCAATTGGGGTAATCTTGCGTGGACGAAAGCTGGCAACGGATCCCTGGCCTCAACTGACGGTAACAATCTTGTATTTGCATGGACCAGAGCTTACAGTATAATTCGCCGGGCAAATGTTTTTATCGATATGGTTGAAAAACTCCGCGATGAGGATACTGGTATAAGTGATGAAGCCTTTTCAATGTATTTAGGTGAAGCATATTTTTTGCGTGGTTTAGCCTTTTCCCGACTGGTTGAACTTTACGGAGGAGTTCCTATTGTTACTACTCCAATTACAACAGAGGAGGCAAGGCAACTAACCCGGGCCTCAGCGGAAGATACATGGAGCCAGGTTATTTCTGATTATAACTTTGCAATAGATAATCTTAAGGCGGATGCTCCACAAGTTGGAAGAGCCACTAAAGGAGCTGCTCTAGGACTTAAAATGAGGGCGTTATTGTATCAGGGAAAATATAGTGAAGTATTAACGGTAATTAATGAAATTGATGCATTGGGAAAATATTCTTTATTTCCAAGTTATGAAGGTTTGTTCTTGTTGCAGAATCAAAATAATGAGGAAGTGCTTTTTGATATTCAATATATGAGAGGAGAAAATAATCAGGGATCTTCACATGATCAGTTTTGTGGGACTGGCACAGGAACCCACACAAGAGGCACACGTTATGTTCCTACTGATGATCTGGTTAGTGCTTATGAGATGATTGACGGGTCAGAAGTTTTACCTGCCGGTCCATGGGTAAGCCCGGATCTTCCCTGGGAATTGAGGGATCCCCGTTTGGATATAACCATTGTAAGACCTGGAGCTTACTATCTGGATCACCGTTTCCCCAATTATCTTTACGCGGGAGGAGCTTACACCCATCCCGGTAATTCCATTAAGCATTTGTCGTCAAGGAAATATTTTGTCGAGCCTTTTGAGGATTTAGCTCCTGCTCATCAATCAGATTTGAACTATATTGTTATGCGTTATGCTGATGTAATTTTGTCAAAGGCTGAAGCTATAATTGAAACAGGTGGTAACATTGATGAAGCGGTAGAGCTTATTAACAGAATCAGAACTGAGCGTGATGATGTTAAAATTTCTTCTTTGCCAATGGGATTATCTCAGACTGAAGCCCGCCAAAAATTAAGACATGAACGCAGAATTGAGTTTGCTCTTGAGGGATTATACTGGGCAGATATTAAACGCTGGAATATCGGTGCAGATATTTACCCTGTAGAAGTGCGTAATCACACGGGAGGCTTGGTTGAAATTAAATTTCCGCAAGGATATTCTGAACATCAGAACTTATTACCAATTCCTGATGGAGAACGTGCCCTTAATCCAAACCTGGTGCAAAATCCAGGATGGTGATTCATTTAGAAAATTTTAGCAGTGTCATTAAATCAATAAAAATTGCTTTTTGCAGATATAATATAGAACATTAATTAGTTATTACCGGATATAGATGTCAGAATTTTGCATAATGCTGATCGTCTATATCTGGTAATTAAGATTCTTATTCATCCGAATAATTTATAAGTACTAATCTAAATATAAGTAAGTTACAATTGTTAATCACGTGGTCGCCACTGATGGATCGCCCATGTTTATTCATCTCTTTTTGCGTGCCTTGGTTCGTGGGAGATTCATCCGATTATTTAAACTATCCGGCAACTATGATTAAATCTAATTTTTTTAATTAAGAACTCCTTGTCAAACATGATCAAAGATCATGCAGCATGATACTTTCCTAAACACTTATATTGTAACCCATTTGATAAACATACTGGAAATTATTTTCAAAGACATAAAAGTGCCTACCATGAAAATTCGATCAACAGGAGCCTAATAAGTTAAATAACAATTTAAACCAAAACAATAAAAAATGAGACTACTAAGCTCAGGATTAATTACTATGACAGGTTTACTTTCCATCGGAGTTGCCAGTCAAAAGTATACACCGGCCGAGGATAAATCCAAAACAGAAAAACCAAATTTTATTATAATTTTTACCGATGACATGGGTTACGGTGATCTTGGGGTATTTGGGCATCCCACAATCCGTACACCTAATCTTGACAGAATGGCTTATGAAGGTCAAAAATGGACACAGTTTTATGTTGCCGCATCCGTTTGTACACCTTCGCGTGCCGGGTTGCTAACAGGCAGGTTGCCCATCAGGTCAGGAATGACCAGTGATAGACGGCGTGTTCTTTTTCCTGATTCAAACGGGGGGCTGCCTACCGAAGAGATCACCATTGCAAGTGTTTTGAGAGAAAATGGATACCGTACCGCTATGGCAGGTAAGTGGCATCTTGGCCATAAATCTCCTTTCCTTCCAACTGATCATGGATTTGAAACATATTATGGCATTCCGTATTCTAATGATATGGATAGAATAGCTGAGATGACAGGGGATAATTGGATAACAACCCAGATTGAGTGGGCAGAGGAGGAAAATTTTCAGGCATATAACGTTCCGCTAATGAGGAATGATAAGATTGTAGAGAGGCCTGCTGATCAGCGGACCATTACAAAACGTTTTACAGAGGAGGCGGTTGACCGAATACGCGAGTTTAAAGATGAGCCTTTCTTTATTTACCTTGCTCATTCTATGCCTCATATTCCCCTATTCAGGTCAGGAGAATTCAGGGATGTCTCATTGGCAGGAATATACGGAGATGTAATTGAAGAGATAGACTGGTCAGTAGGGAGGATTATGGAAACTATAGAAGAAGAAGGTCTCTCTGAGAATACTTTTGTGATCTTTACATCAGATAATGGGCACTGGCACATATTTGAGACGCATGGTGGGTTTGGCGGATTGCTCAGGGGTGCCAAGGGAGGGACCTTTGAGGGAGGCATGAGGGTACCAACCATTTTTTGGTGGCCCGGTCGGATTGAACCAAATGTAGTAATGGAACTTGGGACAACTATGGATATTTTGCCTACTTTTTGCAAGCTGGCAGGCATAGTTCCTGCAGATGACAGGATCTATGATGGTTATGATATTTCTCCTGTGATTTTTAACACGGGTCAAAATCCCAGGGATGTTGTATATTATTACCGGGGAACTCAGGTTTTTGCGTTGCGGAAAGGAAGCTTTAAGGCTCACTTCTTAACCCAGCAGGAATATGGTGATCCTACAATAACAACTCATGATCCGCCACTTTTATACAATCTTGATATCGATCCATCCGAGAAGTACGATATCGCTGAAGATCACCCGGAAGTAATTGCCGAAATAAGAGAATTACTGGAGGAGCATTTAACTACTATTGTTCAGGTTGAAAACCAACTGGAGAAGTAAATCAGTATTTTGTCTGATCTCTTCTCTGTAGATATTAATCTGTTTCCCTGAATGATTATTAAACAAATAAAAAAATCTATTTTAGACTTATATAAGGAGATTTGATTGTATAAAACAATAATTAAAATTATATATTATGTATGACAAAAGTATGGTTAAATTATTAGGCGTGTCTGCTCTTTCGCTTTTGCTTGCTCCCGGTTCTGCCATTGCTTCAGAGAAGCCTGAACAACCTAATATATTAATGATAATGGTCGATGATTTAGGTTGGGGTGACCTGTCAGTAAATGGGGGTAGAGATGTAAGAACCCCTAACATCGATAAACTTTTCCAGGATGGTACTGCATTTACTAATTATTATTCAAATTGTACCGTTTGCTCACCAACCCGTGCAAGTTTTCTAACCGGGATGTATCCTGATATGGCCGGAGTTCCAGGGGTAATCCGTACTCATGATCATAATAGCTGGGGATATTTGTCTGAGGATGCAATAACATTGCCAAACCTTTTAAAATTAGCAGGTTATAATACTGCCATAATAGGTAAATGGCATCTTGGACTTGAAGCGCCTAACCTGCCCAATATGCGTGGATTTGATTATTTCAAGGGCTTTCTGGGTGATATGATGGATGATTACTATAATCATCTCAGGCATGGTATTAACTATATGTGGCTGAATAATCATGAGATCCGGCCCGAAGGTCATGCCACGGACTTGTTTACGGAGTGGACGATTGATTATTTTCATCAGCAGAAAGACAGCAAAACACCCTTTTTTGTTTTTCTTTCATATAATGCACCTCATTTTCCCATACAACCTCCTGAAGAATGGTATCAGATGGTATTGGACCGAGAAAAGGGCATAGATTCACTGCGGGCAAGAAATGTTGCTTTTGTCGAACATCTTGATGCAGGTGTTGGCAAAGTAATGGAAGAACTTAAAGCTACAGGTCTTGATAAAAATACTCTTGTTGTATTCACAAGTGATAATGGAGGAAGTATACCTCACCACGCTTCAAATGATCCATTGCGTGGAGGAAAACAGGAACATTATGAAGGAGGAATTAAGGTGCCTACAGTTATGGTATGGCCTGGAAAGATCCGTCCCGGATCAGAAACACCTGTTTTAAGTCTGACGATGGACCTTTTGCCAACTTTTTTGGATATTGCCGGCAGTCCTGTTATTCATGCAATTGATGGTATCAGTCTTTGGCCTTATATTAATGGTGAGGACCCGGGAACCAGCGACAGGGTTGTGTTCTGGGTACGTCTGGAAGGAGGGAGATACGGTGGACAAGCGTACTACGCTGCACGTAAAGGGCCTTATAAGATTCTGCAGAACAGCGCTTATGAACCTTATCAGCTTTTCAACCTTGAAGATGATCCGTTAGAGCAAAGTCCTCTTGATTTAAGTCTGCCGGTATTTAATGAATTAAGAAACCATCTGTCACAACATATACGAAGGGCTGGTTCTATCCCCTGGCAAAGGCGATGATCTTTAAAAGATCCTTTCAAATTTCATTGCAACCTGATTTTACCTGAATTATTCATTTACAGTCCACTGAAATGCTCAAAGAACATCATAATAATCCCGTCTTTATATTTTTATTCTTCAAAATTGTCACTTTCTCCTTGTTTAAAAAATATGGGTGGTCTTATAAAATGGTTATTTTACTTATTTTAACTGTAATTTGAGAATAAATAAGGATTGAATATGGATTATTTTACAGGAATAATTTCAAGATATACATCAAAAAATGATAACCTTAAATCATTCATAATATGAAATTCTATAATTCAAAATTTATTGCCTTGACAGGTTTAATGACATTTGGAATCGTTGGCCAACAAAATTCTTTTTCCAATGAAAATGAGAATTCATCATTACCGAATATAATTATCATTTTTACTGATGATCAAGGCTACGGTGATCTTGCTTCCTATGGCAATACCGCCATGAGCACTCCAAATACAGACCGAATGGCTGCAGAAGGCATGAGGTTTACAGATTTCTATGTAGCGGCAGGGGTTTGCACTCCTTCACGTGCAGCACTGCTAACCGGTTGCTATCCAAAAAGGTTGAGTCTGGCTCACCGGGTACTTTTTCCTTATTCAACTACCGGGCTTAATCCGGAAGAGGTCACGATTGCTGACATGCTTAAAGAACGAGGTTATGCAACAGGAATTTTTGGTAAATGGCATCTTGGGCATCATCTTCCGTTTTTGCCCACGCGCCAGGGATTTGATTATTATTTTGGTATTCCGTACTCTAATGATATGGCGCATCTAAATTATCAGCAAGCTGATGATTTTCTGGTTAGCACCCTTCCTCTTTTCCGCAATGAGGAGGTTATTGAAGCAGATCCGGATCAGCGATATCTTACAAGCAGATGTACAGAGGAGGCCATAAACTTTATCACAGCTCACCGCGATGGGCCGTTCTTCGTATATTTGCCTCATGCAATGCCTCATGTGCCAATAGCAAGTTCACATCACTTTAATGGTAAATCTGATTATGGCCTGTATGGTGATGTTATTGAGGAAATAGACTGGAGTGTTGGTGTCATATTAGATCATTTGGAAACACTTGGTCTTGATGATAATACAATGGTGATTTTTACTTCTGATAATGGCGCGCAACAATGGGAAGGGGAAGGTGGCTGGGTTTGGACTCCTGATCGTATTGGCCGACCAGCACGGGGGAAGATATCTTATCCTCACGGATCTAACGGACCGCTTCGCGGTGCTAAAAATTCAACATGGGAAGGTGGTATGCGAGTGCCTTTTATCGTTCGCTGGCCGGCAAAAATTCCAGCTGGCCGTGTATCCGGAAAGCTTATCACTGCAATGGATTTATTACCTACAATTGCCAGAATTACTGGATCAGAGGTGCCTGATGACCGAATTATTGACGGGCATGATATCCTGCATATTTTGTCAGGGGAGGAGAATGCTAAAAGTCCTTATGAAGCTTTTTACTATTATCGTGATGATCGTTTGCAGGCTGTACGTTCAGAAAAATGGAAATTACATGTATTTCGTCCCGGTACAGGAGCTACCAGAATATTATATGATCTGGAAGCTGATATTGGTGAAACCACCGACGTTTCCGAACAATATCCTGACGTAGTTAAATTACTTGAGGCGTTGGCTGAAAAAGCTCGTGAAGATATGGGTGATCTTGCAACAGGCAGGGAAGGCAAGAATGTAAGACCAATTGGTGAATTATAATGCCCAATGTATTATTTTATGATATGTTTGCTTAATGACGTTGTTCAGGTTCACAGGTCTATTGCGGTCATTTCAATACAGATAGTTCCATATGCTAAAAACACTTATTATGAATCCATTACAAAATTTTACAAAACTGGCATTGCCCGGGATACTCTTATTTCCATCTTCTTGTGATCAGAAAGCACAAGAGGAAACAGTTTCCCTTAAACCCAATATTATCCTTGTGATGTCGGATGATCAAGGCTGGGGACAGGTCGGTTATTTAGATCATCCTATTCTTAAGACTCCTCATCTTAATGCGATGGCAGAGAACGGAATCAGGTTCGACAGGTTTTATGCCGGAGCTCCTGTATGTTCTCCTACCAGGGCATCAGTATTAACCGGTAGGACAAACGACCGCACAGCAGTTTATACTCATGGATATCCTATGCGTCTGCAGGAAAAAACCATAGCAGAGGCATTGAAGGCCGAAGGTTACCAGACAGCGCATTTCGGCAAATGGCACCTGAACGGCCTCAGAGGTCCGGGAGTTCCTATATTAAAAGATGATCTGCGAAATCCCGGCGAATTTGGGTTTGATAAATGGATATCTGTCACGAATTTTTTCGATGTAGATCCTTTGATGAGCGATGAAGGAGAAATAAAGGAATATAGTGGAAGTTCTTCTGACATTATCGTCAGGCAGGCATTGGATTTTATATCTGAACACAGAGAGGACCCGTTTTTTGTCGTGATCTGGTATGGTAGCCCCCATGATCCCTGGACTGCACTTGAAAGAGATAAGAAGGATCTACCCCAGGAACTGGATGAAAAACACCGGAATTATCTTGGAGAGATCGTGGAAATTGATAATAGTATAGGCCTTTTAAGAAGCAAATTGAAAGAGATGAATTTATCTGAAAATACAATGATTTGGTTCAATAGTGACAATGGCGGATTACGGGAAGGAGGAAAGGAGGGAGTAGGTGGACTGAGAGATTATAAGGGAAGTGTTTATGAAGGTGGTTTGAGAGTTCCCTGTATTATCGAATGGCCAAACTACATTGATGGCGGTCAGATCAGACTTTATCCTGCTTCCACCATGGATATTTTTCCAACAATTGCAGAAATTCTTGATCTTCCGCTACAGGTCATGACAAAGCCTGTTGACGGAAGCAGTATTTTCCATGTGTTTAATGATAAATCTATGACCAGGGGAAAGCTAATCCCGTTTAAGTATGTGAACGCGGGTGCCCTTATTGATAATAAGCACAAGCTGGTAGCGGTGAATATCAGGGAAAAAGAATATGAACTTTATGATCTTGATCAGGATCCATCCGAGTCCAATAATATCCTGTCCAGCCAATCCGAAAAAGGTAAGGATATGATTCATTATTATGAATCGTGGATTGAATCTGTAGAGAGCAGCATTGCAGGAGAAGACTATGAAGAAGGCTTGATTGCTCCCGATCCCGATCCTGTTTTTTGGTGGGATGATCCAACATATGAGCCTTTTATTGATCAATGGAAGGACAGGCCTGAGTATCATTTCAGGTTAGAAAGAGCCGGAAAAATTCATGATGTAAATTGAATTTTCTGTCAGTTATACTATTAGAAATGACCTTTCGGGGAATAGCATATACGATATATAAATATTAAAATTCTGATCTTTATCAATATTACGATTTTCTCCTTTAGCCTTTGACTTCCCTATTAAGTGGTGGGGGTAACTGAGATTGTAAACTTGATCAAAAAATAGTATAACATTTGTGAAAAACAATTAACAAAACATGAAAAATACAGCAACAGTGATTACCCTTCTGTCAATCCCGCTTACCGGCCTGAGTTTTGTTCCTGAGAAACAACATCATCCGAATGTAATAATTATAATGACTGATGATCAGGGTTATGGTGATTTGGGATTTAACGGGAATCCACATATAAACACTCCTGTACTTGATAGGTTTGCAGGCGAAAGCATCAGATTTAATAACTTTTATGTTTCACCTGTATGTGCCCCAACCCGTGCCAGTCTGATGACAGGCCGTTACTCTCTGCGAACAGGAATCAGAGATACTTATAACGGTGGGGCAATGATGGCATCAAATGAGATAACATTACCTGAAATCCTGAAGAATGCAGGCTATAAAACCGGGATTTTTGGAAAATGGCATTTAGGCGACAATTACCCTTCCAGGCCTAATGACCAGGGTTTTGATGAATCATTGATCCATCTGGCGGGGGGCATGGGCCAGCCGGGCGATTTTACCACCTTTTTCCAGGGAGACAGCAGTTATTATGATCCTGTACTTTGGCGCAATGGCCGGCAGGAAGCTTATGAAGGTTATTGTTCTGATATCTTTGCAGAGGAGGCAATTGATTTTGTTGAAATGAACCACAAGTCTCCTTTTTTTCTTTTTCTCTCTTTTAATGCACCGCATACACCTTTGCAGGTTCCTGATGAATATTATCAAAAATATAAAGACATCGATCCATCATCCGGATTTGATTATCCTGAGATGCGGGATTTTGTTATGAGTGAGAGGCACAAGGAGGATGCCAGGAAGATCTATGCAATGGTTGAAAATATAGATGATAACGTAGGCAAGCTGCTTCACAAACTAGATCAATTGAATATTTCCGAGAATACGCTTGTCATATTCATGGGAGATAATGGCCCCCAGCAACCCAGATACAATGCAGGAATGCGGGGACTTAAAAGCAGTGTTTACCGTGGGGGAATCAGGGTTCATTTTTATATCAGGTACCCTGCATTATTTGACGGTAACAGAGACATTTATACTACTGCGGCCCATATTGATGTATTGCCGACTTTGGCGCAGATCTGTAATGCAGAATTGCCGGATGACAGGGTTATTGACGGAAAAAGTCTATTACCGATTATCAAAGGTGAACCTGTTGACTGGGCTGACAGGTCATTATTTTTTTACTGGACAAGGCGTTATCCGGAACTTTATAATAATATATCAATTCAAAAAGGTAAATACAAGCTTGTGGGGCAGACAGATTATAATGCTTCAATTGTGGATTTTGAATTATTTAATATTGAAGAGGATCCATTTGAAAAAAAGGATCTCGTAGAAGTTAATAAAACTGTTGCTGAGTCGATGAAGGATGAGTTGGATCAAATTTATATGGAGCTGATAACCTCAGATAATCTTATTAATCCACCCCGTATAGTTGTGGGCAGTGAGCATGAGAACCCGGTTTTCTTAAGCCGAAATGATGCTGAGGGACAACGTGGCATTTGGACCCAGGAAGATGTTTATGGTAAATGGAGAGTAAGCATTAGTGAGGGCTATTATAACTTCAGATTTAAATTTATTAATCCGGTTGAAGGGAACGGACGGATGTATATTGAGACCAATACAATTATCAATCAGATGAGAAATGAAAAGGGGACTACTGATGTTATTGAGATGAAAAATGTATACCTTCCTGAAATGGATTGTGATCTTACACCATTTTATTCAATAGGATCAAAAAACATTCTTCCCTTATATGTTGAAATTGAAAAGTTGGATTAACATATACCATGAAGGTTGGTCTCTACCCGGAATGCCGTGACTTATGGGTTAAGTTAGTCACCTGGATTCGGAACTTTTGGCGTATCTGGATGCTGCACAGAATGATGACAACGGTTTGTTATTAAGTGGCTTTCTATCAATAGCTCACCATTAGTATTAATATTTAATCAGATTTTTTTTAGGGGTAATCACTTATAAAGCGTCTAGAATATGGTGATCTTGAGATTTCAGGTACTTTTAGTTACGAGACCCTTAACCTTAACAAAATGGTTTCTAACGGCATGCTTTTTTTAACTATTACTGGCCGGAATGGGAATCCCGGTGGTGTGAATAAAAATTTTGACTTCCCCAATGGGTTCTATGATCTTCGTCGTAATCCGGGTGAGAGGTATGATCATATTGAGTTTTACCCCGAAATTGCAGAGAAGCTGAAAGAAATTGCCATTTAAGTACGTGAAGACATCGGTGTGGGTCTGCGCGATATGACTGGCAAAAATGTTGTAAGCCGGGGCTTTTGGCAGCGAATGAAGTTAGTTTTATGCGCCTATAGAGGAGATTAATTTGATAGAAATTATTTATTATTCCTGGATATTCAATTTAACTTAAAAAGTGGTAATACTATGAAATACGCCAGCTCTATTCTTCTGACAATTCCTGTAATGATAGTATCTTGTCAGGCAGAACAAGATAATGTGCCAGAAAGGCCTAATATCATCTTCATCTTCAGTGATGATCATGCCACACATGCCATTGGTGCCTATGGTCCCAAAAACAATAACCCTGGCCTGCATCAGCATGTAATTACACCGGCACTGGACCGTCTGGCCTCCGAAGGAATGCTGTTCACAAACACTTTTTGCACCAATTCCATTTGCGGGCCAAGCAGAGCCGCTATCCTAACTGGCAAGCACAGCCATTTTAACGGGATGCTGAGAAATGACACAATATTTGACGGATCACAGCAGACCTTCCCGAAGCTTTTACAGGATGGTGGTTACAAGACGGCATGGATAGGTAAGTGGCATCTGTTTTCTGATCCCACTGGTTTCGACGACTGGGCCATCCTGACACAATCCGGGCAACAGGGTACCTATTATAATCCTGTTTTCGGTACCAGAGAAGGACTTGAACCTGAGACAGGTTACACTGCCACTCTCATAACTGACAGGGCAATAGAATGGCTGGAAAATAATAAAGATTCTGATCAGCCTTTTTTTCTTGCCTATTCGCATAAAACTCCCCATCGTGAATGGGTTCCGGGGCCGGAAGAATATGACCTTTACAAGGACATTGACCTGCCACTGCCTACAAACTTTTATGATGACTACACAAACCGGACAAGTGCTGCTAGAGAGCAGGAGATGGAAATTGCAAGGCATATGAATGAAAGGGATTTGAAACTGGTACCCCCGGGCTATCTTAACGATGAGCAAATGGCAAGATTTATGGAGTCTTACGGACCGGAGAATGATGCCTTCTATGAGGCTAACCTTCAGGGTGATGATCTTGCTGAATGGAAATACCAGAGATATGTAAAGGATTTTTTAAGGTCGGTAACATCGATGGACAGAGAGATCGGAAGAGTACTTGACTACCTTGAAGAAACGGGACTTACTGAGAACACTGTTGTAATCTACAGCTCTGATCAGGGCTTTTATCTTGGCGATCATGGCTGGTATGACAAGAGGTGGATGTACGAAGAATCACTCCGTATGCCCCTAATTGTAAAATGGCCGGGAGTTACAGATCCCGGTTCCAGAAACTCCCATATTGTTCAGAATATTGATTTTGCCAGGATGATGCTGGATATGGCCGGGCTTCCTGTACCGGATGACATCCAGGGAATGAGTCCGGTTCCGCTCCTGAAGGGTGAAGAACCCAAAGACTGGAGAGAATATGCCTATTATCATTATTATGCATACCCTGACTGGCACATGGTCAGGCCTCATTACGGGATAAGGTCCGACCGGTACAAACTCATCCATTATTACACCATTGAGGAATGGGAGCTATTTGACCTTGAAAAAGACCCTGATGAGATAAGAAGTGTATATTCAGATCCTGAAAACAAGGAGCTGTTAAGTTTCATGAAAGCCGAACTGGAAAAAACCAGGGTAGCTGAAGGTGATACGGTAGAGATGAGTGCTCCTTCACAACATTTCAGGTAGAATAATACAATCAACCACAAACTAAGCTAAATATTCTTAATGTTTCTTAGTGATTGATGACCAGTCAAATCAGTCACTTTATGCTAGTTGATCAGGATTTCCATTATTATCAGGAAATACCAGGAAAAGTTATAAACTGAATAACAAGGGCATCCATATATCAAAGAAGTCAAAATAATCTTCCGGGCTTGTGACTATAATAATCCAAGTCAATTATAAAAATTGCCGATAGAGTGATAGATGATACTAAAACATTTAAGTATTTTGTGTAATTATTATCACTTATTTAAATTATGGAAAAACTTAATACTAAAAAGAAAGCCATTACAAGACGGAAGTTTTTAGAAACAACTTCATTTGCCTCCGCATTTGCAATTATTCCATTATCCTGTAAATACAGTGATAAAAAAGAAATTAACATATCAAATTTTGGCGGAGTACAGATTGGAACAATATCCTACAGTTACCAAACAATGCCAGCTTACGGTCCAAAAGAATTACTTAAGAATTGCATAGATTCCGGTATAGGGTCACTTTAAGCCAGATGGATTGAGATAGAGGATTTTGCGGGTATACCGAAAGGTCCAGAAAGACTTCCGCTTCCTCAGAATTTCAGAGGGACGGAGCAAGACCAGCAGGAGTTTGACGCAGCTCAGGAAGAAGCCAGGGAAGCACAGCGAAAATGGCGAATATCTGCTCCAATGACAAAATTCGAAGAATTACGAAAAATGTATAATGATGCAGGTGTGATTCTTCATCTCGCTAAAATGAGACCTTCCAACTGGTCAGATGAAGAAATTGACTATTCTTTTCGAGTTGCTAAAGCTCTTGGTTCGGCTGGTGTTGGAGAAGAAATTAGTTTGAAAGCATGTCACAAGATGGCGCCCTTTGCTGAAAAACATAGTATGTATGCATATTTTCACAATCACGGTCAGGTAGGAACACCGGGATTTGAATTTGGTCATTATCTTGATATATCACCCTCAATTATGCTGAATTTTGATGTCGGACACTGGTTTGGAGCTACAGGTATTCATCCGAATGAGGTTCTTAAAAAATATAATGATCGCATATTAAGTGTACATTTAAAGGATAAGACCGGACCAATTTCAACTCCTCCCGACACAAATATGCCATGGGGACAGGGCGAGACTCCACTTGCAGATGTTCTCAGGCTGATACAGAGGGAAGGTTGGCCGATCTATTGTGACATAGAATCAGAGTATCCAATTCCTGAAGGTTCGGATGCAGTGACCGAAATAAAAAAATGTGTTGATTACTGCAAGCAAGTACTTTTATAACTTTTAAAACAGGTTTTAATTTGTAAAAGTTTAACAAATATCTGAAGTCGAAAATTAAGTGTGGCATTAACATGTGAATTATTTTACAGTTAATTTATTCAGATTTTTAATCTAATTATTAGAATCATGAAAAAAAGTAACGAAACTTTTTCAAGACGTAAATTTCTTGGCAAAGTTGGGACAGCAACTGCGGCTTTCACCATTATCCCAAGACATGTTATGGCCGGAACGGGATACTTGCAACCTAGTGACACTGTTAATGTAGCAGTTATAGGGTGCGGGTCACAAGGTACTTCTGACGCTCGAAGTTTATGTCCACCAGAAGTGGCCATAGTAAGACCAGATCGACATGGAAGAACAGGAATTCCTGTAGGTCTTCCATTTTACGAAGAGGCTGTGCAGAGGGATGCACTTAGAGGGACACCAATTGCCCCGGAATTTAACCCGAATGAAGTTGTGGCTGAAGACCGCGCAGTTCAGTTTGACCCCAGTGCAGGTCCCAGTGGCTCACCAATGGGCACAAGGGACCAAACGGCTAAACTGGCTAATATTTATGCATTATGTGATATTGATTCGGAATTTGCAGGGCCAACTTTCAGGGCCTATCCTAAGGCAAAGGTTTATGCAGACTGGCGTGAGTTGCTTGAAAAGGAGAAATCCAATATTGATGCGGTCGTAATTTCTACACCTGACCATAATCATGCACTCATTGCGGCAGCGTTTATGAGGGAAAAGAAACATATTTATATGCAGAAACCGATGGCCAAAACACCTTATGAATGCAGAAAACTTGCAGAACTTGCTCAAGAATATGACATTGTAACCCAACTTGGAAATCAAGGTCATGCAAGCGATAACACCAGACGTTGTGTTGAGTGGATACAATCCGGGGTTATTGGTTTTGTTCGGGAAGTACATGTACAGGGAGGTGGACCGCCATGGCCACGGGGTTATATTCAGCGACCTGAAGGGATTAAAGTGCCATCTCATATAAATTATGATTTATGGACAGGGCCTGCTCCTCTGAAACCATACCATCCTCTGTGCTTTCATAATCAGTGGCGGGCTTTATGGGATTACGGAACCGGATATCTTGGCGATTGGATTGGACACCATTTTGATTCAATTTGGTGGGCACTAAATCTTGACCGGCCTATACGGGTTCACGCATCATCCACCCGATTCAGTCGTGAATACTACCCCGAGGCTGAGGAAATTATATATGAATTCCCCGCACGTGGATATAACCCCCCGGTGAAATTATACTGGCGTGATGGTGGGATTAAAACGCCCCGTCCGTATGAAATGGAACAGGGACGCAGAATGCCAACAACCATATTTATTGGTGATAAAGGGATTCTTGCTGCCGGCAGAGATATCGCTCCATCGTTTATCCCGGGAAGACCTGATTTTGAAGGTCCTGAGCCCTGGATTCCAAGAACGGGAAATATTTTTGAGCAATGGATTGACTGCATAAAAGGTGGTACGAAGACCACCAATGATTTTTCTTATTCTGCAAAAATCATAGAAAGTGGTCTGCTGGGGAATATTGCAAATTTAATGCAGAATGATAATATAATACTTGAATATGATGGTGCGACTGGCAGATTTACCAATTCAGAGAAGGCTAATTCATTACTGCATTATGAATACCGTGAGGGATGGACTTTGTAAAACCTTCAACCTTAAAGATCATATTTCATGTTCCATATCTGCATTGCTGAATATTAAAGTCAAGTCGAAAACTAATACCCTTCTGATGGTAGTGGGGCATTAATCTGTAACTATCAGATAAGATTAGACTTTTTATTAATAAAGGATAAATGTTTTGTAGGTTAGGTTAGGTTGGAGGTTGAAAACACCCTATTAAAGAGGACTGGTGGTTCCTTTTGAATACAGGGTGTTTTTATTAAAGTAGATGTTTTTTATCCGGGTTCCTTGATAATGATAGCCTGGCTACTCTCTGAACTATTTTTCAGTTGAAAGGCTGTGAAAAGGATTCTCTTATATTCAAAAGGATTGGAAAATTTAATCTTGATTTACCCTTCTTCCGGGCGGTTTTCATTAATCCTGTATGCAACCGGAACCCTTAACCTGTCGATGATGCCAAACTATTCTATCTTTTGGGGTCTTAGATTCATGATTGCAATAAAATGACACTGCTAATTAGAGAAAATTTTTCGATATTGCATAAAAATATAATAGCTTGGAAGCTCGTGACCTGCTTAAGAGATTAAAGAAAAATGATGAGAAAGCGTTTGAGGAGCTTTTTCGCAGGTATTTTTTTGACTTATTGGAATATGCCAAATTTTATACTTCCAATTCTCAGATTGCTGAAGATATGGTTCATGATGTTTTTTACAGAATATGGGAAATCAGAGCCACAATGGAAGTTCATACTTCAATAAAATCTTATCTCTACAGGGCTGTTCATAATAACTGCATACAACATCTCCGGCATCAGAAGGTCATCCATAATCATAATAAAACCCACCAGGCAAAACTTGAAGAAGCGTTAATTCTCAATAAGCTTTATTTTGAGACCGGACTTAGTAAATTGTTTGTAACGGATATTAATGAACTCGTTGATAAATCCATCAGTAAACTTCCTGAAAAAACACGTAACATATACATTTTGAGCAGAAAACAGCATAAAGATAATCGGGAGATTGCAGAAATTATTCATATTACTGAAAAAGCAGTGGAATATCACATAACAAGAGCATTGAGTTTCCTTAGGGATGAGTTAAAAGATTACTTATAGATAGTCCACTAAGCTCCAGAAACTGATTTTCAGAATTTCTTTTCAAAATAATGGTGTTTGGTGGTTTAACCTCTTATTAATCTGACTTTTTCCATTATTAATAGTACTTTATGTCAAGATCTGACACTTAGTCTAATATTTATTAAGATTTTTTTAGGGGTAACCACTTATAAAACGTCATAACATTATAATTAAATTTCAATGTATACAAAAGCATCAATAGAATTGATCATTTATAAATTCTTTACAGGGACAGCCACTGAAGATGAGGTTGAAAAACTTGCAGGATGGTTGACCGATAGCAATGAAAACCGGTTACATTATTTTGCTTTAAAACGGATTTGGTTAGAAAATAAGGAAATCTCAGATAAGGAAAGAATTACAGATGCTTCCTGGGAAAGACTTAAGTTAAGGACTGCACTGCAATCTAATAGAAGATTCAAGGAAGAAAGAGCATCCTTTATTAATATAAGAAAACTTTCGGTTGCAGCAACTATTTTAATTCTCATTGGGATTTCCTCTATTCTTGGGATTAAGATGTATAGTATCTTTGAATATCAAAAAACAACTCACGAAATAACAGTACCTCTGGGATCCCGCACCAATACTGTCCTTCCTGATGGAACCAGTGTCTGGCTTAATGCCGACAGCAAGCTTACCTATACATCTGATTTTGGCCACAAAAACAGGAATGTTTCCCTTTCTGGAGAAGCCTACTTTGATGTCAGTCCGCATAGAAGTTCTGTCTTTACTGTAAATACCCGGGATATGAATATTCGGGCTCTTGGCACCAAATTCAATGTTAAATCGTATCCGGAGGAGGATATTACTGAGACAACTCTTGTTAGCGGAAGTGTTGAGATATTGATATCTGAAGAAGGTAAAAGGGCCAGAACTATATTGTTGTCACCTAACCAGAGAATAGTCTATTCAAGTGGGACAGAGGAATATCTTCAGCATGATACAGCAATACAGGATAATGATGAAGTCATTATAGAAGATAACCCCAATAAGACCGAAGTTCCCAGACTACTCGTTTCAAATATAATTGACATTGAAGAGTATACTTCATGGAAGGATGGCAGGTTGACCTTCAGGGGTGAAAGTCTGGAAATTCTGGTCCCAAAACTTGAAAGATTCTATAACGTAACTATTAGTTTCAATCATGATTCAATAAAAAATATTCATTACACCGGTACTTTAGAGGAGGTAACAATTGAAGAGGTTATGAGAGCTATTGCCAGATCATCACAAATCAAATTTGAAATAGACAAAAACCAAATATCATTAAGTAAATATGACTAAAAACTAACTACCTAAATAATCTGCCTATGAAGAAAAAATGCCGGAAAATGCTGCAACATTTTCCGGCAAAACAGATTAACACAAATCCCCTAATGAATGATAGGAATAGGATTATTATGTTTAACCCGTAACTTTTACAAAATTATGAAAAACAAACCTAACCCTGACATCTTGTGTAAACAAAATGTCAAAATGATCTTTCTAACCATGAAAATATCCTTTCTGCTTATAACGCTGACTGTGATGAATGCATATTCAACGAGCATTTTTTCTCAAAATGCAAAAGTATCAATTAATATGCAGAATGCCACAGTAAGAGAGGTTGTCGGTGAAATTGAAAAACAAGGAGGAATAAACTTTCTTTTTAACGATAACCTGCCCGGACTAAATCAACATGTAAGTGTTTCATTTGTTGATCAACCAATCAAGTATGTCCTTGAAGATGCATTAAGTCAGGCAGATATGATGTACGAGGAGATTAAGGATGGCTTTGTCGTACTTCTAACAAATCCTGATAATATCAGACAGCAGCAGATAACAGTTACCGGCCGTGTTACTGATTCTGCCACCGGTGAAGCTCTGCCTGGTGTCAGTGTTGTTGTCAAGGGGACAACAATTGGTGCCAGTACTGATATCGAGGGTAGGTATAGCATTACATTGCCTGATGATGCTGAATTACTTCTTTTCTCATTTATCGGGATGGAAACTCTGGAAATTCCCATTAGCGGGAGAGCAGTTATAGATGTAGTTTTAAATCCGGAAACAGTAGGTCTGGATGAGGTAGTGATGATTGGTTATGGTTCAGTAAGACGGAGTGACCTTACAGGTTCAGTTTCATCGGTCAGGGCTGATGAATTGCAGGAAACACCAATAACATCTATTGATCAGGGACTAGTCGGGCGGGCTGCCGGTGTAATGGTTACCCAGACCTCTGGGATGCCTGGGGCAGTTGCATCAATCCGGATCAGGGGAGCAAGTTCACTTCAGGGAGGGAATGAGCCACTTTATGTCATAGATGGATTCCCTGTATATAGTGGCGGCGGATTTGGAAGCACCGGTGGTCAGTCAAGTTTCAGTGGGTTATCCACTATTAATCCTGCAGATATTGAATCAATTGAAATACTAAAGGATGCCTCTGCTACCGCAATTTATGGTGCACGTGCTACCAATGGGGTTGTATTGATTACTACTAAAAGTGGTACACGCGGGTCTGACAAAGTAAGCTTTAGCGCAAATTATGGCGTTCAAAACGTGGTGAGGACAATTGATGTAATGAATGCTTTGCAATACGCTGAACTTGTAAACGAAGCCAGGATTAATGACGGGATGACGCCATATTATAATGAAGCAGCAATGCAGCAGATAAGACAAAATCCCGAGGGAACTGACTGGCAGAATGAAATTTTCAGAAGTGCTCCGAATCAGGATTACCAGTTGAGTTTCTCCGGTGGAGATGAGAAAAAGGTATACTCTGTCTCTCTCGGTTATGCTGATCAGCAGGGTATAATAAGAAGTTCTGATTTTAAAAGGTATTCAGGCAGGATAAACCTGGAAAGTTTTGTCAGGGATAACTTAAGGATGGGTACTAATATCAGCCTAAGCAGAACAAATGCAAATGCAGTTCGTACTGATGCAGGCGGACAGCAGGGAGTTGTTTCTTCAGCACTGAAGTTTAATCCGGTGCAACCAGTATTTGTTAATGAGGAATTGAGAGAGTATTCGCGGGTTAACACTCCGGGTATAATTTATGCTAATCCGGTTGCAACAGCTGACGAGTGGAGAAGGGATAATCAGGCTCTTCGGTTACTTGGAAATATGTTTGCCGAGTTGGAGATTATCCCCGATTTAAAAGCAAAAGTTTCTTTTGGGACAGATATTTTTAACACAAAGTATAACAATTTTCTCCCATCAACTATCTATGAGTCTCAAGGTGTTACCAGAGCTGACATTCAAGGGGGGTATACAACCAACTGGTTAAATGAAAATACATTATCTTATTCAAAAGAAATAAATCCCGATCATAGATTATCTGCATTGGGAGGGGTCACATTCCAGAAGAACTTTTATGAAGGTTTCTCTGCTGCTTCTCAGGATTTTGTAAATAATGTCCTCAGGGCAAACAGTTTGCAGGCAGGTGCTGTATATAACCAACCAAGCTCCTCAGCAACTGAATGGAGCATAATTTCATACCTGTCGAGAGTTAACTATACTATGAAAGATCGCTATCTGTTCTCTGTCAATGCCCGTATGGATGGCTCCTCTCGTTTTGGGGGCAATAATAAATATGCATTTTTCCCTTCGGGTGCCTTTGTGTGGCGTATGAGTGAGGAAGATTTTATCAGGGACCTTAATATGTTTGATAATTTCAGGCTGAGAGCCAGCTATGGCGTAACTGGAAACCAGGAAATAGGCCTTTATAATTCTTTGCCTACACTTGGCAGTAATTCATATACCTGGGGTGGACAGCTGGTTACTGGTTTCTTCCCGAATAAAATACCAAATCCTGATTTGAGGTGGGAGAAAACAGCACAATCCAATTTTGGTGTTGACCTGGGTTTCTTCAGGAACAGGTTGAGGATAACCTCCGACTATTATGTAAAAACTACAACTGACCTGATTTATGCTACTAATGTACCGTTGGTTTCTGGTTTTGCAACTGCGTTGGAGAATATAGGAAGCATTGAAAACAGGGGGTGGGAACTTGATATAGCGAGCGACAATTTTGTTGGGGCATTCAGATGGAATACCAGCTTTAATATTTCATTTAATAAAAATAAGGTTTTGGAGCTGGGAGGTGAAGAATACAGTGATGTCGGAGCAGATGACGGCCACCTGAAAACCGGACAGATACACCGGTTGATAGTTGGTGAGCCGGTTGGTCTGTTTTATGGATTTGTCTTTGACGGGATCTTCCAGAATCAGGCAGAACTTGATGCAGGTCCGCGTTCACCGACAAATTGGGTTGGTGGGCGTCGCTACAAGGATTTAAGTGGTGATGGGGTTGTTGATGCCAATAATGACAGAATGGTTATTGGAAACCCTAATCCGAAGTTTTTTGGGGGACTGGCAAATACCTTCTCGTTTAAAGGATTTGAAGCCAATATTTTTATGCAATATAGCTATGGTAATGACATCTTTAACTTTAACACGATGGAAATGGAATTGCCTTCCGGAGGACAGAATGTATATGCTACAATGCTTGACAGGTGGACACCAACAAATCCAAGCAATAAATATCCCGTGGCTTCTACAAACAGATCTGCTGTAGTTTCCTCAGCATATATTGAAGATGGATCATACCTTAAGTTAAAAACTTTAACATTGGCCTATACATTCCCGAATTTAAACATGAGAAATATTGGGAATCTGAAATTGTTTGTTACCGGAACCAATCTTTTAACATTCACCAATTACTCCGGATATGATCCTGAGGTAAGTTACAAAGGCTCAACCAACCTTGAAATGGGTGAAGATTTTGGTGGCTATCCTCAGGCCAAGTCTTTTATGCTGGGTATATCACTGGATATTAATTAACTTATACAATTGAAATTTTGAACGAGCATGAATTCAAAATAATATTTAGATGAATTAATTTTATTCCATGCAAGTTCTGTATGCCAATTGAAAAAAATAATTACCTATGAAAAAGATAACATATATAATAATAGTACTATTCACGTTTAGTGGAATGCAATATTCCTGCTCAGATTTTCTGGAGGAGATGCCGACTGATCGTTATGTGGTTGACAACTTCTATAGCGGACAAACTGATGCCGAAGCTGCCGTTGCAGCCATATACCAGCAGCTTTACAGTATTTATGGCAGACTGATGTTTCTGGTGAGCGATTTACCATCTGACGATCATAAAAACGGACTTGGCATGCCAAATCAGTTTCTGCAGAATCTTGAATATTTGCGACATACAACTGAAAATACTTTTGTGAGGCAGATGTGGCAAAATAATTATTCAGGCATAAGCCGTGCAAATACTGCAATTGAAAATATTCCGCGAATTACCATGGATGAAAATACCCGGACATGGCTTATTGCCGAGGCTAGATTTATGCGTGGACTGTTTTATTTTAACCTGGTGCGGTTTTTTGGAGATGTACCTCTCATCACGATGCTGGAAACCATAGATGATGCATATACTCCAAGAACCCCCAAAGCAGAGGTTTACCAGCAAATTATAGACGATCTGACCTTTGCCGGCAACAATCTCCCAGTTTCATGGCCTTCCTCCGGCACTGGTCGTGTAACCGAAGGTGCAGCCAAGATATTGCTTGGTAAAGTATATTTAACCATGCATGATTATCCGAACTCAGTTTCGATACTTCGTGATGTTGTTTCAAACGAATCATCGTATGGTTATGGTTTACAGGATAATTTTAAAGCAAACTGGAACCCGGAGACGAAATATGGAAACGAACATGTTTTTTCTGTTGTGTACACAGGCCCCCCGGGAGCAGGTAATGGTGCAATGGTATTACAGGGTCCCAAGTATTCAATTCCCAATAGCTTTGAACCACTCGGACTGGCTAATATGAATGAGGCTGATATTCCAACAGAGGATCTCTATTCTCAGTTTTTGGATGAAGATGAGAGAAAAGACGGAACCTTTAGGAAGGAATTTATAAGCCTGATTGATGGATCGGTACATGTTAGTTCTATTCCTATCTTTGTAAAATACTGGCAGGAAAATTTATCCAATGGTGGACAGGCAGCTGTTGATATTTTTGTTCTTCGCTATTCTGATGCTTTATTAATGTATGCTGAAGCTCTGAATGAAACCGGGCAAACTGGTGATGCTCATAACTATCTTAACAGGGTGAGGGAGCGTGCTTTTAATTCGGCCGACTTTAACTATATCGGACTGTCCCAACAGGATTTCAGGGAGGCAGTATGGCAGGAGAGAAGGCTGGAATTTGCAATTGAGGGGCATCGCTGGCTTGATTTGGTACGCACCGGCCGGTTTGTTCAGAGGATGAAGGATCACTCGGTACTTGAAGCTCAATTGGCCGAAAGCAATAAGGTGGAACTTGGTCAAAATGTAGGCGATCATATGGTTTTGATGCCAATTCCTCAGAGAGAGATTGACCTGAATCCTGAGTTGGTACAAAATCCGGGGTGGTAAGAAATAATAACTTGAATCATAATGGTTAAGACTTTCTTCTGAGTATGTTTTTTGTAAGAACATTAAAATGGACCCTGCTGTTGGTTAATACCTGGTATTTTATTTAATCAGGCAGGGTTCATTAATTTTTGCTGCAATTTGCAGTTCTGATAAGATATTGTATTATATTATCTGCATGAATAAACACCATGTCTACAGGACTGATTCTATTATAAGAATACTTATTGTTGTTTCCCGTCCTGATACCAAAATGATTCATTGAAAATTAAATAATTCTTTCATGAAAAAACCTGTAAGTGATACTAAAATTAAGATAACCCGCAAGCAGTTTTTGGGCAAAACAGCACTTGCTGCAGCGGGTTTCACCATTTTGCCGAGTTATGTAATAAGTGGTTTGGGATATAAAGCTCCCAGTGATAAGCTTAATATTGCAGGTATCGGTGTAGGTGGTCGCGGCGCAGGTGTTTTAAGGGGTATGTCAAGTGAGAATATCGTAGCCTTGTGTGATGTTGACTGGCAGCATGCTGAGAAGACTTTCAGTGAATATCCGGAAGCGAAAAGATTCTGGGACTGGCGTGTGATGTTTGACCAGATGGGTTCGTCGATTGATGCTGTCATGATAGCCACCTCTGATCATACCCATGCAATTATTGGTGCCCATGCAATGACTTTGGGCAAGCATGTATATATAGAGAAACCATTGACTCACACTGTTTATGAGTCCAGGTTATTGACAAGGCTTGCGGAGAAGTATAAGGTTGCTACCCAGATGGGGAACCACGGAGCCTCTGAGGAAGGAGTAAGCAAGATATGTGAATGGATCTGGAACGGTGAGATTGGAGAGGTTAAAAGGGTTGATGCACTGACCAACCGTCCATTGTGGCCCCAGGGGATCAATCCGCCCTCTGAAACTGTTTCAGTACCATCGACCCTGAACTGGGATCTGTTCATAGGTCCTGCAAAGATGAGGGAATATCATCCTTTGTATACTCCATGGAATTTTCGTGGCTGGTGGGATTTTGGTACCGGCGCACTGGGTGACATGGCTTGTCATGTTCTTCATCCTGTTTTTAAGGGACTAAATCTTGAATATCCCACCCGTGTAAAGGGCAGTTCGAGTTTATTGTTTTACGACAGTTGTCCTGCCTCTGAGATTGTAGAACTGACTTACCCTGAGCGTTCTTCAGTGGGAAAAGTTATGATGCCTGAGGTAGATATTACCTGGTATGACGGGGGACTACGTCCCAGGGAGCCTGAAGGATGGCCTGATGGCAGAGATATGAACGCAAATGGTGGAGGTGTTATTTTCCACGGAAGTAAAGATACTTTGGTGTGTGGTTTATATGGCAGAGATCCCTGGTTATTATCTGGTCGTGTACCTGATGTTCCCGCAACACTCAGGCGTATTGAGCATCATGGAATGGATTGGGTCAGGGCCTGCAAGGAGAGTCCGGGCAGCAGGGTGGAGTCTGCCGCCTATTTTAAAGAGTCGGGTCCGTTTAATGAGATGGTGGTTATGGGTGTTCTTGCTGTCAGGCTTCAGGGGCTTCACAGGGTACTTGAGTGGGACGGACCTAATATGCGTTTTACCAATATTGGTGATGATGACACAATACGTATGGTCAAGGAAGATAATCTTGTATACAGGGAGAATGACCGTCCCCGTTTACAGAAGACATGGACAGAATGGTTCAATGCCGGGGAATTTGCTGCAAGGCTGATCAAGCCGGAATATCGTGCAGGATGGACTTTACCAGGAATGCCATGACTTATGGGATAGTTTTAGTTATTAACATATAATTGTTTGATATTTAATAATTTGCAATAAATATAATAATTAATTTTTTCAATATGATGAAGATAGGTAATACAACACTTACAGTAGCCAAATCACTTGGATTTTGTTCACTTGGCATGATGGCAGCCTGCAGTCCCCGGGCAGAGGAGGCTCCACGGCCCAACATTATTTTTATTATGAGCGATGATCATGCCTGGCAGGCAGTAAGCGCATACAATGAAAGGCTTCAGTATGTAGCTCCAACGCCGAATATTGATCGCATTGCTCAGGATGGTATGTTGTTTGAGCGCTGTCTTGTGACTAATTCTATATGTGGTCCTTCCCGAGCTGCAATTCTTACCGGTAAGTACAGTCATTTGAATGAATTCCCCACTAATGTTAGTGCTGCCCATCCTTTTGACGGTAGTCAGCAGACATTCCCCAAACTTCTCCAGGAAGTTGGTTATGAGACCGCTATGATTGGAAAATGGCATCTTGGATCTGATCCTACGGGTTTTGATCATTGGGATATACTTCCCGGTCAGGGACATTACTACAATCCCACTTTTATCAATAAGGACGGCAACTATGATGTCTATGGTTATGTTAGTGATATAATAACTGATAAGACAATTGAATGGCTTAGTGGCAGGGAAAACAGTCCTGAGCCTTTTATGGTGATGATGCATCATAAGGCCCCTCACCGTGAGTGGGAACCAGGGCCTAAATATCTGAATCGTTTTCAGGGAGTTGATTTTCCCGAGCCTTTTAATCTTTTTGACGATTATTCTGGAATGGGAGCTGCAGCCAGGGAGCAGGACATGTCTATTGAGGTAACCATGCGTATTCCGGAAGATTTGAAGATGTGGTCACCCGATGCATCAGGGGGAGTATATAACAGGACAATCGGAAGGATGGATGAGGATCAGAGGGAGCTTTGGGACATGACATATGAACCAATACGGGAGGAGTTTGAGAGGCTTAATTTACAGGGAGAAGATCTTGTCAGATGGAAATATCAAAGATATATGTACGACTATCTGGCTACAATTCAGTCTGTCGACGAAAGCGTTGGCCGTATACTTCAGTATCTTGAGGAGACAGGAATGGATGAAAATACCATAGTTATTTATACCTCTGACCAGGGCTTTTATCTTGGTGAGCACGGATGGTTTGACAAAAGGTTCATGTATGAGGAATCCTACCGCACCCCTCTGGTTGTAAAATGGCCGGGGTATATTGAACCGGGAAGCGTAAATAAAGACATTGTCTCAAATCTTGATTTTGCCCAGACCTTTCTTGATGTTGCAGGCGTATCTGATCCGGCGGACATGCAGGGCAGAAGCTTGTTTCCTTTGCTGAGGGGAGAAGGGGTTTCTGACTGGCGGACTGCCCATTACTATCACTATTACGAGTTTCCCTCTGTACACAGTGTGAAGAGGCATTATGGGATTGCTACCGACCGGTACAAACTGATGCATTTCTACTATGACATTGATGAATGGGAGATGTATGACCTGGAGACTGATCCTCATGAGATGAAAAATGTTTATGATGATCCATCTTATTCCTCTGTACAAAGTGATTTGCATACCAGACTTGACGAACTAAGAGAGAAATACGGGGAAACTACTACTGAGGCTTCTTTCAGGATGCGTCCGGTAAATTAGATTGGAAACAAACACTATGCTAAAGGTTAATTAGCCAAACTGTTTTTTATATTACAATCAATGGGTTGTTTTAAATCTTAAGTTTTAAGTAAATTGTTATATATGAAGTCAATTGTCAATAATTCATTAATAGGCATTGGTATTGCCGGGATATTTTCAGGTGTATATAGTTGTTCTGAACATAAGCCGGAATATGATATAACACAACCCAATATTGTTTTAATATTAACAGACGATTTAGGATATGGTGATTTAGGGGTTTTTGGTGCAACCGGTTACCAGACACCACATCTTGACAAGATGGCATCAGACGGGATGCGCTTTAATGATTTTCTTGTTTCACATGCCGTTTGCAGTGCATCTCGTGCTGCCTTATTAACAGGTAGTTATGCCAACCGGGTAGGGATTACAGGAGCACTTAACCCACATGCCATGATTGGTCTTAACCCGGAAGAAGAGACTATGGCTGATATATTGAATAAAGAGGGATACAGCACTATTGCAATAGGGAAATGGCATTTAGGTCATCATCCGGAATTTCTTCCTGCCAATCATGGTTTTGATGAATATCTCGGTATTCCCTATTCCAATGATATGTGGCCTCTTACATATGATAATGTAAGGGCAACACCAGAGACCCATGCCAGGAAGGCCTCATTTCCTGAATTGCCACTAATTCATAATACTGAAAAAGTTGGCGAATTCACCACTATTGAGGAACAGGATCAAATCACCACTCTTCTAACAGATAAGGCGACACAATTTATACGTGATAACCGTGATCAACCTTTTTTTCTGTATCTGGCACATCCCATGCCTCATGTACCCCTTGCAGTATCTGATAAGTTTAAAGGCAAGAGTGAGCAGGGCCTTTATGGAGATGTAATTATGGAGATTGATTGGTCAGTTGGAGAGATTGTAAGGACACTTGAAGAGTTAAATATTTCTGAGAATACTCTTATAATATTTACCTCGGACAATGGTCCCTGGCTTAATTTTGGAGATCATGCAGGCTCTTCGGGAGGACTACGGGAAGGTAAAGGTACTTCATGGGAAGGTGGTCAAAGAGTCCCAGCCCTTATGAAATGGCCCGCGGTTATTCCTCCCGGGACTGTTTGTGCACAGCTGGCTTCCACAATAGATCTGCTACCCACTTTTACCGAAATTACAGGCTCACCCCTTCCTGTCAAAAGGATTGATGGTGTCAGTATTTTGCCGCTATTAAAGGGTGACATGGCAAGTAGTCCGCGCGAGAGT
The DNA here is from genome assembly GCA_964421595.1 of uncultured Bacteroidales bacterium. GTDB lineage: Bacteria > Bacteroidota > Bacteroidia > Bacteroidales > PUMT01 > PXAP01. The sequence goes on along the minus strand of CAYQXY010000022.1, from coordinate 54,113 downwards.
TTCTGGTACTATTACCGGCAAAACAGTCTTGAGGCTGTCCGCTGGCATAACTGGAAGCTTGTTTTTGCCCATCCGGGCAGGTCCTATGAGGATTTTGAACCGGGGAAGGATGGAATGCCGGGAGAACTAAATAATAATTACCAGTTCGAGGCGGGTTTATATGACCTTAGGCGTGATCCCGGAGAGAGGTACAATTTGATTGAATATTATCCCGAAATAGTAGATAAGCTCGAGCGTATTGCCGATGAAGCACGTATTGACCTTGGTGATGAACTGACCGGAAATCCCGGTTTGAATCGTCGTCAACCAGGGACTTTGGATTGATAATTATTTTAAGGAAGTCGTGCGTTGCAACACCATATCCTCAATGGTCCGACATGATTTATTTTAAACTTTATATAATGAAATATATTATTCCAAAATCTATTGCTTTGCTGACCCTTGGTGCAGCTATGACATCCTATACTCAGCAGAATGAGGAAACCAGGAGGCCCAATATCCTGTTAATTGTGTCTGACGATTTAAACACAAAAATCGGTCCTTACATGGACATTGATAATCATACTCCAAACCTGGACCGTTTAGCAAGGGAGGGTGTTGTTTTTTCCAGGGCCTACAGTCAGTATCCTATATGCGGTCCTTCCAGGGCATCATTTATGAGTGGATTGTATCCTGAGACTAACGGTGTTCTGGGTAACAGCAGCGTTTTGGGCAGTTACAGAGCCATAACACCTGCACTTTCCGATCATCCTTCAATGGCTGGTTTTTTTCGCGAGCGTGGGTATTACACAGCCAGGGTTTCAAAGATTTACCACATGGGAGTTCCTGGCGGCATAGAGAGGGGTGAGGTAGGTGGAGATGATCCGGACTCATGGGACTATGCTTATAACGTTCTTGCCCCTGAGACTTTAAGTCAGGGTAAACTGGAGTTGCTTTCTCCAAAGAATCTTCATTATGGTTCCAATTTTGCAAAAATGATTATTCCCGATGAGCTTGATTTTACTCAGGCTGACTATCTTGCTGCCAGTCAGGCCATTGCCATACTTGAGAACCGTGCCGGAAGTGTTCCTGAGCATGGTACTAATCTGCAAAGGTTAAAAAAGGATGATCCCTTTTTTCTTGCAGTTGGTTTTGTAAGGCCTCATGTACCATTGATTGCTCCGGAGAGGAGTTTTTCTCCTTATCCTCTTGAAGATGTAGTTCTTCCTCCGGTTGTAGTTGGAGATAACGTTCCTGAACAGGCATTGTTCAGGCAGAACGACAGGATTTTCGGCATGGATGAGGTTCAGAAGCGTAAGACGATACGAAGTTATATGGCCAGTGTGCGATTTATGGATGAGCAGGTTGGACGTTTGCTTGATGCACTTGACGACCTTGGCATAAGGGATGAGACGATAGTTATTTTTCTGTCTGATCATGGTTACAACCTTGGGGAACATGATGCCTGGTCGAAGATTAGCTTGTGGGAAGGTAGTGTACGTGCTCCCTTGATTGTTTCTGTACCAGGTGGGGATTTCAGAAATAATTATGGTAACTCAAGTTCATCAATTGTTGAGTTTATAGATTTATATCCGACTTTGGCAGATCTTTGCGGACTTTTCAATGAGGTCCCGGAAATTTTACAGGGAAACAGTTTGAAGGCCTTAATACAAGATAGTGAGTCAGATAAGTCAGATAGTTATGCATATACAATAACCAATGGTGGCAGATCCGGGACCATCAGGACTGACAGATGGCGGTATACCCGGTGGTCTGAGGATGCTGAGATCGGTAATGAAGAGTTGTATGATCATTACAACGATCCTGAAGAGCATGTTAATCTGGCTGATGACCCCGAAAAAACAAACGTTCTCGTTGAGATGAGGAGTAAATATGAAATAGTAAGGAATAAGGCCCGTAGCGGATTAGTAGCAAATTAAATGAAAATAATTATTTCTTATTTTAACAGGCAGATCATGAGATATTGTCTGGTTCAGAAATCTTTAATTAAAATTTCTAAGAATTGATATATCATAACAGGTTAAGGTTTGGTGGGTTAGGTTAAAACCCCTGTCTGGCTGAGGTTTTGGTAGTTCCTTTCCAAAGACAGGGGTTTTTATAGTTACATAAATTTACGGTCGGTAATCAGACGAAGATCTTTATCCTGAATTTTCATTAGAAAGACCAATTTTATTAATTTAGATACTTGCTTATTAAACTAACTACAATTGCTATGAATAAGAACCTGTCAAAATCGATGGCTTTGCTGGCTTTAGGTGCAGGAATTGCATCCTGCAGCCAACAAATTGAGGAAGCTCAGAGGCCGAATATCCTGTTTATCATGAGTGATGATCACACACAGCAGGCTGTAAGTGCATACGGTTATGATCTCCTCCATACTCCAAATATCGATCGCCTTGCTAAGGAAGGTGCTATCTTTAAACAAAGTTTTGTTACAAATTCTATATGTGCACCCAGCAGGGCCGTAATGTTAACTGGTAAGTACAGTCATTTGAATGGAAAACCCGATAACCGTGGTGATTTTAACTGGGATCAGCAAAACTTTGCCAAATTACTTCAACAGGCAGGTTATCAAACCTCTCTGGTTGGAAAAATTCACTTGAATGGCCTACCTCAGGGCTTTGATTATTCGATTGTTCTGCCCGGACAGGGATTGTATTACAATCCTGTTTTTATTGAAAATGGTGAAAGAAAAGAATTTGAAGGTCATACCACCCCTCTTACTACAGAGTTCGCCCTCAACTGGCTGGAGAATATTCGTGATAAGGAAAAACCGTTTGCCCTGGTTTATAATCAGAAAGCACCCCACAGGAACTGGCTACCCGAACCCAGGTATGTTGATTTTCTGGAGGACAGGGAGTTTGATTTTCCTGTAAATTTCTTTGATGATTATGAAGGAAGGGGCTCTGCGGCCAGGGAGCAGGAAATGGAAATTATCAAACATATGTTCTGGGGTCATGACATGAAATTAGAAAGGAATCCCCATTCCGGCGAACCAACCAGGTTTGCGAATGATATCAATCATATGAATGAAGCACAACGCGAATCATGGCGTGAAGTGTATGATCCTATAAATGAAGCATTCCTTGAGAAAATTCCGGAAGACAGATACGAGAGTTTTTTTCAGGAACCACCACGTCAGTTTAGTTTTGATTTCCTGAAAAATACCCCTGAAGGCCGTGAACTTGCCAGTTTTATGTTTCACCGTTATTTGCGTGATTATCTCAAGACAATCAAATCTATAGACGATGGAGTTGGTGAAGTACTCAATTATCTTGAAGAGAACGGACTGTTGGAAAATACTGTTGTAATTTACACCTCAGATCAGGGTTTCTATCTCGGAGAGCATGGCTGGTTTGATAAAAGGTTTATGTACGAGCAGTCCCTGAGTACACCTTTACTTATGCGTTATCCTAAAGAGATTGAGCCTGGAACAGAGATAAACGAAATGGTACTTAACCTTGATCTGGCACCTACCTTTTTGGATTATGCAGGACTTGACAAGCCGGAAGATATGCAGGGTGAATCCTTCAGGCAATTAACAACCGGTAACAAGGTAGATGGCTGGCGTGATGCAATCTATTATCACTATTATGAATACCCATCGGTACATATGGTGAAGCGCCATTACGGTGTTCGTACTGACCGGTACAAACTCATTCATTTTTATTATGATATAGATGAATGGGAAATGTATGACCTGCAAGAGGATCCAACTGAAATGAAAAGTGTTTATGATGATCCTTCCTATTCAGAAATCCAGGCAATGCTTCATGAAAAGCTTAATGAACTTCGTCTCAAATATGGTGATTCAGACGAATTAAGCCAGCAGTTTCTGGAAGAATACCTTAAGGACATGAATTAAGACTGCGAGGAAACTTCCTTAAATAAAACAATAAACCGGTTTGAAATAATTCAATAAAAGTTACAGGAAACCATCCAAACCTGCTATAATGAAACCAACACCCAAGCCCAACAGATCATTAAAAACAGAAATAAAGTTTATGATTGCGGCTATTCCAGTATTGATTTTCACGGGAATTCTACCTAATAATCTCTACGGACAGGATGTAAGTGACAAATTCCTCCGGGTTGGACATTACTTTACAGAAGAAGAGGCTCTTCAGCAATTAAATAAATTTATGGAGGGCTATCCCACTGTCCAGTTATGGCAGGAAAAAGCTGGTTTGATAAAAGAGGGAATCCTGAAGGGAGCAGATTTATATCCATTACCGGAAAAAACTTCTCTGAATGCCATAAGAACAAATAAAAGGGAATATGATGGATATATTGTAGAAAATGTGGCTTTTGAAAGTCTCCCCGGGGTGTTTGTAACCGGAAGCCTTTATAGCCCGACCGCTCATCCAGGAAAAATTCCCGGAATATTGAGCTTTCACGGGCACTGGAATAGTTCGGATGATTACGGCAGATTCCGCGAAGATGCCCAAAACCGTTGCGCCAGTCTTGCCAGAATGGGTGCAATGGTGCTTTCGATTGATATGGTGGGTTATGGAGAAACCAGAGAATGGGGGTGGGAACACAATTACCCCGGAGTCCTTAAGTTACAGTTATGGAATAGTATTCGCGCAGTTGATTTTCTGCTTGGACTTGAAAATATTGATTCCAGAAGAGTTGCTGCAACAGGTGCCTCGGGGGGAGCTACCCAGGTATTTTTATTAACCGCTGTAGATGAAAGAATAACCGTCTCAGTGCCCGTTGTTCAGGTATCTGCTCATTTTTATGGGGGCTGCGTTTGCGAAAGCGGTATGCCGATACATGCAAGCATCCATAATGAAACCAACAACGTTGAGATTGCTGCAATGGCAGCACCACGATCAATGCTGCTTGTTTCAAATGGTGGCGACTGGACAAAAAACAATCCTGAAGTGGAGTATCCCTACATCCGGGATATATATAAACTTTTTGGGGCAGAAAAAGAGGTTGCCAATGTTCATTTCCCCGATGAGGGACATGGATTTGAATTTTCAAAACGAAAAGCTGTTTACCCCTTTCTGGCCAAACATCTGAAACTTGATATTTATTCAATCATTGATCAATACGGAAACATTTCTGAAGAAGGTATTGTGATTGAGCCTTACGAAGAACTTATAGTCTTCAGTGAAAAAAATCCGCCACCTGATCATGCTATCAAATCCAATGACCTGGTAGTATGGGAATAAAAGGGCAGCAAACCCGACTGGCAACCCTCTCCAAAACCTAAAAAAATGAACCCAATATCATAATCAATATCGGTCTATCCGTTCAAAAAAACAATTGATGGTCGTGAACATCCGGTTCACTGAATAAAATTGGATATATAGGATTCCCGGGACGTGTAAAGTTTGTGCAGTTCAGAAATAATATGAGCAAGGAACTGGTTAATTAGAATGTCGATTATACCTTCAAAAAGTAGCCTCTTTTATGCATTATCCAGAGAATGAAGAAGATTATAAACACGTTGCCCAGCTGGATAATCACCCTGTAGTATTCATCCAGATACTGGCTTGTTCCATAAAGAACAGATTCTGTAATACCACTGAAATCAAATACCATGAATAACATGTAGGCAAGGATTGAATTCATTCCATAAATCTTAAGCCAGCCAAGATACCGGGTGTTATCACGAAAATCGATCAGATAATAAGATAAGGCCATCAGTAAAAAGCAAAGGCCACTGCTGTAAAGGGTCATTGAACTTGTCCATATCTTTTTGATCACAGGCATTTGAAGGCCCCACAACTGGCCTGCTACAATCATCAGGATTCCTGTAACAGCCATCCACCGGATCTTTTCATATTTGGTTAGTCTGACGCTCTTCATCATATGTCCGGCAAAGACCCCTGTCATAACAGTTACGCCGAAATTCATGCTGCTCAGTATCCAGGTATACCGGTAATTGCCAAAATCAATTTCGGTGCCGAGCATCTGAGATCCGTCACGGAAACGTCCCAGAACCAGGCGGTCGATATATTCTGCAAGATTGTAATCCGGACTGAAATCTCCACCTCCATATCCGTTTATTTTTACAAATGACAGCAGTGCCCAATAGACTACAAGAAATCCGGCAGTGATACCTATTTGCCATCGCAGATTAAAATGCATTAGCAGCATCGCGGAAATCAGGTATCCAATGGCAATTGCCTGGAGAGTATTCGAAAATAAATAAATATGTTCCGGATCAAGTGCCAGCAGGTTACCCTGTGCTATCATTCCTAAAATCCACAGAAGGACAACACGCTTAATAACACGTTTGTATAACTGAGCTTTTCCTTCATTTCTAAGATATTTTCCAAATGCAAAAGGCATTGAAGCACCGGCCATAAACATGAATAGCGGCATAATCAGATCCCAGAAAGCAAAACCTTCCCAGTGAACATGCTGAAACTGGGTATTAATGGCATTTACCCAGCGTATATCTGTTACCCTTGCAAATGTGCTGAATACAGGCTGAAAAAATACAAGTGCGAAAAGGTCGAAGCCTCTTAATACGTCGAGAGATCCTAAGCGTATTGGTTTTTCATTATACATATTATATTATTAATGATTATCATATACGTGTTTAATTATCACAGGATAAAATATCTGCAGTTCCGGTATACTGAGCTGTTTGTACTGATTGTGCAGGTAATTTCCTGGCAAACTGTAACTCAGCTGAGCGTAAGGATATCCATCTGACTTTTCTGAATTCATAATAATTGGATGTGGCCTTATGATTTAGCGGGAAGATGCAAAAAAATCTATGGCATTTTTGTAAAATATTTTATCAATTACCCCGGAAGGAAGTTTCAGGCCTTTAACTTCACTGTTATCAAGATCGCTTACAATAATAGTTGAATCGGTAGCAAGATAGATCCAGTGGTCCAGCCATGTTTGCCTGAGACTTTCAGTTGTGCTGGTGTAGTCTGTACTACGTTCGGAGACTGATGCATCGGAACCATACATTATCCGGTCCTGATACCTGATCATAAAATTGCGCACCTTTTCATGGTCTGTCATGGATTGATGCTGAAGATGGCCAATCCTGGCTGAGATATCTACAGTCAGATCAGGGAAAGATTCAAAACGACCGGCAAGTTCATCAACACTCCATTCCAGGCTGGCGAGATGAGCCCCGCAAAAGATTAATTGAGGATATCGTTCAAGTACGCGGTCGCGTGCATTTATCTGATCTTCATAAGAAGGCGCATATGGATGGAGGTACATATGGTACTGGGGATTATTGCTGAAATACCTGCGGTCATTACCAAGGGTCATTTCTTCAACCGGAAGCCAGCAATTCAAAGGTTCACCGAGGTGGCCCATTAACGGGATACTGTTCTCCTGCAGATATTCAAATACGGGTGCAAATGCAGGGTCATCAATCATTACAAATTTTCCGTCTGCATCTTTCAGTACCATTCCAATGTTTTTCCAGACCTTGATACCGGATGCCCCGGCATCAATTGATTCTTTGATACGTTGAACAATCAGGTCGGAAAAATCAGGATCGCCATAATTATCTACAGGGAAAGTACCAAGGAACATGAAATTTTCACCGTATTTTTCTTTGATTTCCCGTGCGGTTTTAAATTGTTCGTCTATTGATCTGCCTGCATCTACATTTGGAGAGATAAACCCCATATTTATAGATTCGGCAAAATCCAGGTAACGGGTGTCAGTTGTATTATAATGAAAGTGCGCGTCTATTTTTGGTACTCTTTCAAAATCGGCAACAGTGTAATATTCCGATGAGTTACTGCTGCATCCTGCAATAAAAAATATATATGTACTTAGGAAAACAAGTAAGGTATAGTTCCTGGTTGTTATCATTATATTTGCTTTTATTGTTCTTAACTATTTTATCAATCCAAATATAAGTAAGTTGATTTTAAAACGATAAAAAAAATATGAATAACCAGAACACAATAAAGGAATTTATCGAAGGGGTCTTTCAATCCAGCCGGTTTGCTGTTCTGGCAACAGAGAGTGACGGGCAGCCACATACCAGTTTAATTGCGATAACTCCATTTAAAGGTTTTAGTCAGCTTATCTTTGCGACTTACCGCAGCACTCTTAAATATAGAAATATTACGAATAACAGCAATGTGGCCGTTCTTGTGGAGGGCGAGCATGTTAATGCTACAGGCCTGAAGGAAACGGTTGTGCTTACTGTTATCGGAAAAGCCGAAGAGACCAGTTTCAGTGTGAGTAAAACGGCTTTTAATGCGCATCTGAAGCGGCATCCTCAATTGGAGTCATTTATGCTTTCGACAGATTGTGCCCTTATCCTTGTCAGGGCCAGGTCATACCAGGTAGTTTACGGTATTGATAATATAAAATGGATTGCAGCTGATGATCTGTATTCTATATAAGTACTCATTCAGAAGTAACTCAGCCAGATATTCAAGCATATACTGGAATCAGAAAATCTTTTCCGCATAATCCAATAAAGTAAGAACCTTGCAGGAGAAATACGGAGTGGGCTGATATATACCGTACAGAGTGAAGTTTAGTGAACATCCATTAAAAATCAGATTAGATTTTTGGTAAAATCATAATATCTTTAGTGCTAATTATATTATGTTTTTATGAAATCATTTAAGAATTGGAAGTGGCATATGGGAGATCACGTTATGGACAGATTTGACTTTCTTGCTTCCAAAAAAGCCTAAATTATCAAAACTTGAGATTATGCGACTAAAATTTTTAAATTTCATTATTCTCTTTTTGATTCCAACGATTTTTACCGGTGGATGCAAAGGGAGAACCGGTGGGGAAGATCAGGATAATAACATCCCGGTTAGTGCAGCAAACCGCGAACGAACTGATTCTGTCACTGGAACTGATGAGTATATTATTGGATCTGACGAGTCAGACGAACAGCTGCTGCGTGAAGCTGCCATGGAAGGTAATGCTGTGAGGGTTGAACAATTGGTTTCAGGCAATACAGATGTTAACTCTTCATTGCCAGATGGCCGCACTGCCTTGATGCTGGCCGCATATAACGGCCATACTGCTGTCATGGATTTACTGATGAATGCAGGTGCAGAAGTGGAGATGAAAGATGAGCATGACAGGACTGCCTTAATGTATGCATCAACAGGCCATTTTCCTAATGCTGTGAAATTGTTACTTGAAAACGGAGCCGATCCGAATGTTATTGATAAGGAAGAAAAATTCAGTCCGCTAATGTTTGCTGCTGCTGAAGGTCATTTTGAAGTTGTAAAAATACTTCTGGAAAATGATGCTGATGCTACTCTTAAAGACAAGGACGGTGATACTGCCGAATCATTTGCCCGTATTAACGGTCACGAAAGAGTTGCAGAATTACTGAGCAGATATAAATAATGAATTTTATCCGGCGAACCATACTTGACGGTAAGTGAAATCAAATTACAGCTTTATAAAGGTATCATATTCAGATTTAAAATTGTTGTTCTAAAATTTCCCATTAATGCGGGTTGCTGCATAAATATTTAAAGATACTAATATGAACAAGATTAATATTTCCCGGGGACTCGTTTCTGCTTTTCTGGGAGTTACTTTTTCCGGTTATGCTGCAGATGCAGTTGCTGAAAAGAAAAACGACACCAGGCCCAATATCATTTTTATTTTTACTGATGACCAGAGATGGGATGCTCTTGGATATGCCGGTAATGATATTATTCAAACACCGGAAATGGATAAACTGGCAAGGGAGGGTGCCTTTTTTCAGCATGGCATTTCAAGCACCCCGATCTGTTCAGCCAGCCGTGCAAGCGTTTTTACCGGTTTATATGAGCGGACACATAAATATACTTTTCAAACCGGCGATCTCAGGAAAGAGTACATGGATAATTCTTATCCGACGCTTTTAAATGAAGCAGGGTATTATACCGGATTCTTTGGGAAGTTTGGGGTAAATTATGCTTCTAAAGATAAGTTGTTCGATGTGATTGACGATTATGACAGAAATAACCGGTATACTGATTACCGCGGATTTTATTATAAAACAATCGATAATGACACTGTACATTTAACGCGTTATACCGGTCAGCAGGCTCTTGATTTTATTGATACGGCACCGGCTGATCAGCCTTTCTGTCTGTCCCTGAGCTTTAGTGCTCCTCATGCGCATGACGGTGCCCCTTTGCAGTATTTCTGGACAAAAGAGTCGGACCATCTGTATCAGGAAAGAGATATGCCGGGTCCGGAACTGTCAGAAGACAGATATTTCTACCAGCAGCCTGAACCCGTTCGTGAAGGGTTCAACCGTACCCGCTGGTACTGGCGTTTCGATACACCGGAAAAATATCAGCATAGCGTTAAAGGTTATTACCGGATGATATTTGATATAGATCTGGAAATTGCCAGGATTAGGGAGAGACTAAATGAAAAAGGGCTGGATGAAAATACAGTCATAATTTTAATGGGTGACAACGGTTACTTTCTTGGCGAAAGGCAACTGGCAGGGAAATGGCTGATGTACGATAACTCAATCCGTGTACCTCTGATAATATATGACCCACGGGTAAAAGAATCAGGTGACGTTACTGAGATGGCATTGAATATAGACATTCCATCAACAATTCTGGATTATGCAGGAGTTGAAATTCCTGTGGATTGGCATGGCAAAAGCCTTGTTCCCCTGGTTTCGCGCAATAATGGTAATTGGCAGCGCGATACAGTATTAATTGAGCATCTGTGGGAGTTTGAGCATATCCCGCCAAGTGAAGGAGTCCGCACCAATAGATGGAAATATCTCAGGTACGTTAATGACAAATCCTCTGAAGAGCTCTACTACCTTCCGGATGATCCACAGGAGATCAATAACCTTGCAGGCGATCCGAAACACCTGGCAGCACTGGTTTCATTGCGCAATAAGCTGGATCAGATGATCAGGAAGTATGCCGATCCCTTTTCAGGGATTCCTTCGGGATTAACAGTTGAATACATTCGTGAACCCGGAAATGTAAATGTCAATAACCTGCTTCCAAGGTACAGCTGGATCGTTCCTGAGGAAGCTGTTTTTCAAAATGGATACCAGATATTGGTTGCTTCTGCAAAATCAGATATTGAAAATAATACCGGAACTGTCTGGGATAGTGGACGGATCAGTGGTGGTGAGTCCTTAAATATTGAGCACTCGGGAAATCCTCTGAAACCAAATTCGAAATATTTCTGGAAAGTGCGTATATGGGATCAGGATAACCGTCTGTCTGAGTATTCAGATGTTCAGGAATTTCAAACCGGATCATTTACCGGATATATCTCAACAGGAAATTCATTTCAAACAGAAAAGATTACTCCGGAAGAGTTTTTCAGGAAACCGGACGGCAGTTATTTTGCAGATTTTGGTAAAGCTGCTTTTGGAACATTAGAATTGAACTATTCACCCCGTAAGGCTGAAAAGATAACTGTTCGTTTAGGCGAAAAGCTTCTCAATGGTGCAATAGACCGGGAGCCCGGCGGATCAATCTGCTACCAGGAAGTTGAGCTTAAAGTTACTCCCGGCACAAACAGTTATCAGATCAGGTTGGCAGCCGATGAGCGAAATACCAACCATATGGCTGTTGCCCTGCCTGATTCATTTCCTGTAATTATGCCTTTCCGTTATGCTGAGATTGAAGGGGCAAGCGGCTCTGTCACATCCGGCCAGGTTTCTCAATTGGCATTTTTCGGTTATTTTGATTACGGCACCAGCTCATTTGAGAGCAATGATACTATACTGAATCAGGTATGGGACCTTTGTAAGTATTCTATGAAAGCAACCTCCTTTGCCGGTTTTTATGTTGATGGTGAGCGGGAAAGAATACCATATGAAGGCGATGCATATATAAACCAGCTAAGTCATTATGGCGTGGATGCAGAATATGCAATTGGCAAACAAACTATTGAATGGTTTATGGAAAAACCAACATGGCCCACTGAATGGCAACAGCATGTGGCGTTATTGTTTTATGAGGACTATATGTATACTGGTGATACCCGGCTAATTGCCAGGTATTATGAACAGCTCAAACATAAAACATTAATGGCACTTGAAGTGGAGGACGGATTTATCAGTACCCATTCACCGAACCACAATGCCGGGTTTATGTCCGACCTTGGATTTGCAGATACCACTGTGCGCTTAAGAGATATAACTGACTGGCCGCCTGCTCAGAAAGATACAGGCTGGAAGCTTGCAACAGCGGAAGGTGAGCGGGATGGTTTTGTATTCATGCCTGTTAATACTGTGGTTAACAGCTTTTATTATAAGAACATGAAGATTATGGCTGAATTTGCCCGGATACTTGGTAAAACTGAAGATGAGTCAGATTTCGAATACCGCGCGGTTCGTGTAAAAAAAGCAATAAACGATAAATTGTTCAGCAAAGAATCTGGATATTATGTTGATGGTTACGGAACCGATCATGGAGCTATTCACTCGAACATGCTACCGCTGGCCTTTGGGATAGTACCAGAAGAATATCAGGAAAGCGTGGTTGAACACATCAAGAGCAGGGGGATGGCCTGTAGTGTTTATGGGGCTCAATTCCTGCTGGAAGGTCTGTATAAGGCAGGGGCAGCTGATTATGCGATGGAGCTTATGACTGCCACACATGATCGCAGCTGGTGGAATATGATCGCAATTGGATCAACAATAACGCTTGAGGCCTGGGATATAAAGTACAAACCGAACCTTGACTGGAATCATGCCTGGGGTGGTGCACCCGCAAATATAATCCCCCGGCACACCTGGGGTATTACACCTATGGTGCCGGGTTTTGAAGTTGTCAGTATACAGCCCCAGTTGAGTCATTTGAGGAACACATCTATTACCGTACCAACTATCAGGGGAGAGATTAAAGCTTCATACGAGTTTATTAGCAACCGGAATCAGAAATACATGATCGAACTTCCTGCGAACATGGGAGGCGAGTTTTTTCTTGAATTTTCCTCAGACGATGTGGTAATTCTGAACGGAAAAAAGGAGAATCTGGCTTTTGGTTCACTGCGCCTTTCTCCCGGGATAAATGAAATAGATATAAGGATCAACTCTTTCTAGATCCATTTTGATCTCAATCTGCGATACACTGATAACCATCGGAATATATAATTAATAAACAAAGAATAAAGAACAAAACCACCGTCTAAATTTGTGCTAGCATGGATAGATGCCGGAATCATTATTCGAAAATTACTATAATATCAGATCATAATGTTACCAGATAACCAATCAGGCCCCAAAAGAACAAAGTTTCGGTGGGTGATTGTCGCGCTGCTCTTTTATTCCACTACAATTGTCTATTTCGATCGGGTAATCCTGGGAATCCTTGCACCTTTTATAACAGATGAAATTGGCTGGAGCGAGCAGGAATATGGTTACGTGGTATTTGCCTTTCAGCTTACCTATGCGATCGGGCCACTTTTTATCGGTTATATTATCGACCGGCTGGGAACCCGTTGGGGATTTTCGCTGGCCGTAGTAGTTTGGGCGCTGGCGAGTTTGTCTCATGTTGCCGCCCGAAGCTGGATTGGGTTTGCCATTGCACGACTGGGACTTGGAATTGGCCAGTCAGCCAACTTCCCTGCAAGCATAAAAACTATTGCCGAATGGTTTCCGCAGAAGGAGCGGGCCTATGCCACCGGTGTTTTTAACGGAGGCTCCAACATTGGTCAGGTAATTGCGCCTTTGCTTATTCCTGTGGTGCTTTTCTTTTTTACATCCTGGCAGTTTGTTTTTGTTTTGTCATTAATTCTGAGCGCAGTCTGGCTGGTTTTATGGCTGATTGTTTTTGAATCGCCGCAGAAAAGCCGCTTTGTTAATTCAGCCGAAAGAGAATATATTGTCAGAGACAGTGGTGATTTGGAAAGTGTAAAAGTTCCCTGGAGAAACCTTGTTAAATATCGTCAGACATGGGTTGTTGCATTGGGTAAACTTTTTGCCGACCCGGTGTGGTATTTTTACCTTTTTTGGGGAGCGAAATTTTTAAATGCCCGTTTTGGAATAGAATTAAAAGGCCTGGCGCTTCCTCTGGTGATCATTTATGTAGTGGCCTGGGGTGGAGGTATGGCTGGCGGTGCCATTTCTTCAGCACTTTTAAAGAAAGGAAAATCAACCAACTTTTCACGGAAAATAACCATGTTGGGAACCGCTTTACTGGTGCTTCCCGTTATGCTTGTTCCGTTTATCGATTCGCTGCCGGTTTGTGTAGGGCTGATTGCCTTGGCCGCAGCGGCGCACAATTCCTGGTCGGCTAATATTTTTACTATAGCGTCCGATCTGTTTCCCAAAAAGATTGTGGGCTCGGTCATTGGATTCTCTACAACAGTAAGTTCATTCGCAGGCATGGGAACCGCATTGTTAATTGGGTGGGTGTTAAATGAATCCGGAGTTGACGGGTATGTTTTTCCGTTTGTGATAGCGGCATTTGGCTATTTAACAGGCCTGCTGGTCATTCATTTGATTTCGCCCAAAATGGAACCTGTTTCAATCAAAAACAATTGATTTTATAAATCTCCCACGAACAAGGCACACAAAAACAAATTAATTCTGCATCTGACTAATATTGCTAAATGAACTTGATTATTTATTCAGAATAGACCGCAGGTCAATAAAGCATGGGAGATCCATCAGTGACGACTACGTGATTAGCAATTGTAACTTACTTATATTCAGAATAGTACTTAAAAAATATCCGGATGAATCTCCTGCGAACCAGGGCACACAAAAAGAGATGAATAAAGCATGGGTGATCCATCGGAATTGAAATACTGAATTTGAATTACCTGATAAACATAATTATTTGATTATTAACCTGATTAACATGCTTTATACAGATGAATCTCCCACGAACAAGGCACACAAAAAGAAACAGAATAATCCATGGGTGATCCATCCGTGTCAACCACTTGACATAAATAAGCAACTTACTTATAGTAAATATAATAACAACACTTTATTCGGATGAATTCACGTCAATGTATTTTCAAAGCACTGAACCACGAAGAGCCAGACCGTATTCCTTTTGATCTGGCCGGAACAACCTGGACAGGGATTACCAATTCGGCTTATCAGAACCTGCGAAAATTTTTGGGAATTGAACCTGAAGAGCCGGAATGGTCGGATGTCATTCAGCAAATTGTAATTCCTTCCGAAGAAATATTAAACAGGTTTAAAGTGGATACGCGCGGGGTTTTTCCGCTTACCAGCCACAACTGGGATGTGTATTCCAAATTAAAAGACAAGGGGGAGTTCTGGGAATATTTTGATGAGTGGGGATTTACTCATCATTTTCCAAAAGACGGTCACTGGTTTTCATTGGTAAAACATCCGATGGAATCTGCCGATTTTGAGGAGGAAGGTAAAGTTGAAAACTATGACTGGCCTGATGCAGCCAATAGAAAACGGTTTGCCGGATTACGGGAAAAAGCAATTCAATTCAAAAATCAGGAAAAAATTGTATTGACTAAAGGGTTGTGCGCTGGTTTATTTGAAATGCACCAGCGGGTTCGGGGTATGGAAAATGCCATGCTTGACCCTTTTCTTTTTCCCATGAATTCAGATAAACTAATTGGAAAACTGGCCGATTTAAAGATCGGATTCTGGGATGCGTGCCTGAATGAACTTGGAGATGTGGTTGATATTGTGGGTGAAGGCGATGATTACGGGACTCAGCAGTCACAACTTATAAGCCCTGACCAATTTCGGGAATATTACAAACCACACTTTGAGCGTGTGCTTTCTTTTATAAAAAATAAGGCGCCTCATTTGAAAATAATGTTTCACTCCTGCGGAAATGTCCGGCCAGTTATACCCGATTTTATTGAAATGGGCGTTGATATTTTAAACCCGGTTCACATTAATGCAACCGGTATGGCACCTGTTCAGCTTAAAAAAGATTTTGGGCGTGATATTGTATTCTGGGGAGGAGGTGTGGATACTCAAAAAGTGCTGCCTTCGGGAACAGTGCAGGAAGTCAAGGATGATGTCCGAAGGAATATCGAAGCACTTGCTTCCGGTGGTGGCTTCGTTTTTAACACTGTTCATAACATTCAGGCCGAAGTTCCGCCCGAAAATATTATGGCAATGTGGGAAACCATTCAGGAGTATGGAAAATATTAGCTCAAAACCCTATAATTATTGCGTGAATATTTGCAGATGGAAGATCACGCCCTCCATTTTTGTCATATACACCAATCAGTAAAAAATTCGCTAAAATCGGACTATCCACCACCGGAGGAGGTGGCTTAAAGCCCTATTTTTGCTGCGCACCGCGATTTTTTTTAGCGCAAAGGCCTTTCGGGCAGAGCTCTGCCAGGAGATGACCATGTTCCAAGAACGTGGGTTTTTAATGAAACTAAACAAGGGCTGACAGATCAGACTGGAATCTACAATTGCTGGCATACAGCGTTGATTGTGGGGAAACCATCCTTAATGTAAAGAAAATCCTGTTATTAGTTTTTCACTGATAATCCATTAATCTGAATAATCCCGGCAGTTTAACTTTAAATCTCGTCAGGCATTGAATATTTTTTGCGGCTCGGCCTGTCCAGGTAAAAATTACCCCAATCATTATTGGTGAACCGTTCCTGTTCAGGATCCCATATAAGCCGGGCGCCGGTTTGCTGTGTCCGCTCGCTAATCCAGCGGGCAATGTTTCCAAGATGGCAGACAGTGGCCGACCGATGTCCAATCTCGACATCTGTAACCGGCCGGCTTCTGTCCCTCATACAGTCTATCCAGTTCCTTTGATGGTTAGCGCTGGTGTAAAGCTGCGTCTCCATATTATCCAGGGGAATATCATACCATCCTTCATCGGGCAGCTCAAGGGTTCCCCGGTCAACGCGAATTTCTCCCTTTTCGCCAATGAACAAGGCTCCTCCGTTTGGATTTGCCATTTCAGAAAACTCCACATGGATATCTCCGGGATATTTCATGTGAATAACAGGATCAAGGGAACCATAAAAACGGCCAGTTCTGTCAGGACGTTGGGCAACCCATGGTTTATAAGGATTCCCCACTGTCCAGATTTCAACAGGACCACCTTCATCCATGCCCAGTGCCCATTGAATCTGATCAATGCCATGTGTTCCCCAGCCGGTGATCTCACCACCACAAAAATCACGTATTGACAGCCATCCGGGATTACCCCGGTTATTTTTTACTTCGGGATGATAAGGATGTAGGGGAGCCGGACCGCACCACATATCCCAGTCCAGTCCATCGGGAACAGCTCCTCCGGGAAGGGCATTTTCCCAGGGCCCGGGATAATTAACCCCCACTATCTTTTTTATCTTGCCTATGTACCCGTTCCTTATAAGCATACAGGCACGATAAAAACCGGAAGATGAACGTTGCTGGCTGCCAGTCTGGAATACCCGGTTATATTTACGTGCAGCCTTCACCATTTGCCGGCCTTCGCGGACCGTCAAAGTAAGTGATTTTTCACAGTAAATATCTTTTCCGGCCTGGGCAGCATGTATGGAATGCAGGGCATGCCAGTGATCCGGCGAAGCAATAACTACACCATCTATATCATCACGGTCGAGCAGCTGCCGGTAATCCTGATATGCGTCTGCCCCATAGACTTCACCTATCTCCCGGCAACGGTTCATATCCGCATCGGCAACAGCTGCAATCGTAACATCCTCAAATCTGTTAAAGGCGCTCAGCAAAGCGCCACCCCGGTTTCCAACGCCAATACCTCCAAGAGTAATTTTATCATTCGCACCGGTTCTTCCCGGAGCTCCCATCACCTTTGAAGGGATAATGTAAGGTGCCACTATACTTGCCATACCAATGGCAGCACTGGTTTTCATGAAGTCACGTCTGCTGGTTTTCTTTTCTGACATAATTTGCAGTTTTTAAGTTTACAGCGATCATTATTACTTCAGGATCATATTTGCTTGTTATATCCTATCAGGAATATCCTGTTTGTCTGGCAAATATAAAAAGTAAGCTGTCTCTAATTTTTATGATATCAGATGTTAATTTCCTTAATACCTTTTACCATTATCTGTAAGATTTTGAGAATAAATATAACAAGTTTTAATTTAATGGCAATTAATAGTTATCAAGTAATAGATATACTGAATACACACGGTTAATTCGTGACATGGATTTGTCCTAAAGGCATGGGACAATTGTTTACCGGATATATCTTTACAGGAAATTCATTTCAATTCAAAGAAATTTCTCCGGAAGAATATATCAGGAACCCCGATGACAGTTATCCTGCAGATTCTGGCAATTTAGTTGTCAGGTTATTTTCTGATACAAATTTTATTTTGGAAAATTTCATTAACGATTAGAAATAAAAACAATATATTGTTGAACCCAAAATTTCTCAATGTGGAATTAATTCAAATCAAAATGTCCGAAAATGCTAAAAGAATTATTTATTTAGTGTGATATTTTTATTTCAATTTTATCCTGTTTGGGTTTTCAAACTGAAGATTGTGGTTTTGACTGGTGAAATTAGATGCAGAGTATTAATATGAGACTAAATATTTGGTTATGAATATGAAAAACTATATTGCTATTGTAATCAATCCTGTGCTAATAACAATCGCCGGGGTATTTGGCAATTCATTACTGGCGAACTCCGGCTCTGAAACACCCAATTTTATTTTGATAGTTGCCGATGATCTTGGATTTGCCGATTTAAGCATGAATGGCAGCAAACAAATACCAACTCCGAATATCGACCAATTGGCAAATGAAGGAATAAATTTCACTCATGGGTATGTGACATCACCGGTTTGCAGTCCATCCCGTGCCGGGTTGATTACGGGCAGAAACCAGGTGCATTTTGGCTACGACAATAACATTAGTGAAAATCAGCCGGGATTTGATCCCCATTTTATGGGTTTGCCTGTTTCTGAGAAAACAATTGCTGACCGATTGAAACCTCTGGGATATATCTCAGGCTTGATTGGTAAATGGCACCTGGGATATGAACCTCATTTTCATCCATTAAACAGGGGATTTGATGAATTCTGGGGGTATCAGGGAGGAGGCCACGATTATTTTACTTCTGATCCTGACGGAACAGGGTACCTGTCGCCGATTGAATCCAATTATAAAATTCCTCAGCCTATAACTTACCTTACCGATGATAAGGGCGATGAGTGTGTTGATTTCATCAAACGCCACAAGAACAGTCCATTTTTCCTTTTTGCCTCTTTTAATGCACCACATGCCCCAATGCAGGCAACAGAAGCTGATCTGGAATTATTTAAACATATTGAAGATGTAAGGAGGCGCACATATGCAGCCATGGTATACCGGCTTGATGTGAATGTGGGAAGAATTATCAAGACCCTGAAAGAGGAAGGTCTTGAAGGAAAAACCCTTGTTGTCTTCATTAGCGATAATGGAGGGCCGGTTGACCAGAATGCATCAATCAACGCACCACTCAATGGCCAGAAAGGAATTTTGCTTGAAGGAGGCATCCGTGTACCTTTTATTATGAAATGGCCCGGAAAACTACCTGCAGGAGTAATCTATGAAAATCCGGTAATCTCACTGGATTTTGCTCCGACTTTTATTGCTGCAGCAGGAGGGCAGGTTAGTGAAGATGACAATATGGATGGAGTTAATTTAATTCCCTGGCTGACTGGTCAGAGAGAAGGTAAGCCTCATAATTCATTCAACTGGAGATTCACCATCAGCGCCGCTGTTCGTGATGGTGACTGGAAACTCATTCGTTTGCCGGACCGTCTGCCCATGCTGTATAATCTGGTCGATGATATCTCTGAACAGAACGATCTGGCTGCTGAATATCCTGAGCGCACCAGAAGAATGCTTAAGGAGCTTGGTGAATGGGATGTAGGCCTTCCTCACCCCTTATTTCTTGAAGGAGCTGTCTGGAAAAAGCGCCAACTGGAATTATATGATAATGAATATCAACTTGTGCAGCCTGACTAGTCCGGTTCATAAAATCCAAGTAAAATCTTAACGTAAATAATATTTTAGATAATGACTTACGCCATAACAACTAAAAACCAGCAATCACTGGCACTGGCTTTTATGACTTGCATGATTCCAGGCTTGCATACATCTTGTAATACAGACAAGGATGAGTCTGCTTACCAAAAACCCAATATAATTTTTATCCTTGCCGATGACATGGGCTATGGTGATGTGGCATCTTTGAATCCACGGTCGCGGACTCACACTCCGGCTATTGACAGAATGGTAAGTGAAGGGATTGCTTTTACAAATGCCCATGCGAGTGCTTCGGTATGCACGCCTTCCAGGTATGGTATATTAACCGGGAGATATGCTCAGAGGTCATCGACAGGGGCCGCCGGGGGTATAATGGGGTTTCATAAGTCTGTTATCGAGCCGGAAAGGGAAACCATGGCTTCTTTGCTGAAAAAAGCCGGTTATACATCAGCCTGTATTGGTAAATGGCATCTCGGACTGGACTGGCAGACAAAAGATGGTTCTTCGGCAGAAATGGACATAAATACCGGCTTATCCAATGTTGATTATACCCGGGAGGTATTGTCCGGGCCTAATGATTATGGTTTTGATTATTCATTCATTCATCCTGCTTCGCTGGATATACCTCCATATATGTTCCTAAAAAACCACCATGTAGTTGATCCTGATATTATTCTTACGACCGATCATTATCCGGCCAGGAAAGATTATACTGAGTATTCCTGGGATAAGAAGCATACCGATGAAAATGCGGTATACTGGGAGAAAGGCGTCTGGTGGCGCCAGGGAGAAATGTCCCGGTCATTCAGGATAGAAGATTGTCACAGCGAAATTCTCAGGGAAGGAATTCAGTTTATCGAAACCCAGTCCACTGAAAACCCCAATAATCCTTTTTTTCTTTACCTGCCATTGACCGGCCCCCATACACCATGGGTTCCTACAGAGAGATTCATGGGGAAATCACAGATAGGTCTGTATGGTGATTTTATAATGGATATTGATGATGTGGTAGACCAGATACAAAATACTCTTGCAAGGCTTAATATAGCAGAAAATACCATACTGATATTTTCAAGCGATAACGGCGGATACTGGCCTCAGGAAGAGATTGACTTGCATAACCATGACTCCAACTGGGGCCGCCTTGGGCAAAAAGGCGATGTTTGGGATGGAGGACATCGAATTCCTCTGGTTGTTTCATGGCCTGCAAGAATAGATAAACCTTTTAAGTATAACCATCTTGTAAGCCTGACCGATTTTTTTGCCACGTTTGCAGAATTAGCGGATCTGGAAATGGAAGATAATATGGGTGAGGACAGCTTCAGTCTGCTGCATGTTATTGACGGAGATACAGAAAAACCCGTGCGCCCGGAAATGACTCACTATTCATCCCGGAGAATTTACAGTATCCGTAATGGAGAATGGAAATTTATTGAAGGACTGGGGTCGGGAGGTTTTACAGATCCCGCTATAATACAGCCTCAACCCGGTGGTCCGCAAGGGCAGCTTTACCGGATAGTAAAGGATAGCCTGGAATCAGAAAATCTTTATCTGAGTAACCCAAATGAAGTAAAAATCCTGCAGGAGATTCTTGATGCGGCCAAAGACAAACCGGACAGAATGAGGATGGATTAACAAGTTTTGAAAATTAGTTTAGCTTATTGTGAAGATCATAACATATTCAGTGCTAAAAATGAAAAATATATTGGTTTGTCTTATTTTAATGATCTTTATACTTCCTGACAACATAAATAGTCAGATATTTGAAGAAATTGATGGAGTTGTAGCAGTAGAAGCTGAACACTTTTTCAGCCAGACAAATACGGATATACGGAAATGGTATGTAGTCTCTACTGAAGTTAAACCTTACCGCTATTTTGATGATCAGGAAAGTCATGCTTCGACTGCAAGTGGACTTGCATATATAAAGATTCTGCCTGATACAAGAAGATCACATGCCGATCCCTTGATGGCAGGCGAAAACTTTACTGAAACAGCTGGTCAGATTGGAGTAATCAGTTACCATGTTCATATTAACAATCCCGGAAAATATTATGTATGGGTCAGGGCCTATTCTCAGAATTCAGAAGATAACGGAATACATGTCGGACTGAATGGTAATTGGCCGGAAAGCGGGAAAAGGATGCAATGGTGCGATGGCAAGCATCAGTGGACATGGGGCAGCAAACAGCGTACGCAGGAAGTCCACTGCGGTGTTGAAAGGCTGATATTCCTGAATATCGATGAACCGGGCAGGCATGTAATATCTTTTTCTATGCGCGAAGACGGATTTGAATTTGACAAATTTGTTTTGTCAAGAGAGTATGTCGAGCCTTCCGGAGAAGGCCCCGACCCAATGTTACGTTAGTAATGATTCGCTTACTTAAGCCAATCGTTTAGATATTCATCAATATGAATACCCGATCTGATTAAAAGAGAATTTGAGGAGTTCCTGAAATCATATGCGTTTTTTACAATAGACAGATCCTTATCTACTTCTGCCTGATTGGTGTTTTCAACTAAAGCATCACCGACATTTGCAAGCAACAGTCTCCTGGGGGCAAGAGCTCCGGCAAGATCAGGCAGGTCATAATTTGTAAGGGCACCGGGTACTGATCCGTGGATAAACCTGGGATTATACATTCTGTTCATTACGATGGAACCATAAGATGAATAAGGTTCAATGAGTGCAATTCTTTTTATTGACGGTTCAAATGCCGCAGCATGAAGGAGCTCGGGGGCCAGTTCTTCCCGGGCAAAAGCGTAGACTTCATTAATACCATCCTTGCTAAGGGCAAGCCGGGTCAACCTTACAATATCATTTGCACGGATCCCTGCAATACTCCTTCCGGTTAGTACTGAAGCAAACCATAAATTGTATGATATACCCTCTAGATATGAATCTCCCCTGAACACCCCCGGACCTGTTTCACCGATACCCAAAAGATCGGGAGCAATAACGGTAAATCCTCTCCTGACAAACCATTCGATTTTATCTCCTTGTCCGGCTTCAGCAGCCTTACCTGAGGGATGCAGGTAGATAATAACTTTTGAATTCGGCTGCTCTGGTATCATCAACAGGTAAGGAATGACATAATCACCCTCACCCTCAATGAAATATTTTTCAATCAGATAATCATCCCTGGATATCCGGCCGGTGAAAACCGGTTCGCTTTCTTTGCCGGAAGGTTCAGTATATCCGGAGAGTTTTTTTGCTGAAGTGACAACTGCAGGAAGATGCTTTTCAAGATCTTTACGTGAATCATCCAGGCGTGAAAGAAGCTTTTCTGATTCACGGCGGTTAATGCTGAATACTGTTTCGGCATCAAGCGATGTTGATATCTGGCCTGTTTGAGTCACCATCAGTTCCTCCTGGCTAAGGAGTTCAACATCCATATCTGCCGGATTGCCCGGATTATTAAGATGTTTCTGGAAGAATGCATACATGGCTTCCCTGTTTTTCCTGGTGGAGGCATGGGCCTCGATATCTTCGGCCCTTACAAAATTATCCGGCTTTCCGTATGCACTGAATATCCGGGAGACCTCACGCTCGGCTTCCCTTGCTCCCTGTATACTGAAAAAATCATTGGTTGTGGTTATCATCAATGTGGGTTTTGGGGCACGAACGGCAAGTAGATCGGCATGATCTATCCCTTTTTTGATGCCATTGAAAAGATTCTGTTCTGCATCCTGGGGACCAATGGACTGGAATATCCTGGTGAAACTTGTAATATATGCTTCAGGTGCCGAAGCATAAATCCTTTCATCAATAGCCGCTAAATAAGAGGACTGTGTGCCACCTCCCGAACGTCCGGTGATCCCTATTCTTTCAGGATCAACTTCATCTCTGGTAAGAAGGTAGTCAACCGCCCTGATGCCGTCCCATATCATGTATCTCGCCTGGGAGCTGCCGGAAATAAATGCCTGGGCACCGGCATATGAATGTTCACTTGTGGGTCCGCCTACAATTGATCTGCCAGTTGCAGGATCAAAATATTCCATTCTCTCACCCTGTCCTACGGGGTCAAAAGCAAAGACTATAAAACCTTTATGCACCAGATTAATAATCTTTCTTTGATATACATTACTTCTGTAACCCTCGGCTGTATGGCCACTGCAGTAAATAACCACCGGCTTCTTTTCAGGAGCTGTCATGCTGGGAATATACATTGAGGAAGTAACATAGAAGCCGGGTTGAGACTCATAAACAATATGCTCAACCCTGAACCTGTCATTCTCAATAGTTCTGGTAATACTTGCATTAAGTGGTGTTTTTTCTGGAAATGGACCAACTATTTCATGCAGGGTTTTCTTTAACTGCTTTTGTCTTTCCTTCCAGCCATCCAGTGAGTTTATTTTTAAAACCTCATTCTCCCGTTCTTCAAGTATATGGTATGCCTCCCGGGTTAAATGTTTATACAGTGAATTTTGTGCATCTGAAAAATGAAGCCAGTTCGTGTTTCTAAGCTGCAACACGCTAAGATCGTCCTGAGCCAGTAAAGTGCAGTTGATAAGAAAAAATACCAAAAACATTCTGAAAGATAGTTTTGAGTTCATGATTCTGGGGTTAATTGTTGCTTAATACTCCTCTTATTGACGCCAAACTGAGCCAGCTTTAAAACCTAAAGTAGTTTGTATTTACTATCACTTATTATTAACCGATTAATTAACAATTTTATCAATGACCAAATTAAAAAATATACCTGGTTACAGCTATTTTTTCGTAACAATTAACAACTATTTTAAGTAAAACTAACCGGCTCATCTTAAATTGAAGATTTTTTCGGTTACTCACGCTAAAATGGCAGAAAACATTAAAACATTACTGACGGCTCTGGTAAAATCATTTTGTATTGGATTTCTTTTTTTTCTGGTAAATGGGAATGCTTTTTCCAATCTGTTAAATCAGACTGATGTACGTAAGATCGTGGTTGTTGGAGATTATGATTACCCGCCTTTTACCTTTGTTGATACAAATACCGGCAAGCCGGCAGGTCATGATGTGGATTTCATCAACCAAATAGCGTCTATATTAAATGCAAAAGTAGAAATCAGGCTTTTAAAATGGGAAGAAGCTCAGGAAGCTGTTGAAAACGGAGAAGCAGATGTGCTGCTGAGTGTATTGCATACGGAAGGACGGGGAGACAGGTTTGACTTTACTATACCCTATCATACCGAACATTATGCCATATTTGTAAACCGGCAATCTGCTATCAGGGATATTTCCGATCTGGAAGGGAAAGAAGCTATAGTTCTGACTGGCGATGCATCCATTGAAAACTTTATAAAACCTATGAATCTGAAGGGAAATTCAGTTCATGTAAAGTCGCTGCCCATTGCAATCAAATTGCTGAATTCCGGAAAACACGATTTTGTGGTGGCTCCGTATAACCTGGGCAAGCTCACAATTGCTGAGAACAGGTGCAAAAATGTTAAAGTTGCCGGACCGCCTGTTTTACCAAGCTTATACCGTTTGGCTGTACAAAAGGATAATACAGCATTGCTGGCAGAACTTAACGAGGCAATTGATATATTTAAATCCAGTCCCCAATACGAAAAAATTAACAGGAAATGGTTTATCTATCAAAGGGGAGAAAATTTTTCGGCTGTTATTCTTGTGAAATATTTTGCTTTTGCAATAATTCCTGTTGCTTTTGTATTACTGGTTCTTTTCTTTTGGTCATATACTCTGAAGAGGCAGGTGATAAGGAAGACCAGGGAGCTGGAAAGTTCTCAGCAGGCTTTACAGGAGAGTGAACAATCATACCGTAATCAGTTTGAAAATAATTCAGCCGTTATGCTGCTTATTGATCCATCCGACGGTGCAATTATTGATGCAAATACGGCAGCTGCAAGTTTCTACGGTTATTCACGTGAGGAGTTAAGGGCTAAGTTTATTACAGATATCAATAGTCTGCCGTACGCGGAGGTCAAAAAGCTAATGGCTTCAGTTCCCCGGGAGCGTGGCACCCAATTTCAGTTTCGGCACTTTGTTTCAGATGGTTCGCTACGCGATGTTGAAGCATCAGTATGTTGCATCAACTTTAACGGGCGAAGGATTATTCATGCAATTATCCAGGATATTACCGCCAGAAAACTGGCAGAACAGGAATTGATCATAGCAAAAGAAAAAGCCGAAGAGAGCGATCGCTTAAAATCTTCATTCCTTGCCAACATGAGCCATGAAATCAGGACACCAATGAATGGTATTCTGGGCTTTGCAGAGTTGCTGAAAGCTCCCGACCTTAAAGGAGAAAGACAAAAAAACTATATTGAGATCATAGAAAAAAGCGGCAAACGGATGCTCAATATAATAAATGATATTGTCGATATTTCCAAAATAGAAGCGAAACTGATGAAAGTTTACATGTCGGAGACAAATATCAACGAACAAATCGAATATATTTATACCTTTTTCAAGCCGGAGGTTGAACGAAAGGGAATACAGATATCCTTCAGTAATTCTTTGCCGGCCGGGGAATCCATAGTTACTACCGACCGGGAAAAAATATATGCAGTACTGACTAATCTTATTAAAAATGCTGTAAAATATACCATTGAAGGTTCGATTGAGATTGGCTATGAAAGAAAGGATTCCAACCTCGAATTTTTTGTAAGGGATACTGGTATTGGAATTCCTGAAGATAAACTGAAAAGTATTTTTGATCGCTTTGTTCAGGCAGGAAACAGATATACAATTAACCAGGAAGGCGCCGGATTGGGATTATCGATTTCAAAAGCATACGTGGAAATGCTGGGTGGAGAAATATGGGTTGACAGCATTGAGGGGAAGGGATCAACATTTTATTTTACCATTCCGTACCATTGTGAACCCGGAATGAAGGAGAGTATTGAAAATGTTGTCTCAGGTGATATTAAGTCCACCGAGGTGCATAACGGAAAGGGCTTAAAGATATTGGTTGCCGAAGATGATATGGTGTCTAAAATGCTAATCAAAGAAATAATTAATCCTTATTGTGAGGAAATAATTTATGCAACTACTGGAACTGAAGCTGTTCAGGCATGCCAGAACAATCCCGGCATCGATTTGGTGCTGATGGATATTCAACTGCCTGAAATGAGCGGGTACCAGGCAACAAAACAAATCAGGGAGTTTAATAAAGAAATTGTTATAATAGCACAAACTGCTTATGGATTAACAGGTGATAAAGAAAAGGCACTTGAGTCCGGATGCAACGATTACATTTCAAAGCCAATTGAAAGTAAGGAACTGGTCAGGTTAATAGATAAATACATGATACCTGTGTAATAAAGAAAAGACATTTGAGTCCGGATGCAACGATTACATTTCAAAGCCAATTGAAAGTAAGGAACTGGTCAGGTTAATAGATAAATACATGATATCTGTGTAATAAAAGTTGATTACAAACTGAGACTTTGCCCGGTATATGTTCCTGAAATAATAGTTTTACATCTCACCAGGAAACAACACGTAAATTATTCCTATTTTTATTAAATATTTGAAACCCGCGTCTGGTCGCGGCAATGTCCTGGTTATGTTTGGCCCGAAAGGCATTTATGATTTGAAAATATGAGGCAAGATGCAAAAAATCGGGGTTAAAGCTACCTCACGGGGTGGTGGAAAGTCCGGTTTTGGTAAATTTTTTACGACACAAAATAATTTTGTTAGCTAAGCGGATCATAAACCCCCGGATTACTGAAATTCAACCAAATGGCATTAACTTAAAAGGTGTATTGCTTTGCCAGAATGTGTAGCCTTCTTTTTCGCACAGGCAACCCACTGCCAGCGCAGATTGTCCTAATGGGAAAAATAGAAGGCAAAGCCGAGAGAACAATGCCACCGTCAAAGACGGTGAGTTTTTAAGTTAAATCTAAAACTAATGGAAACCTTTTTACAGAATACAGCGAAATATCTTTACGGTAAATATGGTGAAAAGCTGTCAGATTGTGCTCTGGTTTTTCCCAACAGGCGTGCCGGGCTTTTTTTTACCAGGTATCTTTCGTCGCTTATTGACAATCCACTGTGGCTCCCGGGGATGTTTACAATTGCCGATCTGCTCGAGGAAGTCAGCACCCTGAAAAGCAGCGATCCGATTACACTGAATTTCGAGCTTTACAAGGTTTTCCAGTCAGTTACAAAAAGCAACGAGAGCTTTGATGAGTTTTATAGCTGGGGTGAGATCCTGCTGGGTGATTTTGACGAGCTCGACAAGTATATGGTAGATGCTTCGGCACTGTTCAGGAATGTGTCGGAACTAAAGAACCTGGAGAACCAGTTTGATTTTCTTACCCGTGAACAGATTGAAATTATTAAGAGTTTCTGGAGCACCTTCCGGCCCGGCGGTCATTCTGTGCACCAGAAGGAGTTCTTGCAGATATGGGAGTCCCTGGCAGGGATATATATAAGCTACAAGCAGCATCTTTTTCAAAAGGAGCTTGCATATGAAGGTATGGTTTTCAGACATGCCGCTGGTAAAGTTATTGATGGCAAAATTAAACTACCTGAATATGACAAGTTTTTTATCGCCGGATTCAATGCCCTGAATGAATGTGAGAAGGTGTTTTTTGATTTTCTGCAGAAGGAGGGGAGGGTGGAGTTTTTATGGGATTATGATGAGCTTTATACCCTGGATACTTCTCACCAGGCAGGAATTTTTATGCGTGAAAACCTCAGGCGCTATCCGCATACCGGGTTCGTGCAGGCGACCAGAAATATTGAAAATACAATCAGGGATATTGATATTGTTGCCGTGCCCTCAAACAGCGGTCAGCCGAAGATCCTTTCAGCGATGAAAGATATGTTCAGCAGTGATGATCCGCTTAAGACCGCTATAATACTGCCTGATGAGGGCCTGCTGCTTCCGGTGCTGTCGTCGTTGCCCGGGGAGATTAATGAGATAAATGTTACAATGGGCTACCCATTGAAGGATACTCCGGTATATGGGTTCGTGATGCATCTTTTATCGCTGCATAAAAACTCACGTAAGGTTGGCGCGGTTTCCCTTAACGGGGATAATGGGAAAAATGATGTTGGCGGACTTACATTTTATTACAAGGATGTGCTGGCTCTGCTTCAGCATCCGGATTATGCGGAAAAGGATATAGCATTAACCACCGGTATAATTAAAGAGATCAGTGATAAAAATCTGGTGTATGTTAACGGTTCACTCTTTGACTCTTCTGAGTTCGGCCGACTTGTTTTTCGCCGGGCACCTGCTGATATTCACTTTACCGATTATCTTATTGATTTGCTGATGTATATTGTGAAGCATCAACAGGCAGTGATCGATGAAAAAGATGAGGTCGGCGTTTCTTTCCCCGAAAGGGAATTTATTTACCGCATATATACCGGTATCGGGCGGCTCAGGGATATTCTTGATGAATCGCAAACAACAATCCGTTTTGATACACTGGTGAAACTTTTGAAAAAGGTGTTAACTGGAATCAGAGTCCCTTTTTATGGTGAGCCTCTTGGCGGGGTGCAGGTGATGGGAGTGCTTGAGACGCGGACGCTTGATTTTGAGAATGTGATCTGGATGTCGGTAAATGAAGGGGTTTTTCCTGCCAGTCAGTCCGGTTCGTCATTTATCCCCTATACCCTCAGAAAGGCTTACGGGCTTCCGGGAATGGAGCAGCAGGATGCAGTTTATTCATATTACTTTTACCGGTTGCTGCAGAGGACCCGGCGGATGACGCTGGTTTACAATACTAAAACTGACGGTCTGTTTACCGGAGAGATGAGCAGGTTCATTTACCAGCTGAAATTCAGCGACAGGTTCAATGTCAGGGAGAGAAGCCTGGTATTTAACCTTATGCAGCCTGATGAAAAACCGGTTTACATTGAGAAAACTGCCGATATCATGAGCCGTCTGATGGAGTATTCAGATACCAGGCCTGATGGCAAATATCTTTCGGCCGCGGGAATCAACTCTTATCTGGATTGTTCATTGCGGTTTTATTTCCGCTATATAGCCAGGTTGCCCGAGCCGGATTCCGTTACCGAGGAAATAGACATGGCAACCTTCGGAAATCTTTTGCACACTGCTGCCCAGATGATGTACACTCCCTTTAAGGGGAAGGATATACAGGCGGCTGACATTGATGCTTTGCTGGCAGACAAAGAGGGGCTTGAGAAGCATGTAAGGGCGGCTTTCAGCGAGGTGCTGAAGGAGGGGATTAGTGTTGGCGGGGAAACCGTTGCCGGATCTCATGGAGATGAAGTCGCAGGGACTGTTGCAGGTGTTCAGGGAGATGATGTAGCAGGGACTGTTGCAGGTGTTCAGGGAGATGATGTAGCAGGGACTGTTGCAGGGAATGATGCTGAAAACAGAATTGGGGGAGATGATGTAGCAGGGACTGTTGCAGGGAATGATGCTGAAAACAGAATTGGGGGAGATGCCGGTGTTGGTGGCAATGGAGGAAGTGAGAGTGTTGCAGGGGGGGGAGATCAGGAAAGAGACACAGGCGGTGATCGTCTGGGCAATCAGCTAACTGGTATTAATCTGATAATTTCAGGGGTACTGGTGACGTACCTGAGGCAGTTGCTTCTGGTCGACAGGGAACTGGTGCCTTTCAGTATCGAGGCTCTGGAAGAAAAATATTTCGGCAGCATTTCTGTGGGGCCGGAGGGAGAGAGGTTTAATGTCAGGACCGGCGGGTTTATCGACAGGGTTGACAGGGTACTTGGTATGGTAAGGGTTGTCGATTACAAGACCGGTGGCGATGATGCTGATTTTAAATCGGTTGAATCGTTATTTGAAAGGGGCAGCTCCAAAAGGCGTAAGGCTGTATTCCAGACCTTCTTCTATGCCTGGCTGTACCAGGAGAATTCTGAAACCAGACAGCGGGTAAGTCCGGTGCTATACCAGGTAAGAAAGTTCTTTGGTGATGAATCTTTAGTTGTCTCGCACAGGCCCGGGCCGGGGATTAATAACCCGGTATGGAACTTCTCCGATTATAAAGAAGAGTTTGAGGCAGGCCTTGAAGCAGTTATGTCGGAACTGTTTGACCCTGAGGTTGGGTTCTCGCAGGTCGCAGACAGGGATATCTGTAAATACTGTCCTTACAATAAGTTATGTCACCGGGGTTAATGAGGTAATTTATCAACACATATTCTTACAAAAGGACAAGAATATTGCTTTTCAAAGCGGTTGCAGATGACTCCATAACCACTTTGCCTTTTTGTATTAACTATTAATCCCCGAAAGGGAGAAGTAATTCTATACTAAGAGGTCACTGAAAAAAACCATCGATAGATAATTACGACCTCCACTTTCCCTCCTGAGAAGTGTACTTGAACAATTTGTAATTGCAAAACGTTATATAAATCATGAATAGTTAAGGTTGTCTGAATCAGGACTGGTATCTCTTCAGAAGCCTGTGACAGCAGGCAGGAAAGGAAGGCATGCAATCCGAAATAAAAAGGATTGTTCAGCAACAATTGATTATCATCAACCATTCTAATTAAAATTTTCAGAAATGGATAAGAAATCGCACAGTCCGGGAATTAAAAGACGGGAGTTTTTAAAATTTGGCGCATTGGCATCGGTGGGTTTGTCAGTTGGTGGTTTGAAGTCGCTTGGCACACCGACCCGGCAAACTGATCCTGCAACATTGAAAAATGCTGCCCCTGTTGAGTGGAGAAACAAGCAGAACAGCATGGCTTACAGACAACTGGGACGAACAGGATTGATGGTGTCGGAAGTCGTATGTGGTGGCGATCCTGTACGAAACGAAACTTATAAACATATAAATCTGGCCATGGAAATGGGGCTTAATTACCTTGATATGGCTCCAGCTTACGGAAGGGGGGAATGTGAAACAGCATACGGGAAGCTGCTAGACAGTCCCTCTAAAAGAGAAAAGGTCTACCTTGCAACCAAAATAAGTGGTTTTTCTGCCATAAGAAACAGGATGTACAGGGAGATATTTGATGGTCTTCCAGCCTCAAAACAAGAGGCATATTTGAAAAAGGCAAAAGATACCATTGCCGGGAACAGGGTAGAGCAACCAGGGTATTTTTTGTCCTACTGGCCAAATCATTTAAATGCTTTCGACGGGGCATATCTGAGCAATGTGATGATGAAGGATTACGGTCATAAGGTAGAAGGAAGCAGTGAATTTCGTAAAGCAATAATTAATTCAGTGGAAGAAAGCCTGGGAAGGGTTGGTACCGACTATTTTGATGTCCTGCTTTGCCCTCATGGTGCGAGCAGTGCCGAGGAAGTCCAGAATGAGGAGATGTTCGAAACCATTGACTACCTTAAAAAACAAGGCAAAATACGCTTCTTTGGGGTATCCACCCATAATGATGCAGCAGGGGTAATTAAAGCCGCCACCAACACGGGCAAATATGATATGGTGATGGCTTCCTACAACATCATCAACGGGGGATATCTGGAAGAATCCATTCGACATGCAAAGGAAAATGGCGTTGGAATTATAGCCATGAAGGCAGCGATGGCAGTGGCTACACATCACCAGGGCCTTGATATACCAGAATGGCGTGTGGCCAAGGTGAACAGGGTTGTGCCCGGTGACATGAAACCTCCAATGAAAGCTTATTTATGGGCCTTGCAAAACCAAAATATTACTGCAGTGATTTCAAACCTGTGGGATGAAACTTACATCCGGGAAAACCTTTCAATTGTGGGAAAAAAGGTGGATTTGATGATGGGGTGATCAAGGCAATTGTTACTGCCAGGCTAATAGTGTATTATTTTATGATGATAATGATTGACTGTTTCACCTTGGTGAACAGAGCTGCTACGATTAACAGAAATCCAAACAGCAGATGGGGGCCCAAAGACACATATGAAAAATCAAACAGCCACGGAGACATCATCAGGAACATACCAAGTAATGCATCTGTCACAAGATGGATTTCCATTGGTATCACTTTAAAAAATCCATACTCGTAGTCTGTTAAAAGTGACATTACGATTATCAGAATACCAGCAGTAACAAGAACCATTTGAGCGGGACCTCCGTCACCAAATCCATTAATCCAAGGTATCAGGATCAGTATAACGCCCGCCAGGTAATCGAGTATTCCATGTAATTTTGAAGGTATGAATCTCATTTGTTTATTATTCAGTTAAACATTGTGAACTATTCTCTGCTGCCCCGGGAGCCAATGATACAGGCATTGTTATTTTGCCTGTAAAACAGCCTGCCTGAAAAATTGTTCAATAAACCATAAAAAATCTTCGTTTAGCTGGAAGATGCAGAACAAACATGTTATTCAAAACTCCTTAGTATTCATTTAGTTCTTATTCTGGTTAAAATAATAAACTTCTCCTTTCGGGGAAAAGAACGTTTTCAGGGGGTCGGAATAATCTCAGTTATTAAAGGTTTTCAGGAAGTCCTGATAGCATCGAGGGATTGCCCAAATTAAGCAATTCCTTTATCCAAAATATTCTTGGCTCCGGTAATCAGTACATTGGCATTAGCTCTTAATGCAGACTCCATTATTCATCGGTCATCTTCGTCTCTACCATGAACTTCGGAATATGGTCGGTAATTTGTTCTATATGATATCGTCGAATGAAGTCTTCAGCTGTCGATCGATTCTTGTTTGGTCAGGGTTACTATGGTCATATTGTATGTATTTTCACATTTAATACATCTGTCAAAAAGATCGTCCCAATTGAGTGCCGGTCGCACCATTTTAATATTTATAAAATACAATAATGAAGAAATCTTTGTTTAAATGGTGAAAACCTCTTATTTTCAAAATTTTTAAGTCAGGTTAATTTGTTACCTTATCAGAATAAATATTCCCCCTTAGCTCATTCAGGCCTTAGCATGTTTTTTACTGAAAATACATCTGCTATTTCAAATAAACAATTTAAAACATCCTCACATGAAGCGCCGTTCATTTACCGGTACGTGGTACATCTGCTGCATTATGTTCCCGAACGAAGGGGGAATGCCTTTGATGTGCTCGAAGATGTATTGCCGGTTTTCAATCTGAACCTTGATCTCGGAGTGCCGCACAGAGTCAGGAGAGTATCGGCTGTACCAGGGGGACGGACAATTTCATTCCGGCAGGGTGATGGCCGGGTGACCTTTATGTTACCTGAACTAGTGGGCCACCAGATGATTGAAGTGGCTTTCTAGGTTATTTTCCGGACATCACCCGATGAAATAGATCTGGCCCCTTAATATTCTGTCTCCCCGGAAATACGTAATCTCTGTGTCGGGTACTATAAGAATCAGTAATTTAGATTATCAGTTTAGCGAGATAATGTATTCAGTCCTGGTTTGCCATTCAGAACTTTTTGGTTGATCCATGTGTGGTTTAATAGCTTTTGGCTAATCTGATAAGTTGCATATTATCAGGGACATAATCAAATTACTCGTGCACTTATTTCATTGAAAATCAGGTTTTTATGCTAAAGTTTAACGAGCCATTGTGGTTAATTTAATGATTCTAGAAATTGTGCTGCATTATTCAGATGTGTTTTCTGTTTCTGTTCAGGCATTTTATCAAAATTCTTTATCAACATTCCTAATCTCGGATTTTGTAAAAAGAAGTTTCTGTGGGTATGCATAAATCTCCAAAATAGTCCGTCCCATATATGATGCCATTCTCCTTTTTTGTAATCACTCATTTTCATCAAATAATTACTTCCGCTGATGTATGGTTTGGTTGCCATCAGACCTCCATCGGCAAACTGGCTCATGCCGTAAACATTAGGAACCATTACCCAATCATAAGCATCTATAAAGAGTTCCATAAACCAGCGGTATACATCATCGGGGTCAAATTCGCAAAGAAGCATAAAGTTTCCCAATACCATTAACCGTTCAATGTGATGGCAATAGCCTGTTTCCAACACTTTTTTAATGGTAATATCTACAGGCTCTATTCCGGTAGTTCCGGTCCAGAATGAAGCAGGAATTTTTCGGGTAAAACCCCAGTAATTTTTAGTCCTTTCTTCGTTTCCTTTTAATTCGTAAACGGCTCTGATAAATTCTCTCCAACCTATAATCTGCCTGACAAAACCTTCTAAAGAATTGAATGGAATTTCATGATTGCTGGCATACTGCAAAGTTTCATTAATAATAAACTGAGGGGTAATCAACCCCACATTTAGCATAGGAGTTAAAACGCTGTGATGCAATGTGTTTTGATCATGAACAATGGCATCTTCATACACACCAAATTTAGAAAACCGTGTTTTGAAAAAATCCTGTAACCATTTTTTACTTTCGGTAAATGTTGTTGGATAAACAAAGTCAGCATTCAATCTTCCATAATTTTCGGGAAAATACTTTTGTGCGTAAACAACGGCTTCATCATAAAATTCATTGGGTTGCACAAAATCAACTTTAGGTGGTGTTTTCCCTTTAGGGTATTTTGAACGGTTCTCATTGTCAAAAGTCCATTTATCGTTTATTGGTTTTAGATTTTTCGTCAATAATATGTTTCTGCTTTGTCTCTGGTGCTTATAAAAATCGGTTTGAAACATGCGCTTTTTATCCGAGAAAAAAGTTCTGATTTCTTCGGTTGAATTAATAAATAACGTGGACTGATTTTTATTGGCATGAATATTATGAGCCTTGCAAGCCTTATCAATCCGTTGTTCTAACCAGCAATCGGTGGTGTCAATATATTCAAAAGCAGTAATGCCAATCGATTTCATATACGGAATTAGTTCTCTTACATCTGCTAACTCGCTGAAGGAATCAATATAAACGACTTTGATGTTTTTTGATTTTAAATAGTTTTCGTAGAACTTCATACTGGCTCTGTGAAAAGCAATTTTCTGTTTGTGAAACATGTATTGCTTAAAGAACAAGAATTCTTCAATGAAGTAAATGATGTCACATTTTCCGATAAGGAAATTTTCCTCAAACAATTGATGTGGGAAAAGAATTCCTGCGTTCGTATTGTTTGCTTGTTTATTAACCATCAGTTAACCTTAAGCGAAGATATTCCCCCATCAACACCATACACCTGTCCCGTTATCCATCCCGATTTATCAGAAAGCAAAAACACGGCCATTTCAGCAATGTCCCGCACATAACCAATCCTTTTCATAGGGTGGCGTTGTGCATTAACTTCACGTTTGGCATCACTGTTAAGAAAGCCTGAGGAAAGAGGAGTGTCGGTAATTGAGGGAGCAACACAGTTTACCCTTATTTTAGGCGCAAATTCAGCCGCAAGGGCACGTAGAAGACCCTCCACAGCCCCCTTTGAGGTAGAAACAAGGCTGTGAAAATTAAACCCCATTTTAACTGCAACAGTTGAAAATAAAACCACTGAGGCCAAATCTGATTGCTTAAGCCTTGGAAGTATTGCCTGTATTACCTTCACGGCCCCCAATACCTGTATATTGAAATCAGCGATAAAATCTTCAGGCTTAATCCTTGCAAAAGGTTTAAGGTTGATATTACCCGGACAATAGGCAAGTCCGTCAATTCTGTCGGGCAGGAAATCAAGATTCAGTGTATCTTCAGTAACATCAAGAAAATGATATTCCACTCCTGATTCTTTCTCCTGTACAGGTGTGTTTCGATAGGTTCCATAAACCTGTCCTTCCTTCTTCAGGAGAGAAACTATTTCTTTCCCTATTCCTGATGATGCTCCAACCACAAGGTAATTTTCCATGAGTACCAGGTATTATTAGTTACTTCTTGTTATCTGAACCGAATATTGACAAGACACATATAGGTATTCCGGTATTTTGTTTAAAAAATTTTGATAAAACTCAAACAAATAAAGCGGATAAAAGTTCAGTGCATATTAATCGCGGAATTAATTTCACAGAAAAACTGATTTCTTAGTATCGTCCAGATAATCAATCCTCCAGCAACTTCATGCTTCTTGCCAAAGTGGAGATGTCCGGTCTGTGCTGTTTGTCATATCTTTCTCCTCATCCACATCCGATAGTTCAGGCAGAAGGGAAAACGGGATACTCCCTGTTTTTAATTCTCCGATCGTTTCATTAAGGAGGAGTGAGGTACTCCATGATTTTTTTTCAAACAGGGCATCGTGCATCTGTTTTAATCCGAGTAAATAATAACCACCATCGGTGGCAGGACCGATTACCACATCTGAACAATAAAGCATTCCGAAGGCATTGTCAATTAAATCCGTACTAATTTCAGGGCAGTCGCTCCCGATTATTACAACCTTTTTAAACCCCTTATCCAACATTGTTAAAAATGCGTTTTTCATTCTTTCCCCCAGATCTTTTCCCATCTGAACCTCTTTGTGAAAAACATTTTCATCCCAGATATCATTATTACCAACAAAATCGGAATAAAAAACCACCTTATGACAGCGTGCATCCCTGGTTGAATTATAGGTATACCTCAGCAAGTCATTGTAGATGGCAAGTGCCTTTTTTTCACCAATGGTTTTAGCAAGCCTGGTTTTCACCTTACCCTGAACCGGATTTCTCACAAAGATCATCAATGCCCTTTCATTGTTATTCCCTGACATACTTAACTATTTTATCGGTTTGCTCCCAATCACCCATAGAGGATATACGATTAATTTCTCATGCGAACGACTTAGAGGGACTGAAAGTAAAAAATGATAGAATTGAATAATTTATATTTATCGGATTATTAGTAATATAGCCATATTCTAGTCAGAAACAAAAGTTGTGAATCGAGCACCTCCGCAGCTGGCCGGCGCCTGCGACACTTCCAAAACAATGCGCAGACCTTATAAATCGATGGCGCCTATGCAGCTGGAACCGGTTCCTGCGGTAAAGCCAAAACAAATCCCGGACCAAGTTATACATCAGTAGCCCCTCCGCAGCTTGAACCGGCACCTGCTACACATCCAAAACAATGCTCAGACCTTATAAATTGGTGGCCCTTCGCAGCCGGAACCGGCGCCGGCTATGCATCCCGTTTAGATGCTGACAAAAGTTATAAATCAGTAGCCCCTCCGCAGCTTGAACCGGCACCTGCGGTACATCCGAAACAGTGCTGGTTCAGGATGATTTCCCGATTTTCGAGTGACAGACGATTGAATCTGCTGATATGATTATCTTCTGTGTTAATCTTTAAATCGAGCATCTGGTTAAAATCACAGTCATACAGATAACCATCCCACCCCACTGATATCATATTTCTGCACATCGCTTTTTCAGCGGCACAAGGATTGTAGGCATTTGACAACCGGTCCATATATTCTTCAAAATTACCACTGCCAATAAGATGTTCCAGAAAGCGGCCGACAGGCATGTTGGTGAGCGCGTAAAGGCTGTTGAAGCGGATACCGAATTTTTCAAGAAGAATTTTCCTGAATTGATTTTCGAGGCATTTCTGAGGTTCGGGTAAAAATGTGCCGAAAGGATTGTAAATAAGGTCCAGCACAAGGTTTTTTTCAGTGTTACCGTAGCCTGCCTTATTCAACATTTTCAAGGCCGTGATTGATTCGGCAAAAACCCCGTCTCCCCTTACCAGGTCTGTTTCGACTGCTTCATAATAAGGAAGGGAACAAACAAGATGCACATTATTTTCTGCATAAAAAGCAGGCATATCCGCATA
Source organism: uncultured Bacteroidales bacterium (assembly GCA_964421595.1). Taxonomy (GTDB): domain Bacteria; phylum Bacteroidota; class Bacteroidia; order Bacteroidales; family PUMT01; genus PXAP01. The sequence continues at coordinate 15,718 of CAYQXY010000022.1, read as the reverse complement.
TTTTTCCCGGGTTAGAATCGTCAGGTTAGAGCGGATCATCACCTTTATTCCCGAATGTGAACATTCTTCAACAAACCATTTGAAATGAGGATTCATTTCCGGTGCGCCCCCGGTTATATCCACTTCCCGTATACCTGATTTATTCATCGCATTAAGGCAATGTTGCATAGTCTCCCTGGTCATAATCTCCTCCCGATGCGGACCGGCATCTACATGACAATGGATGCATTCCTGGTTGCATAGTTTGCCTAAGTTTACCTGCATTAATTCCACTTTCGTGGAATTCAAAGGATAAAGGCGGGTTTCAGCGAGTTTATCCTGGAATACCGGAATGCTTTTGTATATACCTTCATGGTTCTCCAGGATTTTGAGTTGCTCTGATGAACTCAAAGAGGGATATTCTTTTTTTTCCATACTCATATCTTTCAAATTAATTGCAGCTATAATAGAGTTAATCAGATTGTTGCAAAAATGCAAAACGCCTCCAGGGTGTTATGAACCCGGGGCCGGACGCACATTCAATGCGTGGAACTCCCGGCTGGTTTGACGTCGGCCGCGCTCACATGCAGCGAATATCCAATATTAAAACTCATAAGTATTGATCCCCGAAAGGGAACATCAACACAATTTACAAAAAAAACCTCTCAATTTAAATCACTGCCCGTTAAAATTTCATGAAAGAGATTCTTATTTTTATATGAGATTACCGATCTTACAACCCTCTTATGGTGAGCATAATAATTCCGGTTTTAAATGAGGAGAAATCCATTAACGCCCTGCTGGAAAACCTGTTGGACCAGGAAGGGGATTATGAAATTATTATTGCCGACGGTGGGAGTATGGATGATACCATGGCAAAATGTATATCGTACCCTGGTATAAAGATAGTTACATCGGAAAAAGGCAGGGCCCTTCAGATGAACAAGGGTGCCGGTATCGCAAGGGGCACCACATTGCTTTTCCTTCATGCTGATACCACACTACCCGAAAAAGGAATTCAGGCTATAGAAATAGCTATGGACGATATTAAAATCGCGGGAGGCAGCTTTTATGTGAAGTTTGACGATCAGAGCCGGATTCTGAATTTTCTTGCCCGATTCACCAGGATAAATAACAGGTATCTGACGTGGGGAGATCAGGGCATCTTCATCAGGAAAACCGTCTTTGATGAAATAGGAGGGTATAAAGACATTCCTTTAATGGAGGATCTGGATATACAAAAAAAGCTCAGAAAAAAAGGACGGTTCATCAAACTGCCCCTGGCAGTGACCACTTCTGCCAGGAGATTTATTCAAAATGGCATTATCAGGCAGCAACTCCTGAATATTGCCTTAGTGGTGGCTTATGAAACCGGCGTGCCGCCCTGGAGAATCAAAAAATTTTATTCCGATTAACGGATGCTAAGGTTTTTTAAAGACGTCGGACTGTCTTATCTTCGACTCTACCTCACCGATACAATAATCTCATTCCGCCTGTTTATAAACTGGTAGGGGGGATTGTATCCCAGGTAGCGGAAATTCCCGTAGTATTCAATGCCGTTTTCTACCAACAGATTCCGGAGCTTTTCTGATTGCTTCTTAATTTTAGTGTCCGAGGCGTAGCCCGAAAACTTTATGACAGCCACATGTTCATCTTCAGTCTTCTCTATAATCACCCTGGTATCATCCGGCCTTGGAAGGTTATCAGGATTGTATGACGACGGCATCACAAAACTCATGGAAGAGCGGTCGCCAGATATATCCATATGTACTGGGGCAGTCATTGATATCTTCGTCTCTGACTCATTTCCGCCAAAGATATAACCGGCCAGAGTCCTGAAACCCGGACCGGAAATCTCTCTGTAAGAGTTTGCAGTCATATATACCTTAGCCAACGTGGCTGACGGATAGAACCGTATTTCAAACTCCTCATTTGAAGAGACAACGGTATACTTCTGCTCTTCTGTTTTACCTGATGCCATAGCTGTGGTTAGTATTAAAAGCGCCGTAAGCGCTATTCGGTTTATGTTGTTGCGTGTTTTCATAATGACTAATGATAGATTTAAAAGTATAAACAAATAATAATGAGTTTAGTTTATTAAACTGAAAATTTTAACAGACTATATAAAGACAATCCGAACTGCTTTATTAGCTGAATAAAGTCTTATATATCAATAACATGATATTGGATTTTACGGCTTCACAATTTTCTCTTAATGTTATAAAAACAAAACATTCGAACATAACCCAATACGTAATGTTTATCATATAATTAAAAAAATTAAACATAAATCAAAAAACAATATTATGAAAAATTTATTGGTTATTATGATTGCCTCGGTGGTTACTTTAAGTGCATTTGGTCAGGGTAAGGATGTTGTTGACATAGCTATTGGTTCAGCCGATCATACAACACTGGTTGCCGCAGTTAAGGCAGCTGATCTGGTCTCCACATTGAAAAGTGATGGTCCGTTCACGGTTTTTGCACCGACCAATGCAGCATTTGACAAACTTCCTGCCGGAACCGTAGAAGGTCTTCTCAAGCCAGAGAGCAAGGCTCAGTTATCAAAAATCCTTACATATCATGTTGTAAGTGGTAATCTCGACGCAGCAGCAGTAATTGCAGCAGTTAAGGCAGGTAACGGTGAAGCAGTTGTTACTACCGTTAGCGGTGGCAAGCTCAAAGTTACCATGGAGATGGACAAGGTTAAGCTAACCGACGAATCAGGTAACTCGGCTTACGTTGTTGCAGCTGACCTGAAAGGTTCAAACGGAATCATTCATGTAATCGATTCAGTAGTACTTCCTATATAATTTTCAGTCCGATATTAAAATGAGAAGCTCCCCGAAATTCAGGGAGCTTTTTTTATGGTGCCGTGCATGGTAAATACTCTCAAAACTTCTTCTTTAATATAATACATACGCACTTTTGGTGCATTATTTTCAAAATGGCACCGTATGGCCTCAGCCTGTTTCTATTTTCCATCGGCAGTATAAATTAATTTAATATTGCTTTCTGCCGGTTTACCTTTCAAAGTTTTAATTGACCCCCTGATCGCAACATCAGCTTTCTTACCAAGGGCATTCTCCAGATCGCGCTGTATCTGAAACAAATCAAACATAGAGAAATCCTTTCTCCCCGGAACATCAATCAATATATCAATGTCACTTTCAGGATTGCTCTCATATCTTGCATAACTGCCAAATAACCAGGCCTTCGAAATCGCCGGATACTTAAGCATCTCTCTTGCAACAGCCTTTCTGATATCAGAGATGCTGAGCCGGGAAGCCTTTAAGTACCCGACTTGTGCTTCTGCAGTAATTAAGGCCTCTTCAGCAAATGCTTCTCCTCTGATCTCATAAATAATTTTGTCACTCAGCCATGCTACAAGTAATTCCTTAAGATCGGCATCATAATAATCTGCCATTTTTTCAACCAGCGTTCTGGTGGCTTTGCGATGGCCTCTTTCGATTTTGCTCAGTATGGCCTGATCAATATTGAGGTATGCAGCCACCTTCCTGAGTGTCTCCCCCCTCTCTTCCCTGTATTTTCGTAGTAACTCTCCAAGGCTGTTCATTTATTGACTAATTATGTTTTGACAAATTTAGTCAATAAATTTGGGTGTTTATCAAATTATGACAGAATTATGCGACAGTTAAGATGGAACTGAGCCGCGGTAGCGTAGCGCGAACTTTGCAATTTCCGCAAAGTCAAGTTCCATCTGGATCATAATACTTGATATTTTCAGGCAATAAAATGTAAATCCAGTAAATTAATATATAATATAGAATTGGCAGGTTTTTTTTTCGGATAAAGAATAGAGTCTACCTTTTACTTGTTTTTAAAAATGATCCTGGATTTACTCCAATATGTTTGGTGAAAATCCTGGAAAAATAAAACGGATCGTCATATCCTAGTTTAAATGCTACTTCTTTTATTCTCAATGACCGGTTGGATAGCAATCGGATTGCTTCCTGCATTTTCAGATTTATAAAATAATCTATTGGTGATGAACCGGTTTTGTTTCTGAATATTTTTGAAAGTTGTGATTCCGACAATCGAACATGTTCAGCAATATCCTTTATTTTTATACTATGGTGCAGGTTTTTTTGCATAAAAAAAACGGCCTGTTCAACCGGACTGCTACTTTGGTGGCCTTTTGATGCAAGATAAGTGTTGATATAAAAAAAAGAAGCCAGCAAGCTTTGTAATGTTAAGTTGGCAAATTCAATATTTTCCTTGGAGAAACCCAGTTCTAAAGCGGTCAGAATTTCATTAAAAAGGTTTATTCTGTCGTTGGTTCGTGAACCTGGAGCAGACTTTAATTTTATGGCTTGTTTAAAAAACTTTTTAAAGATATGACTTTTTTCTCCTCCAAAATGAATCCAGTAAATAGACCAGGGGTCTAATTTGTCAGCCATGTAAGCGTGGGGCTCAAGTGCAGGAATGATAAAAAACGAATTTGGTTCAATATCATAAGATTGTCCATTGACTTGTATTTTTCCGTTTCCGTTAGTACAATAAATCAGAATATTCTCATCAATGCCGGTTTCTCTGATCCGGTAATGACGGGAGGCATGGGGATAGAATCCAATATCAGTAATGTAAAGCCTGTTAATCAATGGATTGATTTTAATTTCCTTTAGTACCTTTACCGAAACTATGATGCTTCTGTCACCGTAAAAATTATCTTTTTTTCCAGATATTGAATCTATTTTAAAATCCTCCATTTTATTCTTTAAGGTTTAAGATAAACATATTAAAATTTAGTCAAAAGTAATTAAAACAGATGAAAAATTGTTAAAATATCGTGTCTTAAAATTATATATGGAAACAGGATAGTCCATTTTATTCCATAATTATCTATTGACCCATACTCAATTATTCCATTAATTTGTTTTGCTTAACAAGTGATTCCAGCCTAAGTTAAACCAAATGACTATGAAAAAAATTTTCAACAATTAATTCGAAAACTGGGACTCTGTTTTATGGCGGTTGTTGTTACCGCCATTACTAATTAATACCCCGAAACTCCAGAAGGATTATTGCATCATTTCGAATTATATAATTTGAAAGAAGACCCTGGTGAACAATTTGATATTTCCATAGGGTTGAACTGCTTAAAAATAGAATGATGTATTGGAAAAAAAGCGTTAATACTCCCGAATATTCGCCTGCCTTGTACGCGAAATAATTTGATAGATAGCCAATAAAAAAGAAATAAAACATGAAGACTTTGAAAAATAACATACTTTGGATTTTTATCCTGGCGCTTTCGATAACAGGTTGCAAAAAGAACATTGATAAAGTTGAACTAAGCAGTCCCGATGGTTCTTATACGTTTAACCTGGAAATTAATGACAGTTTCGCTTACTCTGTTGATTGGAATAACAAATCAATCATCGAAAAGTCGGCTTTAGGTTTTGAACTTTCGGATGGAACACTACTGCCCGATGGTGTTGAGATAATAAATACAGAAAACTTTTCAAATAACACGAAATGGCAACCTGTTTATGGCGAACAAAGTGTGTACACCGACCATTACAACGAAATTATCGTTCACCTAAAAAGTACCTATTGGCAGGGAGAATTTGCACTTCGTGTTCGTGCATACAACGAAGGTGTGGCTTTCAGGTATGAGATTAACAGCAACGAGGATATACAAATTGATAAAGAATTAACTGAATTTACCTATCCTGTTGATGCAAATGTCTGGGTAAGTAGTACTGCCCAAGGTGAGATACAAAGGCGCAGCCTTTCAGAGCTTACCTTCATTGCAGAACGGCCTTTACTGGCTGAACTTTCATATACGGTTTTTACAGCAATTGGAGAAGCAGCTCTGGTAGATTTTGCCCGCATGAAATTTGAAAAGCACCAGTCGAAAGCCAACACATTAGTTGCTTCCCTGGATAAAGGAGAAGAAGATGAATACCCGGTTTCTGTTCCTGCAGATGGTTTTAATACCCCCTGGCGATACGTGATGGCAGGTGAAAATGCAGCACAGATTTTACAAAATAATTACTTGTTGTTGAACCTGAACGAAGCAAATAAAATTACTGATACTTCCTTTATAAAGCCAGGGAAAGTGATACGCGAAGTTACCTTAACCACCCAGGGTGGGTTTGCCTGTGTGGATTTTGCAGTAAAGCACAATCTTCAGTTTGTTCATTTCGATGCCGGTTGGTATGGAAACGAATACGACGATGCTTCGGATGCAACAACCATAACGGTTGACCCAAAACGCTCGCCGGGGCCTCTCGAACTGCGGAAAGTTATTGACTATGCCAATAACAACGGAATTGGAACTATAGTGTATGTAAACCGCAGGGCACTGGAGAAACAATTAGATGAAATTTTGCCGTTGTACAAATCCTGGGGTATTGCGGGCTTAAAATACGGATTTGTAAATGTAGGGCCCCAAGAATGGACCACCTGGCTTCATGAAGCCATTAGGAAAGCCGCTGAATATGAGTTAATGGTAAATGTGCACGATGAGTACAGGCCAACCGGTTATTCTCGTACTTTTCCTAATTTAATGACAATGGAAGGAATCCGCGGAGATGAAGAAAGTACACCGAACGACGGAGTTATAAATACAATCTTTACCCGAATGATTGCCGGTGCGGGCGATCAAACCAATTGTTATTTTGCCTCTCGTGTAACTGAAAAAATGGGCTCACACGCTTCACAAATGGCTAAAGTCATTTGCATTTATAGCCCCTGGCAATACCTATATTGGTATGACCGCCCTCAGGATTCTCCTTCAAAAACAGGAGGTGCTGGAGGTGCAGAAGGGGCAATTCCTGAAATTGATGACTTGCAATTTTACGACGCCGTTCCAACTGTATGGGATATGACCAAAGTAATTGAAGGATATCCGGGCAAATACGTTTCAATTGCACGTAAAAAAGGCGATAAATGGTTTCTGGGCTCAATTGCAGGCCATGAAGCATACAACCTTGCTTTAAAGCTTGATTTCCTTGATAAGAATACAACATACGCTGCAAAAATCTTTTCTGACGATAAATCATTAAATACACGTACCAATGTTCATATTCTTGAAATTGAAGTAAATAGTGAGTCGGTCTTAGAGCAGAGTATACTAAAACAAAACGGATTAGCTGTAATATTTACTCCTATCGAAAAATAAGCACTTTTAAATGTATTTCAATATGAAAACATTAAGACAGAACTTGGACTACATTCTGAAGGTGGCCCCTGGAAGTTTTATCCTGCACAAGAAAAAAATGACGGGAATGATAAAAATTAAGAATTTAGGGTAAAACCTGCTGAGTTTCCCGATCCGGAAAGCGTAATTACTTATTTTAAAATTCCTGACTTCAGTATTGAGACAGAGGATGAGCTTGTGGAAAAAATAGAGTAATCGATATTATAAAGACAATTTTACAAATGTGTAATAGCAGGGTAATAGATTGATAGAAATTGGAATGCCTTGGGAGTTGTTATTATTTAAGGCATCGATCGAGAAACAAATTTATCATTTAGAGGAATGTCTGCTTTTGGTTAAAAATGAACGAAAAATGGAAGAAGTAAAATTCAATAAACGATTTATTATCGGAATCACGCTCGTTTCGGCATTGGGCGGACTGCTGTTTGGTTACGACTGGGTGGTAATTGGCGGGGCCAAACCTTTTTACGAACGTTTTTTCGATATTACCCAATCACCCAACCTGCTAGGGTGGGCCATGAGTAGCGCATTGGTTGGCTGTCTGTTCGGCGCCCTGTTTTCAGGTTACCTGTCCGACAGGTTTGGAAGGAAGGTACCCCTGATATTTGCTGCTTTGCTGTTTACGTTGTCGGCCATCGGAACAGGTGTGGCCAACATGTTTACTGCGTTCATCATGTATCGTCTGTTGGGCGGGCTGGCCATAGGCATCGCTTCGGCCACTTCGCCCATGTATATTGCAGAAATTTCGCCAGCACCAATGCGCGGAAGGCTGGTAGCAGTGAACCAGTTAACCATTGTGATCGGTATTCTGGCGGCACAAATTATCAATTACTTCATTGCAGAAAAAGTTCCTGACGGGGCAACCGACGAATTTATCCGGCAGTCATGGAACGGACAAACGGGCTGGCGCTGGATGTTCTGGGCCGAAGCCGTTCCAGCAGTTTCCTTCTTCCTGCTTGTGTTTTTTATTCCCGAAAGCCCTCGTTTTCTATCAAAAACTGGAAAAACTGAGGCTTCGTTGAAAATTCTTGAAAGAATTGGCGGACCCGAATATTCCCACGCTGAAGAAAAAAATATTTCAGAATCATTTAAAGACGCATCGCATAAAATCGACTGGAAGGCGCTGAAGGCAAGAAAATTACGTCCTGTTTTAGTGCTGGGGATTGTATTGGCTGCCTTTCAGCAGTGGTGCGGAATAAACGTTATTTTCAACTATGCCGAAGAAGTATTTACTTCTGCCGGATATTCTGTTTCCGACATGTTGCTGAATATTGTGATTACCGGCTCGGTAAACCTGGTGTTTACCCTGGTGGCCATGCGCATGGTTGACAGTTGGGGTCGCCGGAAGCTGATGTTACTCGGTTCGTTGGGACTGGCCGTTATTTATGTTGTTTTGGGTGGCAGCTATTATTTTGGAATCCAGGGGGTCGCCATTTTAACGCTGGTTGTATTGGCCATCGCGACGTATGCCCTTACACTGGCACCTGTAACCTGGGTGATCCTTTCCGAGATTTTTCCCAACAGGGTGCGCGGTACTGCCATGGCACTAGCTACCACCTCTTTGTGGCTTGCCTCTTTTGGGCTCACCTACACGTTTCCTCTCCTGAATAAAGCGCTGAATGCATCGGGAACGTTTTGGCTGTATGCCGTAATAAGTATTTTGGGATTTTTGTTTATCCTGAAAAAACTTCCTGAAACCAAAGGAAGAAGCCTGGAAGAAATTGAAAAAAGTATTACCAATTAAGAATAACCTGTAATTTAAGTTATTATGAGTCAAATAATTCAAAGCACAATAACAAAAATAACTATCCCCACTTATAGTTTGGGAAAACCCGAAATAAATCCTCTATTTTTTGAAAAGCGAGTTTATCAGGCCTCCAGCGGGAAAGTGTACCCGGTTCCGTTTATCGATAAAGTGTATGATGAAATAACGGAAAAGGAATACCAGGTGGCAACGCTCGAAAACGAATTTGTTAAGCTGGAAATGACTCCTGAAATTGGTGGCCGTATTTTTAAAACCCAGGATAAAACCAACGGGAATTACGATGTTTTTTACCGGCAGGATGTGATAAAGCCGGCATTGGTTGGATTGGCAGGACCCTGGATAAGCGGCGGTGTGGAGTTCAACTGGCCGCAACATCACCGGCCGGGAACTTATTTGCCTACCGATGTTTTTATCGAAGAAGAGGCCGATGGTGCCAAAACCCTCTGGATGTCGCAATACGAACCGATGAACCGGATGAAAGGAATGCACGGCATCCGTCTGCGTCCCGGCAGTGCTTTGATTGAACTGAGGGCACGGTTATTTAACCGCACTCCGTTTGAACAAACTTTTTTGTGGTGGGCCAATGTGGCCGTGAAAGTGCATGAGAATTACGAAAGTTTTTTCCCGGCTGATGTCCATTACGTGGCGGACCACGCAGTACGTGCCATGAGCAGTTTTCCGTATGCACAGAATGATTACTACGGCATTCCTTATCATAAACGCAAAGGAAGAAACGATTTGCGGCGCTATAGCAACATTCCCGTACCTACCAGCTACATGGTGTGTGAAACGGGTTATGATTTTTTTGGCGGATACGACCACGATGCACGCGGCGGCTTTATACATGTAGCCAATCATCATATTTCTCCTGGTAAAAAACAGTGGACATGGGGAAGTTCCGAATTCGGAAAAGCCTGGGACCGTGAACTGACCGATCAGGGCGGCCCCTATTTTGAATTAATGGCAGGTGTTTATACTGACAATCAACCTGATTTTACTTATCTGGTTCCTTATGAAACAAAAACTTTTTCACAATATTGGTGGGGCTATCAGAAACTCGGTCCAGTACATAATGCCAACCAGGAATTAGCCATGCGTCTTGAAGTTTTGGAAGGAAACAACCTGGATTTGGGAGTGGCTTCTTCCAAGAAAATGAAAGGATTGCAGCTTATCCTGAAAATCGGAAGTCAAAAAAAAGTTATTGAAAATGTAGCCGTGTCTCCCGAATCTCCCTGGCAAAGCAAAGATTTTTTCGTTCAACCAGGTCAGGAGAATTCCATATCATTTATAATTACTGACTCATCAGGAAAAGAGTTGCTGGCTTATCACAAAAAGGAAATATCAAAAGTAAGGAATCGTCCGGTGGCAAAAGAACCACCCGAAGCTTCAGAAATACAAAATCCGGATGAACTGAACCTTGTGGGTGAACACCTTGAACAATACCGGCATCCCACCCGCTATCCCGAATCTTACTGGGAAAAGGCCATTCAAAAAAATGCGAAAGATTACAGGGCGTTTATTGCACTCGGGAAGTCACTTTTTAAGCGAGGTATACTAAAGGAAGCGGAAGAAAAATTTAGAAAAGCAATAGAAATCCTGACTAATTACCATCCCAATCCGCAAACCGGAGAAGCCCACTATTTTGCAGGATTAAGTTGCTTGTTGCAGAGCAAACCAGAAAAAGCTTATTCACTACTTTACAAGGCAACATGGAACTATGCGTGGCGTTCAGCCAGCCATTGTTTGCTGGCGACCATCCATTGCCGGAAGGAGGATTATGAGTCAGCAGTCATGCATCTCGAAGCCTCTCTGGATACCAATCGGCAAAATAACAAAGCCATTATCCTGAAAGCGATTGTGAAGAGACGCCAATATATGCAGGATGAAGCCCGGAAAATTTTGGATGATTTGCTGAAAGTTGATCCGCTTGACCAGTGGGCACGGTTTGAAAAAGGAATGCTGACAGGTAATTTTGATTCATTTCTTAACTCAAGCCGGAACGATGCACAGACTGTGATCGACATTGCCTTCGATTATGCTGAGGCTGGGTTTTACGATGAAGCTATCCGGTTAATTGAGTTGCACCATCAGTCCGAAATCAAAGAATGTGCGGTTCCGAATCCGATGAAAAGCAGTGCAATGACGTATTTTATTCTGGCCTGGCTGTATTCTCAAACAAATCAAAAAGAAAAGTCGGCAACTATTCTCAGATCAGCATCGGGATTAAATCCCGATTATTTTTTCCCATCAAGGGTACAGGAACAAATTGTACTGGAGTGGGCTATTTGTCAGGAGGCTGATCCATCGCTGTCAGCATATGGTTTAGGAAATTATTTTTACGACAAAAAACGACATGAAAAGGCCATCAGCGTTTGGGAATTGGCAGCCAAAAAAATGAAATATGGTACACTTTTCAGAAATCTTGGGATTGCTTACTGGAACCAACAGGAATATGCAAAAAAGGCACGAAATGCTTTTGAAATAGCCATTCAACTTGCCCCGAACGACATGCGCATTTTGTTTGAATACGATCAGTTACGGAAAAAATTGAATGATTCGCCCCACGTACGACTTGCTTTTTTGGAGCCGTTGAAAGAAAAAATCCTGATCCGCGATGATTTCAGTGTGGAGTTGGCTGCACTGTACAGTTTTACCGGACAATACTCAAAAGCGCTGCAACTCATGGAGAACAAACGGTTCCACCCGTGGGAAGGCGGTGAAGGACAGGTACTGAGGCAATATTCTTATGCTTGTATCAAATTGGGAGAAAACGAACTGGAGAAAGGAGATTCCGGCGAAGCTTTAAATTATTTTGAAAAGGCCGAAAACACACCCGACAATCTGGGCGAAAAGTACCATCCACTTCAGGCAAAAGCGCACATCAATTACTGGAAAGGAATGGCATTAAAAGCGCAGCGAAAAACAGAAGAAGCCGGAATATATTTCACCCAAAGTGCTTCAGAACAAGGCGATTTTATTGAAATGGCTTATAGCGATCACTCCGAGATGACTTACTACCGTGCCCTTTCTATGAAAGAATTGGGCATGGATGAAAAAGCCCATAAACTTTTGGAAGAACTCAAAACGTATGGCCTCAATAAATTGAATGAGAAAGTAAAAATCGACTATTTTGCCACGTCGCTGCCTTTACTTTTGGTTTTTGAAGAAGATATGCAAAAAAGGAGTGAACAGGAAGCAAAATATTTAATTGCCCTGGCAGAAAAAGGTCTCGGAAAAAATGAAAAAGCAATAAAGTTGGCGAGTGAAATTATACAGTTAGATGGTATGCACACCGAAGCGAGAGAATTATTGCCAAGCAAATATTCAGTATTTCAGGAATCGGCGAGAGAGCAGTTCTTAAAGGGATATGCTGATTCAGATTCGGTATATGACAATTACTAGTCATGAATAAGTATTCGTTTGGAGATATTGTACTCTTGAGATTTCCTTTAGGTGTTCAATTTTTAGCAGAACTGCAAGGTGTTTAGACTTTGTTTCGGAATTCAGTAACTCAGATAATTATACAAGCCTATTTTAATAATTCATTAATTTCATCTCTTAGAACAGGAAGAGATCTCTTAATTATCAACCAAAGAATATCAGGAGTTATGCTGTCATATCCATGAGTAATACGATTTCTGGTATCAACTATTTTTCTGGAGTCAGTAATGACTATTTCGGGGTGTACCTTAAGGATCCTGTTTAATGCCTCACCAATAATTCCAATATTTCGCTCAACTGCTTATCGGGTTTTGAGATCTTTTTCAAACTCCAGATAACTTATCGGTTCTGGAAGAAACTGATGAATTTCTTCTATTGATTTCCTAATATCCTCGAGCCAGACTTTTATTTCATGATTCATAAATCAGCCTCTTAGATTTATTTATATTCTGAAGAAGATATTTGTTTTGGATAGCTTTCTGCTCTAATAAATCAACGGGACGTTTCAGTAATTCCTCAAGAGAGAATTTCAATGCAAAATAATTCTCTGCATATTCAAGAGGATCGAATATCCGAAAATCAACTATCAAATCAATATCACTGCCTTCAGTGAATCGTTCATCTATAACTGATCCAAAAGCAAAAAACCGTCTAACCTTATGATTCTCACAAAGTTTATTTATCTGATCTATGTAATTCTCTAAAAACATATTCTGTAGTACAAAAATAGCAAAACATCTCTAAGAATTGATACATAAAGCAGAGTGTTCTATTGATTATGTCTGATTACCATGAAAGAAATATGTTTGAGTTCATCGGCGGCAGAAAATCATTTTTTAAGCCCTGATTTAATTTATTGCTATTTAAAGGTATGACATATTTGTACATTGGAGAAACAAACACTAAAGGTGCCACCATATTATGTGCCTTTGATGCCAGGACAAAAGCAGCAGGGATCATTTTTTCCTGTTCTTCCTCCTTATCTTGTCAAGGAGATCACGGTTTGACCTGTACCGTTCTTCTGTCAGATTTTCATTAATGCTGAAATCAACATCCAGCCAGTGACCTTCCTTTATGCCTTCCGGCAGAAATTCAACAGGAAGGTTTACCTGGTATTCCTCCTTTCCAAAAAGAAGAACCGCCATTCCCTCTGATATCCGGTCGACTACTGCGTTCATACTAATCTTTTAAATTTGTTATTAAATTTTAAGTGAGTTACATCTGTTATTCAAGTGGTTGCCACGAATGGATCACCTATATAATATTCCATCTCATTCCACAACAATAATATTCTGCCTTTTTATATCTACGAGCCTCGTCGGACCAATACCATCAACTCTTATAAGATCATCGGCCGAAGCAAATGGCCTGAGCCTGATTATCTGTTCGGCTCGCTCATACCCGATATGGACAATGTATTGCAGCTCCTCTTTCGATGCAGTGTTTATATTGATAACCGATGGTATCAGAGGAGCGTCCCGTTCCACATCAACAACATAATCATCACCATCCGACCTGATTACAATATGACCGTTCATGTCCGTCCGCAATATTGCCGAACCAGCCGCCTCCATTACAGCAAGAGTCCGCCGGTGCGGATTACCATAAGAGTTATGGATGCCGCACATAATAATGCTTAAATCAGGATTGACAGCATCGATGAACGCACTATGGGAACTGGTAGAACTGCCGTGATGAGGCACCTTGAAAATATGGCTTCGCAGGCTTACCGCCTCACTGTTATGCCCATCCAGCAGCAACTCTTCACTCAACTTTTCAATATCACCGGCCAGCAGCACCCTCAAATTTCCCAGCGCCAGCCTAAGCACGATCGATGCATCATTCAGCAATTCCTCGTCAGTATCAGAGGGGTGTAAAATTTCCGCGAAAGCATCGATACCCAAATCAATAGACATTCCTTTCCTGCCTTCAGTATAAGGAATATCCAGTTCGTCGATAAGCTCAAGATATCTTCTATATGTTAATGTCGAATGTACCACACCCGGATCAACAATTTCCCTTACGGGGAAAGATTCGAATATATCAGGCATCCCGCCTATATGATCAGCATGCGGATGAGTTGCGATAACCACATCAATTTCAGTCACACCTAACGAACGCAGATAACCGGCAGCATTACCATCGAGCGGACCGGCATCAATAAGCATGGTTTTAGAAGGAGTGAGAACCAGGATTGCATCGCCCTGCCCAACATTAATGAAATGAATCTCAAACCTGTGCTTTTCAGAGATCAGATCCTCTTCCTGACCATCCAGTTCAGCCTGCCTGTCCGAACAACCGATACAAAGAAAAAGTACTAAAATTAAACTCAGTATGAATCTTTCACTAAAAAATATCTGAGTCTTACCAAATGAGGCCATCTTAAATTTTAAGTAATCTATTAATTTTTCAAGTATAAGAATAATTTGGACTCACTTTTGTACAAGCTCCCAAAACTGTCTTGGTGTTAAGATCTTCAGTTGTGGTACTTTTTCTGAGATATCTAAAAGATCTTTGTCTCCGGTAATCAATACATCGGCATTAGCTCTTAATGCCGATTCCAGTACCCATCGATCATCCTCATCTCTTACCTGCACTTCTGATGATTGGTCAGGAATAGGTTCTATATGATGTCGTCGAAGTAAGTCTTCTGCATCCCTGGCAACACGCTCCGGCACATTCAGCTTCTCAATTAGAACGCGTGCAAGTTCATTAAGTACAAATTCTCCGGTCATCAATTGATGTTCAGCCAAAACAAGTTGGAACACGTCAGCACTCAATCCGCGTGTGGCAAACGCACTGACAAGGAAATTGGTGTCGGCAAAAACTTTCATGAAATTTCGCGCCATACATCTTCATCAGTAAGCAATCCTTGAGATTCGGCAAATGGCAAAATACGATTGCGAATTTGCTGAAATAAATCAATGGTTAACTGACGCTTTAGCGCGTCTCTGACCAATTCACTTTTCGGACGTCCAGTTCGTTTGGCAGCATTTTCAAGAAGTTCATCTAAGTCTTTATCGATACGTATAGACAGAGTTGATTTCATAGCGAGTTTATTAGTTGTATTACAATGTAACACAATTATAACGTTCGGGCAAACAAATTAGTATCCTGAAATTAATCATTTAACGCGAGAACATTTAAGCAGGTGCCCGATGGCTGAACTTTTTTTGCCGTGATGCCGTCAGGATCTTTTTCATGTCCGGAGAAAAACAATCACAACTTCATCAGGGTTCCCGGAAGGGCAACCTATTTTTCCCGGCAGCGTAGCTCAATTGTTTCTGCTGCGGGGCTTTCAGGCAAACCATTGCCTGGGCCTGTTGTTGAGGCTGTTGAGTATA
>CAYQXY010000021.1:0-86458 GCA_964421595.1 uncultured Bacteroidales bacterium | reverse complement strand
AGGCGTGCGCCTTCGACCACTCGGCCACCTCTCCTGCAAATAAAATAAAGATACAGATAATTTGTTTTTCAGCGCGGCAAGTTACTAAAAAATCCAGAATAAAAATAAATTGTTAGTTTATTTCTCCCCTGATCTGTATATTTATAAATGATCTAATTTGTTCAACATCTGAATATTGCGCAAAGAGGAACATCAATTTTGTAATAGCCGCCTCAGTTGTGATGTCATATCCGCTCAAAACACCTGCCTCCAAAAGCCTTTTCCCGGTCTTATACTTACTCATATCTACACTTCCGGAAGCACACTGGCTTACATTTAAAATCAATATCCCTTTTTTAATTGCCGACTCTATTTCAGAAATAAACCAGTTTGCAGTTGGAGCATTCCCGGCACCATATGTTTCCATTACAACACCCTTTAATCCTTTAATATTCAAAATTGCATTAACCACCTTTTTTGTTATGCCAGGAAATATTTTAAGAACAGCCATGTTGTTGTTCATTGCCAAATGAACAATTAATTTTTTTTTCTTTTCAGGTCTGAGAATAGCATGGTGATTATATTTAATATTGATTCCGGTTTCTGCCAGCTCGGGGTAATTATCAGAACGAAAAGCGTTAAAATACTCTACATTATGTTTGGTAGTCCGATTTCCCCTGAAAAGCTTATTCTGAAAAAATATGCAAACTTCAGGTACTGCCGGAACGTTATTGATTTTCGCTGCTGCAATTTCGATTGAACTGATAAGATTCTCTTTTCCGTCGGTCCGGAGCATCCCGATTGGCAGCTGCGATCCGGTAAATATTACCGGCTTGCCCAGATTCTCAAGTAAAAAGCTCAGTGCTGAAGCAGAATATGACATTGTGTCTGTTCCGTGCAGTATAACAAAACCGTCAAATTCGTCATAGTGTTTGCCTATTGTTGATGCCAGATCAATCCACAGTTCGGGCTCTACTTCAGAGGAGTCAATAGGGGGTGTAAAGGAAATGGTCTTAATTTCAAGGTCAAACCTGATAAGTTCCGGAAGCTGGTTTGATATTGCTGAAAAATCGACCGGAGAAAGCTCCCCGGTTTTGGGATCAAGTGTCATCCCTATCGTACCTCCTGTATAAATAATAAGGATTGACGGTTTCATTTGAATAGCGCAGATTAATTAGTTATCAGACAATTAATTAAATCTATGAGGGAATTCGTGTTCAATGTTTCAATTACTATCGGTCACCCATACTTTGTCCATTTCTTTTTTTGGTGCCCTGGTTTATTTCTGTTTACCAGTATTACGGGTTGTTAATTTTCAGATTAAACAGGTCAATGGCATTCCGGCTGGTTGTTGCTGCTGCTTCTTCTGTTGTGATACCCTTAACTTCCGCTATTTTCCTTACAATATGTACCAGGTTAGCGCTTTCATTTCGTTTACCCCTGTGTGGGACCGGAGTAAGGTATGGAGAATCGGTCTCCAGTATAATATTTTGCAAATCGATTGCCTCAATTACCGGTTCGAGTCCTGAATTCTTATATGTTATAACCCCGCCCAGTCCTATCTTGAAACCCATTCCGACAGCAAAGTCAGCCTGCAAGGCAGTTCCCGAAAACGCATGTAACACTCCTCTTAACTTGCCATCCGAATGAGTTTTCAGAATTGCGAGAACGATATCCATAGTATCGCGTGAATGAATAACGATCGGCAGGTCCATCTCTTTTGCCCACCCGATCTGTGTTATAAAAGCACTTTCCTGCTGGCTCATATAGCTTTTATCCCAGTATGCATCCATCCCTGTTTCGCCAATAGCAATAAATTTTTCATTTTGTCCCGCAGATTTTATAAGCGATAGCTGACTGACATAATCTTCGCCAACCGATGTAGGATGAAGCCCCAGCATGGGATGACAATACGCGGGGAACTGAGTGCAAACTTCAAGCATTTGGCCGATTGTAGAATAGTCAATATTCGGCAGGAGCATTTTTACCACATTGTAATCTGTGGCATTTTTTATGACCTGATCAAGGTCATCTTTGAAATGAGGCAAATAGAGATGAGTATGAGTATCTATTAGGATCATATCCGGTTATTATACAGCTCCCTGGGCGAGCATCGCATCGGCTACTTTAACAAACCCTCCAATATTGGAGCCCTTGACATAATTTATATAGCCATCATCTTCACGGCCGAATTTTATACATGTTTCATGAATATCTTTCATAATCTGCTGCAATTTACTATCAACTTCCTCACGGTGCCAGCTCATCCTCATGGAATTTTGAGTCATTTCCAGTCCGCTTACGGCAACGCCACCTGCATTTGCAGCCTTACCTGGTCCGTAAAGTATCCTGTTTGCAAGGAAAATCTCCACTGCCTCCGGTGTAGATGGCATGTTTGCCCCTTCAGAAACCAGACGGCAACCGTTACTGATCAGGGTTTCAGCCTCTCTTTGATTTATCTCGTTTTCTGTTGCGCAGGGGAGGGCTATATCGCACTTTATTTCCCATGGCCTTTTCCCTTCAAAAAACTCAACTCCGAATTGATCTGCATAATCTTTTATCCTGCCTCTTCTTATATTCTTCAGTTCCATTACCCAGTCCAGCTTTTCCCTTGTTATTCCTCCGGGATCATAAATGAAACCGGTGCTGTCAGACATCGTGACTACTTTTGCGCCCAGCTGTGTAGATTTTTCTGTTGCATACTGGGCAACATTACCCGAGCCGGAGACTGCTACCGTTTTACCGTGAAAACTCTCATCATTTAACATTGCCTGTGCGAAATATACACAGCCGTACCCCGTGGCCTCCGGTCGTATGAGGCTTCCTCCCCATTCCCTCCCTTTTCCTGTCAAAACGCCGGTGAATTCATTCCGCAACCTTTTGTACTGTCCAAACATAAAACCGATTTCCCTGCCTCCAACACCTATATCACCTGCCGGAACATCTGTGTCAGGCCCGATGTGACGGCTTAGTTCAGTCATAAAGCTTTGACAGAATTTCATGACTTCATTATCAGATTTTCCTTTAGGATCAAAATCAGATCCACCCTTACCTCCACCCATAGGGAGGGTGGTAAGTGAATTTTTGAACACCTGCTCGAAAGCCAGGAATTTCAAAATACCCAGGTTTACCGTAGGATGGAAGCGCAGGCCTCCCTTGTAAGGTCCTATAGCAGAGTTCATTTCAATTCGGTATCCTTTATTAATCTGTATCTCTCCCTTATCATCCAGCCAGGGAACCCTGAACATGATTATCCTTTCCGGTTCTGCAATTCTCTCGAGAATTTTGGCATACTTGTATTTAGGATTCTCTTCTATGAAAGGGATCAGAGATTCGGCTACTTCATGAACAGCCTGATGGAATTCAAGTTCTCCTGGATTTTTGGCAATAATATTTGCCATGAATTTCTGCACTCTGTGGTCCATGTTTTACCTGGTATTAATTACATTAAACAAGAATTAAATATTTAAACAAACATAAGAATTTTTGACAACTGTTAAATTGTATTGGCGTATAAACTGCTATTTTCTCTCCAAAATATACATTTGGATTAATATGTTAGGTCCTCAAAGATCTTATAATATATTATCTCTGGACTGTTCATATCGGGATGCCTTGTTTATATCGGGTTGCCCGGCGAACAATATTTTGAGGAAAGCCTGTAGAATTTGCCCGGAAGACTGGTTATATGCCCAGCAAATTCGAGATTAAGCAACAGGTAAGAGGTTTTTCCGGCACCGAAACCGGTATCGGCAGATATTTTATCTGCCGACATCTCACTGTTCCCATCAAGCAGCAGCTTTATGATTACCTTTTCTTCATCATTCATTTCTTCAGGTATTTCTGGATTGTTCTTTTCCATTTTTTTTTCAGAAGGTGTCCACCCAAGAATGTATTCTATATCTCTGGCTTCTTCAATAAGTGCAGCTTTGTTGATCTTTATAAGGTTATTGCAGCCCTGCGACCTTCTGTCTGAAACCCTTCCCGGCAAAGCAAAGACATCTCTGTTATATGAATTGGCAAGGTCAGCGGTTATGAGTGCCCCACCTTTATTTGACGATTCAATCACTATTGTGGCATCGGCAAGTCCGGCAATTATTCTGTTGCGCTTAATAAAATTCCCTTTTTCCGGCAATGTGCTGCTTGTAAAATCTGTCACCAGAGCTCCCTGTTTAGAAATCTTTTCAGCAATGTTACGGTGGGCCGGAGGGTATATAGTCGATAATCCGTGCGCCAGGCAGGCAATAGTTTGCAATTTATTGTCGAGTGCTGTCTTGTGGGCGCAAATGTCAATGCCGTAAGCGAGTCCGCTAACGATCAGGGGATCATAACCTTTTATTGTCAGCTCTTCTAAAAGGTTCCGGCAGAAATCCAGTCCGTATGATGTTGCATTTCTGGTCCCTACGATACTCAGGATTTTTGGATGGTTCAGATCAGCATTTCCCTTTATATACATAATTACAGGAGAATCTGCACAGTGCTTCAGCCGTTCAGGGTAATCATCATCAAGATAATAAAGTATCCTTATCTGGTACCTTGAAATAAATTCTATCTCTTTTTCAGCCCGGGAGAGGATTTGCTGACTTGCAATATTACCGGCAAGAGTTTTTCCGATACCGGGAATTGTTCGCAACAAGCTTTCCCTGCTCCTGAATGCTTCCTCGGGGCTTCCTGTAAATTCAATGATCTTTTTTGCAAGGACACTGCCAATACCCGGAATCAGGTCCATTCCTATTTTGTACTTTAACAACGGGTCGTCCGGATGTGCCATTAACCTGTATTACGCTGTATTGTTTAAATAGTCCGGGGAATAAAATCTTAAATTGCTTCCTGCCAGGACACCATTAATTAAATATATAAAAAAAAGGGGAGAATCCCCTTTTTAATATTAATTACCACAAATGTACATGAAATTTTTTAATCCAAAATTACACAGACGGATGAAAAAATTTCATGGGAAAGCGAAGCGGTTCCTCCTGTAAGATAAAATTTTGTAATTTTTCTACAAAATTTTATCTTCTTGTTTTTTACAGGAGAAATGTCCGATTAAAAAATTTTACAAAACTTCAAATTCGTATTTATCTGAATTTCGAAATCAAATCACACCCTGGTCAAGCATGGCATTGGCAACTTTCATAAAGCCGGCAATATTTGCCCCCTTCATGTAATTCACATATCCATCCGGGTCTTTCCCGTACTTTACGCATGATTCATGAATATTTTTCATTATCTGATGCAGTTTATCTTCAACTTCTTCTGCCGTCCAGCTGAGTTTCATTGAATTTTGAGTCTGCTCCAGCCCGGAAGTGGCAACTCCGCCTGCATTTGCCGCCTTGCCAGGACCATAAAGTACTTTATTTTCAAGAAAAATTTCTATTGCACCAGGTGTGGATGGCATATTAGCTCCTTCAGAAACACATATACATCCGTTTTTAACCAGCATTCTGGCATCTTCTTCGTCGAGTTCGTTCTGTGTTGCACAGGGCAGGGCAATATCACATTTTACTTCCCACGGGCGCTTCCCCTCATGAAATTCAGAATTTGGAAACTCGTAGGAATATGGTTTTGCTATATCCTGATTAGAAGACCTCAGTTCCAGGAGATAATCAATTTTATCGCCGGTTATACCATCAGGGTCATAAATATACCCATCAGGGCCGGAAATAGTTACTACTCTGGCGCCAAGTTCGGTTGCTTTCATAATTGCTCCCCAGGCCACATTGCCGAAACCCGAGACGGTAACTATCTTTCCTTTAAAGGAGTCACCCCTGGTTTTCAGCATCTCTTCTGCAAAAAACACATTTCCAAATCCTGTTGCTTCAGGCCTTATAAGGCTTCCTCCCCAGTTCCGTCCCTTTCCGGTAATTACTCCTGTATGCTCACTTGCAAGCTTTTTATACATGCCGAACAGATAGCCTATTTCTTTACCCCCCACTCCAATATCACCAGCAGGTACGTCAGTATCAGGTCCAATCAGCTTCCAAAGCTCAAGCATATAGGACTGGCAGAATCTCATGATCTCTGCGTTGGATTTACCTTTAGGATTAAAGTCCGATCCGCCCTTTGCTCCGCCCATAGGCAATGTTGTCAATGAATTTTTAAAGATCTGCTCAAATCCCAGAAATTTAAGAATACTCAGGTTTACGCTCGGGTGAAAACGCAGTCCCCCTTTATATGGCCCGATTGCATTATTGAACTGAATCCTGTAGCCAAGATTTACATGTGCCTGACCCTGGTCGTCTACCCATGCAACTTTAAAGGTCAGAACCCGGTCAGGTTCTATTAATCGTTCAATTATAGCAGCAGATTCAAACTGGGGATTGTGGTTATAAATTTCCTCGATTGACTCAAGCACCTCACGTACAGCCTGGAGATACTCAAGTTCTCCCGGATGTTTTTTTTCGAGGTCGATCATTAATTTATCTACATTCATGTTTGGTTTTTTTATTTGGTTTCTGATATCTTCGCTGGTTTAACATTATGAAGTTCACAAAAGTAAATTAAATCAATTCTTGCAGCTCATGATATTCCTCATGAACAGCAATGATTCTGTTTTATGGTAAAACAGGCCCAAGTATCAGATATGCAAGGGTATATACAGGTTGTATGAGGCAGGTATGTTGTATAATATGTTTTATTTTACTTCTTGTTAAGGCGGACTAATTTCTGCAATGAAGCAACCATCTTTTCTTTGTCAGCTTTTGAAACTGCTGAAAGGCTTACTCCGGGATATTTTGCTACTCCTTTAGAGGTACTTCTGTAAACTATGAGGGTTTCATTCAAACCAAAAAAGGACCGGACAAGTTCAAAGCTATGAATCTCATTTTTGTTGAATTCAATAGCGTTCTTTCTGTCCTCCAGTGGCCGAAGTGAAAAATACCTTAAAACAAATTTGTCACCGGTATCAGAGTAGGAGACGTAATAATAGTTGCGCATGTAGTCGAAAATAAAGTAACCTGCAAAAAGAAGGATAACAACCAAAGCAACCTGGTTAGTGCTCAATCCAAACAGTCCGCGCGGGATTATATTTGCAAAGTAAATCAGTCCGATAACTATTATAAGAATCAGGAGAGAAAGAGATTTCTGGATCCGGAGGTTAACGGCCTGTTTTTGATTATTGATTATCATTATGGGTTATTTGATTTTTTTCTTCTTTCCAGTTCAATTTCTATCAGCCGGAGTTCACGGCCAGCCTGGCCGCTGACGGACTTGTTTTCTTCTGCCCTTCTGATTAGGTAGGGTAACAGAAATGTAACAGGTCCATAGGGCAGATATTTTGCTACATTGTAACCGTGGACTGCCATGTTGAAACTTATATGGTCACTCATTCCGTAAAGTTGTGACACGTAAACCCTTGAGTCGTCATTTTTTAACCGGATCTTTTTAAGCAGGTCCATAAGAATCAGCAGACTATCCTCGTTATGAGTCCCCACAAAGACACTCACTCTGTCAAGGTTCCCGATGCATGTTGACAAGGCCGTATTAAAAGCCTTATCGGTGCTTTCCTTGTCCGGATATATTGGCGATGGATATCCCATTTTTCGCGAACGTTCCCGTTCCTGGTCCATATAGGCACCACGTACAAGCTTTATACCCAAATGATAATTTTTCTCTTTGGAAATCGTGATACACTCGTTCAGGAACTTGAGCCTGTCATGACGGTACATCTGTAAGGTGTTAAATACCACCGCCTTGTCTTTGTTGTATTTTTCCATCATTTCAGAAGCAACCTTATCGACAATTGCCTGATAATAACTTTCCTCAGCATCGATAAGGACAGGAACACCCTTTTCATAAGCAGCCTGGCACAATCTACTTATATTATTTTCGAACTTTTCTATTTCTTTTTTCTCCTTTGTGCTCAGCGGAGCATATGAACTGGCAGCCGATAGTACCGAAACCGGGGCAAAGGCTGTAGGTTTAAATACTGCAAAGGGAATATCGGAATTTTCAGAGGCAAAGTCAATTGTTCTGAGAGTCTCCTTCATTACCTCCTGAACATTTTTGTCAGTGCTCTGATTTTCGGCTGCATAATCAAGTATTGATCTTACCCTGAATTTTGCAAGGTGTTCAATCACTGAGCGGCTTTCATCTAGTGTCTCCCCTCCGCAAAAATGACTGAATACAGTTGGCCTTACCAGCCATCCGAGAGGGATGCTCATTTGCAAACCCAGATTAGCCAGCACACCGGATATTTTTACCAAAAGCTGTCGTGACATAAACCTGAACAGGAGGCTTGCCTTTTTTAATTCCCCGGTACTTCTGCTTCTGAAAGCAATTTCTGTATTTTCGAAGATTTGCATTTACTTAGCTCAATCTGATTTTGTACTTTTGGCCGCAATATGAAATAAGTCTGTAATTGTAATCTAAAAATTGTATTTTGTTCGTTATATTTAAATCAGAACGCAATAATAGTGCAACTATATTAAAATAAAAAAGCTAAAACTCAGTTTTCTTGTTCAGGAATATTTTAACCCTCCAAAAATATGTACGAATACATTTCCGGAAACATTACCGAACTTACACCGGCACATCTGGTAATTGAAAATGAAGGCACCGGTTACTTTGTAAACATATCACTGAATACCTACTCAGCATTGAACGGCAAACAAAAATCCCGTATTTTCCTGCACCAGGTAATAAGGGAAGATGCTCATATGTTATTTGGATTTTCAGAAAAGGATGAGAGAGATCTGTTCAGGTTATTGATCACTGTTTCGGGTATAGGAGCCAATACTGCAAGAGTAATGTTATCTTCTTTGTCGCCCGGCGAGATAATAAAGGCTATAACTGCCGGCAATGTCGATGTATTAAAAGGAGTCAAGGGAATTGGTTTAAAATCTGCACAACGGGTAATACTTGATCTGAAGGATAAGCTTGGCAAACTTACCGGCAGCAGTGATTTACATATTACAACAGATAACTCATTCAGGGAGGAAGCCGTGTCAGCTTTAATAATGCTGGGCTTCCCTAAAAATGCAGTTGAAAAGGTAGTCAGTCAGCTTGCAGCCGACAGTGAAGTAGCCTCAGTTGAGGATATGGTGAAAAGGGCTTTAAAAAAACTCTGATTAATAAACTTCTTATTAGCTTTTCTATTGGCGAACGCATCAAAATATTCCGGTACAGTTTTTTTGGTATTTTTGCTCTGGGTTATCATCCTTACCCCTGGCACTTCAACCAGATTTTCCGGTTTTGATCCGCATCCCGGCACCGGGATTGCAGAAGTCGCTGATATTCACGGGCCAGCGGAAGAGGCGGCCGCTACTTTGCAAGAGCTTAATAAAGAACGGCAATCACAGGACGATCCGCCTATGCCTTCGAAAATTCCCCTGCCACCCAGTTTCAGAATCATACCGGAATATGATATCCGGACAAACTCCTATCTGCTTCGCAGGAAAATTGGCGATACAGAAGTAGACCGTCCCCGGTCAATGACATTTGAGCAATACCGGCAGTATAGCCTGGAAAGATCAATGCGGGAATACTGGCAGCAGAGGTCACGGGGGGAATTGCAGGATGGCAGGAATAATTTTATTCCCGGCATGACACTGGGAGGGGAAGCCATGGACGCCATTTTCGGTTCCAATATAGTCAATATCCAGCCTCAGGGCTCAGCCGAGCTGATTTTTGGTATAAATACCGTTAAGAACGAACGGCCCGATATTCAGGAGGAATTGCGCAGGACAACCACCTTTGATTTTCAGGAGAAGATCCAGATGAATGTTACAGGTACTATTGGTGACAGGGTAAGACTGGGTATAAATTATAACACTGAGGCGATGTTTGAGTTTGAGAATCAAACCAAACTTGAGTATACCGGCAGCGAAGATGAAATTGTAAAGAGGATAGAAGCCGGTAATGTGACACTTCCGCTGCCCGGTTCGCTTATAACCGGCAGTCAGAGTCTTTTTGGATTAAAGACTGAGTTGCAGTTCGGGAATCTTACCGTTACCAGTGTATTTTCCCAGCAAAAAGGCGAATCGTCGGTTATTGAGGTCAGGGGAGGAGCCCAGACCCAGGATTTCGATGTATATGCAGACGATTATGACGCAAACAGGCACTTTTTCCTTTCCCAGTATTTCAGGGATACTTATGAGGCTTCACTTCGCAATCTTCCTGTTATTAGTTCAGGCATTAATATTAACCGGGTTGAGGTATGGGTAACCAATAAAACCAACAACTTTGAAAATTCAAGGAATATAGTAGCTTTTATGGATCTGGCAGAAAACCAGCCCAATATCTTCTCCGGCAATTTCACCAGGGATCCTTCGGTGCAGGGCGATCATCCAAGAAATGAACTGAATGACCTTTATGACCAGATGACCTCCCTGTATGGGGGTATCAGGAGTATTAGCCAGGTAACAAGTACGCTTCAGCCTTTGGCCCCTGCATTTACGATTGGCCAGGATTATGAGGAGATAGAAAATGCAAGACAACTTTCGCCAAGAGATTTTAATGTTAATTCAAGACTTGGATATATTTCATTGAATACTTCATTAAATGCAGATGAGGTACTGGCTGTTGCATTCGAGTATACGATGGGTGGACAGACATACAGGGTCGGGGAGTTTTCAAATGAGGGTATAAATGCTCCGGAAGCACTGATCGTAAAGCTTATAAAAGGAACCAACCTTACTCCTTTGCTCCCGACCTGGGACCTGATGATGAAGAACATATATTCGATAGGAGCATGGCAGATCAACCGGGAAGATTTCGTACTTAATGTAATGTACCAGGATGACCAGACAGGGAATGCCCTGAATTATATTCCCGAGGGAAGTTTCAGAGAACAGACTCTACTTAGTGTTATGAACCTTGATAATCTCAATTCCCAGCTGGATCCTTATCCTGACGGAATGTTTGACTACATTGAGGGCATCACAGTAAACTCTTCCAACGGACGGATAATCTTTCCCGTGCTTGAGCCTTTTGGGTCTCATCTAAGAAGGAAATTCAATGATGATGCCATTGCCAACCGTTATGTATTCCAGGAACTGTATGATTCTACAATAACCAGGGCAAGGCAGGTTGCAGAGAAAAACAAATTTAAACTCTCAGGCACGTACCAGTCCACGTCCGGGTCAGAAATCCCCCTGAATGCAATGAACGTACCCCGGGGATCGGTAAACGTTACTGCCGGAGGTGTCCAGCTTGTTGAGAACATAGACTATACGGTTGATTATACGCTGGGACGGGTTCAGATAATAAATCAGGGCCTTCTTGAATCTGAAACACCAATAAGGATATCTCTTGAGAGCCAGTCGCTTTTCAATATTCAGACAAAAACACTGATAGGGTCACACCTTGATTACAGGATATCCGATAATTTTAATATCGGGGCAACGATTCTTAATCTGACAGAAAGGCCACTTACTCAGAAAGTTAATTTTGGCGATGAACCAATTTCCAATACGATCTGGGGATTAAATACATCCTACCGCAGAGATTCGCGGTTTCTTACAAATTTAATAGACCGGCTGCCTTTTATTGAGACCAGGGAGACTTCGAGTATTTTTTTCCAGGGTGAATTTGCCCACCTTATACCCGGTCACTCGAGGGCACTGGGAAGCGCAGGTGTTTCCTACATAGACGATTTTGAGGCGACCAAGACAACCATCGACCTTAAAACGCCAAGTGCCTGGGTAATTTCAAGCACCCCGGAAGGTCAGCCGATGTTCCCGGAGTCATCGCTGACCAATGACCTGGCATATGGCTCCAACCGTGCACTCCTGTCATGGTATGTAATAGATCCTCTGTTCCTGAGAAACACATCTGCCACCCCTGCTCATATAAAGAACAACCCTGATTTGCAGTCAAGTCATCTTGTCAGGGAGGTTTTCGAGCGCGAACTTTTCCCCGCAAGGGAAACTCCCAGCGGAATACCTACCAATATTCCTGTATTGAATCTTGCCTATTATCCTCAAATCAGGGGGCCATACAATTATGATGTGCAGCCATCCCAGTTTTCATCAGGTATTGATGCCAACGGGCGTCTTCTGAACCCGGCAAGCAGGTGGGGGGGGATTATGCGATCACTCTATACTACCGATTTTGAGGCAGCAAATATTGAATATGTTGAATTCTGGCTTATGGATCCGTTTGTAGAGGCTGAACAGCATGATGGCGGCGATTTTTATATTAATCTTGGAAGTGTTTCAGAAGATATATTGAAGGATGGCCGGAAAAGCTTTGAAAACGGTTTGCCGGTTGGCGAGGAAGTTGCTGATGTCGACACTACAGCCTGGGGCAGGGTGCCAACCCAGCAATCACTTGTCAACGCCTTTGATAACAATCCGCAAGCCCGGGAATTTCAGGATGTAGGACTAAACGGCCTGCGTACGGTTGATGAGCGTTCGTTTTTCTCTGATTTTATAGATGAAATTGCAAATATCTTCGGACAGGATTCGCCGGCTTTTACCAATGCATGGGAAGATCCTTCGAGCGATAACTACAGGTATTTCAGGGGTCGTGAATGGGATGCCGACGAGGCTGATATTCTTACCAGGTACATGTATTATAATGGAATGGAAGGAAACTCCCCCACGTCTCAGCAATCTCCCGAGTCTTTTCCTACCTCTGCCACTACATTGCCAAATACTGAAGATCTCAACCGTGACAACACACTGAATAAATCAGAGTCATACTATCAGTACAGGGTAAGTATCAGGCCTGAAGATCTCAGGGTAGGACATAATTATGTTGTAGACTCCATACGAACCTCAGTTAAATTCCCCAACGGGGAGCAATCTTCTGTTAACTGGTACCAGTTTAAAATACCATTGTCAGATTATGAGAGAATTGTTGGTCCGATACAGGATTTTAAATCAATCCGTTTTATGCGAATGTTCCTTGCAGGCTTTGACGATCCTGTAGTTATGAGGTTTGCCCAACTTGATCTTGTTCGAAGTGACTGGAGGCAATATAATCTTTCCCTTCTCGAAGGTCAGGAAGGCCTCGCTTATCCCGAACCTTCTCCGGGATCGTTCGATATTTCGGCAGTCAATATTGAAGAGAATGCAAGTAAGACTCCGGTTAATTATGTCCTGCCCCCGGGCATAGACAGGGTGATTGATCCGACAAATCCCCAGCTGCAGCAGCTTAATGAACAATCGATGGTGCTCAAGGTTGAGAGACTGGAAGATGGTGATGCCAGGGCTGCCTTCAAGAATCTTAATCTTGATATAAGGCAGTACAGAAAGATCCAGATGGAAGTGCATGCGGCAGCGCTAACCGGTGATCAGCTAAATGACGGTGAACTGACAATGTTCATCCGGCTGGGTACTGACTACAGGAACAATTATTATGAATATGAGATACCGTTGAAGGTGACCCCCCCCGGGAGGTACGACAATAACAGGGAGGGCGACAGGGTGATTGTATGGCCTGAGGAGAACCGGCTGGATATAGAGCTTGATATCTTTCAGAACCTTAAGCAGGCAAGGAATTCAGCAATGAAAACCGCCGGCTCGAATATTACCATATCTACCGTATTTACTCAGATGGACGGTGGTAACATGGTAAGGGTAGTCGGAAATCCGAATCTGAGTAATGTGCGGACCATGATGATCGGGATTCGCAATCCGGCACTCAACACAAATCCGGTTGCTGGTGATGACGGCTTGCCAAAATCGGGAGAGATATGGGTGAATGAATTGCGCCTGACCAATTTTAATGAGGAAGGAGGCTGGGCCGCCAATGCCCGGCTGACCGCGAGACTGGCTGACCTTGGCACGCTTACATTTGCCGGTTCAACCAGTCAGCCGGGATTTGGCAGTATTGACAAAAAGGTAAATGAGAGACTGCAGGAGCAGATCAATCAATATGATATTTCTACCAATCTGGAACTTGGCAAGTTCTTTCCGGAGAACTCAGGAGTCAGGATCCCAATGTATTTTGGTTATTCTGAAGGTTTTATTAACCCTAAATATAATCCGCTTGATCCTGATGTTCCCCTCAGCGATGCATTGAATGCTGCAGATACAAGACGGGAAAGGGATTCTATCAGAGACATTGCCCAGGATTACACACAAAGGAAAAGCCTGAATTTTACCAATGTGCAGATAGCAAGGCCTGCGGCAAAACCAAGGTTTTATAATATCAGCAACTGGTCCCTTAGTTATTCCTTTAACGAATACTTTGGCAGGAACATCAATACTGATTACCGGGTACAGCGCAATTACCGCGGAGGCCTTAACTACAATTATACCGCGCAGCCTAAAAATGTAGCCCCTTTCAGCAACTGGGGCATTTTCAGATCTCCTGCACTGAGACTTATAAGAGATTTTAATTTTTATTACAGTCCTTCCTATCTTTCATTGCGGACCGATCTCAGCAGGCATTACCAGGCTAATCAGCTAAGAAACATAAATAACCCTGATTTTCTTATCTTGCCTACCTATCAGAAGGATTTTCTATGGAACAGGTTTTATGATATGAAATTCGATCTGACCCGTCAGCTCAGGTTTGAACTTTCTGCCA
Organism: uncultured Bacteroidales bacterium; assembly: GCA_964421595.1. Taxonomy (GTDB): domain Bacteria; phylum Bacteroidota; class Bacteroidia; order Bacteroidales; family PUMT01; genus PXAP01. The sequence continues at coordinate 72,001 of CAYQXY010000021.1, read as the reverse complement.
CAAATACTGCAAGGATAGATGAGCCTGAAGGTATAGTCGACCGCCAGAGGGAACCGGGCAGTTATCAGCACTGGAAAGATTCGGTAATGGTGAATATTCTGAATTTCGGGCGTACCACTCAGTATTACCATTCTGCCAACCTGACCTATAATTTGCCCATAAATAAAATTCCAATTTTAAACTGGGTTAATATAACCGCAAGGTATAATGCCAATTACGGATGGGATACCGGTCCGACCATGCCCGAGAACGTTGATATAAACCTTGGGAATATAATTAAAAACAGCAATACTACCCAGTTGAACGGCCAGTTCAATATGATCAATTTATATAACAAGGTAGGCTACCTGCAGAGGGTTAATCAGCGGGCCTCTCAGTTACAGCGAACTACAACTGACCGGGCTCCCGAACCACAATTCCGGCGTGTCAGGTATGAAAGAAGCAATATATCGTTTAAGGCCAATGAGGCACATGCGATAAACCACAATCTCAATACTGAAGAGGTGGTTGTGCGGGTGCTTGATGACCAGGGGCGGCCGGTCAGGGGAAGAACTGAAATTGCTGATAACCGGAGAGTAAATTTCACAGTCGATAGGGATATAGAGGGGGCAACAATAATGGTTGAAGGAAATGTCCAGATTAATCAGACTGTTTTTACCCGGATTGCAGAACATGCCTCAAGGCTGGTAATGGCTGTTAAAAATATCGGGATTTCCTATTCGCATACCGACGGTACTATTATGTATGGATATCTTCCCGGGACCGACTGGCTGGGAACCCAGGTGGTTAACGATGTTGTTGCTCCGGGTTTCCCATTTGTTTTAGGTTATCAGGATCCGGATTTTGCATGGAAATCTGTTAACAGGGGATGGCTGACCACAGACACAACGCTGAATGAACCATTTATGATGACACACAGTAATACCTTTAATTTCAGGAGTACTGTTGAACCTATACCTGGTTTTAGGATCGACCTTACCGCCAGCCGTACATATGTGGAAAACATGCAGGAATATTATTATGCCGATGGGAGTGGGAATTTTCATGCCGCCAACAAATTTAATTCCGGGAATTTCAATATGAGTTTCATGTCATGGCGAACAGCATTTGAGCGCCCAACCGGTGATGATTCTTATCATTCATCAGCTTATGATGATTTCAGCCGGTACCGGATTATCATAGCCCGCCGGCTCGCTTCGGAACGGGGTAGTACAGGTACATATGATCCAGGGGTTATTGATGATGAAGGTTTTCCTGACGGATATGGCAGTCTCTCACAGGATGTATTGATACCTGCCTTTATTGCGGCTTATGGAAAGTCAGATCCTGAAATGGTGACCTTGAGAACGTTCCCGATTATTCCCCTGCCTAACTGGAGAGTAGTATATGATGGCTTATCCAGGGTGCCCCTGTTGAGCAGGTTTATCCAGACAGCCAATATCAATCATGCCTACCGCTCTACATACAGCATCTCCAACTACCTTACAAACCTTAGCTACTTTGCCGAAGAAGATGGGTTTAGCTATATCAGGGACAATATAAAAGGAGGCCCTGGCAGCTTTACTCCTGAATATGATATATCTTCAGTTTCCATTAATGAGCAGTTCAATCCGCTCTTCAATGTAGATATTACATGGAACAATAATTTTACCTCAAGGGCAGAAATCCGCAAAACAAGGATTGTTTCACTGAGTTTTGCCAATAACCAGATCTCTGAAATAAAGAGCGAGGAGATGATAATGGGTGTAGGTTACAGGTTCAGGGATGTGCAGCTTATATACCGGGCTGCAGGCAGCCAGAGAGAACTACGGAGCGACCTGAACCTTCGCGCCGACCTCTCCGTAAGGGAGAATTTAACAATTGTAAGGCGTCTGGCCGAAGATGGAATCCAGCCTACGGCAGGACAGACAATTATTTCCATAAATGCTTCTGCCGATTATGTGATAAGCAATCGTTTTGACCTGCGTGTTTTCTTTGACCGTGTTGTAAATAAGCCAATTGTAAGCTTGTCTTATCCGACTACCAATACAAGTGTCGGGTTCAGCCTGAGATTTACACTGATACAATGATTTCTATCTGATTGGAATATATAAAAATTGCTTACTTTTGAAAGATGAGCAATTATTAATTAAATTATCATCAAATATAAACTGTTATGGAAATTCCCGCTGAACTAAAGTACACAAAAGATCATGAATGGGTTCGTGCAGAAAACGGTGAGGCCGTTGTAGGAATCACAGAATTTGCCCAGGGAGAACTTGGTGACGTTGTTTTTGTCGAGATAGAAACTGAAGGTGAAACCCTCGACAAGGATGAGGTGTTTGGAACAATTGAAGCCGTAAAAACGGTTTCTGATATGTTTATGCCCGTTTCAGGAGAGATTACAGAGGTCAATCCGAGGCTCGAAGAGACACCTGATATTGTCAATAAGGAACCTTATGGTGAAGGCTGGATGATCAGGATCAAAATGTCAGATCCAGGCCAGTTTGATGAATTGCTGACTGCCGACCAGTACAAGTCACTTATTGATTCCTGATCAGGTATATCTTTTCCCGGTTAAACTTTTGCTGCCGCGGAGGTTAGAGTGTCTTTTTATACTCAACTTCCCGGTAGCCTTCTATTATGTCTCCAACTTTAATGTCATTGTAACCGGCAATATTCAATCCGCATTCATATCCTGAATTAACTTCCTTTACATCGTCCTTAAATCGTTTAAGCGATCCAAGGTCACCTGTATGAACCACTATGCCGTCGCGGATTAGACGAATTTTGGTATTCCTGTGTATTTTACCATCCTTTACAAAACAGCCTGCCACAGTTCCTACCTTATCAATCTTAAATGTTTCCCTTATCTCGAGCGTCGCAATTACCTCTTCTTTTATTTCAGGTGAAAGCATTCCTTCCATAGCCGACCTGATCTCATTTATAGCATCATAAATAATTGAATACAGCCTGATGTCAATCTCCTCTTTTTCAGCCAGTTTTCTTGCCGCCATTGAAGGCCTTACCTGGAAACCTACTACAATTGCATTTGAAGCTGCTGCAAGCAAAATATCCGATTCGGAGATCTGACCCACAGCCTTATGTATAATCCTGACCTGTATTTCTTCTGTTGAGAGTTTAATAAGCGAATCTGACAGGGCTTCGATTGATCCGTCTACATCACCCTTGACAATTACATTAAGTTCCTGGAAATTACCGATAGCAATACGACGCCCGATTTCATCAAGAGTAATATGTTTCTGGGTACGCAGACCCTGTTCTCTTTGCAGTTGCTCGCGTTTATTTGCAATATCCCTTGCTTCCCTGTCGGTCGACATGACATTGAAATTATCGCCTGCCTGGGCAGCTCCGTTCAATCCAAGGATCAGGGCCGGAGTTGCCGGTCCGGCTTCCCTGATAGGTTTGCCACGTTCATTATGCATAGCCTTTACGTGTCCGTAATGGGTCCCTGCCAGGACAATATCTCCCATCTTAAGTGTTCCGGACTGTACCAGTATTGTTGTAATATAGCCTCTGCCTTTATCCAGTTCCGATTCCACTACCGTACCTACAGCTTTTTTCTGTGCATTTGCCCTTAACTCCAGAATCTCTGCTTCAAGTAAAACTTTTTCCAGCAGCAGTTCGATGTTTATCCCGTTTTTTGCAGATATTTCCTGCGACTGGTACTTGCCGCCCCAGTCTTCTGTCATAAAATTCATGTTGGCCAGCTGTTGCTTTATCCTCTCGGTGTTGGCACCTGGCTTATCTATTTTATTGATAGCAAACACTATTGGAACTCCGGCGGCATGAGCATGATTGATTGCTTCCACTGTCTGAGGCATCACGCTGTCATCGGCAGCAATAACTATAATTGCAATATCCGTTATCCTTGCACCACGGGCCCTCATAGCCGTAAATGCCTCGTGGCCGGGTGTATCAAGGAACGTTATCGTCTTGCCACTATCCAGCTCTACGCTGTACGCTCCAATATGCTGGGTAATACCTCCTGCTTCTCCGGCAATAACGTTTGCATGCCTTATAAAGTCAAGGAGTGAAGTTTTTCCATGGTCAACATGGCCCATCACGGTAACAATAGGAGGGCGTTCAGTCATCAGGCTTTCATCATCTTCTTCACTGTCAGTGATTGATTCCTGGAGATCTACGCTTACAAATTCAGTTTTGAAATCATACTCTTCTGCAACCAGTGAAATGGTCTCGGCATCAAGACGCTGGTTTATCGATACAAATAGTCCCAGGCTCATACAGGAGGAGATGATATCGGTAACCGGAACGTCCATCATTGTAGCAAGCTCATTTACCGTGACAAATTCTGTAACCTTAAGGATTTTGCTTGCCAGTTCCTGTTGTTCTGATTCTTCGAGCTGCTTCTGGCTCATCTGATCGCGTTTATCGCGCCTGTATTTTGAACCTTTGGATTTGCTTCCCTTGGAAGTAAGCCTGGATAGCGTATCCTTGATCTGCTTTTGAACATCCTCTTCGCTTATTTCATTGCGGACAGGCCTTTTCTTTGCTTTCCTGGCCTTGGCTTTTTGCTGTTCGCTGGCTGTTTGGGCCATTCCCTCCTTAGGGGGTGTGGTTTTCGCATCAGCCGGTGTTTTCGGGAAATCTTTACGTATCCTCTTCCTTTTCTTTTTCTTACCCCGTTCCATGTCACTTGATGAAGCCACAGGCTTTTTCTTCTCTTTGACAGGAAGGTCTATCCTGCCAACAACTGTGGGTCCGGTCAATTTACGCACTTCATGCCTGAAGAATTCTTCTCCGGCAGGTTTATTCTCTGTCGGCTCAGTGGCGGACGGTTCTGCCGGTTTGGGTTCTTCAGCTTTTTCTTTTTCAGGAACATCTGCCGGTTTATCACTGGTAATTTCCGGGGCTGCTTCAGGCTTAGCCTCTTCTACGGTTTTTTCTGGTTTATCCTCCGGCTTTTCTGTTACAGGAATATCCTTTTGGCCGGTTTCTTTGGAAGTATCGGCTGACTGTCCCTGTGCCTGAACATCTGATGTTTTGCCCTTTTCTGTTACAGGTACTTCTTTCTCTTTTTCCTTTATGTCACCTCTTTCTGTTGTCTCAGGAGTTTCTTTATTTTCGGCAGCAGGTATTACTTCCTTCTCCTCTTCCCTGGCAGGAGCTTCTTTTGCCGGCTTCTCCTCTTTGGATCTTTTGTCTCTTTTATCCGGACGTGTTTTCTGGTTTAATGCTTCCAGGTCAATGTTCCCAATAATTTTAACGCCGGTTTTATGCTTGTCATCTTCTTTATCATCCGGCTTTGTTGTTTCCGGCTTTGTACTTTCAGGTTTCTCCGCTACTGGAGCTGGTTTTTCCTTCGCCGGTTCCGGTTTCTTTTCAACTGCAGGCTCAGCCTTCGCTTTTTCTTTTTCCTTTTCAGGTGCTGGCTGGGTAACCCTGGGTTGTTCAGGAACTGCTTTTTTTGTTGCCGTATCTTTGACAAGGAATTCCTGTTCGGTTTCCACATTGTCTGAATCGTCTGCTTCAGCAGGTTTCTGATCCTTGTCCTCAATCGAAATAGTCTCTTTCTTTTCGCGGGCGATCCTCATACTAATCTTTTCCGACTCCTTTTTAACACTTATCTCAGAGCTGTATTCCTTTAATAACAGGTTATACTGTTCTTCTGAAACCTTAGTGTTTGGATTAAGACTAATATCATGTCCCTTTTTCTTGAGATAATCCACAATTGTGGACAGTCCAAGATTAAAATCCCTTGCTACTTTACTAAGTCTCTTTGTTGTAATGACTTCTGACATATTTCAATCCCTGTGTTTTATATAATCCTGACAAACGTTTTTTTATTCTGAAAATTATTCAAATTCAGCTTTTAATATTCTCATAACTTCCTGTATAGTTTCCTCTTCCAGATCAGTCCTTTTAACAAGATCTTCCACTGTAAGCTCCAGTACACTTTTTGCTGTATCGCAACCCACAGATTTTAGTTCATCAATAATCCAGCTCTCAATTTCATCGGTAAATTCATCAATATTCACATCTTCTTCATCTTCTCCTTCAGTATCGCGGAACACGTCTATCTCGTAACCTGTCAACTGTCCGGCAAGTTTAATATTCAGGCCACCTTTCCCAATTGCAAGGGAAACTTCATTTGGCTTGAGAAAAACTTCCGCTCTTTTTTCATCTTCCAGGATCTTTATCGAGCTTATTTTTGCCGGACTCAATGATCTTGAAATATAGAGCTGATTATTTGTGGTGAAATTTATAACGTCAATGTTTTCATTCTTGAGCTCTCTCACAATCCCGTGGATTCTTGAACCTTTCATGCCTACACATGCACCTACAGGGTCAATCCTGTCATCATAAGACTCTACGGCCACTTTAGCCCGTTCGCCTGGAACCCTTACGATTTTTTTAATCGTGATCAGTCCGTCATAAATTTCCGGAACTTCCAGTTCGAAAAGCCTTTCAAGGAATACAGGGGAAGTTCTGGACAAAATGATAAGCGGTACATTATTCTTCATTTCAACCTTTATGACGACTGCCCTTATGGTGTCTCCTTTCCTGAAATAGTCAGTAGGTATTTGTTCGGCCCTGGGCAATATAAGCTCGTTTCCCTCATTATCAATAATCAGTATTTCCCGTTTCCAGACCTGGTAAACATCACCTGTTACAATTTCTCCTATCCTGTCTTTATATTTAAGGTAAACATTGTTTTTTTCAAGCTCAAGAATCCTGGATGTGAGATTCTGCCTTAATGCAAGAATAGCTCTGCGTCCGAAATCAGCGAGTTTTACTTCATCAGTTACCTCCTCGCCAACATTATAGTCATCATCTATTTTTTTTGCTTCTGATAATTTGATTTGCAGGTTTGGATCTTCAAGCGCGTCGTCCTCTACCACCTCCCTGTTTCTCCATATCTCAAAATCACCCTTATCAATATTGATAATGATATCAAAGTTCTGGTCGGAACCATAATATTTTATCAACAAACTTCTGAAAACATCTTCCAGAACACTCATCATTGTTGCCCTGTCAATGCTTTTTAGTTCCTTGAACTCAGAAAAAGTTTCTGTGAGATTCAAATTTTCCATCTTAAAATTACTTTATCCATTTATTTATATGATACTACAACTTTCGTTGACTGGATCAGGTTAAAATCAAATTCCTTTTCAATAGCCTTAATTTCCGGCCGTTTTTTCTCCCCCTTTTGCTTCACCAGTTCCTCAATTACAAAACCGGTTTCGGTAAGCCTGTTAAGTTTGCCGGTATGTTTCTGACCCGTTTTTGTTATAACTTCAACTTCACGTCCGATATTTTTTGTATACTGGGGCAAAACTTTTAATGGTTCCGAAAGCCCGGGTGATGAAACCTCAAGGTTGAAATCCTGCTTTTCCCTGTCAAGATTGCCTTCAATTGCTTTACTTAACGTGATGCACTCGCTGAGGCTTACCCCCTCCTGTTTGTCTACCAGTACCCGGATGTTATTTGAAGCGGAAACCTGAATGTCGACAATAAACAACCCGGTACCTTCTGAATGAAGTGTTACCAGTTTTGTTATTTCTTCCTTTTCGATCATTTTAGTTACCTTTATTAAAATAGGGGACTGAAGTCCCCTACATCAAAATTACTCCTTAACATTCAATGCGCAAAATTAGGAAATATTACTTTAAAACACAAAAATATAAGGTTGAAAATTAGCACATTTGGACATTTGCGATTAAAAAATCAATAAACTTCCTTATTTTTGCGGGGCAAAGATTAAAAACCGCTACCTTTTCATCTTGGACCTTTTCATCTTGGACAAATATCTAACCAATAAACGCAAGATTATAAATGATCCCGTACATGGGTTCATAGGAATTTCATCAGAACTTATCTTTGATCTGATCTCTCACCCATATTTTCAGAGACTAAGAAGGATCCGGCAGCTAGGCATGACCCATTTTGTCTACCCCGGTGCCACTCATTCCAGGTTCCAGCATGCAATAGGTGCAATGCACCTTATGGAAATGGCAATCGGGGTAATTCGCTCGAAGAATCATGAAATAAGCTTAAAGGAAGAGGAGGCTGCTCTTGTAGCAATATTACTGCATGATATTGGCCATGGCCCTTTTTCTCATACCCTTGAGTCGTCTCTGATCCCTCATATGCCTCATGAAGAAATGTCGTCCTTGCTTATGGAAAAGCTCAACCGGCAATTCATGGGAAAATTGTCACTTGCAGTTGATATTTTTTCGGGCAACCATGAAAAGAAGTTCCTGCACCAGCTTGTTGCAGGACAGCTTGACATGGACAGACTTGACTATTTGAAAAGAGATAGTTTTTTTACAGGAGTTACAGAAGGTGTCATCGGATCTGACAGGATTATTAAAATGCTCAATATTGCCGGCGATGAGCTGGTTGTCGAGGCGAAAGGAATATATTCCATTGAGAAATTTCTGATAGCCCGTCGTTTGATGTACTGGCAGGTTTATTTTCATAAAACTGTTGTAGCAGCCGAGAAATTACTCACAATGGTTTTGAAAAGGGCAAGGGAACTAGTATTAAATGGCGAAAGACTTTTTGCATCGCCATCCTTGCAGTATTTTCTGGAAAACACTCTGCTCAATTCCGGGGCACCCGTTTCTGCCGGTTCTGCCGGCATGGAAGAATTGATCGACAATTTTATTAACCTTGATGATGATGATATTACCAGTGCCTGCAAGGTATGGGCAGGACACAAGGATAAATGCCTGTCTATGCTTTCAGGATGGTTTACCGGCAGATGCCTATACAGGGTTGAATTCAGGAACAGACCATTTGAAGAGGAAACAATTGAAAAGCTGCGGCTGGCCGTCAGCCTGAAATATTCAATACCTTATGACCAGTCAGGTTATTTTGTGGTTGCCGGTGACATTTCCAATTATGCATACCGGTCGGAAGATGAAAAAATAAAAATTCTTAATAAATCAGGAGAACTTGTTGACATAACAGATGCTTCTGATATGCTAAACGTTTCGGTATTATCTAAAACAGTAAAAAAGTTTTTTCTTTGCTATCCTAAAGATCTGGACCTCTGAAATTAAAATGAAGCATATACTAATAATAACTGATGTAAATTTGTTTCCGGAAAAAACACAAAGTCTATGAACCGGAGATAAAATTAATTTAACTTAATATGGAATTTACTGCAAAACAAATAGCTGAATATTTAAACGGGAAAGTAGAAGGCGATCCTGATATCATCGTAAAGGATGTTTCAAAAATCGAAGAAGGAAGAACCGGTACCCTTGCATTCCTTGCCAATCCGAAATATGAGAAATATCTTTACAGTACGGGTGCATCAGTTGTTCTCGTTAATGACGATTTTAAACCTTCACAGGCAGTAAGTTGTACCCTGATACGGGTAAAGGATGCTTACCAGGCTATTGCCGGCCTGCTGGAACTACGGGAACAACTTAAACCTGTTCCTGAGGGAATTGATGCAAATGCATTTGTTGATCCTTCAGCAAATACCGGGAACGGGGTATATATAGGCCATTTTTCAGTCATTTCGGCTGGTGCAGTAATTGGTGACAAAGTAAGGATCTATCCACAGGTTTTTATAGGTGAGAATGTCATCATTGGTGAGAATTCAGTTCTGCATCCCGGTGTAAAGGTTTATAATGACTGCATCATTGGGAACAACTGCACAATTCATGCTGGTGTAGTTATAGGAAGTGATGGATTTGGATTTGCACCCTCATCAGACAATAATTATAAAAAAATTCCACAGGTCGGGAACGTTGTACTGGAAGATTTTGTTGAGATTGGCTCCAATACAACAATTGACCGTGCAATGCTGGGGTCAACCATTATTCGTAAAGGTGCAAAGCTCGACAATCTCATTCAGGTTGCCCATAATGTGGAAATTGGAGCAAATACTGTTATAGCTGCCCAGTCAGGTGTTGCGGGTTCAACCAGGGTAGGTTCAGGTTGTATGATAGGCGGTCAGGTTGGAATTATTGGACATCTTACAATTGCTGACGGGGTAAAAATAGCAGCTCAGTCTGGAATAGGTGTAAGTGTAACGGAAAAGAATGAAGTTCTGCAGGGATCACCTGCATTTCAGTACAGTAAATATCAGAGATCTTATGTTTTATATAAAAAATTACCGGAACTTTATAAACAAATCAGCGACATAGAAAAGGAACTGGACAAACTTAAAAATATCACTTAATCTGAAATCGGGTCCCTCTTAAGAAAATGCCTGCTGCCTTTAGTTTATCGAGGAAGTGAGCAAAACCGTTTCAGAGTAACTTCTTTGGGCTGCCATTGGTAACATGCTAAATAATATAATGTTACGGTTAATCCCTTCAGAATTTTCAGAGATCAGTTTTGAAAATGATGAGTTTAGGGAATTTCGTATATTGCGGTGTTTTTATTCCGATTCAAACCAACAAGAAAATGACTAAAAAGCAAAAAACTATTATAAAGCCCGTTACACTCAGCGGGAAAGGACTTCACACGGGTCTGCAGGTAGACCTTACATTCAGGCCTGCACCCGTGAATCATGGATATGTGTTCAAAAGAATGGACCTGGAAAATCAACCCCTGGTTCATGCCCGGGCAGAATATGTTACTGATACTTCACGCGGGACAACCATCGAAGAGAACGGGGTGCGGATAGGAACAATAGAACATGTTATGGCAGCGCTTTACGGTCTGGAAATAGATAATATGCTACTGGAGATTAACGGTCCTGAGGTACCAATCATTGACGGCAGCTCAAAATTCATCGTAAAAGCGATAAAAGAGGCGGGAATACTGGACCAGAATGAAAATAAAGATTATTACGAGATAAAGGAAAAAATTGTCTATAATGATGAGGCAAAAGGCATAGATATTGTGATCTACCCTGATGATAAGTTCTCGGTGGATGTTATGATTGATTATAATTCACGGGTGCTGGGGCATCAGTATGCTTCACTTTCAAAACTGCAGGATTTTGAAAATGAAATTGCTCCGTGCAGGACTTTTGTGTTTTTTCACGAGCTGGAATTCCTGCTTAAAAATAACCTGATTAAGGGGGGTGACCTGGAAAATGCAATTGTAATACTTGAGCATGAAGTACCCCAGGATGAGCTCGACCGCATTGCAGACCTCTTTAATAAACCAAGGATAAAAAGAAATTCGGAAGGAGTCCTGAACAATCTGGATATGTATTTTTCCAATGAACCCGCCAGGCACAAATTGCTGGATATAATTGGTGATTTTTCATTAATCGGACGGCCGATAAAAGGTAAAGTCGTTGCAAGCCGTCCGGGCCACCATGCCAATACTCAGCTCGCCCTCAGGATCAAAAATATAATAAAGCAGGAAGAGACTAAGAATATATTTCCCTCATACGATCCGTCAGCCACACCATTGATGAATGTGAACCAGGTTATGGGGGTGCTTCCTCACAGACCTCCCTTCCTGCTTGTCGACAAAATCGTTGCAATGACCGACTCTACAATTATAGGAGTTAAAAATGTGACAATGAACGAAGGCTTTTTTGTAGGCCACTTCCCTGGTGAACCAATTATGCCGGGTGTACTTATGGTTGAATCAATGGCTCAGGTTGGTGGCATACTGGTTCTTGCCTCTGTAGAGGATCCTGAAAACTATTCAACTTATTTTCTGAAAATAGACAAGGTTAAATTTAAGCGTAAGGTGGTTCCCGGCGATACGATTGTATTTAAACTGGAATACCTCGCCCCGATCAGAAGGGGAATTGCATATATGTTTGGACAGGCTTTCGTGGGAGATGAAATCGCTATGGAAGGGGAAATGATGGCCCAGATAGTTAAAACCAAAAATACCTGAACAGATAATTAAACATAAATTACTGAATTGTTAATAGATAAACTCTGGTAATAAGAATGAATCAAGCAATGAATGTTATTCATCCTGAAGCTAAAATTGGAAATAATGTAACTGTCGAAGCCTTCTCTACGATATCAGCCGATGTGGTTATAGGTGACGGAACATGGATTGGCCCTAATGTTACTATAATGGATGGTGCCCGGATCGGAAAGAACTGCAAGATCTTTCCCGGGGCAGTAATTTCAGGTATTCCCCAGGACCTGAAATTTAGAGGAGAGAAAACAACTGCCGAAATAGGCGATAACACAATTATACGGGAGTGTGTCACTTTAAACAGGGGCACATCGGCAAAGGGAAAAACAGTTGTCGGAAGTAACAGCATGCTGATGGCATATGTTCATGTTGCACATGATTGTATAATAGGTGATTATTGCATCCTTGTGAACAGTGTAGGCCTGGCAGGTGAGGTTGAAGTAGGTGACTTTGCCATTATCGGAGGAATGACTGCAGTACTTCAGTTTTGCCGGATCGGAGCACACAGCATGGTTGGCGGGGCATCAAGGGTAAGAAAGGATGTTCCTCCCTATATTCGTGCTTCCCGTGAACCGTTGCAATATGTCGGGGTGAATGTTATCGGGCTTCGCCGCAGGAGATTCTCCGGAGATACGATTATTTCAATTCAGGATATAATGAAAGTGCTGTTCCAGAAAGGACTGAATACTTCTCAGGCAATAGAGAAGGTGCTGAATGATTTTCCGCAGAGCAATGAACTTGAAACCATTGTCGATTTTGTGAAAAACTCGAACAGGGGAATTATTAAAGGAAACGGTTCGCTTCTCGATAATCAGGAGGAGATTGACCTTTAACTTTACCTTTTTTTCTACAGCAAAAAAAAGGTAACCAAAAAAGTGCCGCGCTTACGGAAAATGGCTAAAAATCAAACCTTTTTCCTAAAAACCGTTAACTCGCTGCGCTCAAACAGAACGGTTTTCTTAACGGAAAAAACTTTGATTTTCTTAACGCCCTTTTCCTGAGGCGAAAATACTCCAATGTTCGGAATAATAAGCTTCATAATAATACTTGACGCTTCAAATGACTTCTGAATCAAAGATTATCCTCCATACAAAATTAACGGTATACCAAAAAAGTGCTACACTTACGGTAATGGTCTGAAAATCAAATTCTCTGAAAGGAATTCCAGCCCTGGGCTTTCAGCGGTATAAATGTACCGTCAGGGGTAATAAGATTGCACCCGTCCTCTTTATCGGTAATATGCCCGATTGCTTTTATTTTCCGGTTATTCTTGATCTTAACATATTCTCCGGGAGATATTGTAAATAGAAGTTCATAATCCTCACCCCCGTTCAGTGCTGCAACAAGGGGCGTAATGTTGAATTCGGCAGCGAGTTTTTCTGTTTCAGGGTCAACAGGAATGTGTTCGGCAAACAGCTTGCAACCTGTATTTGATTCATTACAAATATGAAGGGTTTCAGATGACAGTCCGTCTGATATATCTATCATTGCAGATGGCATCACATTATTGTCTTTGAAGTACTGAATGATATCGGCTCTTGGCTCAGGTTTCAATTGTCGTTGCAGCAGATAATCATAACCTGAAAGTTCCGGCTGTGCTTCAGGATTTTCAAGGAATATCTTTTTCTCCCTTTCGAGTAGTTGCAGTCCGAGATAAGCAGCACCCAGATCACCTGTTACACAAATCAGATCATTTTTTTTCGCACCACTCCTGTAAACCAATCTTTCTTTGACGCCTTCCCCTATGGCTGTAATGCTCAATGCCAGTCCTGTAAGGGAAGTAGAAGTGTCTCCTCCTGCAATGTCTACTTTATATGTATCGCATGCAAGCTTTATTCCGGCATACAAATTTTCAATCTGCCAGAGGGCAAGTTTAGCCGAGATAGCCATAGAGACAAGAATCTGTTTTGGGGTGGCGTTCATAGCGTAAATGTCAGACAAATTAGCAACTACGGCCTTATATCCCAGATGCTTCATGGGGGTATACATCAGGTTGAAATGAATACCTTCCATCAGCATATCGCTGGTGACAACTACCAGATTTTTTCCGTAGTCCAGTACAGCTGCATCATCTCCTATTCCCCGGAGAGTTCCCGGGTTGTTGAGCCTTATATCACCCGTAAGATGTCTGATAAGTCCGAATTCTCCCAGCTTTTCAATTTCCTTCTTGTCTTCTTTGCCCATTTTTTTGATTTTCGCATTTAGTAATTGCCACTTAAAATTGTTAGTTTTTTTACTAACTTTGCACTTATTTAGATTAAATATAGCGTGATCATTTGCACAATAATCACAATACACAATAGTTACAAAGTTATTAAAGAAGTTTGTTTTTTTAAACAAGTATATAAAAATCAGGCATGCAAAAAGAACAAGACCAGATACTAAATGATGTAACCACCAGCGATTATAAGTATGGCTTTTTCTCAGACATTGAATCGGATTCAATAGCGAGGGGATTAAGTGAAGATGTTGTCAGGCTCATCTCATCTAAGAAGGATGAACCTGAGTTTATGCTTGAATTCCGTCTTAAGGCTTATCGACATTGGCTTACGATGGAAATGCCGGAGTGGGCACATCTTAAAATACCTGTAATAGATTACCAGGACCAGATATATTATTCCGCCCCAAGACAGAAGGCTAAACTCAACAGCCTTGATGAAGTAGACCCTGAATTACTCGAAACATTCAATAAACTCGGTATTCCTCTTGAGGAACAGAAGCATCTTTCAGGTGTTGCAGTAGATGCTGTAATGGACAGTATTTCTGTCAAGACTACCTTTAAGGAGAACCTTGCTGAAATGGGGATTATCTTTTGCTCTTTCAGTGAAGCAGTAAGAGAACATCCTGATCTGGTAAGGAAATATATGGGATCAGTTGTACCTTATACCGACAATTATTTTGCGGCGCTTAACTCTGCTGTTTTTAGTGACGGGTCATTCTGTTATATTCCCAGGGGAGTTCGCTGTCCAATGGAGCTTTCCACTTATTTCAGGATAAACGCAGCAAATACAGGTCAATTTGAACGAACTCTGATTGTTGCAGAGGATAAGAGTTATGTAAGTTATCTGGAAGGGTGTACTGCACCCATGCGGGATGAAAATCAACTGCATGCTGCAATTGTTGAGATAGTTGCCATGGAAAGTGCAGAAGTTAAATATGCCACCGTACAGAACTGGTATCCCGGAAATAAGGAGGGTAAAGGTGGAATATATAATTTTGTAACTAAAAGAGGCATATGCAAGGGAGACAATTCCAAAATATCGTGGACACAGGTTGAAACCGGATCGGCAGTCACCTGGAAGTACCCGAGCTGTATACTAAAAGGGGACAATACAACTGGTGAATTTTATTCCGTTGCCGTAACCAATAATCATCAACAGGCTGATACAGGCACCAAGATGATACATATTGGAAAAAACAGCAAGAGCATAATTGTTTCAAAGGGTATAAGCGGGGGATATAGCGATAATAGTTATCGCGGACTGGTAAAGGTGCTACGGGGAGCTGAAAATGCCCGTAATTTCAGCCAGTGTGACTCACTGTTACTGGGTGATAAGTGTGGTGCCCATACATTCCCTTATATTGAGGCTAATAACAGATCGGCCGTAATTGAACATGAAGCAACTACTTCGAAGATTGGCGAAGATCAGATATTCTATTGCAACCAGAGGGGGATTTCAACAGAAGACGCAATCGGCCTCATTGTAAATGGATATGCCAAGGAGGTACTCAACAAGCTTCCAATGGAGTTTGCCGTTGAAGCTCAAAAACTGCTTCAGATAAGTCTGGAAGGAAGTGTCGGGTAATATTTCCGGGTTTGTATAAATAAAATACCGGTTATTCATATAATCCCGGGTTGTTAAATTTTAATTTTTTCTAAGTATTAAATTCCTAAAAATATGCTAGTTATTAAAGAATTAAGAGCTTCAATTAATGGTGAAGAGATTTTAAAGGGGGTAAACCTTGAAGTTAAACCTGGTGAGGTGCACGCCATCATGGGTCCTAATGGTTCGGGTAAAAGTACACTTGCTGCAGTTCTTGCCGGCAGGGACATTTATGAGGTTACTTCGGGAGAGGTACTTTATATGGGCGAAGACCTGCTTGAACAATCGCCCGAGGAACGTGCAAAAAACGGACTGTTCCTTGGTTTCCAGTATCCAATTGAGATTCCGGGGGTCAGCATGGTGAATTTTTTGAAGACCGCTATCAATGAAATGCGTAAACACAGGGGTGAAAAACCATTAAGTGCGTCGGACTTTCTCAAGAAGCTCAGGGAGAAAAAAGAACTTGTCGAAATTGACTCATCACTTACCAACAGATCGGTCAATGAAGGCTTTTCCGGTGGTGAAAAGAAAAAGAATGAGATCTTCCAGATGGCGATGCTTGAACCGAAACTTGCAATACTCGATGAAACTGATTCGGGCCTGGATATAGATGCCCTGCGGGTAGTTTCAAAAGGGGTTAACAACCTGAAAGCCCCCGACAATGCAACGATAATAATTACCCATTACCAGAGGTTGCTTGATTATATAGTTCCTGATTTTGTGCATATTCTCTATAAAGGTCGTATAGTCAGGTCGGGTGGCAAGGAGCTTGCGCTTCTGCTTGAGGACAAAGGTTATGACTGGGTACGCAATGAGGAGGTTAACTTTTGATTATTATTGAAGGGATAATATAATGAGTATAATAACAGAAAATATTTCATTAGTGGATGAATTCCAGAATTTATACAGGGACAATGCTAATGAAATAGCGGCAAATTCCGCACCCCTGATGAATGTTCACAGGGACGCTGCTGCCAGAATGTTCGGCCAGCTGGGGTTCCCCGCAAAGAGCGGAGAGGAATACCGTTATGCCGATATACAGGGAGTATTCAGTACAAAACTGGAAAAGCGGTTTGGAGAACAAAAAATCAATTTTAAAGTAAAGGAGATTTTCCATTGTGATGTTCCTGACCTGGACACCAATTTACTGTTGCTTGTAAACGGCCATTATTATAACAATGGTCACCAGCAACTTAATAAATTGCCCGGAGGGATAATAACCGGCAGTCTGGTCAGAGCGGCAAAGGAGTATCCCGAAATTGTAGAAAGGCATTACGGAAAATATGCTGATACATCAAAAGACGGACTTGTTGCTTTAAATACCGCATTTGCACAGGACGGCATATTTATTTATGTGCCAAAAGGCCAGCGAATGGAAAAGCCAATCCAGATCGTTAACATTATGATTGGTGACGTGGGGCATATGGCCCAGCACAGGAATCTGTTCATTACTGAAGAAGATGCTGAGTCAAATATTGTAATATGCGACCATAGCCTTTCGGCACACCGGTTCCTGACAAATTCCGTTAATGAAGTTTATGCCGGAAAGAGGTCGGTTGTCAATATAACAAGGATCCAGAACGAGCATAACGGTTCCTCCCAGATCACTCACTCTTTCTCTTTTCAGGAGGAGAAATCAAATCTGGCATCTAATATAATTTCACTACATGGTGGATTTATCAGAAACAATGTATTTGTCAGGCTCAATGGCGAGAATTGTGAGAATCACAGTATTGGACTGACGTTGGCTGACAAGGGGCAGCATATCGATAATTATGTATATATTGACCATGCCAGTCCGAATTGTTTTAGCAATCAGCTGTACAAAGGTGTTTTGGATGATTTTTCCTCCGGGTCATTTAACGGCCGCATCCTTGTCCGCAGGGATGCTCAGAAAACAAATGCATACCAGTCGAATAACAACGTACTTCTCACCGACGATGCACGTATGTATTCCCGCCCGCAGCTTGAGATCTATGCAGATGATGTAAAATGCAGTCATGGTTCGACAATGGGCCAGATTGATGAGAATGCACTTTTTTATATGAGATCAAGGGGTATCGATCAGCGTGAAGCAAGACTGATGCTGATGTTTGCCTTCGCTCATGAGGTAATTGGACAGATCAAGGTGGAGAGCCTGCGAGACAGGATAGACGATCTGGTCAATAAACGATTGCGTGGTGAACTCAGCAGGTGTAATAATTGTGCCATGCATTGCGGATAATTGTTATATAAACTATATATGGATAAAAATCCTGTTACACTTAAATTCAATATAGATAAGGTCAGAAGTGATTTTCCTATACTTCACCGAAAGGTGCATAATAAACCTTTTGTTTATTTTGACAATGCTGCCACTACTCAAAAGCCTGCAGCCGTTATGGAATGTATGGATGCAGTTTACCGTGAGACCAACAGCAATATACACCGGGGAGTACATTTTCTTAGTGACCTGACAACAAACCAGTTCGAGCAGGCCCGGGAAACCGTTCGCAGGTACATAAATGCCCGGCACGATCATGAGATCATTTTTACAGCTGGCACTACAGCATCGATTAACCTGGTAGCATTTAGCTTTGGCGAAAAATATGTACATAAGGGAGATGAGATAATAATTTCTGCCATGGAGCATCATGCCAATATTATTCCCTGGCAAATGTTGTGCGAGCGAAAATCGGCGATCCTGAAAATTATACCGATGAGTGATAACGGTGAGTTGATGATTGGTGAATTTGAAAAGCTTATTTCTCCGAAAACCAGGATTGTTTCTGTTACCCATGTTGCAAATTCTATCGGCACCAAAAATCCCGTGAAGGAAATTATTGATATTGCCCACCGCAGCGGAGTGCCGGTGCTTGTTGACGGGGCTCAGGCCGTTCAGCACGAGAAGGTTGATGTCCGGGAGATAGATGCTGATTTTTATGCTTTTTCCGGGCATAAAATGTATGGTCCGACTGGAATAGGGGTGCTGTATGGGAAGGAGAAGTTCCTTGAGGAGATTCCTCCTTACCAGACAGGTGGTGAGATGGTTGACAAGGTCAGTTTTGAAAAGACCACATTCAATCGTCTTCCCTTTAAATTTGAGGCAGGCACACCTAATTATGTAGGGGCCATAGGGATGGCTGCTGCGCTTAACTACCTGGAAGAGACAGGACTTGAAGAGATTGCAGTGTACGAAAAAGACCTGCTTGAATATGGCACCATGAGACTCCGGGAGATAGACAGGTTGCACTTGTACGGACAGGCGGAACACAAGATCAGCGTTTTGTCTTTTTTACTCGAAGATATCCATCCCTACGACGCTGGTATGATTATTGATAAGTATGGTATAGCCGTCCGTACCGGCAATCATTGTGCCCAGCCGGTTATGGAGCGGTTCGGCATTAGAGGGACAATAAGGGCTTCGCTTTCATTTTACAATACACACGAGGAGATTGATCGTTTATGCGAAGCAATCCTGAAAGTTAAACAGATGTTCGAATAATTAAGTTGCTCAAAAATGACAATGAATGAGGTTCAGCAGGAAATAGTTGAAGAGTTTGAGGTTTTCGAAGATTGGCTGGATAAGTATAATTATCTGATTGATATTAGTAAATCTCTTCCTGTTATCAACGCTAAATACAAAACACCTGAATTCCTGATTGAAGGATGCCAGTCCAAGGTATGGCTGAAATCGGAGCTTGAAGACGGGAAAATAGTTTTTACGGCCGACAGTGATGCCATTATTACAAAGGGCATAATAGCCCTGCTTGTGCGTGTCATTTCCAACAGGCAGCCCGGGGAGATTCTTGATAACGACCTGTTTTTTATTGACAGGATTGGGTTGAAGGAAAATCTTTCTCCTACCAGGTCTAACGGACTTGTCTCAATGGTAAAACAGATGAAGCTATATGCCCTGGCATATCAGACGAAGATGAAACAAAACTCGTGAACTTATGGAAGAACAAAATAAATATCTTGAACTGGAAAGTGAAATAGGACTGGTCCTGAAAAATATCTATGATCCGGAAATTCCTGTCAATATATATGATCTCGGACTGATTTATGAGATTATAGTAGAGGAGGGTGGAAAAGTAGAGGTAGTAATGACCCTGACGGCACCAAATTGTCCTATGGTTGATGAGCTTATGGCTGAGATTAACGAAAAGGTCAGGGCCGTTGAGGGGGTTAATGACCTTGTTATCAATCTGACTTTCGACCCGCCGTGGGAGAAAAGTATGATGACCGAGGAGGCCATGCTTGATCTCGGACTGCTTTAGTTGTGATTATTATATACGGGTACGGGGTAACCCATTTAATTATGCTTCCCGGTTACCATATTGTTGGAAATTGACGGCCACTACAGGAAATAACACTGTCAAACCTTCTGCCAATAACATAACCGCTTTAATTGTTCTTCCGGCTGACCGGGATATTCCTGTTCTGGTTCAGTCCTTTCTTTTATAAATATCTTACCGGCTAAACGTCAGGGAAAGAGATTCTTTCTCCTTATCATGCTATACAATAACAGAGACTTGTTTAACAGGATCTTTATTTGTATTCCGGCAATAAGGCTGTAATTTTAAGTTACCAATCCACTTTGCAGAAATACAAGATTTTACCACTTCTGCAAGAGCCAGCTTAAAAGAAACCTCTTTCCTGCAATTCCTGCTTTAAACTAAATTAAAGTTTTGGAGTTTACTATGGTACGAGTTAGGTTAAACCTGTAACGATCTATAAAAGAAATATAAATGCTAAATCAGATAATAAAGTTTTTTCTGGAACAAAAGCTTGTCACGGTTCTCCTTCTGGCGCTCATAATTGTATGGGGAATAGCAACAGCCCCGTTCAACTGGGATATTGGCTTTATTCCCCGTGATCCGGTCCCTGTCGATGCTATTCCTGATATCGGAGAGAATCAGCAGATTGTCTTCACCGAATGGATGGGCAGGTCGCCGCTTGATGTGGAGGATCAGATAACCTATCCGCTTACTACGTCACTCCTTGGTATGCCGGGGGTAACAAGTATCAGGAGCACATCGATGTTCGGGTTTTCAAGTATCTACATCATTTTTGATGAAGATATTGAATTTTACTGGAGTCGTTCCAGGGTACTTGAGAAACTGAATTCGCTGCCTTCAGGACTCCTGCCTGATGAGGTGCAGCCACAACTCGGGCCTGACGCAACAGCACTGGGCCAGGTCTACTGGTACACACTCGAGGGACGTGACAGGGATGGCAATCCTGCAGGAGGATGGGACCTGCATGAACTGAGGTCAATCCAGGATTTTTATGTCAGATATGCACTCACAGGTGCCCTCGGGGTATCCGAAGTTGCTTCTGTTGGTGGATATATTAAAGAGTACCAGGTTGATCTTGATCCTGTTGCAATGAAGGCGCATGATGTCTCGCTTATGGATGTTATGATGGCGGTCAGGAACAGCAATATTGATGTCAGTGCAAATACCATTGAGATCAACAAGGTGGAGTATTATATCAGGGGTCTTGGTTATGTTGAAACACTTGAAGACATCGAAGAGGCCGTGGTTGCGGTAAATGATAATGTTCCGATTCGCATACGTGATGTTGCGATGGTTAACATCGGCCCCCAGGTACGCACCATGGGCGGGATACTTGATAAATCAGGTGCCGAGGCCGTAGGAGGGATTGTAATAGCCAGATATGGCGATAACCCCCTGGCTGTAATAGATAATGTAAAGCAAAAAATTGCTGAGATCGCAATAGGACTTCCGGAGAAGATCCTCGATGATGGCACGGTATCGAAAGTTACAATAGTCCCTTTTTATGATCGCACCGGATTAATATATGAGACCCTGGGGACTCTGTACGATGCAATCAGCCTGCAGATACTCATTACCATAATAGTAATTATTGTCATGGTGTTTAATTTGAGGGCATCACTGCTTATTTCCGCACTTTTGCCATTATCTGTGCTGATGAGTTTCATTTTTATGAAGTATGCCGGTGTAGATGCTAATATTGTTGCCCTTTCGGGGATTGCCATTGCCATTGGTACGATGGTTGACCTGGGGATAATACTTAGCGAAAATATACTCCGTCACATGAAGGAAGCCGCGAAATCTGAATCGTTGCTTACAACAATATACAATGCAACTACAGAGGTAGGTTCTGCAATACTGACTGCTGTAAGCACAACAATAGTAAGCTTCCTGCCGGTATTCACCCTCCAGGCTGCAGAAGGCAAACTATTCGGTCCGCTGGCATATACCAAAACCTTTGCGCTGATCTCGGCTTTGATCTTTACAATCGCCATTATGCCTGCCTTTGCACACTGGCTGTTTGCCAAAAGACCTGTGAGGAAAAATATTGGATTGTACGTGGACTATCTGCTGGTGGTCGGGGGACTGGCAATTGCAATATTCTGGTATCCCTGGGCCGGAATAGTATTGATGGCTTTCGGCATACATAACAGTCTCCAATACCATTTCCCCGAAAGGTTAAGTAAATATAAAACCTGGATAACCGCCGGAATCTCGGTCATTGCAGTAGTATGGCTGCTGGCTGGCGAATGGATGCCACTTGGGGTGACAAAAAGTCTGCTGATAAACTTTTTCTTTATCGGACTGATTGTTGCACTGGTGCTCGGCTTGTTTGCCCTGTTTATCCGCTATTACGCTTCTATCCTTTCATGGTGCCTGGAAAATAAGATCAAGTTCCTGCTTATTCCCATGTTTATTTTGTTACTGGCTGCCAATATGTGGCTGGGTTTTACCGGCATATTTGGTTTTCTGGCCAGAGGTGGTGACAGAGTTGGGATGAACATAAGGACTACTTCTGTGTGGAGCGGACTTACACACACATTTCCGGGTATGGGTAAGGAGTTTATGCCATCACTCGATGAAGGTTCGTTTTTGTTGATGCCTACATCAATGCCTCATTCGGGGATTGAAGAAAACAGGAAAATCCTTCAGCAACTTGACATGCTTGTCACTGCAATCCCTGAAGTGGATATGGTTGTCGGGAAAGCCGGCAGGGCTGAGACTGCTCTTGATCCGGCACCAATGTCAATGTTTGAGAATATCATCAATTACAAAAGTGAATATATTACCGATATCAATGGAAACCGGCTGAGATTTGCTGTTGACAGGGATGGTAATTTTCAAAGGAGTGATGACGGAGAGCTTATTCCCGATCGCCGGGGAAGATATTACTGGCAATGGCGCGACCATATAAATTCTCCCGATGATATCTGGAACGAGATAGTAAAGGTGGCCAGTCTGCCCGGAGTTACTTCTGCTCCAAAGCTTCAGCCAATCGAGACAAGGCTTGTAATGCTCCAGACCGGCATGCGTGCCCCTATGGGGATCAAGGTATTCGGGCCTGATCTTCAGACGATAGAGGACTTTGGGAGGGAAATTGAAGGATTCCTGAAGGAGGTTCCTTCGGTTAATCCCAATGCAGTTTTTGCCGACAGGATAGTTGGCAAGCCTTACCTTGAAATTGACCTTGACAGGGTCAGAATGGCAAGGTACGGACTCAGTATAAAAGATGTACAGGATTATATCGAGATCGCTATCGGTGGAATGCCTCTGAGCACCACCGTAGAAGGAAGAGAACGATTTCCGATCAGGGCAAGGTATGCAAGGGAGTGGCGGGATGATCCGGAGATGATCGAGGGAGTTCTGATCCCGACGCCGACAGGGACACAGATACCACTCGGACAGATTTCTGAGATCGTTTACCGCCAGGGCCCTTCAATGATAAGGAGTGAGGACAGTTTTCTGGTCGGGTTCGTATTGCTTGACAAACAACCAGGTTTCGCAGAAGTGTCAGTTGTTGAGGATGCCCAGAGATATCTGCAGGAGAAGATAGATACGGGCGAACTTGTTGTCCCTGCCGGTGTAAACTACTATTTTTCAGGAAGCTATGAAAACCAGATAAGGGCGGAAAAGCGCCTCGCACTGGTCATACCGCTGAGTCTTATAATTATTTTTCTGATCCTGTTTTTTCAGTTCAGGTCGACTGCTACTGCTCTGATGATCTTCTCATCTATTGCAATGGCTTTCGCCGGAGGGTTTATGATGCTTTGGCTGTATGGCCAGGGATGGTTTATGGATTTTAATGTTCTTGGTTCAAATATGAGAGAACTGTTCCAGATGCGCACGTTTAATCTTAGTGTTGCTGTGTGGGTGGGGTTTATTGCCTTGTTTGGAATTGCAACCGATGATGGTGTGGTAATTGGAACGTATCTGAAGCAGAGTTTTGAACGATTGAAACCTGAAAGTGTGAAAGAGATTAGGGAGGCCGTGCTGGAAGCCGGATTGAAAAGAGTCAGGCCGTGCCTTATGACCACAGCAACCACATTGCTTGCCCTGCTTCCAATCCTTACATCAACCGGCAGGGGGGCCGATATTATGATACCGATGGCTATCCCCTCATTTGGAGGGATGACAGTTGCTCTTATCACACTGCTGATCGTTCCGGTTCTCTATTCAATGGTAGCTGAATATAAGTCAAAACAGCAATTAAAAAACTCCTCTGAAATAAATTTACAGGAATTATGATAACAATTAACAGGATAAAAAAAATCATTGCCCATTTGAGTTGGCGCTGGGGAAGGCCGGGTGCCTGGTTCATATATCTTGCAATTATTTTATTTCCCATAACCGGAAATGAATCAACTGCACAGGTGCCGGAAGAATACCTGTTAGAGGCTGCCGGAAACAATCCTGAATTAAGAGCTTATTTCAATGAATACTTGTCTGCGCTGGAAGTCATACCCCAGGTTGGATCTTTGCCTGACCCCGAACTAACGTTTGGGTACTTTACCAGGCCAATGGAATTCGCGATGGGAAACCAGCGTGCCGAAGTTACATTGATGCAGATGTTTCCATGGTTCGGCACACTGCGGGCCAACAGGGATGAGGCATCACGTATGGCCTGGGCTAAATATGAAGCTTTCAGGGACATGAAGAACCAGCTTTATTTACAGGTCAAAACTTCCTGGTATGAATTATATGATCTTGAAAGGGAGATAGTAA
Source organism: uncultured Bacteroidales bacterium (assembly GCA_964421595.1). Lineage (GTDB taxonomy): Bacteria > Bacteroidota > Bacteroidia > Bacteroidales > PUMT01 > PXAP01. Next base: position 47,352 of record CAYQXY010000021.1, on the reverse strand, counting down.
TAACTGAAAACAATCTTGACCTTTTGAAAACACTGGAACAGATCGCAATTTCCAGATTTCAGGTAGGGTCAGCAGGATCACCGACGGCTCCCCCCTCAGGTGGAACTGCCAACCGGACCAGGCCTGATGACAATCAGTCTTCTTCAATGACTGGAATGGGAAATATGCAGAACCAGTCATCTTCACCACAGCAGATGCCATCAATGCAGTCCGGTAATATGCAGGGTGGGGGAATGTCGGGAATGCCTGATGTATTGCGAGTCAAGATGGAAATTAATGAGATTGAAAATATGCTGGCCGGATTGAAGGATGACAGGGTTCCCCTTACTGCCAGATTTAATAAGTTGCTTAACAGGCCACTGAATGACGGGATTTCCGTAACTGATTCAATCGGGGCTATTTCCCCATTGATTGATGAGATTGCTATACTTGATAGTATTACAAAAAGGAATCCTATGATAAGGATGCTTGATGAGGAAGAGGAGGTTTTCGGTATCCGGCAGAGAATGGCTATACTTATGGGCAGGCCCATGATGGGTGCAGGTATAAACTATATGATTTTTTCCCCTGCCGGTAATAACGATCCGATGGGTGGCAGCAATATGTTGATGCCTATGGTGAGGCTGACTATCCCAATCTTCCGTGGGAAGTACCGGGCAATGGAAAGAGAGGCTGAATTAATGCAGGAATCTGTCGTTTTTCGCAGAGACAATATGATCAATGAACTGTCTGTTGAGGCTGCAGAAATCTTAAGGGATCTTTCATGGTCAGAACGAACAATGCAACTATACAGGGACCAGATGACACTGGCAGAACAAACACTCAATATCCTTATTACTGCATATTCAACCGGCTCAACCGGTTTTGAGGAAGTTTTGCGTATGCAAAAGCAGTTACTTGATTACCGTCTTGGATTGCTAAAGACAATATCTGATCACAACCGGACAGTTGCCAGGCTTGAGATGCTTACGGCATCGGGACTGGAACATGAACCGGCAACTGAATATTGATAATCACTTTTAAGTATAAAAATATGAAGAATTTAATTGAAAATAAGTGGATCACAGGAGGCTTAATACTGCTGGTCGGGCTGACCATAGGTATCCTTGTTAGCCCCCGATCCGACAGAGGTGAAACTTTTGGTGAACATGCTGACCATCAGCATGAATGGGATGCTGAGAACCAGGTGTGGACCTGTTCGATGCACCCCCAGATAAGGCAGGATGGACCTGGTGATTGCCCCATTTGTGGTATGGATCTTATACCTGTATCAGATTCCAGGTCGAGCGATGGTCATAACCCTATGGTTCATGAAATGAGTGCTGAAGCGATTGCGATGGCCAATATCCTTACTTCAATAGTTAGGGTGGTGCCTGCTGAAAAGGAGATCAGTCTGAGTGGTAATATTAGTTTTGATGAGCAAACAATTACCAATGTTACATCGCAGTTTCCCGGAAGGGTAGAACAGCTTTATGTGAATTTCACAGGCCAGCAGGTAAATCGGGGCGATCCGCTGGCCTCTGTCTACTCACCCGAACTTGTAACGGCACAGCAGGAACTTTTTGAGGCTGTAAAAATGAAGGATGTTTACCCGGCATTGTATACCGCTGCCAGGGAAAAACTCAGGCTCTGGAGACTAAGTCCTGCACAGATTGATGAGATAGAAAGTAGCGGTGAGGTCCAGACGCGGTTTCGGGTACTTGCAGGCAGCAATGGAATTGTAACGGGGCGGACTGTCACCGCAGGAGACTATGTGGGAACGGGAACAGTGATGTTTGAAATTGCCGATCTGAACAATGTTTGGGTCAAGTTCGATGCCTATGAAAGTGACCTTGCATGGATCAATACCGGCGACAAGGTGAACTTTACTGTATCTGCCCTTCCGGGTGAAGAGTTCAGTGCACGGGTAACTTTTATCGATCCCGTGGTGGATCCCCGTCAGCGTACTGCATCAGTTAGAGCCGAAGCAGTAAACCGGCAGATGAAGCTTAAGCCCGGTATGTTTGTGAATGGAAGGATCTCATCTGATATCAGTGCCGGAATTCATGAAATTGCCATTCCGCGTTCAGCGATTCTATGGTCAGGGAGAAGGTCTGTTGTGTATGTGAAAGTACCTGGAACTGAGTATCCCGAATTTGAGATGCGCGAGATTATTCTCGGACAAAGGCTTGGAGAGATGCATCTTGTGGAAAGTGGACTTGATGAAGGTGAGGAGATCGTTACAAATGGTGTATTCACTGTGGATGCAGCAGCTCAGCTGAGTGGTAATTTCAGCATGATGACAAGGCCGGAGGCGAAAACTCTTGAAGTCCCGCAGGAATTCAGCCAGCAACTAACTGAAGCGGCCAGGGAGTATTTTAAAATTGCCAATTCTCTTGTCGAATCAGATCCTGTCAATGCAATGGCTGCTGCAGATGATTTTCTGTCTGCGCTTGGCCGGGTAGATATGGGCCTGCTCGAAGATGAACCGCATGTCAGATGGATGGATCTGCTCGGAGGTTTGAGCAGTGCAGCCGGAAGTATCTCATCATCGGGCGATCTTGACGAGCAACGTGTACATTTTGAAACCCTGTCAGATAAAATGATTGAATCGGTTGAATATTTCGGACTGCAGATCGAACGGGTTTATAAAATGCATTGCCCGATGGCTTTTGATGATAAGGGAGCTGACTGGCTAAGCGAAAATGACGAGATACTGAATCCCTATTTTGGTGACATGATGCTCAGATGCGGCGAGAAGAGGGAAACCTATCGCAAAGGATCAAGGGTTTTCAAGACCGATGAGGATGTCGCGGCTCCTGCGGCAGCCCATCAGCATTAATCAACAGGTGGCATAGTAGTTGCAGTCATAACTAAAGCGCATAACAATTATCTATATATATAGAGTGTTATGATTATAAAGTAATCAATTAACATTAATCAATAACATTAATCAATTAAACAAGAACCACTAAAATTAATAATTATGAAAAAAGTAATCTTAAGTTTATCAATGATGTTTCTTTTCGGAACCATGACATTATTTTCCCAGGAAAAAAATGAAAAATTCGAAGTCAAAGGAAATTGCGGAATGTGCGAAAAGACAATAGAAACAGCAGCCAAATCGGTTGAAGGAGTGATGTCGGCCGACTGGAGCCAGGAAACCAAGAACTTGACTCTTAGCTACGATGAGTCAAAAACAGATGTGAACAAGGTTCAGATGGCAATTGCGAAGGTTGGATATGACACACCAATGCATAAGGCTAATGACGAAGTTTACAGCAAACTTCCTGCCTGCTGCAAGTATGATCGAAGTGAAGAAAAATAAGTAGCGGCAAGTCTGCGCCTTTTATTTTACCATAATATTTGGAATGCCATTGTTATTGTAATAACTTTGTAGTAACAAATCATGATCTGCATTATGGACTTGTCTGTTATAAAAATAGGGAATTCGAAGGGAATCAGGTTAAGCAAGACCATCCTGGAGAAGTATGAAATTCAAGATACAGTTGAATTGGTGCTTGAAGAGGATCATATTATTATCAAGCCCAAACCGAAGACCAGGAAAGGATGGGATGAAGCTTTTCAGGAGATGCATGAAAGGGGAGAAGACAAACTTATAATGCCAGACCTTTTCGACGACGAGAATCCTGACGAATGGTAATGAAGCAATATCAAATTGTGCTTGTTAACCTTGACCCTGCAATGGGTAGCGAGATAAGGAAAACAAGACCATGTGTAATTATCTCTCCCGATGAGATGAACCGGCATTTAAGGACGCTGATTGTCGCCCCGGTAACAAGCAGGTCAAAAAACTATCCTACCCGCATAAAAGTTCAGGTTGACGATAAAAGTGGATGGCTAGTGATAGATCAAATCCGTACTATTGACAAGCAGCGAGTGGTAAAATCTTTTGGCAGGCTGAAAGACGCCGAAATAGAATCAATAAGACTGGTAATAAAAGAAACCTTTGTTGATCCCTGAATTTGTTCATCACGTGCATTGGAAAGTCCGCATTGGTCACACTACTTTCCGTATAGCTACCCGGTTCGTTAGGCTTAAACATTACAAAAAACAAATAGAAAGTCAGGTTATATGATGACTTTATGCATCAGATTATAAGGTTATACCCTGATTTTTATCTCGGGCAAGACTTTATTTTTATTTAATTTTAAAAAACCACCACTTTTAGTGGTGGTAATGTTCTTAGAAGCCTCCTTCTATAGAAGGAGGTGGTTCAGAAATTGTTAATGTATAACCTTCAGGAAAGTGCCTGCGACAGGTCTGCAATCAGATCATCCACATCTTCAATGCCGGCTGAGAATCTGATAAGGTCTTCTGTAATGCCGATTGCAACTCTTTGTTCTTCTGGCACTGAGCCATGGGTCATGATTGAAGGATAATTAATAAGAGATTCCACTCCGCCGAGACTTTCGGCGAGGTATATAATTTTAAGTTTTCTGAAGAAGTTATTTGCCTTTTCCAGGTTCCCGTCTTTAAGCTTAAATGAAACCATGCCGCTAAAACCTGTCATCTGCCTCCGGCCCAGTTCATTGAAAGGACTTGATGCAAGTCCCGGATAAAATACCTCCGATACCGCGGGGTGTTCCTCAAGAAATTCGGCAATTCTCAAAGCATTTTCTTCATGTTGTTTCATTCGAATCCCGAGTGTTTTTATTCCGCGAAGCATCAGCCAGCAGTCAAATGCACCAGGTATGGCTCCAATAGAATTCTGATAAAATTTTATTTTATTGTACCATTCTTCATCATTGACTATAACAGCTCCTCCTATAAGATCGGAATGACCTCCGATATACTTTGTAGTGCTGTGTATCACAAGATCGGCTCCCAGAATCAGGGGTTGCTGGAAGAATGGAGTTGCAAAAGTATTATCCATTACCACCCTAATATTACGACTTTCGGCAATTTCTGCAACTGCCTTTATGTCAATAAGCCTGATCAGTGGATTTGTGGGCGATTCAATCCATATAAGCTTTGTATTTGACCTGATCTCCTTTTCAAATTCGCCAGGATCCCACCCCACGTAACTGAATTCAAATCCCAGTGGTTTAAATACATCCTCAAACAACCGGTAAGTGCCTCCATACATATCGGCACAGGCAATAATGTGGTCGCCGGGCCTGAAGGTAGACATGACCGCATGTTCAGCTGACATCCCTGATGAAAATGCCAGTCCGAACCTGCCATTTTCAAGATCGGCAAGACAATCTTCCAGAACCTTCCTGGTAGGATTGCCGGTGCGGCTGTACTCAAATCCTTTATGTCCGTCTACTTCGGTTTGCATATATGTAGAGGTCAGATAAACAGGGGGGACAACTGCTCCAGTACTTTTATCAGGTTCCTGACCGGCGTGGATAACTTTAGTGTTGAACTTCATATTTATTTATCATATTAGCAACCTGTTCATTCCCCCTCAGGATAATTGAGCCTTAAAAGGTATAATTACCTGACATTACAAATTTGCAAAATTCTGTGAAAGCCACTTGAAGGGATAATACCGATGTATGGCTTTCGAGTGTATTGCAATAAGTTCAGCATTAAGTCAGCAGGTGAACTGAACAGGTTGAGTTTGTTTAATTATGAACAAATTTAGCTATTAGTATATTAATTATTATCCTTTGGTTAAATTTAGGCTGATTTTTTATACTGTAAAAGTATGGATGTCACTCACTGTAAATTCGGATGAATATTAAAAATGAATATGGTCCGGCGATTATTAGTGCCATTTTATTGGTTGCGGGACTTGTCCTGACCTTTTTTAATGTTGAGTTTTTCACAAACCAAATCAGGATTATCTGGTATTTTTTTGCCTATATAATTGTTGGTGGACCGGTAATTTTGCGTGCTTTAAAAGAGATTGCCAAATTTGATTTTGCGAATGAGTTTTTCCTCATGTCTGTTGCAACAATTGGTGCCTTTATAATTGGAGAATACGCCGAAGGTGTTGCCGTTATGCTTTTTTACGAAGCAGGTGAGCTTTTACAGAATAACGCTGTCAGAAAGGCCAGGGGAAATATTAAAGCTCTGCTTGACCTGCGCCCTGATAAGGCCACCGTTATGCCTACCACGCAGAGGAAAACAACTCCCAATATTGTAAATCCCGGGTTATCTGATCCAGGTAATTTTATGCCTATTTAGATTAAGCAAAAATGTGCACATTTTATGAAAATATGGTTGCATTCTAAATACTTATGCATTATATTGCCACGGTTTTGATTGATACATAAGGCCCCATTCACCTAAATAACAGGGGTTCAGGTATTGTTCATTAATTCCCAGACAAATTATTTCATAATTATCAAGACGGAGGTTGTTCGATGAATTGAACTCCGAACCGGTGGAATTATGCTCTACGGTGAGTGATAAGAAGGACCGTTAAATATAGCTAAATACGATTAATACTCTCAGGAAAATTGAAAATTTTAATTTCTGTTTTTTTTGTATTTGTTTTATCATTCGCTGCTTTCGGACAGGATTTTTATTATTCAAACAATGAAAAGCATTATCTGAGCAAGGCAACAAACTGGTTGTCAGTGCAGGTTAAGGCAGAAGATTCATTAAAGTTCAGGGCGAAGATTGGCAATCATGAGATGGTCAGTATAAAAGAGCACCTGATACCTGAGAGGGGTATATTCTGGCTCCAGTTGGAGCAATCAGCCATGATTGATGAAAACCTGGCAGAGATTAAAAAAGAGTTTGATATTTTGCGAAACTTTCAGGGATATTATAAGACTGACGGATCAGGTGATACAATGCATTATATAATGACTGATGTCTTCAATGTCCAGTTTTCCGAAGATGTTACCCCCGATCAGATCAGGGCAATAAACGAAAAGTATTCTGTTGAAATTCTTGGTGAAGGCCTGGAAAATGAATATATGCTAAGGCTGACAGAGACATCAGAATTAAGTACACTGGAAGTAGCTAACATTTATTATATCGAGGGGCTTACAGAATGGTCTTTGCCCGATTTTCATGTGAGTATCATCAGGGAATCAATTCCATCAATTTATTTCCGTGACCAGTGGTATCTCCACAATACCGGTCAGGGTGGAGGAATTGCCGGTCTGGATATAAATATTGTTCCGGCCTGGGACATAACAACCGGGAGTTCCGATATTATAGTTGCAGTGGTTGATGAAGGTGTTGATCCGCATGAGAATTTTTATGAAGGTCAATTAATTGAAGGGTATAATGCTGCTGACAAATCCAATAATGGATTACCCAGGAAAGGCGATTTTCACGGACAGGCGGTTGCCGGCATAATTGCAGCCAACCATAGTGCAACGGGAGTAATGGGAGTAGCGCCTAATGTAAGGTTAATGTCTGTCAGGATAGAAGGAGCAAGGGTATCCGATCAGGCTGCTGCATTTGACACTGCATGGGTCAGGGGGGCTGATATAATTAACCTGAGCTGGGGCTGGTCCGGGTATTTCGACAATATTGCACAGGCTCTTCAGCGCGCAATGACATTGGGCAGAAATGGAAAGGGCACTCTTGTTGTGAAATCGGCTGGTAACACTTATGGCGGGGAAGTTAGTTTTCCGGGGAATGTACCCGGAGTGCTTACAGTTGGTGCAGTTACAAACCGTGATCAACCGGCAAGATATACACCTAAAAGCAAACGAGTTGATATTGTTGCCCCTTCAGGTGACAGAAAAGACAGGAGAGTTCTTAATATACTAACCATTGACCGGCATGAGCCTTACGGATATGTAGCTGACGGAAGGTATTACCGGAATTTTGACGGAACATCAGCTGCGGCGCCTCAGGTTTCAGGTGTTGCCGCCCTCATTCTATCAATGAATCCTGAACTTACCGAAAAGCAAGTCAGAGATATACTTATTAAATCGGCAACCTCTTATGGAGAGACAGATTGGGCCGGGGCCGGCCGTCTCAATGCATATCAGGCACTGTATGAGGTTTATCAACATACCGGACCGTCGATTATACGAACATCCAACAATACCTTTTCTCTTGGCTGGATCCCATCCAATGCCATGATAAACTGGACCTTTAGTCCAGGATACCTGATCTCACCATATACAGGAAGCGGAGCTTCAGCAAATCTTGAAAGTTCGATGAGTGAAGGCACACTTACTTTCACAATTAATAAGCCGGGGAGCGGGCCACTGAAAATTAGTAAGGATATTGTCATCGGTGAAACCCCATCAGAAAATAACCAGAGGTTAAACCTCGATTAGCCGGCGTCCCATAGAATGTAAGCTCTTGGAGGGCACAGATATACCTGTTTCTACTAATATCAAACGTATTAGTCCTGAATTCAAGACAGGTTTATATTAACCTCCCCGGTTCTGACGTGGTAAACAATCAACTCAAGCTGCCCTGCCGGGATTTTAAGTGTTTCCAGGCTGGTACATTGAACTGACAATTTACATCCCTCCCGGGGCTGCATATTTTTCAATCCATTCCCTTACCTGTGAATACCAGTATATGGAATTATTTGGCTTCAGTATCCAGTGGTTTTCATCCGGGAAGTAAATCAACCGTGAATCAACACCGCGGTGCTGTAAAGTGCGGAACAATTCAAAGCCCTGTCCGACAGGCACCCTGTAGTCCAGTTGTCCGTGAATGATAAGCGCCGGTGTATTAAAGTTCCCTGCATAATAATGCGGTGAAAGCTCCCTGTATATGGACGGATCATCCCAGTAATCGCCGAATCTGGTTGAATGGACAGCAAAATCACTTGCCATCTGGCTGTAAAGGTTATAGACGGCAGCATGTATAATCAGGGTCTTGAAAGGATGTTCCCTTCCCAGCAGTATACTTGACATATAACCTCCGTAACTGCCACCTCCTGCAACCATCCTGTTTTCATCTATCCATGACTGACCTGCAAACCAGTCGGCCGCATTGATTATATCATCATAAGGCCTGGTGATCCAGTCGGGGTTTATTGCATCGGCAAAATCCTGTCCGAAACCCGAAGATCCGTGAAAATTAGTCCATGCCGTAACATATCCCCATGAAGCAAATGTCTGTGCATTCCACCGGAAATGGAATCCATCTGTTATTGCGCTATGTGGCCCCCCGTGGATAAGTAAAAAGAGCGGATATTTTTTATTCCTGTCAAAACCGGGAGGATAATGAACCCACATCTGTATATCGCGGCCTTCTGAACCCTTATAGGTAACCGATTCATAAGTGCCCATGTCTACATCAGACAGAACAGTGTCATTAAATGTATCAATTCTTCTTGCATTGCCACTGGAAGTGTTCACAACAACAATTCGCGGAGGATAGAGAAAACTCTGGTTGACGGCCACGAGAGTGCCGTTGCCTGATATTGAAAGTCCTGAAAAACTTGTCTCACCCGTAACTTCACTTACTCCTGGTTTATTTATATCAATATGGTAGATTCTGCTTGTTCCTGCATCATCAATTGCTCCATACAGGCCCGATGCATCAGAAATCCATACCAGTCCGTCGGCCGACCTGTCCCAGTCACCGGCTATCACCCTTTGAACTCCGGTTTTAAGGTCATGAAGCACCAGCCTTCTTGTATCAGCATAGAATCCTTTGATCTCCTGCCTTGTATATGCAAGGTAGCGGTTATCGGGGCTGAATAGCGGACCACCATCTGTAGCTTCGTTCTCTTCAGTAATGTTAATTGCTTCTGAACTTCCTGCCCTGACAAGGAATATATCCAGGTTGGGATCTACTCCGTCACGCTTGCTGTCGGCCGTGAAGGCCACGAATTGTCCGTCGGCAGAAACATCATAACTGGAAGAACCCTGTGCTGACCTTGGTAATTCCCATCCGGTTTGCATGGTAATGTCTTCTGTATCACCACCTTTGGAAGGGATTCTGAACAGATGTGCCTGCCGTTCTTCATCCAGCCACTGGTCCCAGTGAGAATAAGGCAATAAATTCCATGTGCGGGCAGACATTTTGGATTCTTTATTTCTTTTAATCTTTTCTTTCATCTCGTCACGGTTCATCTCAGGCCATACGCTGCTAATGAAATAAATATAATCACCTGCCCATTTAGGCGCACTTACCCCGGTGGGTATTTCCGTCAGGCGTATAGCTTCACCAGGCTCGTTAATAGGAAGAAGATAGATCTGGGAGGCATCATCATCATCGCGGCGACTTACAAATGCAAGTTTTGAGCCATCAGGACTAAATACCGGCTGACCATCTGCAAAGCCGGTAATTGTAAGTTGTCTTTCAATTGAGCCATCAGGTGAAAACAGCCAAAGGTCAGTATGGCTTTTATCGTCATCAGTATTATAGCGTGTTACAGGCGCAACTACCCATTTGCCGTCAGGTGAAATTACAGGTGAGCCGATTCTTTTCATTTTCCAGGTAACCCCGGCTGAAAGCAACCTTTCTTCACCTGAAGCTGACTCATTTGAAAAGGAAACAGAAGTTGACATAAGCAATAAAATTATAAACCCTAAAATATTTGTCATATCTGGAAGTGATTAAAATGGTGATAGAAATTGTTCATGGATCTTTTATTCTCTGACAATATACAAATAAAAATATAATTAAAGTTCGTGTTGCCTGTGTGACTATTTTACGATCAGGATTTTTTGACAAGCCAGGCAGCCAGTCCGCACTGGAGGCCAAAAGGAAGATAACCGGCATAGCCCAGCAAGGGCATTGCAAAAATATGAAACCTGTCAACCAGGGGAACCGAATATTCCCAGCGGGTTAAGCTGAAATGATTCCACATTTCCCAAAAAAATCCGCATACCAGGGCAGCCAGTGCCAGCAGGTAGATATTCCGCCAGTCTCCCCTTTCCAGGTCGGCCATCACTCCTCCACCCCTTAAAACCAGCACAATTGCTGCCAGCAACACCAGTGGTCCGATCCACAACATGGGAAACATGTGGTCAGGCCATACCCCGATCAGTGCAAGTCCCAGTACAGCAGCTATTCCCCCAACTAAACCCGTCCGGCTGGGTTGTCTTATCCTTACCCTGATAAAATCATCAAGTCCGGCGCTAAGATGCGGAAATGTGCTGAGCAGATCGCGTGTACCTGTCACCGCCGGTAATACTGTAGCAAATGGTAAGGTTGCAAAAAGAAAGTATTCTCTATTGGTGAGTGTCTCTTCATTAACATAATACCAGTTTCTGACAAATTGATTGAGGAATTCAAAGTACCACCAGAAAACTGCACTGAAAAGAAACAGAGCTGCAAGGTAACCGGCGTGATGGGTGATCATTGACCTGCCACTTCGCATGTAGGTGATCGCATTGATGAGGATGATATATCCTATCCAGGGAACTGTAAAGGTATGGGTCTGGTAATCACTGAACCAGGGAAACCTGGTCCAGGCAAGGATCCATCCTGCGATTAGTATTATAAGGCCGGCCCATCCCCATCCCGGGAAGCGGTGTTTTTCCGGCTGGTTAATCTCTGTTTTTTTCTGTGATGTAAGAACCCTGATTAAAAATGGTGTCATCACAGCAATTATAAGGATGAGAATTAAGATGAATGCGACCCATGAAAATGGTGCCGGGTTAACCGATGAAAAAACACTGACTGGTGGGAAGCAGAGATATTCTCCCAAAGGTTTGCCTGACAAATATGCTCCCAGCAATGGTGAGCCAAACAGGCATATTATGGCTATGATAACTGACAGGACCCTCTTTCCCATAATTTTATTCCAATTTAACAAACCATCACTTTAAGTACAGGTTGACGCCTTATAATCAGTTGATTAAGAGATAAAACAATCTTAATTATTTTTGAAATCAAAAAAGCACATTACTCTTTAAACATTAATTTACTGACATATTCGGAAGTCGTAAATTTAATAACGCAACACTAATGATCAAAGGTCAATAAGACTTCCCTGATCCCGGTTTTATTTCTTCCACGGCTGATATACCAGCTTATGATATCATTTATGATCAGGAAACACAGGTTCAAGATGATATCCTTCAGCTTCCAGCAACTTAATCAATCCTTGTTCACCTGGCAGATGCCCGGCACCTACTGCAATAAATGAAGGTGTTTCATTAATATTACCTACAAGGTGCTCCATCCAGGCAACATTTCTTTCGGCCAGAAATATTTTATCAAATTCCGGGATCCCCATTGATTCATCCATCACCAATCGAAACAAACCATATAAGTCATGTTCAAGATAAAGGTCAACCATATTATTGTATAACTCTCTTGTCTCTTCATATTTGCTGATCATTTCCATTAGTAAAGAGGCCTGTTCTTTATATGGTATTGCCCGGAAAAATGAAAGCTGATCGGAAACCGTTTCAAGAGCCCTGATCTCATAATCATTCTGGAGAGCTATGCCAGTTAAATAGTAATCATAACTTTCCGGCTGACACCGGAGCATATGGGGATATAAAAATGCCGATAAAAGCATTGGCATTATCCTGCGGGTATGTGTAATATCAAGGTCAACACTATCGGCAAGGAAGTCAGCCAGTATCTGAAGGTCTTGTGTATCAAGCAGGCCTTCTATCGAATTCCCGTCGGTCATGAACATACCTTCCTGGAATTCCTGAGCTAGCCGGCTATCTGAAAGGTCCAGCTCAAGAACCAACCGGCTGGTATTGTAGAAATAGTACATCCATTCAACAGGAAAGCTAAACCTTTCGGGGCATATCAGGTGCAGTGTCCCGAAAAGATAGGAAGGTTCTTCAAGTCCGTTACCACTTATCTGCCATAGCAATGAAGAGTTTTCACCCAAAGTTTCCTGAACCGGAGGAAAAATGTTTTCCGGCTGGTAGCTGAGGCTGTCTTTAACAGGATCACCTGATCTATATGCTCCCGGCAATGATGCCCCGAACACACATAACAGAGAAGCAATTATCAAAAAAACTCTCATATTTTATGTTGTTATTTTAAAAAACCAATATCAAAATTAATTCTTTTTATGGCATTACCTGCACTTCCCGCTCCCGATTTCACTCCTCAACTTCCTGACTCACTTTTGCCATCAAATATTAAAAAAGAGGGGAATTGCCCTGACAGCTATTCCCCCCTGAGTATTATAAACTGGTATTGAGGTTTGTTATGAATTAAAATCCATGGTAACGTTCAGTCCCTCTGCTACCCTCATTGCCAGTTCCTTGTCGGCCTTATAAAAATGGCCAAGTTGCCTGCCGATTATTTCCTCTCGTTTTGGCCCGTTGATACCCTTCATATGGCCAATGAAATTATTTATTGTATTCTCCCTTTCCTGGTCGGTCATCACTTTTCTGAAAAGGAGTCCAGGCTGTGTCCAGTGGTCATCATCATTTTCGTTCCGGTCGAACCAGTCGGCAACATTGGAATCGAGCTCCATTTTCGGCTCCCTGTAAGAATGATCTGTTTCAATATTATCGAAACTGTTGGGTGAGTAGTTCGGAGTGTCACCACCATTTTCATCTACACGCATGAACCCATCACGCTGATAATTGTGAACCTGGCTCAGTGGCCTGTTTACGGGAATTTGTTCATAATTCGGCCCCAGGCGGTGACGGTGTGCATCAGGATATGAAAGCAATCTTCCCTGGAGCATCTTATCGAATGAATATCCAATGCCGTCAGGAACATGGGCAGGAGCAAAGGCAGCCTGTTCAACATCGCGGAAGTAATTTTCCGGAATTTTATTAAGTTCAAGCTGACCAGCATCAATAAGGGGGAAATCACCCTGAGGCCACACCTTGGTAAGATCAAAGGGATTCCACCTGAAACTTTTTGCCTGCTCCTGAGTCATTACCTGTATTTTGAAGGACCATGACGGGAACTCTCCCGATTCGATTGCCTTCACCAGGTCACCCTGGGCCCAGTCAGGATCCTTTCCTTTCATTTCTTCTGCTTCGGCACCGGTAAAGTTTTTTATTCCCTGGTTTGTTTTAACATGGAATTTAACCCATACACGCTCATCCTGTGCATTTATCATGCTGAAGGTATGACTGCCGAATCCATGCATATGCCTGTAGCTGTAAGGAGTACCCCGATCGCTGAAAAGTATCATCACCTGGTGCAGACTCTCCGGGTTCAAACTAAGAAAATCCCAGAACATATTTGCATCTTTCAGGTTGGTTTTGGGATTACGCTTCTGGGTGTGGATAAAATCGCCAAACTTTTTGGGATCTTTTATAAAAAACACCGGGGTATTGTTACCAACAAGATCCCAGTTCCCGTCTTCAGTATAGAATTTCATTGCAAAGCCCCTGGGATCCCTTTCGGTATCGGCGCTGCCCTTTTCACCTCCAACAGTAGAAAACCTGAGAAATACCTTACATTCATTGCCAACCTTGCTGAACAAACCGGCCCGGGTATACCTGGTTATATCATGTGTGACGCGGAAAGTGCCAAATGCACCGGTACCTTTGGCATGAACCACCCTTTCGGGGATACGTTCCCTGTTGAAATGAGCCATTTTTTCATGCAGTATATAATCCTGAAGCAACACTGGTCCGCGCGGACCAACAGTCATGCTGTCTTCATTTTTGGCATAAGGAATGCCTGACGCGGTCGTAAGTTTTTTCTTTTTCTCTTCCATAATAAATTATTATTTGATTAGCAGATTGAAAATTAACAGGGTTCAGGCATTGATTGCCTGTGAGACTATTTGCCGGTGTCAGAAAACTTGCCGGCAATATGCAGTTTGATATCTGAGATCTTGAAATTTGATAATTCTTTTTTCCTGAAATAGTTCATGAGCAGTTCATCCAGTTCAGGGTCGCAAAAATCTTCGATACGATCGGATTCATTGCTATAAAGGTGATGATGCCTTTCAGTTACAGCATCATACCTCATAATATCCTTTTCGGTTTTTACTCTGCATATTAACTGATTCGCGCACAGTGTATCCAGCACCTTATAGACTGTTCCCGTAGCAATATTGGGATGATGTTTTCTTACATAATCAATTATGCGGTCGGCAGTAGGGTGATCATTCAGACTAACAAGGGCCTCATAAACAGCTATTCTCTGAGGGGTTATCTTTAACCCCCTTTCTGTTAGTCTGCTCCGCAATTCACTTAAGTGCATAATTGAGTTATGAAGTTAATAAGAATAATTCTTATATAAGAAAAAGTAAATATAAGCTTTTAAGAAATTAAAGTCAATACAAGAGGTTAATATTTTATGGGATTTATCAGAAATGTTAATTTTGAATTTCAGTAAATTAATGTCCCGCAAATCAGGTAGATATATTGGCTCATAACCTGTAATAAACTAAAATTATTATAGTTGGCCTGAAAAAGTAAGTTAATTTAAATACTTCTGTAACTTATATGTGGCTTGTGCGTCTATAATTAAACACAGGTTCAGCTATGGTGAAAAACATCTTTTTTGGCTTGCTTTATCTTTACTTCTCAATATTCACAGTGAACAGTCAGGATAAAACAAAAAGGTATTATGAAGCATACAAGGTTGAAAGTCCACCGGCAATAGATGGTGAACTCAGCGACGATGCATGGGAGGTAAATGATTGGGAAGGAGGCTTTGTACAAAGAGAACCATATGAGGACCGTCCGCCCTCTCAGCCCACTGAATTCAAAATCTGCTACGATGATGTTAATTTGTACATTGCCATAAAAGCTTATGACTCTTCGCCCGACAGTATAAACAACAGGATGAGCAGAAGGGATGATGCTGATGGTGATAAGGTTTTTATTGGATTCGACAGTTATCATGATCTGCGGACCGCATTTGTATTTGGGGTCAGTTCGGCAGGTGTGAGGTCTGACTTTATCATGTCAAACGACGGGCAAAATGAGGATCACACCTGGGATCCTATATGGCTGGTAAAGACAAGTATACATGACTGGGGCTGGGCAGCAGAGATAAGAATACCGTTTACCCAGCTCAGGTTTGAGAGGAATTCAGCCGAGGTGTGGGGACTGATAGTTGGCAGGCAAATTTTCAGACATAATGAGATGAGCCTGTGGCCTTCCATACCGCGCAATGCACCGGGTATTGTTCATCTTGCAGGTGAACTGGGCGGCCTTGCTGAGGTGGAGCCAAGAAAACAGTTTGATGTTATGCCATACGGGGTGTCCTCATATAACACTTATGAGTCGCAGGAAGGCAATCCATTCAGGACAGGCAGGGATCCTAAATTCAGAATTGGACTGGATTCGAAAATCGGGGTGACAAATAACCTTACCCTTGATCTTACACTACTACCCGATTTCGGACAGGTTGAAGCCGACCCTTCAGAAGTTAACCTTACCGCTTTTGAGACCTTTTACAGGGAAAAAAGACCCTTTTTTATTGAAGGTAGCAGCATAACAAGCTTTAATGTCGGACTGGGCGATGGAGATGTAGGAAATGATAATCTCTTTTATTCAAGACGTATCGGAAGAAGGCCTCATGGTTATCCATCACTTGAAGACGGAGAATATGCTGATGTGCCAACCTTCACCAACATACTGGGGGCAGCTAAACTGACCGGGAAAACAAAAAACGGAATATCGGTAGGCCTTATTGAAACTGTAACCGCAGAAGTGAAAGCAGATATCGATAAGGCGGGACTAAGATCAACTGATGTTGTTGAACCGCTTACCAACTATTCACTGGCAAGAGTCCAGAAAGATTTTAACAAGGGTAATGCAATAATTGGAGGGGTTATTACAAATACCATCAGACGTCTTGATGAGGCAGAAATGAACTATCTCCATAAAAATGCCACTACCGCGGGTATTGATTATACCCAATACTTTAAGGAAAGAAATTATGTGATTGGAACAAGCGTGTATATGAGTCATGTGGAAGGATCAGCAGAATCTATAACCAGAACCCAGAGGTCATCTGCAAGGTATTTCCAACGACCCGATGCCGGTCATGTTGATCTGGATGAAACTCGCACAAGCCTCTCGGGCTTTGGTGGCAAATTGCAAGCTGGTAAGATTGGGGGAAAATGGAATTTTCTCATTATGTCCAACTGGAAAAGTCCGGGACTTGAGATCAACGACTTGGGGTTTATGAGGCAGGCGGACTGGTTCATCAATGTTTTGTGGACAGGCTACAACTTTACTGAACCATTCAGTATTTTCAGGAGCCTGCACCTTAACCACGACGTATATACAGTCAGTGATTTTGGCGGGAACCTCCTGAGTACCGGCTATGAATGGAATGTCAATGCCAGCCTGAAAAATTTCTGGCGTGCCGGCATCGGTGGAGGGTTCGAATTTCTAAATATTTCAACCACTATGCTTAGAGGAGGCCCGTCGATGCATCTTCCGAATTCCTGGCGATTGCGGTACAATGTCTCATCCGATTCAAGGAAAAAATTATCAGGGACAATATATAGTCATGTAAACGGGCAGGCTGAGGATGTTTCAATGTCATATTCATTAGGTGCAAGTCTCACCATCAGACCGGCAAATAGCATCCGGATATCAATAAATCCTGATTATTCGAACCGGTCGAATCAATTTCAATATGTTGCACAACGTAATTACAATGATGAGAAAAGATACCTGTTCGGTAAAATCGACCAGAAAGTTCTCAGTATGTCTCTGAGGATAAACTATACTATTATTCCCGATCTGACAATTCAATACTGGGGGCAGCCATTCATTGCCACAGGTGAATACACCAATTTTAAAATGATCACCGATCCCAGGGCCGGCAAATTATCAGACCGTTACTATGGATTTACATCAGATCAGATAACACAGGATAATGGCTATTATAGTATAGACGAAAACAGCGATGGTACCTATGATTATGATTTTGGTGCACCAGATTTCAATATTAGTGAATGGTTGTCGAACCTTGTCATCAGGTGGGAGTTTATGCCCGGATCAACAGCGTATCTGGTCTGGTCTCAGTCGAGAGACTATAGCCAGTCTTCTGGTGAGTTTCTGTTGTGGAATAACCTCGATGAGCTGTTCACAAACAAAAAAGCAAATGATGTTTTCCTGCTGAAAATTTCTTACCGCTTTGGTCTCAGGTAATAGTGAAAATAATTCCCGAAATTTTTTCATATAAGACACTGCTAATGAAGTATCATGAAAATAAGTCGTTAAGAGTAACTATTTTTTAATTTTGACATAGATGTGCTTTATGTGACTCTTTTCAGCTTCTCTTTCATCAACATCAAAATATTTAACCAGAGACTTAATTAAAGGCGTAAGTTTTGAAAATCCGTAATTTCTTGGATCAAAATCGGGTTTCTTTTTATTGATCAGTGCCCCGACTGCTGCCAGTGCTGCCCAACCATCATCATCTGCAAGATCTTCTACGGAATTTCTAAGGAGCTGAATTGTCCTGCCATCAATCGGATCTATTTTGACTTTGGAACCTGAGGAAGTTGTAGCCGGAGCTTTTTCGGTTTTCCTTACGGAATCGAGTCCACCAATTATTTCAATATATATAAATTTATCACATGCAACTATAAATGGGCGAGGTGTCTTTTTTTCGCCTATACCGATAACCATCTTGCCTGATTCCCTTAACCTGATTGCGAGTCTTGTAAAATCACTATCACTGGAAACTATGCAAAATCCGTCTACTTTTTGGCTGTGCAGAACATCCATTGCATCAATTATCATAGCCGAGTCGGTAGCATTTTTCCCTGTTGTATAGCTGTACTGCTGAATTGGGGTTATGGCGTGTTCAAGAAGTGCGGGCTTCCAGCCAGCAACAGTGTTTTTGGTCCAGTCGCCATATATTCTCTTTATCGTGGGAGTTCCGAACTTCGCTATCTCATCGAGCATGCCCTTGATATTTGAATATGGAATATTATCGGCATCTATCAGTACTGCAAGATTTAGATCGTTTTTTTCGCGCATCATTAAATACGGTATTGAGTTAATTAAAAGTATTAATTTGTCCTGGTCAGGTTGTAGCAACTGATGGATCGTCGATTGATTAGTTATTACTTTTTGCCTGACATGGTATTTGGGAGGTAAATCAGATTGTCAGTTTTTCTCATAATTATTTTTAGTTCAATGCAGTTTTGTCATTAATAAACCATCCGTGCCCGGATCGATTTGCTGGTGCTCCGGTAAAGTTAGTCTATGATTACGATTTATTTAAGCTGGAAATGTTTTTTTTATCTGGTGTTGTTATTAATTTGCATGTAGAACCACAAGTGACCGAGAACACATGCGGCGAAAAACAACTATTTGAATTATCACAGATGAACAAAGCTCAGAAAGCTTGATTATATGAAAAACGATCCGGTTTCAAATTCAGAAATGATCAAGGCAAAAGCTATGGAACTTGGTTTCGCGGCATGTGGTATTTCTGCAGCTGTATTACTCGAAGATGAAGCGCGGAAGCTGGAGCAGTGGCTTAATGCAGGTATGCACGGTAAGATGGGATATATGGAAAACCATTTTGACAAACGGGTGGATCCGCGGAAACTGGTTGACGGTGCAAAGAGTGTCATCTCGGTACTGCATAATTACTTTCCATCAAAAACCCAGTCTGACCAGTCGGCACCTGTATTATCAAAATATGCCTATGGGACAGATTATCATTATGTAATAAAGGAGAAACTCAGGGAGCTTCTTGAATTCATGAACGTCACAATAGGCGAAATTCATGGCCGGGCCTTCGTCGATTCTGCACCGGTAATGGACAGGGCCTGGGCTGCAAGGTCGGGGCTCGGATGGATTGGAAAGAATTCCAACCTGCTTGTAAAACAATCGGGATCATTCTTTTTTATAGGCGAACTGATTGTCGATATTGAGCTTGAGGCTGACGGACCGGTAAAGGATTACTGCTGCAGGTGCAGGCGTTGTATTGATGCCTGTCCTACCGGAGCAATTGTTGCCCCCCGTACCATTGATGCACGAAAATGCCTCTCTTATCTTACGATTGAATATAAAGGAGATCTTCCTGCTGAAATGAAGGGGAAAATGAAAAACAGGATGTATGGTTGTGATATTTGCCAGGATGTATGCCCTTACAACAAAAAATCGGTCCCCCATAACGAACCACTTTATGAACCCAGAGCCGGCCTTCTAGAAATGGGGCCGGTTGACTGGCAGAACATGGATAGGGTGAAATTCAAACATTACTTCCAGAATTCAGCAGTCTGGCGGATAAGGTACCAGCAGCTGAGACGTAATATTGATTTCCTTGCTGGAGACGTTTAGCCCTGAAATTCCCCCGAAGACAATTCTGAACTCCATAAAAGGTCACCACTTAACATATTCAGGCATCTATTATGGTAACTGCTATTTTTCTTGATTGCCGCGGACCGTCAAACTCACAAAGAAAGATATTCTGCCAGGTAGAAAGGCCAAGTTTGCCGTCAATGACAGGAATGTTTTCTGACGGACCGACAATGCCGGCTTTCAGATGAGAGTCCCCATTACCGTCCTGGGCATCATGCTCCCATACTCCCTGGGGAATAAGCTTATTAAGGAGGGAAACTACATCGTTCTGTACCGAATCGTCCCAGTTTTCCTGTATCATGATGGCTGCGGTTGCACCCTGCACATAAACATTGATTATTCCGGTTTTAATTGTGTTTTGTTCAATTACTGTTCTTACCTTATCGGTAATGTCATACAGACCGTTTCTTTTGGACGTGGGTATTTCAATTAATTCCTGATGTACCATGGGTTTATGGTTATTAGTTTTATAATCTTTAATTTTACAGAACACTTAATTTTATATAGCAAAATTACAGATTAGTCAGATGGAGAACAAACCGGGAGGATTTACCTCTTTTTACGTGAAAAGGTTACTAATTGCTAACGGGTAAGCCTGAAATGATTTAAATTTCTCAAACCTTCTTGATTATGAGTAGATTTCGTACAATAGTAGAAGTAGAAAAATGTTCCAGAAGGATTGATCACAATACCTTTTCCTTATGGTTAGGTTCATGTTTTACTGAGAATATAGGTGTTAACCTGGCCAGATTAAAGTTCCCGGTAGATATAAATCCATTCGGAGTATTATACAACCCGGTTTCCATTAGCAATTCATTATCAATTCTTATTAATGAAAAGGTATTTACCGTGGAGGATCTTTTTTATTCGAACGGGTTGTGGAATAGCTTTTCCCACCATTCAAGTTTTTCTGATCCGGACAGGGATGTTTGTATTCAGAAAATTAATGAAGGGATCAAAAAGTCTTCCGAAATACTTGAAAAGGCAGTTTTCCTCTTTGTAACTTTTGGAACAGCCAGGATTTATCGACATAAGGAGACCGGGCTGGTTGTTTCGAACAACCATAAACTGCCTCATAATACGTTTACGCAAGAACTTTTAACCGTTGAGGAAATTGTCGGAAATTACAATTTGTTAATCAGAGAATTAAGGAAACTTAACAAAGACCTGCAAATAGTTTTCACAGTAAGTCCAGTCAGGCACTGGAAAGATGGAGCGACCGGTAACCTGATAAGCAAATCTACTCTTATGCTTGCCATAGATCAGTTAACCAGCGTCTTCGAATCAGCTTCCTACTTCCCGGCATATGAACTTGTAATGGATGATCTCAGAGATTATCGGTTTTATGATGAGGATATGATACATATAAACAGGCAGGGAGTTGACTATATCTGGAAAAAATTCTCAGATGCTTATATATCTGATTCCTCATTACCCCTGGTTAAGGAAATACTTGCTATAAAGCAGGGACTCGATCACCGGCCTTTTAATCCTTCAGGGCCCGATTATCAGCTGTTTCTCGCAAATATACTGGCGCGGATCGGCGAGGTTGAAATGTCGGGAACATCGATAGATTTTTCGCCGGAAAAAGAGCTAATCAGATCGTGGCTTAAGGATCAGGAAAAGAGTCAACTCTAATAGCTTGTTTTCACTTTTAAATCCCATCGAAATGGAACTTGCTTGTACTGGCAGAACTTTGTAGTTTAAAACTCCCTGCATGAAGCAAATACCCGAATTTAACGCCACTGCCTCAGTGTAACGCCACCTCCTGGTACAGCTTTAGCGAGCCCGGAATGGCAGAATTACGAGTGTCGGCCATCGGCTTTGCGACATACATCTCAGGAGATCTAATGATAACCAACGATACCGGACAGCCGGTTATTGATCCGGTTGATCAGCAGCGGTACTTAACCAGAGTAATAAGCAGGGAACGATTTTTCCGTTAATTGGTGTAATCGTTGAATTTCAAATTTGATCTTTCAGGTAATTCTGTCCAGATCACCAGGAGTATCAATGGCAATTGTATCCATATAGGTTTCGATTACCCTGATTTTGTAATTGTTTTCCAGCCAGCGGTTTTGCTCAAGGGCCTCTGCAGTCTCGAGCAGTGAAGGTTTCAGGCCGACTATACTGTGCAATGTAGCTACCCGGTATGCATACATTCCGATATGCCGGAAGAAATAATGTGAATCAATCCATTCCATTTCAGGTTTTCCCATTATAAATGGTATGGGCGAACGGCTGAAATAGATGGCATTGCCATTTTTATCAAATATAACTTTAGGATTATTGGGATTGAAGATCTCTTCACTTTTGTTGATTTTTTTTATTAATGTGGCAATCTGCACATCTTCTGTTCCAAAACATCCGGCAAGTAATTTTATCTGTTCCGGCTGAATGTAAGGTTCATCTCCCTGAATATTAATTATCACATCAAAATTAATTCCCGTTTGTCGTGAGTAGTTAGTTTCAGCCTCTGCGCAACGGTCAGTACCACTGCGGTGTTCGGATGAGGTCATAACAGCAATTCCTCCAAATGACTCAACTGCCTGCCTGATACGGTTATCATCAGTTGCAACAATCACGGTTTCCAAAGCTTTTGAGGCTTGTTCCCAGGTTCTTTGTATCATGGGCTTTCCATTTATGACTGCCAGGGGTTTACCCGGGAAACGAACTGACTGGTAACGCGCAGGAATAATACCAATGAACTTCATATAAAGGGGTTATGGTTTACCGTTATTTATTTTAAGCAATTTTTTATCAGGGCAAATTAGTAAAAAACTATTTAAGTTGTAAATTTGTCATGCATTTGTGGAAATATCGGGAAATGAGGCCGGTTTTATGCAATTTTGGCATATTTAAATTATTGAGACTTTAGAAGATGGATATTCAGGCTATTAAACAGAGGTTTGGAATTATTGGCAATTCACCAGGATTGAACAGGGCAATAGAGGTCGCATTCAGGGTCGCACCAACCGATTTATCTGTATTGATTACCGGAGAAAGCGGAACAGGGAAGGAAGTATTTCCTCAGATAATTCATCAGTTCAGTGCAAGGAAACATGGATCATATATAGCGGTCAACTGTGGTGCAATTCCGGAAGGTACTATTGATTCTGAATTGTTTGGCCACCAGAAAGGTGCATTCACAGGAGCACATGAAAGCAGGAATGGGTATTTTGAAGTAGCTGACAAGGGAACAATATTCCTTGATGAAGTTTCTGAACTTCCTCTTTCTACTCAGGTCAGATTGTTAAGGGTACTTGAGACAGGTGAATTTATCAAGGTTGGATCGTCAAAAGTACTCAAAACCAATGTCAGGATAATAGCGGCTACTAATATGGATATCCTGAAGTTACTCGATCAGGGAAAATTCAGGGAAGATCTTTATTACCGGCTCAATACCGTTCCGGTTTATATGCCTCCGCTACGCGACAGGAAAGAGGATATTTTTATATTGTTCAGAAAGTTTTCTATGGATTTCGCCGAGAGATACCGGATGCCGGAGATCGTTCTTGATGAAGATGCCCGTCAGATGCTTATTCAATATGACTGGCCCGGAAACATCAGGCAATTAAAAAATATTACAGAACAAATTTCGATAATTGAGAAAAGAAGAGATATTGATGCAGTTCTTCTGAGAAAGTATCTGCCTGACTTTATGGGTGACAGGCTGCCTGCACTTATAAGTAACTCATCTTCAGATAAATCTTTTGCTTCTGAAAGAGAGATCCTGTACAAGATCCTGTTTGATATGAAGAATGACATGAATGATCTGAAAAAACTTGTTCATGAGGTAATTGAACAGGGACCGTTCGATATTGACATTGAAGATCCTAACCTGATTGATAAATTACATTCAGAGACCAGATCCCGTCAGGACCCTGGTATCCCCAAGCTGCCGGATATAAAAAGGCCGGATTCTTCTCATATTGAAGACACAGAAGAAATATTCGAAGAGTCCCTCTCGTTACAAGATAAGGAGTTTGAACTTATCAGAAAGGCACTTGACAAATATGGTGGAAAAAGAAAGCTGGCAGCGAGGGAACTGGGTATTTCTGAGCGGACTCTGTACAGGAAAATCAAACAATATGATATTGAATAATGAGAAAAATATCTTTATATATTATCCTGACCGTATCTTTGCTTCTGAAAGGATGTTCAATGAACTATTCATTTTCAGGGGCCTCCATACCAGTTGAACTTGAGACAGTCTCAGTACAGTATTTTGAAAACCGGGCTCCGATAATTTATCCGTCTCTCAGCCAGGATATGACTGAGACGCTTAAAGATATGTTTCAGTCCCGGACCCGGCTGAGACTTGTAAATGATATTGGCGATGCCGACTTTGAGGGAGTTATTGAAAACTACCGTACCCAGCCCATGTCTATCCAGGCTGACGAAAGAGCAAATCTTGAGCGGCTTACCATTTCCGTAAGGGTCTCTTATACAAATACTGCCGATCCTGAACAGGACTTTGAAGCCAGCTTTTCAAGACATGAAGACTATGATGCATCCATAGGTCTGGAAGCTGTTGAAGCAGATCTCGTAAAAAAAATCATAGCCCAGATTACAGAGGATATTTTTAACCGTGCATTTGTGAACTGGTAAATATTTTGATTATATGTTGGACAGAAACTATAAAGGCCTAATTTAGCAGGAACATGAACAGGGATAAATTTATAGAATATCTGGATAATCCTGATTCACTGGATATGGACAATCTTAATGAGATCCACGGTGTGCTTGAGGAGTATCCATATTTTCAGACTGCTCATATTCTTCTGGTAAAGGCATTGAATAATTTACGTGATTTGAGGTTTAATAACCAACTAAAAGTTTCTGCGGCACATATTGGTAACAGGCAAATCCTTTTTAACCTGATTAATAATCATCAGATTGTCAGGAAACATGAAGAATTGCCTTATGGAATTGTTGAACCGCCAGACCCCGAACCACCAAAGCCGGAGCCTGTAATTGAAGTTCCCGGAAATGAAAAAATTTCTGCAGTTCCTGACCCTCGCCATAATGAAGAGGAATCTGATATTCCTGCTGCTATTGACGAGAAACACTTTGAAAGCCTTGCAGATAAGGTGTTAAGGGAAATTGAGGAATTTAAGAAAGCCAGGGATACTGGTGAATCTGTTATTGATAATGATCCTGCCGAACCAGGCATAAAAGAGCCATCATCTGAGGGAGATATCCCGAATGTTGCTTCCGGTGAACATGACAGGGCAGATGAAATCTCAGACCAATCAAGAACAAATGAAGTCTTTTTGATTGATGAAAATGCCGATATCGAAAATGTTGATACTTCCGGGCATGAAAATATTGTAACAGAAGAGAACAATGAGGAGAAGCTAATGCCTGACACAGAACTCCTTGAATTCGACAGGTCAGATCATCCTGACAATCAGTCAACCATCAATCAGAATTTCGCCAACGATCCTGATCAGGAAAAAAAAAACCTGATACCTGAAGTCAATCCCGCCATTGAGTCGCATTCTTTCTATGACTGGCTTGATATGCTTCAGACCAAACCTGCCGCAAAGGATTATGAAGAGGAGTTAAATCCTGATTTAAATACGAAGCCTGATCTTATTGACAGATTTCTGAAAGAAAAACCAAGGATAGAGCCAAGATCTCCACTTGACTATCCTGATTCCCCTGTTGACCTTTCAGCAACAGGCACAAAAGAAAATGAAGAATTTTTTACTGAGACACTTGCGAAAATCTATGTTCAGCAGAAACATTATAAAAAAGCAATTTATGCCTATGAAAAATTATGTTTGAAATATCCCGAAAAATATAGTTACTTTGCAGATCAAATTGATGAAATCAAACGATTTATTAACCATTGATATTAAAAAATTATGTTCACATTTATTTCAGTATTGATATTTATTGCATCAGTTCTGCTGGTCCTGATAGTGCTGGTGCAGAATTCCAAGGGAGGAGGGCTGGCAGCAAATTTCTCTGCCTCAAACCAGGTGATGGGTGTCAGGAAAACAGCTGATTTTCTGGAAAAGGCAACATGGACCCTCGCCGGGAGTCTGGTTATACTAAGTATAATGGCATCAGCAGCTATTCCCAGGGATGGTGCTGAAGTTGAAAGGTCGCTTATTGAAGGGCAGATTGAACAATCTATTGATCCTTCAGTGTTACCTTCATTTCCAACAACTGTGCCTGATTTGCCTGCAGAGGATCCGGAAGAGTCATCTGAAAATGATGAAGGTCAGTAACGATATAAAATTTCAGTAAGCCTATCCTCCTGTCACAGGAGTGTAAGAAGTCGATGGAGTGTCAGTATGTCATTTATTACTGACACTCCATTTTTTTATGCTGACACCAATCTGCCAAATGCCAATTCTCACATAATCAGGAAACTAGCTGTAAGGGTGGGTTTTCGGGGACTGACACAAAGGAGTTAAAAGTGCCAATATAAACGAGTATTCCTGCCTTGATCAGCTTTTTTAGTCTTTGGCACAAATTATGATCAGGGGTAGCAAACTTAGAATAATTATGTTTAATCAATTAAAACTTGAAAAAAATGGCTGATATAAAGCTAACACCATTAAAAGACAGAGTGCTTGTCGAGGCGCATGAAGCAGAAGTTAAAACGACAAGTGGTATTATAATACCTGAATCTGCACAGGAAAAGCCACAAAAAGGTACTGTAGTTGCCGTTGGAGAAGGAAAAAAAGACGAACCAATGACCGTTAAAGTCGGTGATGTTGTACTTTACGGAAAGTATGCAGGTACCGAGATCAAATTTGAAGGTAATGATTACCTGATAATGCGTGAAGATGATATATTGCTGATCGAGAAGTAATAATTGTCAATTAGTCATATAACCAAATAAAACAAGAATAAAATGTCAAAAATAATTAAATTCAATATTGAAGCCAGGACCCTTCTTAAAGAGGGTGTTGACGAACTTACAAACGCAGTAAAAGTAACCCTTGGACCCAAAGGTCGCAATGTGGTAATTGATAAAAAATTTGGTGCCCCCCAGATCACCAAGGATGGTGTTACAGTAGCAAAAGAAATAGAACTTTCCGATCCGTACAAGAATATGGGTGCGCAAATGGTAAAAGAAGTTGCCTCTAAGACTGCCGATCAGGCTGGTGACGGAACAACCACAGCAACTCTTCTTGCTCAGTCAATTATGAGCGTTGGACTTAAGAATGTCACTGCAGGTGCTAATCCGATGGATCTGAAGCGCGGTATTGACCTTGCTGTCAAAAAAGTTGTAGAGAGCCTTGAATCACAGTCAAAGACTATCGGCGATGATATTAGTAAAATTGAGCAGGTAGCTTCTATTTCAGCCAATAATGACCATTCTATCGGCAGACTGATTGCTGAGGCAATGGGTAAAGTTAAAAAAGAAGGTGTTATAACCGTTGAAGAGGCAAAAGGAACTGAAACTACTGTTGAGGTAGTTGAAGGTATGCAGTTCGACCGTGGATATATCTCCCCCTATTTTATTACAGATACTGATAAAATGGAGGCTGTTCTTGAGAATCCTTACATTCTTCTTTCAGACAAGAAAATTTCTACAATGAAAGATCTGATGCCGGTACTTGAACCAGTAGCCCAGTCAGGTCGTCCCCTTATTATAATCTCTGAAGATGTAGATGGTGAAGCTCTTGCCACACTGGTAGTTAACAAGCTTAGGGGATCGCTTAAGATCGCTGCTGTAAAAGCTCCCGGATTTGGTGACAGAAGAAAAGAGATGCTTGAGGATATAGCAATCCTTACCGGTGGAACAGTAGTTTCTGAAGAGAAAGGTCTTAAACTGGAGACTGCCACCATGGAACTTCTTGGTGAGGCTGAAAAAATAGTTATTGACAAGGAAACAACTACCGTGGTTAATGGTAAAGGTGAAAAATCCAATATTGAAGCCAGGGTTAAACAAATTAAAGTCCAGATAGAGAATACTACCTCTGATTATGACAGGGAAAAGCTTCAGGAGCGTCTTGCCAAGCTTGCCGGTGGGGTTGCAGTTCTATATATCGGAGCTTCTTCTGAAGTTGAGATGAAAGAGAAGAAAGACCGTGTTGATGATGCATTGAGTGCTACCCGTGCAGCAGTTGAAGAAGGGATAATTCCTGGCGGTGGTGTTGCTTATATCAGGGCAATAGATTCAATTGCAGATCTGATAGGTGAGAATGATGACCAGAACACCGGTATAGCGATCGTGAGAAGGGCTATTGAAGAGCCTCTGCGTATTATAGTGGAAAATGCAGGTATGGAAGGTTCAATAGTTGTACAGCGTGTGAAAGAGGGTAAAGGAGATTTTGGATATAACGCTTATTCTGATAAGTATGAAAATCTTTATGATGCAGGTATCATTGATCCTACGAAAGTAGCCCGCATTGCAATTGAAAATGCTGCTTCTGTTGCAGGAATGTTCCTGACAACCGAGTGTATAATTGTGGAAGAGAAAGAAGATAAGCCTGAAATGCCAATGAATCCAGGCATGGGCGGCATGGGCGGCATGATGTAAAAGCCGTATTCTGATTAATAAAGTACCCTCTCTTAATTAAGGAGAGGGTATTTTTTTTTAAATTATGCGATATGTCATAGCTTAAGATTCCTCTTAAATTCCATTAACTTTGAGGTTTTATTAGTTATTGGCAAGGAATTGGTAATGAACTTTACCCGAAAAGGGTTTCATCTGAAGTTGCCTGAAATATAATTATTGAGATTAAATTTACAGAATATGTTGACTAGTCTTAGAAAAACAGAAAAGATATCATATGAACTGCCGGCAGTATATGTGATTAACAAAACCAGTGACCTTGCAATATGTGCATTTTCCGATGCAGAAAACGAATATGCAGTGAAACGTATTGAACGGGGTGATGATGTGATACTGGTTCATAATTTAAACAGGTATTCCTGCCTGGTTGTAAATGACAACAGCAAACCTTTTTTTAATCAGCTCGAATCACTCCGGAAAGTTTCCACGAAAGTGCATTCAATAATTAAGGAGAATGATAACAACGGGCTTATTACGGTTGATGTTGTAAATGATGCAGAACTGATTGCTGCATTTATTGAGGGATTGGTTTTGAGTAACTACCGTTTTGACAAATATCTGAGTAAACCTGACAAGAAGTCTGGTTTCCCCGATACTATTGATATTTACAGCACCTACTTTCAGGAAAAAGATATAGAAAAACTTGAGATCATTTGCAAAGCGGTTTATTTAAGCAGGGACCTTGTAAATGAACCATTGTCGCATATGAATGCTGTAAGTCTGGCAGAGCGTATACAGGGTATGGGTAATGAAGCCGGATTTACTGTCGAGGTGTTAAATAAAAAAGAGATTGAGAGGTTGGGTATGGGAGGCTTGATTGCGGTGAACCGTGGCAGTATTGATCCGCCAACCTTTTCTATCCTGGAGTGGAAACCTTCAGAGTATTTGAATGAGAAGCCTTTTATACTTATCGGGAAGGGGATTGTATTTGATACAGGCGGATTGAGCCTTAAACCAACTGCCAACAGCATGGACTATATGAAATGTGACATGGCGGGGGCAGCAGCCGTGGCAGGTGCAATGTATGCAATTGCTGCTTCCGGGCTTCCTGTTCATGTTATTGGACTCATCCCTGCTACCGACAACAGGCCAGATGGAAATGCCATGGTTCCTGGTGATGTAATTACAATGATGGACAGGACGACTGTCGAAGTAATGAATACTGATGCTGAAGGCCGGTTGATACTCGCAGATGCTCTATCGTATTCAAAAAAATATGATCCTTTACTGGTCATTGATCTTGCAACACTTACTGGTTCTGCCAGTGCTGCAATCGGTACACATGGAGCCGTATCATTACAGAAATCTGCCGATGTATGGCACTCTGAACTTGAAGAATCCGGGTATTATACTCACGAACGGCTTGCTCAGTTTCCTCTTTGGGAAGAATACGGGGAGATGTTAAAATCAGACATCGCCGACCTGAAAAATATCGGGGGGAAAGAGGCTGGTGCTATAACTGCAGCTAAATTCCTTGAGCATTTTGTATCATTTCCCTGGATCCATATTGATATTGCAGGTCCTGCATTTTTACACTCAGCCGATACATACAGGAAAAAAGGAGGTAGTGCAGTCGGAGTGAGGCTTTTGTTTGAATTTTTTCGGAAATATTCAAAGAAAGGTTAAACATTACAATGAATAATATCGGCCGATTTTGTACATTTATATTTTGCATTCGGTTAATTTGTATTAAAAATAAAATATGGATAGTTCCAGAATACGGGTAGGAATATCACAGGGTGATATTAACGGCATAGGTTACGAGGTGATCATCAAGACTTTGATGGACAATAAGTTGCTCGATATTTGCATACCAATAGTCTATGGTTCGCCAAAGGTGGGTGCATATCACCGTAAGGCTTTGAATATAAATAATTTCAGTTTTAACAACGTAAAATCTGCCCTCGAAGCTAATCCCAAAAGAGTAAACATTGTCGATTGTCTGGATGAAAATATCAGGGTTGAACTTGGCCGGTCGACTCCCATGGCAGGAGAAGCTTCATTTAAAACACTTGAGTGCGCAGTTGCCGATCTTAAACAGGGAATAATAGATGTACTTGTTACGGGTCCGATAAATAAGCATAATATCCAATCGGACTTGTTTCCTTTCCGTGGTCATACTGAATACCTTGCCCATAGTTTCAACTCACCTGATGTACTGATGCTTATGGTTAGCGATATGATGAGGGTTGCTGTGGCAACCGGCCATGTATCGCTCTCATCTGTCCCCGGCTTGTTATCAGTGGATATGATATTAAATAAACTAAGGCTCCTGAACAAATCACTGGTTCGCGATTTTGGCATAAGGAAACCCAGGATAGCAGTGTTAGGCCTGAATCCACATGCCGGAGAGGATGGATTAATTGGCAATGAAGAGATAGAGATAATTACGCCTGCTTTGGAAAAGGCAAGGGATGAAAAGATAATGGCTCTTGGCCCTTATCCATCAGACGGGTTTTTCAGCTCAGATAATTATACCAGGTTCGATGCCATACTTGCTATGTACCATGATCAGGGATTAACTCCTTTTAAAGCTCTTGCGTTTGAATCGGGAGTTAATTATACTGCTGGATTGCCAATAATACGGACCTCTCCCGCACATGGTACTGCATTTGAAATTGTCGGACAGAATGTGGCATCACCTGATCCCTTCCGTCATGCCATTTACATGGCATGCGATATTTTCAATAAAAGAAAGGAATATGATGAACTGATTTCCGGTGCAGTCGGGCCAGAAGGCAATGCAGGGTAATATTCGGGAATTTCGGCTTGATTTTTAAGGTAAATTCAGTTTTGGGCCATTCAATAAGGAGATTAATATATAATATGCAATTGACTCTTTAAGGGCTTTCATAAAAATATTAAATACCTTCCGGTAGATTTAGTACATGTAATAATTATCTAACTCTAAAACTCCATGGCAAAAATCAGCAGGCAAGAAGCATTAAACTACCATTGTAAAGGCCGGCCCGGGAAAATTGAAGTTATCCCGACCAAGCCATACAACACTCAACGTGACCTTTCCATGGCATACACTCCAGGGGTGGCCGATCCATGTATTGAGATAGAAAAAAATCCAGATGATGCATATAAGTACACGGCTAAGGGAAACCTGGTTGCCGTTATATCAAACGGCACGGCAGTTCTTGGTCTGGGTAATATCGGGCCATTGGCAGGAAAACCTGTAATGGAAGGCAAAGGATTATTGTTTAAAGTTTTTGCCGATGTTGATGTGTTCGATATCGAGGTCGATTGCAATGATACAGATAAGCTGATTGAAATAGTTAAAGCAATATCTCCGACATTTGGGGGTATAAACCTTGAGGATATCAAGGCTCCCGAATGCTTTGAAATTGAGGAAAGGCTCAGAAAAGAATTAAATATTCCGGTGTTTCATGACGATCAGCACGGGACGGCTATTATCTCTGGTGCGGCAATGCTGAATGCCCTGGAAATTAACGGGAAAGAAATAAGTGAGTTGAAGGTGGTGGTAAATGGTGCAGGTGCTTCTGCAATATCATGTTCGAGATTTTACATTTCTCTGGGTGTAAGTCCGGAAAATCTTACAATGTTAGATAGCAAAGGGGTTCTTCATGAGGAACGAAAAGATATAAACGAGTTAAAGCAAAAATTCGTAAGAGCCACAAAAGCGCGTACGTTAGCCCAGGCACTTGAAGGGGCCGATCTGTTTCTCGGACTTTCAGTTGGTAATGTGGTTACAAGAGAAATGATCAGGTCTATGGCAGATAATCCGATCGTTTTTGCGATGGCCAATCCCACACCGGAGATATCATACGAGGATGCAGTGGGTGCCCGGGAGGATGTCATTATGGCCACGGGACGTTCAGATTATCCCAACCAGGTCAACAATGTGCTTGGATTTCCCTTTATTTTCAGAGGCGCACTGGATGTTCGTGCTTCCAAAATTAATGAAGAGATGAAAATTGCTGCGTGCCACGCGCTGGCTTCTCTTGCAAAAGAGATGGTGCCTGATGATGTCAACCGTGCATATGGATTGGAAAACCTTACCTTCGGCAGGCATTACCTTATACCAAAACCTCTTGATCCCAGGCTCATATCCACAGTTTCCTCGGCTGTTGCAAAAGCTGCGGTCGATTCGGGTGTTGCAGCTATCAGGAAAAGTGACTGGGATGCATATAAGCTGGAACTAAATAAACGCCTTGGAATAGACAACCAGCTTATAAGCGGGATTATGGAGAAGGCAAAACAAAACCCTAAACGACTTGTTTTTGCCGAAGCCAATAATCTGAAAGTGCTGAAAGCAGCACAGGAAGTATTAAGTGAAGGAATAGCACAGCCAATTTTACTTGGCAATAAGGAGGTTATAAGTGGAATGATTGAGGATAATTGTTTTAGACTGAAAGACGTGGCAATAATTAATCCTATAGGCGATGAGGAAGAGAACCGCCGGGAGCGATATGCACGCCAGTTCCATTTGCAAAGGCAGAGAAAAGGCCTGCTATACGATGAGGCCTTGCAGAAGATGTATAATCGCGATTATTTTGGTGTAATGATGGTTGAAACAGGGGAAGCAGATGCATTTCTATCTGGTTTTTCATCAAGATATTCTGAAACAATCCGTCCTGCTTTGCAAATCGTTGGAACAAATAACTCAATGAAGCACATAGCAGGGATGTATCTTATGAGAACTAAAAAAGGCCCCTTCTTTTTTGCCGATACAACGGTTAATATTCAACCTTCTGCAAGGACTCTGGTTGATACAACCCTCCTGGTTGCCCGTGCGATAAAGAAATTCAATATCGAACCCAGGATTGCTCTTGTCTCCTTTTCCAATTTTGGTTCACAAAAGGAAGGTAGTCCTGCAAGAGTTCGGGAAGCTGTTGCCATACTTCACCGCGATTATCCTGACATCGTTGTTGACGGGGAAATGCAGGCTAACTTCGCATTTAATAAAAACCTCCGCCACATAAGGTTTCCCTTCTCGAAACTCGATGGTCTTGATGTAAATGCAATTATTTTTCCAAACCTGAGTTCAGGCAACATAGCCTACAAGATGATGCAGGAAATTGGAGGAGCTGAAGCAGTCGGGCCTATCGTTCTTGGCCTTAAAAAATCAATTCACATTCTCCAGATCGAAAGCTCGGTCAGGGAAATCGTGAATATGGCCTCCATCGCAGTTGTGGACGCTCAACTAATTGAAAGCGGAGAATTTACTGACTTGTAACCGTTCAAAACTATCCGGCCTGATTCTTAAGCCGGATAGTTCATGTATCCCCATAACTATTTCTTGCCGGGGAGTACAGATGGCCTCCCTTCCAGATGCTTTTCCATTTCCAGCAGAGGTATGCCCTTTTCGAGCCACTCCGGAGCTTCCTCTCCTTTAAGATAGTGGTCAAGGTATTCCATCATACGCAGTGCATAGTCAATCTGATTGGATGTTTTCCTCAGGCCATGGTTTTCACCTTCATACTGGAGCATAATAACCGGTTTGTTCAGACGCCTCAGTGTGTTATAATATTCGATCCCCTGCGTAAAATCAACGGCACCATCCTTGTCGTTATGCATAAGAAGCAGGGGAGTGGTTACATTTTTGGCGAAATATACCGGTGAATTTCTCTCAAATGCATCCTTATTATCCCAGTATCCGGGTGTGAGCCTTCCCTGGCTGCTTTCAAAAATCGGCTGGTTTGTACTGCCGGAATTCCAGTAAATCAGACTATACATACTGATCATATTGGTAAGAGGAGCTCCGGCAACTGCAGCCTTGAACCTGTCCGTCTGCGTTATCAAAAAAGAAGTCTGATAGCCACCCCAGGAATGACCGTGAATAGCTATATTTTCAGGATCAACAATTCCGGTTTGGATGGCTTCATCAACCGCAGGCAGTACACACCAGACTGCCGACATACCCGGATCATTGAGTTTATATGTAATATCGGGCATTATCACCGCATAACCGTTGCTTGTATACATCGCCCTGTTGAATCCACCCCCTGGGAATGATGGCCGGGCATATGAATTAAGACCCTGTGTAAGTCTTTCGTATATGTAAACTACCGCAGGATACTTCTTACCTTCCTCATAACCGGCAGGAAGGAACAGGGCAGCCTGCAGTGTATCTCCCATATCACTTACATAAGTAATAAGCTGTGATCCGGGCGAAGTAAGGTAGTTTTCCTGCCCGGGAAAAATATCAGTGATCTTTTTGCTGCTTGTAAGGTCTTTGTTATCTGAATAATAATAATCGGGCGGACTGGCAACTGTCTCTTTTGTAAAGAAATATATATCGCTGTTCCTTGCTTTGGTAAGGTTATTATAAACAGCAGCTTCTTTGAACAAATGAGTTGCTCCTTTTTTATTCCTGTCAATTCTTGCAAAACCACTTTCCTTATTGCTTTCGTCGAATACTCTGACGAATACCGGCTTTCTCAGGTCTATTCCTTCTTCATCAGCTTCCAGCCGGAAACGATTCTGATATCTTATTCCGTTTCTCACCCCATCAACAGTGAGATTTTCATACTTTTTACCATCACCGGATATTTTCCATATATTCCAGTTGTCTCTTATGAGTACATCTTTACTGTCACTTGTCCAGCCAATAAAAGGTGTCGGAGGGAAAGGAATGTTCTGGTCACGTTCAATATCGACGAATGATGAAGGTATGTTTTCTGTTAGCGGAGTGATAATGTTGCTTGAGAAATCACAGGCAAAATATTGGCCCTCAGAGTAAAAGACAAAACTATTCCCGTCCGGGGAAGGATTTAATCCGCCCATTATCCTGTGCTTTTCAAGAACCTTTTTGCGTTCTCCCGTTTTAAAGTCAATTATATAAACATCGGCAAAATTTTCTCCGCTAAGGCTCCCCCAGAGTTCATACTCATTATTTACAAGCCCAATTCCATATTTTTGTTTTGGCGCAATATTAATGGTCCTTAAGTCATTGTCGGCAATTTGTATAAATTTATTTTCCCTGACTTGAAAAAGAGAAAGATAGCTGAAATTTTTATCACTGTTTTCCCTGTTTTTCTGTACAGATTGTAAACGACTATCCTGCCAGTGCCAGATTATTACATCTGGTTTTTCATCATCATTTTCTTTGTCTGCGGTATTATTTGTGATTGCCTCATCCTGTGCAGGGATTGTATCATTTTCTTCTTTCGCAGAACTTAATGATCCATTCTTTTTTTCTTTTTTCGGGTTTAGGCGAATGCCAAAGAACAGGGTATTCAGGTCATCTGACCAGCGGGGTTGGTAGTGGGGACTAATACTCATGTTTTCCGGAAATGAATTATCAGATTGAGGATCGTATGTGATCTTTTCCGGTGCTGTTTTACCAAAACCCCTGAATGCAATTACCGATATAATTTCATTTTCGAATTCATCAGTTTCGGTTGATTTGAGCATTGTCAGTCCGTCTCCTTCTTTTGTCCAGTTAAGTGAACTGTATGATGCAGTGTCGTTCTCAGGTGAAATAACCAGTCCTGCAGCCAGGTTTCGCAACTGTATCCCGTTGCCTGCCTTGCCATAGGCGTCTGTCAGCCATGCAAACCAATTACCCTGTTTATTGAAAGAATAGGAAGAAACATTCCCCAGATTCAGGTTGTTGCCCGAAAGCAATTCAATAAGCAGAAGATCTGTGCCCTTGCCCGCCTCCTTGTCTTTTGCCGGCTCTGGTGTACCCAGATGAACTGCAAGCCATCCCGGGTTTTCACCTGAAAATGCAAATGACCTCACTTTTTCAAAACAGGTCTTTTTATCACTCTTAAGATCTACCAGACATAAACTATTCAAAGAGTTATTATCTTTTTCATTTTTATCTTCTTCACGGGGGTACTTTATATATGCCATGAATCTTGAATCATGAGAAAACTCTATGGCCCCGGAGTAACCAAATCCGCCAGCCTCCCCTATATCATAGGTTTTCCGGGTATCATCAACAGTACTCTGAACGATCAGTTCAGAATTTCCTTTGTTGGGGCTATACCAGTATGCAATCCAGTTTCCGTCATTTGAAACGGTTACAGAACCACCGGGGATATATTTCCATTCTGCAACATCCTGCCATGTTATTGGCTTTTTGGCAGTATCCGGCCGAAATGTGAAATTTCCAAAAAGCAGCATTAACAAAACAGGGGCGATTCTTAAAAAGATTGATTTAGTCGATTGCATTAGGGTAGATTTGAGGATTTTTATTCGGTTAACTTATTACTGGATTTTATATAATTGTCATGATTAGCGGAATGTCACCAGAATTTGGTGTCTGACGTTATCTGACTGGAAATTGTATAGAAAAAGTTGTTGTTATTTTAATTAAAGAGAGTTGCATTACATGTACAGTGTCTCACAGTGATTACTCACCTTTGATTTATTCATTTCTTAATTTTTCGCCTTTAAATTAATACCGTATATGCATCTATTAGTGAAAATGTCACACAAAAAGGTTCAGCGTGGTAAATATATAAAAATTGGTGATTTGGCGGCATTTAAATGCCCTATCTTTTTCTCCGGAAAAATGTTCTCAGAAGTTCAGAGCATTCATTTTCCAGTACCCCATGCAGAATTTCTGTTTTTGGATGGAGGAGTTTATCGCCGTTTAGTGTAAAACCTCTTTTTTCATCAGATGCACCCCAGACTATCTTCCCAATCCTTGTCCAGAAGGCTGCACCCGCGCACATTATGCAAGGTTCGAGGGTGACGTACAAACTGCAGTCCTGCAGGTATTTCCCTCCCAGATTTCCTGATGCAGACGTAAATGCCTGCATCTCAGCATGGGCAGTGACATCATTCAGCACCTCGGTAAGATTGTGAGCCCTCGCAATAATAGTATTATTGCATACGATGACAGCACCAACGGGAACTTCATCTTTTTCAAATGCCTTTTCGGCTTCCTTAAGGGCTTCTTTCATATACCAGGCGTCAGAGAAAAGAGGTATATCCATATTATTTATCATTGGTGAAGTCTCACTTTATTGCTTTTTTTGTTATTTAAAAAGTAAGTGCAAAAATATTCTTAATTTAGCAAACAAACCAAATATTATAAAATGTACAGGACACATACTTGCGGGGAACTGAACTTGCAGAATAACGGATCTGATGTTACACTGAGCGGATGGGTGCAACGTTCCCGCGATCATGGCGGGATGACTTTTATTGACTTACGCGACCGTTACGGTATTACCCAGCTGGTCTTTGATATGGAAACGAACGCCGATCTATGCAGGGATGCCCGAAAAGCCGGTCGTGAATATGTGATTCAGGTGGAAGGAAAGGTAAGGGAACGATCAAACAAGAATCCCAGGATGGCGACCGGAGATATTGAAATTGAAGTTAACCGGCTCAGGGTGCTTAATGCAGCGGTACTCCCGCCCTTTACCATCGAAGATGAAACTGATGGCGGTGACGAACAGAGGATGAAATACCGGTACCTTGACCTGCGGAGAAACTTAATGAAGAACAATCTGGTACTCAGGCACCGGATGGCCAGTGAAATAAGAAAGTACCTGGATGTTCAGAACTTTATTGAAATTGAAACACCGGTAATGATCAAATCCACTCCTGAAGGGGCCAGGGATTTTGTTGTTCCCTCCAGAATGAACCCCGGTGAATTTTATGCATTACCCCAGTCTCCTCAAATATTCAAGCAGTTGTTGATGATTGCCGGGTATGACAAGTATTTCCAGATAGTGAAATGTTTTCGCGATGAAGATTTGCGTTCCGACCGTCAGCCGGAGTTCACGCAGATTGATTGTGAGATGTCTTTTGTTGAACAGGAAGACATCCTGAATACCTTCGAGGGACTGGCCAAGCATCTGTTTATGGAAATTAAGGGGATTGCTTTCAACGGACCTTTTCCAAGGATCACATTTAATGAAGCAATGAACAGGTATGGAACCGACAAACCAGATATCCGATTTGGAATGGAGATTTGTGATATTACTGACCATGTGAAGGGATTTAATTTCCAGGTTTTCGATAATGCCAACTATGTTGGAGGCATTTGTGCGTCAGGTTGTTCTTCATGGTCACGCAAACAGATTGACCAGTTAACAGAATTTGTAAAACGACCACAGATTGGTGCAAAAGGATTGGTTTACCTTAAATATAACGAAGACGGAACTTTTAAATCGCCTTCTGAGAAATTTTACGGAATTTCTGACTTTGATAAGTGGGTAACGCTTTTTAATGCTCAGCCCGGCGATCTTATGTTGATTCTGGCAGGAGAAAGGGTTCCAACTCAGGAAGCATTGTCAGAACTCAG
The DNA here is from genome assembly GCA_964421595.1 of uncultured Bacteroidales bacterium. Classification (GTDB taxonomy): domain Bacteria; phylum Bacteroidota; class Bacteroidia; order Bacteroidales; family PUMT01; genus PXAP01. Next base: position 8,495 of record CAYQXY010000021.1, on the reverse strand, counting down.
GCTTGAAATGGGCAGGCAACTCAAGTTAATGAATGACGATCAGTTTGCCCCACTGTGGGTAATTGATTTTCCATTGTTTGAATGGGATGAGGAAACTGACAGGTTATATGCCAAGCATCACCCTTTCACCTCTCCTAAAATTGATGATCTGCCATTGCTGGATACTGAACCGCTGAGTGTTTCTGCGAATGCTTATGATCTGGTAATTAACGGAGTAGAGATCGGAGGGGGGTCGGTCAGGATTCATGATAACGCCCTGCAAAAAAAGATGTTCAAGAAACTCGGATTTACAGATGAACAGGCAAATGAGCAGTTTGGATTTCTTATGGAAGCCTTCCGATACGGAGCGCCACCGCATGCAGGGGTGGCTTTTGGCTTCGACCGTTGGGTTGCTGTCTTTGCCGGTTCTGATTCCATCAGGGATGTCATTGCCTTTCCCAAGAATAATTCAGGGAGGGACCTTATGATCGATTCACCATCAAGACTTGCACCGGAACAGCTTAAAGAGCTGAGGCTAAGAGTTGAGAAGGGGTCAGATTTACAGCATTATATAGATTGAATTTATTTTTAACTGTGATTGTATCTTTTTCCCATTATAACCGTATGAATTCAGTGAAAAGTAATTTATTTTGCTAACATTAATTTTAATACAATGGGAAGAATATACAAAAGTCTTGCATTGATCATTGCTTCACTTTGCATAATTATGTCTGCTGACGCTCAGGATGTAAAACAGAACATTATTAAGGCAAATCTTATTAGTCCCCTGGTGCGCACAGGGTCATTTTTTTATGAAAGAGTATTGAATGAGGATATGAGTCTTCAGATGGGATTCTTTTATTCAGGAGCTTCTATTTCAGATACCAGATTCCGTGGATTCGGAATAACTCCTGAATTCAGGTACTATCTTTCAGAATCAAAACCTGCTCCGTCAGGGATCTTTGTTGCGCCATATCTTCGTTATCAGAGTTTCGATCTGTCAGCTGAAGGTAGTACCGGGAGCGCAACATATTCAACTATGGGTGGGGGAATGCTGGTAGGAACTCAAAGACTGTTGAAGAATGCAATAAGCCTGGAGGCATTTATAGGGCCTTCATATTCTAATGGAAACATCAAGATAAAAGACGGTGCAGAAAATGACTTCGATACAGGATTTTTTGATGGATTTGGTGTAAGATTTGGCTTTACAGTAGGATTAGCTCTATAAAATTAATAATCATTAAACGGTTCCCGTTATGGATAAAGGACGCCGTAAGTTCTTCAAATTATTTGCAGCTGGAGGTATTGGTGCGGGTTTAACTCCCCTGATCGCTGCAGGACTGGAAAAAACATCAATAGATGAACCCACGGCAACAAATATTGCCGACGCACTTAAATATCCACGCAAGAAAAACTCCCTGCCCGGAAAGTACCCGGGCAGGGTTGTTAAGGTACATAATGAATCATCCATTTCAGGTGATGTCATAAATGATGAGGCAGTAAGCAAAATGCTCGGCAACGGGATGCTTCAACTCACGGGAGATTCTGATATTAACAAAGCCTGGAGGAACTTTGTATCCCCCGGAGAAGTTATCGGACTCAAGGTAAACCCAATAGGAGGAAAACTCTTATCAACCAGTCACGCAATTGTTAAATCGGTAATAGCACAACTTGAGGATAGTGGTATTTCACGGAAAGATATAGTTATTTTTGACCGACGCATGCAGCAATTGCTGGATGCAGGTTTTACCAGAGAGAATTATCCCGGCATTAAGATTGTGGCCACTGAACATGTTGACGAATCTGGATCATATTACAATGAGAAAGGTGAGTTGTACAGTCTGTCAATGATTGATAAGGACTGGTATTACTGGGCAGATTGCGAGATGGAATATGATGATTACCTTCTGCCGTTTATGGTAAATCAGGGTAAATATTCCTATTTCTCAAAAATTATAACCAGGCAACTGGACAAGGTAATAAACCTTCCAATTATGAAGAATGCCGGTGCATCAGTTACCCTGTGCCTCAAAAATCTTGGTTATGGTGTAATAACAAATACAAGCCGGCTTCATTCGACATTATGGGCCGAGACCTCTGCTCACGTATGTGCCTTTCCGCCGGTCCGGGATAAAGTTGTGCTGAATATAGCCGATGGTATAAGGGGATGCTTTGACGGCGGTCCCGGTGCAAATCCGCAATTTTTCACAGATTATAAAATGCTGTTGATAGGGACTGACCCGGTTGCTGTTGATATGACAGGATATGATATTATTATCGGAAAGAGGATAGAGATGGGAAGGCAAAATGCCTTGGCTGATTCCGGATTGAACCAGATGCTGATTGCACAGGAACTCGGACTTGGTATTGCTGACAAAGAGAAGATCGATCTAATAGAAATTACCTAGTTCGCCATAATCAAAATAAATAACAGGCTTAAAATCAGAATACTTTGATAAAAAGATTCAATACCATCTGTATTGCAATTTTATCTCTCACGGCCGTCAGGGCCGGAGATTTACCGGTATTAACGGCAGGAGCCATACCTGGCACTGAAATTACAAGGAGTGAGGTATATGCAGGCAGCTCATTATGGGGTTTAATTAATGGTGGGGCAGATCTTTTTTTTGAATATGGGTTTGACAGGATGGCTTTACAGGAAATAAGCTGGCAGGATGAGGAGTTCAGACTTGAACTGTACAGAATGGATGATCCGTCAGGAGCTTTTGGTATCTTTTCAATGTCACGCCATGGCTGTGCAGGCAGCACGCTGGTAGTTGAGGGTGATTGCAGCAACAGATATCAGTATCAGTTTTTTAAAGGGAATTACTACTTATCTCTTATTAATTATTCAGGCAGTGCCAGGGCTGGTGAACTCTCGATGGACATTGCAAGGGTAATTGCGGCAGGAATTTATGGAGATGAGTACTCACTTCCGGCTTTTTTACAGCAGGAGTCTATAAAGGATTTCCTGCCCGGTCTGAAGGTCCTGAAAGGCAAACTGGGCTTGCAGAGTACATTGCCCTCAATCATGCCTGCCTTGGCAGGGTTTGATGATTACACAGTATATTATTTTGAGTTTGAAGACTTTAATGGCAAAGCTGATATTGCCTTAATTGAATCGGGAACTCTCTGGAATGCCGGTGAAGTTGTCCTGCAAACTCCTGAAAGTACTTTCTTTATTGTCAGCCTTAATAAAAAGCATCAGCTCCTTATAGAGTCTGCCAATGATGATGAATTACATTCAAGAATTCAGTTACTGATACCCGAATTTGAACTTTAATCTGTTTCAGGTTCTGGAATACCGATCAAGGTGGCAGGAGTGAATTTATGTATTCTCACAATTACCATGTCTCCTGGTTTTTGACCCCTGTCGGGGAAGACTACTACCTTGTTCTGAGAAGTACGGCCAAAAAGTTCCCTGTTTGATTTTTTGGATGTTCCTTCGACAAGTACCTTGTAAACCTTTCCGACATCGGTCTCCTTACTTTGGGAGGAAAGTTTACCTTGCAGATTGATAATTTCAGTTAATCTTCTTGATTTAGTCTCTTCCGGTACATCATCTTCAAAATTTGAACCAGCATTTGTTCCTTTCCGCTCACTGTATTTAAACATATACGCGAAATCATATCCTACCTCTTCCATTAATTTGAGGGTCTGATAATGGTCGTCTTCAGTTTCTGAACAAAATCCGGTAATAATATCTGTCGATATGCTGCAATCACCTGCTATGCTGCGTATTGCTGCCACTCTTGACAGATACTCTTCCCTGGTGTAGCCCCGGTTCATGAGTTTAAGTATCCTGCTGCTTCCCGATTGCGCCGGAAGATGAATATGCCTGCAAATATTTTCATGTTGAGAAATGATGTGAAGAAGCTCGTCACTAATATCTTTCGGATGTGAAGTTGAAAAACGGATTCTCATATCTTTGTGCATAACAGCAGATCTTTCAATAAGTCTTGCAAAATTGTATTTGCCTGATCTTTCCTTGTCCTCCCAGCTGTAGGAATTCACATTCTGCCCAAGTAGAGTCACCTCCTTATATCCCATTTCTGCAAGTTCTGATATCTCCCTGAATATTGATTCCGGATCACGACTTCTTTCCCGGCCTCTTGTATGGGGCACCACGCAGTAGGAACAGAAATTATTGCACCCTCTCATTATAGAAACAAATGCTGACACTCTGTTTTTATCAGTTCTGACCGGGCTTATATCTGCATAGGTTTCTTCCCTGCTGAGAAGCACATTGATCGCCTGCTGGCCTGACTCAGCCTCTTCAACAAGCGAAGGAAGCTCACGGTATGCATCAGGGCCAATTACAATATCTACCAGTTTTTCTTTTTCCAGCAACTCCTCCTTTAATCTTTCTGCCATACAGCCAATTACGCCTACAAGTATTCCGGGGTTTTTTCTTTTTAATTTCTTAAATACATCCAGCCTTCCCCAGACACGTTGTTCTGCATTTTCCCTGATGGAACAGGTATTGATAAGGATGATATCTGCAAGATTGATGTCGGCGGTACGTCCAATTCCATTCTCCTGCATAATTGACACTACAACCTCACTGTCGCTTACATTCATCTGGCAGCCGAATGTTTCAATATAGAGCTTCCTTCCTTCGGGTATATGAAAAGCGACTTTGTCTGGAGATACAGATAGCCGGATATTTTTAAATGGCATATTTGAGAATTTTTACAAAGTTACATTTTGAATTCATAATATTTTATATCGGAAGAGTTAAATGCCCTGTTCTGCCAGTTGCAATACAAATAAAGAAAATGAATTTTATTGTTTCTTCAGGCGGTATTATGACATAAATAGGGAATAATTTATCCTGTAAACAACAAAAAGTCAGAATTGGTTTAAAAATTACAAAATTTTGACTTACAGGATGAACCGCTACGCTTTAACTTATATCTTTTATTAAGTTCAATCCATGCATAATGCATGTAGTATACTATAACAAGGGAACCTGTTTTTCAATCCGTTGATTCCTCATGCTATATAAAATTCTTTGTTATGTATTTTACTCATGAGGAATTTCCATGAAATTTTTTCATCCGTCTGTGTGTAATTTCGGATAAAAAAATTTTCATGTACATTTGCTAAAAATACTATATCATATGTCCGGACACAGTAAATGGTCTACTATTAAAAGGAAAAAAGGAGCAATTGATGCCAAGAGGTCAAAAATATTCTCGCGAATTGTTAAGGAGATAGCAGTCGCCGTAAGGGAAGGTGGGCCGGAGCCGGAGGCAAATCCGCGATTAAGGCTTGCAATTGCCAATTCCAAAGGTGTTAATATGCCTAAAGATAATATTCTAAGGGCTATAAATAAGGCTAATAAGGACTCATCGGCACTACAGGAATTAACTTTTGAAGGTTATGCCCAAGGGGGCATTGCTGTTTTTATAGAATGTCTGACTGATAATCATTTGCGGACTGTGGGAAATATAAGGGCAATTTTCAATAAGCGCGGTGGCAGCCTTGGCACAAATGGTTCTCTGGGATTCCTGTTCGACCGAAAAGGGATCATTACTGTTCCAATTGAAAATATTAAAGACGCAGAAGTTTTTGAACTTGAAGTTATTGACGCCGGTGCTGAAGACCTCGAACCGGGCGATGATATTTATTATATTACTACCTCTTTGGAAGATTTTGGCAGCGTGAGAAAGAAACTTGAAGATATGGAAATAGAGGCTGAAAATGCAGAATTAAGACGGATTCCGAATGATTTGAAACAAGCAGACTTAGAGACCTCTCTGAAGATTCTCAGAATGATTGATGAATTTGAAGATGACGATGATGTACAGAATGTTTATCATAATCTCGACATAACTGATGAGGTAGCTGCTGCAATGGAATAATATGCTCCGGTTCCAGGCTGATCAAAATTGCAATACAAGGATAATTTACCCTGTTTAGCTTCAGATATGAGATTTCAGATATCTGTCATAAGTGAACTGGAGATGTAGCCCGGAATTTTTCCGGGGTTGAATCGGGACAATCTCAGTACTAATTCAGGAAAATTGGTCCGTCAGGGCCCAAAGGTATTCCAAGATACATCCAGACAACCATCAGCAGGGTCCAGAAAATCGAAAGAAAAACAGTATAGGGCAACATTGTTGATATAATTGTACCAATACCATATCTCTCATCATATTTCTGGGCGAAAGTGACGATCAGTGCAAAGTAGCTCATCATCGGAGTTATCAGATTTGTCAGGGAATCGCCTATCCTGAATGCTGCCTGGGTTATACCGGGGTGGTATGGATTATCAAGCAGCATTAGCATTGGAATGAATACAGGGGCAATAATTGCCCACTTGGCAGATGCACTTCCCATAAAAAGGTTTATAAAGGCAGAGAGAAATACAAAGGCAACTATAAGCATTGGTCCGGTAAATCCTATATCCCTCAGTCCTGATGCCCCTTTTATCGCGATAATCAAACCCAGGTTGCTGTGGTTAAAGAAATATACAAATTGGGCAGCAAAAAACACCAGCACAATATAACTGCCCATTCCCGACATAGAAACGATTATATGCTTCATCAGATCCTTGTCATTCTTAATTGTTCCTGCAATAGCACCATAAACAAGCGCCGGGATGAAAAAGAAAAGCAGAATGCCAATTATGATTCCGTCAAAAAATGGAGAATGGAGAATTGACCCTGTATCCGGATCTCTCAGTAATCCATTTTCAGGAATTACGGTCAGGCTCATTAGTCCCACGAAAACCAGCGTAACAATACCGGCCCATCGGAGACCTTTATTTTCCCGGTGCGTTAGTTGTTGAATGGCAAATTTCTCAGTGTTCCCTTCATATTTCCCGAGTCTGGGTTCTACAATTTTATCGGTAACCCATGTTCCAGTGAAAAGAACAACAAAACTTGAAGCAATCATGAAGTAATAGTTGACAGCAGGATTTACAACCATATCGGGAACTATAAGCTGTGCCGCAGATGTTGAAATACCTGCCAGTATCGGATCGACCGAACCAATAAAAAAATTTGCACCAAAACCTCCGCTGACACCACAAAATGCTGCAGCAAGGCCTGCCATAGGATGTCTGCCCAGAGCATGAAAGAGCATCGCTCCAAGAGGGATAAGAATCACATAACCTGCCTCAACAGCAAGTCCGCTGACAATACCTGCCAAAACAATAGCACCTGTTATCAGTTTCGGTGGAGCCGAGAGTACCAGCGACCTTATCATGACTGCAAAGAGACCTGTTCCCTCGGCAAGCCCAATACCTATCATAACTACCAGCACGTAACCCAGTGGGGGAAATCTGAGAAAATTGTCAAGTATGTTTGTGTACATCCACCTTATACCATCGGCACTCATGAGATTATTGACCTCAACCAGGCTATTGTCTACAGGATGAACTGCCGAGGTACCAAGCCAGTGAGTCAGCATTGAAAGCAAGACCACCATAAAGGCCAGCATGGCAAAGATTGTGGCCGGATGGGGAAGTTTATTTCCGACTATTTCAATATAATCCAGTGATCGGGTAAAAATTTTTGATAAAACAGTCTTGGTTTTGCCTAATACTTTCATCTGTAAGTAGTTATTTTTTAGTGTTTGTGCCCCTATTCTGTCTTTTACCTGCAGTTGTATATGAGAAGTTTCAAATATAAGAAGTTCAGATATATTTTCATGTTTTATATTTAGTGAGATAAATCGCCCCTGTCTATTTAATTAAAAAAAAACGTAACTTTATCCGAATCAATTTTTGTTTAAGATGAAGTTGACCTTATGAGGTTGTTTAATTTCTTGTTTGTAATTTTACCTGTACTATTTCTGGCATCCTGCGTCAATCTTGAAAACATTGAGGTAGGAGAAATTGAAGATGTAAGTTTCAGTAAGTTTGCAAATAAAACAATTGAATTTGAAGTCCTGATGCCCATTGATAATCCTTCAGGTTTCAGGTTCAGAATCACTGATGTTGATCTGGATGTTTATATCAACAATGAATATATGGGTAAGATCAGAAACGTTGATAATGTGCTGATCCCTTCAAGGTCTTCCGAACTCTACACCTTTCCCCTGAAAGTGGAATTTTCAAATATTCTTAAAGGCGCCATGTCAATGTTCAATTTTTACCTTGACCGGCAAGCTGAAGTTGAAATAAAAGGGAGTATTGGTGTCCGGTCTTTTCCTGTTAGCAGGAGCATTAAGGTAAATGAGAAGACCAGTATAAGACTGGATTAAAATTTTCTTTAAGAAATGTTAAATCCCGATATGTCTGATAATTTAATTTTCGGGAAATATTGACCCGGCCGGCAATTCATGTTTAATGCCGTTTAAATATGGTTTGTTTTTTATACTATATGTGGTTAATTTGCAGTTTTACAATAATATCTGATACGCATGGGTGATCCTTCGGAATTGAAATGCTGATTAAATATTACCTGCTAAACACAATTATTATATTATTAATTTGATTAACCTGCTTTATACAGATGAATCTCCCATGAGCCAAGGCACACAAAAAAGAAACGAATAATCCATGG
>CAYQXY010000020.1:0-86490 GCA_964421595.1 uncultured Bacteroidales bacterium | reverse complement strand
TCTGTGAATTTTTTGTTGAAAAAAAGTTCGAACTTCGTTCAGAAGTTTGCGACATGATAAGACAACTTGCTGATTTGGCAGGTTGTCTTTTTTATAACCACCCCCACCCGGTTCACCAGAGTCCATCCACAACCCCCGCCCACTGCGGTACGCGGACACAAACGCGAACGGCGGCACGACATCCATTAGGATTTTTGCAGGCGGGGCGGTTCGGGTCAATTTTTTTTACTTCGCTTCACTCCCGGGCTGGAGGCGTGGGAAAGAGCAAGGGTAAAGGCAAACTGAACACCTTAAAAGATCTTAACAATAATGTGAATCTGCCTTTACTCTTGCTGGCAGATGGGTGGGCAAAGGCTGAAAAAAGCGTGAAGAAAATTTTGGCGGATTTTTTGGTTTGGGATGGGATTTTGCCGTTGCAAAAGTTAGTGCATCCCGGAGGGTGCGTGCTTTTGCAGTGGCAAAATGGAGGGAGTACACAAAAAATGTGACAAAATTTTTAGCTTTATGAAGCTTTTACACACAGAAGGGAAGGTTTTATTTTATGGCGTGTGTTTTTGACTTGTGCGGCTGTATTTGCTCTTTGCTTTTGCATACCTTCAGTATATTGGATATTTTTATATGCAAATAGTAAAGAGCAAATCAAGGGAGGGCAAAAACCATGACAGAAAATAAAAAATGTGCGATAAGCTTGCAGGTATTGGGCTGGAAAAAATCATTTGATAAAACCTGCTTTACGGATGCCCTCAGTAATTATTAAATAAACCCTGTGGTTATGAAAACAAGATACTTTGTTTATGCCCGAAAATCAACCGAAGATGAAGAACGTCAGGTAATGTCCATTGAGGCTCAACTTACAGAAATAAATGAATTTGCCCGGCGGGAGGGAATTAAGATTGCCCATACCTTTATTGAAAGCAAGAGCGCTAAAAAGCCCGGAAGAGCTGTATTTAATGAGATGATCAGCAAAATTTATGAGAGCAAGGAACCTGTTGGTATATTAGCCTGGCATCCCGACCGGTTAGCTCGTAACAGCGTGGACGGCGGGCAAATCATTTATTTGATTGATATAGGCAAAATTGTTTCTCTGAAATTCCCGACATTCTGGTTTGAGCCTACACCACAGGGTTTATTTATGCTGCAGGTGGCTTTCGGACAGTCAAAATATTACAGCGATAACCTTTCTGAAAACGTGAAGCGGGGCATCCGTCAAAAAATCAGGCGGGGTGAATGGGCAACCCTGGCCCCTCTTGGATATGTAAATAATCCCGGTACACGTAATATAGATCCGGATCCTTTTAAAGCAAGGATACTGAAAAAAGGGTTTGAGGAATTTGCCGAAGGAAAACATTCATTGGAAACTTTGCGTCACCGCCTGTATTTTTTGGGACTGGCGAGCAAAGTGGGAAAACCGATTGCCAAAGGAGCTGTGCAGAGTATTTTGACAAACCCTGTTTATATCGGACTTATACCGCATAAAGGAGAGCTTCACGAAGGGAAATTTCAGCCAATAGTGCGAAAGGAATTATGGGACAGGGTGCAAATGGAACTGAAACGCCGTTCAAGACCGAGAAGGAGCAAAGAAGGACATAATTTCCCCTTTACCGGGTTGTTCAGGTGCGGGGAGTGCGGATGCATGATTACAGCCCAATACGCAAAACAGGGAAAGTTCATTTATTACCGGTGTTCCAAAAAGAACGGGAAATGCAATCAAGCGTATGTTAATAATACTAATATGATAAAACAGCTCAAAGATAAAATAGAAAGCATTGCAATACCGGAGGATTGGGCTGTAATCTTGTTGGCTGAAATAGACCGGATGGAAAAAGATGAAGTTCAGAAGCAGAGGTCTTTTTCCGAAAATCTTGAAATCCAAATCGGGGAGTTAAACAAGAAGCTCGATAAGCTGGTGAATTCATTTCTGGATGGTTTGATTGAAAAGAATATTTATGTGAGAAAGAAAGATGAACTATTAAAGCATAAAGCAGATTTAGAGGAACAGCTTAAAGATTTTCGGGAAAAGGGCGATGCGTGGGTCGAACCAACCAGGGATTGGGTGGAGGTTGCTCGCCAGGCGGGAAAGCTGGCTTTATCAAATGATTTTTCTGAAATAAAACAAACTGTAAAAAAAATCGGGTCGAACCGCCGTGTGATGGATAAAAAAGTCCTTTTGGATGTCGTGCCGCCGTTCGCGTTTGTGTCCGCGTACCGCAGTGGGCGGGGGTTGTGGATGGACTCTGGTGAACCGGGTGGGGGTGGTTATAAAAAAGACAACCTGCCAAATCAGCAAGTTGTCTTATCATGTCGGGGTGAGAGGACTCGAACCTCCGGCCTCGTCGTCCCGAACGACGCGCGCTGCCAACTGCGCCACACCCCGATAACAGATACTCAGATCAAATGAAGGCAAGTTTACGAAAAAGCCTGTTAACCTTCACTGTATTTTTGATTTTGAAATGTCTGCAAATGTAAAAAATAAAGCTTATTCACAACAATTAAAACTATGGAAATTTTGCACCGGGGAAATCCCTCTGTCTAAGCGCCTCATATAATACTATTGATGCAGCCACTGAAACATTCATTGAATCAACCTTCCCGGACATGGGAATAATGATATTCGAATCGGAACTGTCTTCCCATACTGACCTTACTCCGGTTGCTTCCGATCCTGTTACTATAGCTGATGGTACAGTATAATCAATCTGATGATATGGCCTGGAAGCTGTCAGTGCAGTAGTATATATTTTAATATTCACGGCTTTAAGCCAATCAATAGCATCACGGGATGAACAACTTACAACTTTATTTGTAAAAATGCTCCCGAGACTGGACCTGATAACATTTGGATTAAAAATGTCGGTCCTGCCGTCACATACCAGCACGGCATCAACACCCCCGGCATCGGCGGTACGAAGAATCGCACCAAGATTACCAGGCTTTTCTACCGATTCAACCACAAGGATCAACGGAGTTCCTTTAAAAGTGATATCTGACAGTGAATGGTATTTCTGATGGGCTACAGCCATTAGTCCGTCACTACCTTCCCGATAGGCGAGTTTACTGAATACACGGTCGGTGGTTTCGATTATCTGGACCTGTCCGGTAAGATCGTCAATTACAGTTTTCTTAGTGAGATCTTCTGCAATCTTACTGCAAACAAATAGTGTATCGAACTGAAATCCGGCTAACATGGCAAGCCTGATTTCCCGTATTCCTTCAACAAGAAATAGTTTTTCTTTTTTCCTTACAGCAGCCTTTTGAAGTGATACCGCAAACCTGATCTTTGGGTTTTGCGAACTGGTTATAGAAATACTCATGGCCTATCCCCAGTGACCATCATGGTATCCCGGCCTTGTCCATTCCAGTCCCTTTCCTTCAAAATACGGGGTAAGGGTGGCCATTACCGCCGACTGTTCAGCTTTTGTCATTGGGGAGAAATTTCTTAGTAATTCTATATTTGATTTTACCACTTCCAGGCTGTCCATGCCTAAAACCAGTCCGGCCGGTCCTTCCAGGGACAGGGCAAACCTGATAAGTTCTGAAGGTGTGATGCCGGGAACTGTTTCTTTAGGCCTGACAACTTTCATCAATAAAATACCAAGGTTTTTTTCTTTGGCAGCAGGCAGGATCAATTCTTCCCTGTTTTGTGAATTATTACCATACTGGTTCATTGCAAACAGCACTGTATCAAAATCTCCTCTTTCTATCATCATTTTTTTGGCTTCGGCGCTGGAATGACCTGAAAACCCGATGAATTTTGTAACACCCTGTTGTTTCAACCGGGAAACAAGATCCATTACACCGCCTTTTTTACTGAGGGTTTCAACGTCGGCAACCGATTCAACGCTATGGATCATTAGATTCTCTAAATGATCCGTACCTAACCTGTTCAGGCTGGTCTCAAGCTGCCTCATAGCTTCATCGGCATCCCTGGCCCCGATTTTAGTGGACAGAAAAACCTCATCACGCCTGGTTTTCAGAATTTTTCCGAGTCTCTCCTCACTTACCACTCCATTGCCGCGATCAATATAGGAATTGGCTGTATCCCAGTAAAAAAATCCATTGTCAAGTGCATAAGTCAAAATTTCCAATGATTTTTCTTCATCTGCAACACTGCAGAACCGGCTACCCAGACCTGGTACGATTCGAGGTATCCGAATCCCGGTTTTACCGAACATTACAGTTGGAAGCCCTTTGGGATTGAATCCGGCGGACTTGTCAGCAGAAAAACCGGTTGCTGAAAGTCCGGTTATTGTCACCGCTGCGCCCAGAGTTTTCTGGATGAATCTTCTTCTGGATAAAGACTTTTTTCTCATGGCAATATTTTTTATTTATCCCGGGTTTAAGATCAGGAAAGTTACCTAATTTTATTAAAATATTAATTTGCAAAACCAATTTATATTGATGTTTTATTAACCCTGTCGCAATTTTGATCACTTATCTTTTTAAAGGTATTAATCCACACTACACTGGTCATCCTTTCATTCTTCCCATATACATTTATACATTGCCATTCATTAAGCGTTGTTGCAACAAAAGTTGCGCCGGTGTTGCAAGTTAACCGGCACATACTGAACTGAAGTATTTGTATAACCCATATCTGGCAAGAAGCGATAATGGTGGTATTGACACATTAAGTGAGGTTCTGGGTGTCCATTGGTCGAATCGGATTTATCAAGACAAACCCCGAAAAAATCCGTTATGGAAATTATTCGGGGTAATTTTATAATAATAAAGCAATGCCTGGAGATTACTTACTTACTGCACCAACAGCAGGATTATGTCAGGCCGGTAGAGTCTGTACTGTATTATGTATTATTTGCGTAGTTCCTTCTCACGTGTCCAGGTGGCTTCACGGCCAAGAAATCTCATTCCCATCACGAATCCTTTGAGCTTAAGTGTGTTGTTCCCGTCAAGCCACATGTAGCAACTATAAGTTTTTCCGCTTTTAGGATCATAGATGGTTCCGTCTACCCATTCCTTTTCAGAGTTATCATAGGTAAAATCATTTAACAGTTCAAGTCCAAGTGTTGTCCTTGTCCTTAAACTTTTATCCGGATTGTTTTTATCATGCTTAACTTTACCATCAGCCTCCAGGGGCTCCTTCAGCCACACAATCTTTCCACTGAATTTATTACCGGGGATTTTGTATATCTCAACCTGGGAATCACCATCCTGGGTGAGCCAGTAGCCAGTAACGCCATCAGATTGGGCAAATATTCCTCCGGAAGCCAGCAAACTAATACTGAAAATGATTAATAATTTTCTCATAAGGCACTTTAGGTTAGGTTTTGAATGCGATAAATATAAGCCAAATATTTTATTCACCACCGTGTATGTTAAAAAATCGACTAATGGGGTCAAATCAAGAATCGAGTTTAAGCACAGCAAGGAAAGCCTGTTGCGGAACCTCAACATTTCCCACCTGCCGCATCCGCTTCTTGCCTTTCTTCTGTTTTTCAAGTAATTTACGTTTCCGTGTTATGTCACCACCATAACATTTTGCTGTAACATCCTTCCGAAGGGCCTTAACAGTTTCACGGGAAATTATCTTAGCTCCAATTGCTGCCTGTATTGCAATGTCAAATTGCTGTCTTGGAATAAGTTCCTTTAACTTACTGCACATCTTTTTACCAAACTCATAGGCATTATCCTTATGGGAAAGGCTTGAAAGAGCATCTACCGACTCACCGTTAAGTAAAATATCAAGTCTGACCAGGCTTGAAGGCTTATACCCGGATTGAAAATAATCAAAAGATGCATAACCTTTTGAAATGCTTTTAAGCTTATCGTAGAAATCAAATACAATTTCACCCAAAGGCATCTCAAATGTCAGTTCAACCCTGTCACTGGTAAGGTAATTCTGATTCTTCAATATCCCCCTTTTATTTATGCAAAGGTTCATTACAGATCCGACATAGTCGGACTTGGAGATTATCTGAGCACTTATAAATGGTTCCTCAATATGGTCAAGTAAATTCGGGCCGGGCATATCAAATGGATTATGAACCTCAATTACCTCATTCTTTTTTGTGTATGCCTTATATGAAACGTTCGGAACTGTTGATATAACCCCCATATTAAATTCCCTGTCCAATCTCTCCTGTACAATTTCCAGATGAAGTAAGCCGAGGAAACCACAACGGAAACCAAAACCCAGGGCAACTGAAGATTCAGGTTCAAAAGTGAGCGAGGCATCATTTAGTTGCAGCTTCTCAATAGATGCCCTTAGCTCTTCATACTCATCAGGATCAATTGGATAAATCCCGGCGAAAACCATTGGCTTGACATTTTCGAATCCGGCAATCATCTTAGAACACGGCCGGTCTACATGAGTTACCGTATCCCCTACTTTTACTTCACGAGAACTCTTAATACCCGAGATTATATATCCTACATCCCCTGCAGTTAACTGAGGCCTCGGGTGCTGGGTTAATCTGAGTACTCCGATTTCATCGGCCTGATATTCCTTATCCGTTGCAAAGAATTTTACCTTATCATTTGTCTTGATTGTTCCGTTCATAATACGGAAGTAGGCAATAATTCCCCGAAAGGGATTAAAAACCGAATCAAAGATAAGTGCCTGCAGGGGTGCATCAGGATCGCCAGTAGGCGCAGGGACTCGTAGGATTATGTTTTCAAGGATTTTTTCAATTCCCAGCCCGGTTTTACCACTTGCCTCAATAATGTCTTCAGATTTGCACCCGATTAAATCAATAATCTGGTCCTTTACCTCATCCGGATTTGCCGCATCAAGGTCCATTTTATTCAGTACGGGTATAATTTCGAGATCATGCTCAAGAGCGAGATACAAATTGGATATTGTCTGGGCCTGTATGCCCTGTGTTGCGTCTATTATAAGGAGTGCCCCCTCACAAGAAGCTATTGACCTTGATACCTCATAGGAGAAATCAACATGGCCTGGTGTATCTATAAGGTTCAATTTGTATTTATTCCCCTCATACAGGTAGTCCATCTGAATTGCATGGGACTTGATCGTGATACCCCTCTCCCTCTCCAGGTCCATGCTGTCAAGAACCTGCGCCCGGGCATCCCGTGCAGAAACAGTATTGGTCATCTCGAGCAATCTGTCAGCCAAAGTGCTCTTACCGTGATCGATATGAGCAATGATACAAAAATTTCTTGTGTACTGCACTGGAAAATTATATTATTATTGGCTTACTAAAGCCTTGTTTTCTAAACGGAATTTACAAAGATATCTTTTTTAGTTCGATTTTCGAATACCTGTAACCTATAATTGAATGCCCAAACTTAAGAACTACAGAGAATAGAGTATATAACCTATACAAGTATTCTGTCCCTGATCTGGAAATAAGAAGTGATACTTTGATTATTCAAATTCAAGGTCTGCCAGACTCATCAGGCGGAAATGTGAAGGAGGAAGGAATTCGCTTGCGGCAATATCTTTTCTTTCAATGCTTTTAACTTCAGTTATTGAGACTGCCCCACCCTCAGTTTCTTCCAGGGTCCTGAGTGGCATCCCTGTTTTCATCAGATGGACATAACTGTCGGCTGATCTGTAATTCTGAAACAGACCACTCCAGGACATCTCATCCATGAAGGCGCGGAACTTTTCATAATCATATTCATCATCAAGTTTAACATCACGGGTAAGCCATATTTCTTCAGCCATAAGACCGTCAACATATACACGATACTGGTTTACACGGTAACCCAGTATCCTGTCCTGATTATCAGTCATGATAATTTCCACCGGTAATTCGCCTGTAAAGGACACAACATCACTATCAAGACTCATATCCAGTTTAAGATCATCATACAATACCTTCAGCATCTCTTTTTCATCAGGACCTGCACTCTTCATCTGCTCCTCCAGGTAGCTTAATGCTGATTCTTTCATGAACCCGAGATATTTAACAGGGGTACCCATCCAGTATCCGCCAAGTTCATTATTAATAACAGTCAGTTGCCAGTTATTAAGATCAAAAATGATTTCATGATCGATATCGACCGATTTAATTGTATTGTTCTGGATATAAAGAGTATTCTCTACTATATTATCTGAATCGTTAATAGTTGTAACCTCAATGATTACCCAGCCGGCATTTATTTCAATTACCGCAAATAATATGAAAAATATATAGGCGGTTGTTTTTAGCATATTAAGTCAGGATAATTCAGGGTTTGTAATATTTTCTTATTATTACTTTTTTCAATTCCCTGTCCAATATCATTTCTGTTAACTGGCCAGAGGCTGACTCAGAAGGTGTAGTAAACTTTTTATTGAGTTCCCTCTCACTAATATCAATATGGTACAGTAATGACAGTAAACGCCTGTAATCAGAATTTAAAAGCTCAATTATACATGAATCCAATTGTTCGAACAGTTCCTCATAAGCGGTAATGACATTGCCTGAAAATACAATCTCCAGGCCAAATAAGGCAAAGTCTTTTATAGTCTGTTCTGCCGTCAGCCTGATTATTTCTTCCTGGTTGCGGTAACCATCGATCTCCGATTTACTAAATACTGGTAATGCCATGTTTCATTCAACGATTTCCAGGGTTGATATGATAGCTTCAACCTGGCGAAGCAGATTACGTTTTTTAACTCCGGGTGCATAAACAAAACCTTCAACAGTAATTACCCTGTTCCTTTCCTCATCCAGCGTGGTATGGCTTATGAACGGCCCTCCCATGAAGTCATTTTCTACGCGCCACAGCCCGGCCAGCCGGGCTACATACCGCGATCCATCCATAAACTGACTGAACTGCGGCGATGCCTGCATTTCAGTCGACATCCATGAATTTGGCCTGTCTCCTTGAACATAACTCCTCAGGAACTGATTCCTCTTTTCTATGAGGTATTCTGGTGTAAATGTCTCCTTATCGGTGTAATCATATTGATAAACGAAAACACCCTGAATTACATCCTGTGTGGGGGGACTGAAACCGACCCATGCAAAATCGGTAGTGTCAATATTAAGTTCGTACCCCGGAGGGAAGACAATTGATACATTAAGGCTCTCGATAAGTTGATTCCTTAAATTTCTGTTCTCATATTGCAGATTATACTCAACAATACGAACACGTTCAGCATCGAGCAATTCTTCAATTATCCTTTCTCCCTGGCCTGCCACGAATTTTTGAAATGCATCGTTGTCAACTGCATTAATTTCCATCACAATTTGTGGTTTGGCCCATACATTTCTTCGAACGTTCATCCTTGTATCGGTGAACTGATCTGAGATATTCACGACAATTATATTCCTGTGGGTCTTGAATATATTTGAAAACGCAGCATGTGCAATTCTCACAACATTGAACATCGGTTCAGCTTGTGGCAGTGCCGGATGTTCATCATTCAAAACCAGACCAATTGATTTTCCTGCTTCAGTCTCCCAGATCGGTGCATTCATAACCAGTACAACCTCACCTGCCCGTCCGGTAACATTGGGCAAGAGGGGGGTCCTGTCGCCTCTGCAGGAAGCTAAAGCTACTACGATTGTTACAAATATCAGGAATAGAAGTTTATTCCTACTAAAAACTTTTGCCATATTCTATTTAAATAATTCATTTGATTAACTCACTTTTAAACGGCTGGTCAACTGTCTTATTTTACAGCCACTTCATTAACCATCTGATACCAAAATTAAGTTTTTATGAGTTCCCCTGCAAGTTATAACTATTGAATCTTACAGCAAAGTGTTTTAAAAAACGAGTAAACGGTATGGATGCAAAACGGGCCGGGAGCTTTATTCTTCTCCCGACCCGGCACTTTATTATTCACAGCAGATTACGCAATATCATAAACAAGCTGTTTACACGATTTTAGGTTGACCGCTATAACAAACTGGTCAATGAAATTCAGATGTAAAAGCTGAAGAAATTATCCTTTCCTTGGGGAATCCTTTACAGTTTCCTCATTTTCTTCCTTCTCATCCTCCTCCTTACTTGTAGCCTTCTTAAATTCTTTAATTCCCTCTCCGAGACCCCTCATTAAATCAGGAATTTTCTTCCCACCGAAAAGCAGTAGAATAATAACCACAATGAGAACGATCTGCCATGGGCCAACCATCGCCCCTAAAACAAAAAGATCTGTCATAATTTAATTTATTAAATGTGTGCACAAATGTAATAATAAATAAACGAAATAAAACTATTTCAATTGCATATTGATCAACGGAACAATCTTATTATATCATTACCATTGGCATAAAGGATGAGCGAAAGAAGAAGAAGCATACCGGTAAGCTGCGCATACTCCATAAACTTGTCACTGGGTTTTCTGCCCGAAACCATCTCATACAATAAAAACATCACATGCCCTCCATCAAGAGCAGGTATAGGTAAAACATTCATTATTGCAAGAACAATTGATAAAAATGCTGTTATACTCCAGAATGCCTGCCAGTCCCATACAGGCTGAAAAATACTTCCTATGGTTATGAATCCGCCCAAAGATTTATATGCACCGGTTTGGGGTGAGAAAATCATTTTCAGCTGCTTAAGATAACTGCTGAATGTATCCATACCCTTGGAGATTCCCGCCGGTATCGATGCAAATAAAGAATACTCCATAGTCCTTAACTCAAAATACTGTGTTAATCCTACAGGTGCAACACCTAACAGACCTTCTTCCGGGACAGTAACAGGAACATCAATCAATGTTTCATCCCGTTCAACAGTTACAACGATTTCCTGGTTCCTGTAATTCATCAATTGCTCCCGGAATTCATAGAAGAAAGGCAATTCCTGATCATTCAATTCAAGAACCTTATCTCCTTCTTCAAAACCTGCTTCTTTTGCCACCGATCCAGAGGGAAAGCCACCTATTATAAATGGAAATCTCAAATCTATAAATGGAGTTCCTGCAAGCAACTGAGGTACTACCCCTTCCGGAATATCTATATTAACGAGTGCTCCGTCTCTCATGACCTGGATGGTGCGAATATTATCAAGGGCAATTGTTGGAACGATCTGTTGAAAATCGTCTACTTCCCTGTTGTCAAGTGAAACTATATGATCGCCATGACGGAGGCCAATCTCACGAGCAAGGGAATCAGCATGTATGCCATATGTAAGGTTCTCGGCAGGAAGATAACTTTCACCCCAATAAAACAACATCAGTGAGTAAATAAAAAAAGCAAGAACAAAGTTAACCATAACCCCGCCAAGCATAATCAGCAGTCTCTGCCAGGCAGGTTTTGACCGGAATTCGTATGGTTTTGGCTCCTGGCTCAGCTGGTCCTTATCCATTGACTCATCTATCATTCCCGAGATCTTAACATAACCTCCCAATGGGAGCCAGCCAAGTCCGAATTCAGTTTCTCCTTTTTTTACCTTGAATAATGTAAACCAGGGATTAAAGAATAGATAGAATTTTTCTACCCTGGTTTTAAAAAGCCGGGCAAAAAGAAAATGTCCCAATTCATGTAATATTATCAGAATTGAAAGACTGAGAAAAAATTGCGCAGCCTTAATAAGTATATCCATTTTATTTATTTAATTTCAAATTCAAACAAACTTTCTATTTAAATGTTCAGGATGTTAACAAGCTTTCAGCAAATATCCTGGCCTCCCTGTCTGCGTCCTGATAATCTGAAAGCGCAGGCGTCCCGTTATGGGATACTTTTTCCATTGTTTTCTCAATTATCCGGGAAATATCATAGAACCCGATCATATCATTTAAAAAGGCTCCAACTGCGATCTCATTTGAGGCATTTAATACGCACGGCATAGTGCCTCCTTTTTTCATTGCATAATATGCCAGCGTCAGATTCGGAAATGTCTCAAAATCGGGCGGTTCAAAACTCAGGTTCGGATAATTGACAAAACTGAAACGGGGAAAATCAGATTTTATTCTGTCAGGATATGAAAATGCATATTGTATAGGTAGTTTCATATCAGGAAGTCCCATCTGAGCTTTAATTGACCCGTCGATAAATTGTACAAACGAGTGAAGGATTGATTGGGGATGTATAACTACTTCAATCTGTGAAGGTTGAAGATTAAATAGCCACCTTGCCTCAATAACTTCCAGACCTTTATTCATCAGAGTAGCCGAATCAATAGTTATCTTGGCCCCCATCGTCCAGTTAGGATGTCTTAGAGCCTCTTTTTTTGTGACTTTATCAAGATAATTCCTGTCTTTTCCCCTGAAAGGGCCACCAGAAGCAGTAAGGTAAATTTTTTCCACGGCATCCGGCTCACCTACCAGACATTGGAAAATAGCTGAATGTTCAGAATCCACAGGGATGATCCATGTATTATTTTCACGTGCAAGCCTGGTTATCATCTCCCCCGCTACAACCAGTGTTTCCTTATTGGCAAGTGCGATTGTCTTTCTGGCTTTAATTGCATTTATTACAGGCATTAATCCTGAATATCCAACCATTGCAGCCAGAACAATATCGATGCTATCCATCTGCACAATCTGTTCAAGTGCATCATTTCCGGCATATACCTTAATCGGGTGATTCTTTAATGCATCGGCAAGTACCGTATACAATCTTTCATTTGCTATGACTACTGCATTTGGCTGGAAGGTTATTGCCTGTTCTATTAATAGCTGGACATTATTAAATGCCGTAAGAACCTCGACTTCGAATTTTTCATGAAAATTGCTGATTACCTCCAGCGCCTGTGTTCCAATTGATCCTGTTGATCCGAGTATGGCAATTCTTTTTCTCATGCTATTATTCCATCATAATAATCCAGGCACCTGTGCCGGCGTTGGCTAAAAGAATAGTTACCATATAGTGAACGCAATGGGGAAGCATACCGGGTAAATTATTCATTTGAAGGGGTGTAAATAAAGCCTGAATATAAATTCATATCTGATTAAAATAAGATATAGTTCTCAGGATTAAGTGGTACTCCGTTTTGCCATAATTCAAAATGCAGGTGCGGACCGGTTGTAAGCTCCCCTGAATTGCCAACTATAGCAATTGCTTCGCCAGCTTTTACATAATCACCAATTTGCTTGAGTAATTCAGCATTGTGTTTATAAAATGACAGGTAATTATTATCATGCTGAATCTGTATAATATAACCTGTCTCAATAGTCCAGTTGGCAATGGTTACAGTCCCATCCATTGTAGCCAGAACCGGCTGATTGACTTCAGTTACCAGATCAACTCCGTAGTGATTTTGACCCGGATCGAACTGATTAATAACCAGTCCGCTGGCAGGCGGTAAAAAATGAGAAGTGGAATTGTTGCCTTTTAATATAAGTTCTCTGGTAACATTGAGATTTAAAGGCTCTTCAGCTTCAATCTGGGCCCGCAGTAAAGAATCCTGTTCAGATCTGCTGAATTGTATCTCATCGCTAATAATAGGTGAATTTGGATTATATTCAAATTTCCGTGGTTCCCGGCCTGCCACAATATCTCTTATGTTCTCAAGAAATTGTTCCCTGATCCTTATTTCATTCTCGAGAGAATCCAAAAGTACTGCATTCATAATGAGATCACGACGAAGGCTGCCATCAGGATACCCCGGTATAAATTCCCGGATCGGAGTAAAAGCTATTAATATGGTGATTAACGCAATAAGAAATATTGTAGATGTCCCAAAAATTGAAAATACATTCATTTTTGTCAGTCGCACAGAAACCACTTCCTCATAGGAATGGTCATTGAAAATTATAAGCCTGTATTTGTGCTTTAAGCGTTTAAAAAAACTCTTTTTATTCGCCATATTCTTGCTGATTGTTATTGTGGCAAAGATAATAAGATTAATTTCATACTCTCAACCACCATGTTCAATTTATATTCAACTGAACGTTATAATATAAATACTGAGCTAAGCCTTTTAAAACAATGGTTAAAACATTTTTTTTTCATCCATTATGAGATCTTGTCTAAATAATAGAGGAAAAAATTTGTTCTTCACTAAACTTAGATTACTTTTGCATCTAATTATTGCGGGGTGGAGCAGTGGTAGCTCGTTGGGCTCATAACCCAAAGGCCGCAGGTTCGAGTCCTGCCCCCGCTACTCAACAGGAAAGGCGATTTTTTAATCGCCTTTCCTGTTTTTTTATGTTGTAATCCGCTGTTTATCTGACAGATGCCACCAAGAGGATAATTGTATGGTGCCGGAGGGGTCTATAATTCACTATTTTCTTATATTTATCTGGTAATTTAACCTAATAATTCTCCTTAAACACTAAAAAATGGAAAAAAGGAAAAAGACCTTATTATTTAATGCCAGTTGCCTGGCTTTAGTGGTGACGGCAATGTCTTTCGGCACCAGAGGTGGATTCATTGTACCATGGATGGAGGAATTCAGCCTCACAGGAACCGAAGTCGGATGGATAGTAGGCACTGCCTTCTGGGGCTTTACAGTAGCCATGCTGGTCCTGGGTCCCCTGGTTGACCTGATAGGAATGGGGCGTGTAATGGCGATAGCATTTATTGCTCATATCATTGGACTGGTAATGACAATTTTTGCAACCGGGTTCTGGACGCTTTTCTTCTCAACCCTGCTTATCGGTATTGCAAACGGAAGTGTTGAAGCCGGCTGTAATCCGCTTATTACGGCACTTTACCCGGATGACAAGACGTCAAAACTTAACAGGTTTCATATGT
Organism: uncultured Bacteroidales bacterium; assembly: GCA_964421595.1. Lineage (GTDB taxonomy): Bacteria > Bacteroidota > Bacteroidia > Bacteroidales > PUMT01 > PXAP01. Next base: position 71,926 of record CAYQXY010000020.1, on the reverse strand, counting down.
GGTTTCCTGCAGGAATAGTCTTTGGCGGGTTGCTTGTGTATTTTCTGAATATGGCCGGACTCGGCTGGAGAGTTCAGACTGCGGCCATGATCCTGCCAACAATAGCATACGGGGCGATGTTCTATGGCATTAAATTCCCGCAAACCGAGAGAGTAGCAGCAGGGGTAAGCTATATTGATATGCTTAAAGCCTGTGTTTCCCCTCTTTTTCTTTTCATGGCATTCTTTATGCTTTTTACCGCTGCAACAGAACTTGGCACCAATCAATGGATCGCTGCATTGCTGGAAACAGTTGAAGCACCAGGTATACTTTTGCTGGTTTGGGTATCGGCGGTAATGGCCCTTGCGCGACTGTTTGCCGGGCCTGTTATACATAGACTCTCATCAATTGGTGTTCTGTTATTCTCTGCAATTATTGCAGGTGCAGGTCTCTGGCTGCTGAGTATTTCAGTAGGATGGTGGACATTCGGGGCAGCTACTGTATTTGCTCTCGGAGTTGCATATTTCTGGCCTAATATGCTTGGCGTCGTGGCAGAAAAGGTGCCAAACAGTGGAGCACTGGGTCTTGCAATTATGGGGGGACTCGGTTTTCTTGGCGCAGCTATTGCCCAGCCTACTTTAGGATATATTTACGATATCAACCTGTTAAAATATGGAAATGACCATCTGGCCGCAGGAGCAGCCTCACTCAGATATGTAATTCTGCTAACCGTGGCGCTTACTGCAGCATTTTTGTATTTGTATGTAAAATACAGGGAGAAAAAAGTGGAAACTAATGTTTAGCAGAATAGTCAGGGCATCACCCGTAAAAGACTTTCGCCTTCAAACTGGATGCCATGTTTAGCCAATAAGCAAAAAAAATGCAGGGTATTATGCCCTGCATTTTTCTTAACCAACCAAAATCCAACAAAATTCTCTAAAAAGATATCACTGCTTCAATACTTAATCCGCTGAATTCTGCACCTGCAAATCTTCCGGCCCATGCATCACCCTTGTATTGCTGATTCACATATTCAACTTTTGTTAAGATATTCTGGCTCAGGAACCATCCTCCGCCAATATTGAACCTGCTGATCTCAAGATCTTCAGTTGCGCTTTCGCGAGCTTTTCCTGATACAATATTGTACCTGCTTCCAAGATAGAAGTTTTCACTGGCACCAAACCTGTATAATAACTCTCCTGCAATCTGGGTGAAAGAACCCTCTTTGTCTGTTGTCGGGGTGGTGAATTCATTATTACCATTAGCAATTTCATAAACACCAAAGAATTCCAGTCCGCCGAACTTAATAAAAGGGTTAACCTGCAAAGCGGTAATTTTTGTGAACCGGGAATTATACCTGCCGTCAAAATTTCCACCTTCTGCAGGTGTGTCCTCACCTGCAACGGTATGCAGGACCCTGTAATACCTTGATCCGGCCCGGTCACCACCATACAACCATGTTCCTGTTGTTGTGCCATTATTGATGTACCAGGAGCCGGTCAGACGAACCCTCAGATCATCATTAACCTGCTGATCAAAACCCAGCTTACCGTAAAATGAAGGCTTATTATCACTTGTAGGACTCAGACCAACATTCTGGTTGAGCTTACCATTTGTAACGCCTAATACTGCCAGAAGCCCGTTTGTTTGAAAAGTAAATTCTCCAAATGCCTCTGTAGAAAATGCATCCATTATATAATTTCCGATAAACGGGTTAAAAATTGCCCTTGCATTATCAGACCTCCTGAAGTGAGCATCTCCATAGTTGAATTCATCAAGTCCGATGGTGATAGTTGTAATATCCATCAATCCTGACAGGAATCCCGGCTGGATGAAATCCAGATTACTTACCTGCATATGCCCCCCCTTGATCCAGGCCTCGACATGATGACGGGATGAAAGGTATGTTCTTAAATGCATTCTTACTCCATCAAGTAGCTGTACATCAATGTTCAGGTTGGCAGAAGGAAGATTAAAATCACTTCCCAGCACAACAAGGTTTCCCATAGTATTGCTTTGAGTAATCCCCTGGAATTGCATGGCGAAATCACCACCCACCCGAATCCTTAATCCATCAAATGCAACTGTATCCTCTGCCGGAGCTTCATACATATTTAGTCCCCTCTTGTCGTTAGGACGCCAGTTTTGCAAATCTCTTACTTGTGCTGCAGCAGTGAATGTTACTGCCAGTATCATGAAAACTGAAAAAATTATTCTTTGCATTTTATTTAGTTTATAATTATTAATAGTTGTTTTCTTTAAGGTATTTTTCTAACCAATGCCTTTTACCTTATTATCTTAGACATAATGTTTAATTTTACTGAACTTTACAACCTAAACCAGTTAAAAAGTCTTTTGTTGAAATTTCTTTATAAAATCTGCATTTGACAGTGAATTTATTCGACACGTGAGATAGCACTTGTCTGAACGTTATAATTAAAATTGACTACAATCTTATCATCCACCTTAACCAGGCCCAGTGCAGGAGAAGGGGGGTCAATTTCAAATTCAGACATCAGAAGTTCAGTAGTTCCTCCAAACTGGTAATCAAAGCCACCTGTTCGTTGCCATGAAATATCCAGTTCCTTTGTTACGGAAATATCATTGAGAGTAATAATAATATTTGTACTGATCTTTCCATTTGCCGAATACCAGTTCATTTCCCCCGCTACGGCATCGAGCAGTTTTATCTCTATACCGGAATCCCCCCTGCCGCCAAGAGCTTTATGCATATCCCTGGTTATCATCTGATTTTCACAGTCAAAGGAATTAATTTCCAGTATAATCCCGGCATCGGAAAAGCTAATGCTGTTCCCCTGATCAATGATATTAATAAGTATTTCACCATTTGAATCCTCACCGGAAGAACGGCATTCAAATGAATTGATATTTGTAGTCCCTGAAAGTGATAACCAGCTGTTCTGCTTAACAGAATATGAAATAAAATCCCGGTCAGGATTTTCTTCTGCATTCAGACTCCTGACATTAGCCAGACAGATAATAGAATAAGCAGAAAATAATGTTAACAGAATTTTCATCGTAAATTATTTTTTATTTAGAACCACTTTATAACTGAGCATTATCTCATCACCAGTTTTTAAAGCACCAAGAAGAGCAGTGGGCGGGGATATACGATGGTCGCTCATTAATATTTTCTGGCTGCCGGAAAACTCAAGGTCTCCGTTTTGCATTACCTTGCCGTAAACAATCATTGGGATATTTCTTGAAACTCCGGCAACAGTCAAAACTCCACGGGTCTCCAGTTTAAAGGTTCCCGGGTTTTCTGTAAGTGAATTAACTTCCCTGAGAAGAAAGGAAATCTGCGGGTGGTTTTTAATATCAAGAGCCTCATAAATTTTTGAATCCATTCTTCTGCCTTCTGAACCTTCTATTGATCCGGCATCTATATTGACATTGGCATCTACCAGTTGATTTATTTTACCATTTTCAACCAGGAGGGTAAAACTGCCGGCCATCTCCTTAACTTCAGCAGTCCATGACTGGATATTAGAGGTACCTTCAAACAGGATTTCGTGCGATTTGATACCATATGTTGACTGTCCGCAGGCTATATGAGGTACAATGAGAATAAAGGCCAGAATTGTAATTAATCTCAATTTCATAATTTCATCCAAATAAAGTGTTGATATTATCTTAATTTGGAATGTTTGATACAATACACAGGCCAGTTATTATAAATAATCGGGAGCAATTCATAAACCGCTGATATGCAAATAATAAACCCCCGAAAATTTATTTCACGGGGGGATAAGGGCAATCGTAATACCGACGAAACTTCGTCGAAATCGACGAGATATGGTTTATTTGGTTAAAGCTGGAGATCAAGTTTCTCGATCCGCGATTTTAGTGTAGATGCCGGGATTTGAAGAATTTGAGCGGCTTTTGCTTTATTACCCCCTGAACGCATCAGGGCATCACGGATGGCATTTGTTTCTACCTCTCTCAAAATATCTGCAAGTGGCTTATTTTCAAAATAAAAACAGGTATGTGGTTTGCCGGGAAAACGAATTTCCATTGGTATGATTTTCTTATCAATCACTCCGTTTTTGGAAAGTAAAACCAGTCGTTCCATAAGATTCTTAATTTCCCTTACATTTCCGGGAAACTGGTATTGTTTAAGGATTTCCAGAACTTCAGAATCTATTTCAACAGAAGAGCCAGGTGAGAATTCCTTAACAAAATGTCTGGCCAATAAGGCTATATCGTCGGGCCTTTCTCTTAAAGGGGGGAGATTAATGGGAAAGACATTAAGCCTGTAGAAAAGATCCTCCCTGAATTTACCCTGTGCGACCATATCTTTTAGATTTTTCTTGGTAGAGGCAATTACACGTACGTTTATTTTTACAGTTTCCCCGCCACCAACTTTTTCAATCTCGCCCTCTTCAAGTGCACGCAATAATTTTACCTGAAGATCATAAGGAATATCATCAACATCATCCAGGTAAAGAGTGCCATTATTTGCCATTTCAAATCTTCCGGTTCTCGACGATTCTGCCCCGGTAAAAGCACCTTTCACATGACCAAACAGTTCACTCTCGAATATTTCCCTGGATAGTATTGCACAACTTACCTTTACAAGCGGGCGCCGGCTCCGGTCGCTATTATAATGAATTATACTTGTCAGCAATTCTTTTCCTGTTCCTGTTTCACCGGTAATGAGGACAGATGTAGATTTTCCCGATACAATCCTTACCAGATCAAACACTTTATGGGTCTCGGTACTCTGGCCGATAAAGGCAGACATGTCGTATTTACCGCTTACCTGACTCCGAAGTTGTTTATTTTCATCTTTTACCTCTTTAACCTCTTTAATCCTTTCGATTGCAAGTAATAATTCATCCATGTCAAATGGCTTTGCGATATAATCGTACGCCCCGAGTTTCATGGCCTTTACTGCTGTATCGACAGTTGCATGGGCTGTCATAAGCAAGACATATATTTCGGGCTTAATTTTTTTGACCCGGCTCATTAACTCCAGGCCATCCATGCCCGGCATTTTAAGATCTGTAATTATCAGATCTACATCGGCATCATCCTCATCAATCTGCTGAAGAGCAGCATGGGCAGAAGAGAATTCCCTCACTATATAACCTGATTCCCTCAGATCATCTGCAATTGTAACCCTTATTATGCGCTCATCATCTACAACATATATTTTCAACATTCCGGTAATTTTTTGATTTCAGACCTGGCTGTTTAGTCAGAAAAATAATCCATTCAGTTGAGAACCCCTGTTTCACTAACAGGTGATTTTTTTTTGGGTAATGAAACCGTAAAGGTTGTTCCTGTGTTTTTTTCACTTTCTGCAATAATCTCTCCTCCATGATCCTTAATAATCTGGTAACTGACTGATAAGCCAAGGCCGGTTCCTTTACCCGGGTCCTTCGTGGAAAAGAAGGGATCAAATATTTTAGGTATCAAATCCTTTTCAATACCGGTTCCGTTATCGCTAACAGAAATAAAAGAATAAGAATTATTTTCAGTTATTGCAAATGATATTTCACCTTTAAAACCGGGCAACATATTCATTTTCTCCTGGATTGCATCTATTGAGTTAATAATGATATTCAGGAAAACCTGCTCAATCCTGTTTGTTGATACAAATATCTCATAGGGACATTCCATATTGCTGGTGTTAAATACAATATTCTGGTTTTTTATTCTGTATTGAGCCAGCTTGACTGTCTTACGGACAATCTCGCAAACATTTACCTTTTCAAATTCCAGATGACTCTTCCTGCTGAAAGTAAGCAAATCCTGTATTATTAATTCAACCCTTCCGAGTGCTTCCTGCATCAGGAGTGTATACTTCTTAATTTGCTCTTTGTTATCAGGTTGCCGGGATATCCGTTTCAGTCCAATACTCATTCCTGCTAGTGGGTAGTTTATTTCATGTGCAATACCGGCTGTAAGTGTGCCGATTGATGCCATCTTCTCAGATTGCATGAGTGATTGCTGCAGATGATTTAGTTTATGATGAGTCTGTTCAAGCCTCTGAAGCATATTCAGATAATTTTCATATAAAATATCAATTTCATCATCTGAATTAAAAACTCTTCTAACCCTGAAGTAAAACCCCCTTGTTGATTCTCTTATCCGGTCAATACCAGACTGAATTGTCTTTATGTCTATTACTTCTGACTGGCGGCTAAGCATTTTCAGGGGTATTGCAATGGTATGGGAAAAGAACAACGCGCCAAGAGCTCCCAGAACAAGGAATATACCCACCATTAACCACAGAATATTCAGGGTAGAATTAACCTGCTTTCTTATTTCATTTTCAAGAATTCCGATCCTTACTGTACCAATTCCCAGGCTAATCACCGGCATTGCGAAATCTTTTATCAGGAGATTATCTTCACTTATATCTTTCAGCAGTACAGATTTATAACTTTCATTATCTGACAATTTATTGGCATTGATCAGTTCAATCGGTACGCCATGATTAAATGTATGTGCAAGTACTTCAGAATTATCACCTAAAATGAAGGTATAATGAATTGACTGGTCAATCGACTTAATTTCATTTACAAGAAGGTTCAGTCCTGCAGGATTATCAGCAAGGATATACCCTACTGCCTGCTCTGCCATTGTTCGGGCTATAAAGTATCCTCTTTTTTCAAATTCATCACTGAGTGATCTGGTTACTGAATTATGGACGATAATAATGTTCAGAGCTCCGAAGACAGCAACAGTGAGACTAATGCCCAGTGTGAATTTGGAAAAAAGGGAAAATCTTGGTTTCCTTATTGCCATGCTTCGTTTCTCATTTTTCTGGCGCTGCTATACAGAGTGTCATCGGCTATAACAAAGTGTTCTATCTTAAGTTTACCAAGAATTTCCATCCCCCTGGCATCTTCATGCATCTGGGTGAATAATTCACGTAACCGGTCCCTGGTTTCAACCGGAAGGAGCAATGATGAAACAACAGGAGGCATGCCGAAGTCTTCCGATTTTTCAATAATATTTATATTCATTACCATTTCCGGCTGATTTACAGACAAATAATCGAAAATCAATCCGCTAACAGAAGCCGCATCGACAAGATTTCTGGAAACCATCTGGATTGAAACATCATGTGACATAGTATAAATTAAACTTGAGAAAAATGAGTCTGGTTCTGACCCTTGATCAAGTACACGTTTTAAAGGATAGGTTCTGCCGGTAAAGGATAGCGGATCGGTATATGCAAATGAGTGATCACGGATATCCTGAAAAGTTTCAATGCCGGAATTCTCATTTGCTATAACATAGGCATGAAAATATGGTTTATCTTTTGTTACAGGTGTTACGAGCAAATCGAAGCCGTCAGAACCGTCAATATATGCCCCTGTACAAATAAAAGCAATGTCTACAAGATTCCGGTCAAGCAGATTGTTCACTTCTTCGTATGACATCCGCTGCTTAAACTCTATTTTCATATTTAACCTGTCTGACATGAAGTCAAAGAGTTCCCTGTAATATACAAAACTTTCCTTTGGAGAAATTACAGCAGCAATTGCAACACGCAAGACCGGAATGGTGTCAATACCGGAAGAAATCGTTTGTTCTGCAGTCTGGTCGGAGAAATCGATTAGTGCGATATTCTCTTCCCTCATTGTACATGAACAGATGACCAGGAAAAAAACAATTACCAGGCTGAAATAGTGAGGTTTGTTTGGAAACATGAGATTATCATATTAATGTTACTCTATATACATAACCCCTAACTATAAACAAAAATTACAGAAACAAGAAAATATTAATCAGGAATTTTGATTATTCCAGCTCATTTTTTATTTTCTCAGCAATTTCTGATAGTTCTTTATTGTCCAGCTGCAATTTAGGCCTCCCGAAGTTTATATCATCTATTCGGTTGACAGGGATAAGATGGATATGAGCATGTGGTACCTCGAGACCAATTACGGCAATGCCGATCCGTTTGCAAGGAACTGCTTTCTCAATTGCCCTGGCAACCCTTTTGGAAAAGATCTGCATTCCAGCAAGAAGTTCATCTTCCATATCAAAAATATAATCAATCTCCTTTTTTGGAATTACAAGTGTATGACCGGCGGCAAGTGGATTGATATCCAGAAATGCCAGGTAATCATCATCCTCGGCAATTTTATGCGAGGGAATTTCTCCTTTGACAATTTTGCTGAAAATAGTAGCCATATATTCTTATTTACCTGGAAATTTCAATTATTTCAAGATTGATCTTACCGGAAGGCACCATTATCTCAACTTCATCACCCACCTTCTTGCCTAATAATCCCTTGGCAATAGGAGTATTGACTGATATCTTGCCGGCTTTAACGTTGGCCTCCGACTCAGATACAATGAAATATTCCATGACACTGTTATTGGCTTTATTCTTGATCTTGACCTTGTTCAATATCTGGACCCGGCTGATATCAATCATAGATTCATCCAGAATACGGGAATTGGCAAGCGATTCCTCAAGCCGGGAAATTTTCATTTCAAGCATAGCCTGTGCTTCCTTTGCAGCCTCATATTCTGCATTTTCAGACAGGTCGCCCTTATCTCTGGCTTCTGCTATTTGCCTGGAAATGGCAGGTCGCTCAATATTTCTAAGTTGGTCCAGTTCAGCTTTTAACTTCTGTAAACCTTCTTCTGTTAAATAAGAAACTTTACTCATGATCAATCATCTTTAGTATTAAAATAAAAAAGAATTCCGGTAACCCGGAACTCTTTCCTGGGCAAATATACAAAAATTTAAAATTCTTTATCCATAATGCAAACATTATCAAAAACATTCAGGATCAAATCTTGTTCTGCTTTTAACAAATATATGAGTTTATCAGATGAAATAAGTTATTGGGAAATTGTTTACAAAAAAATCTGGGAAATAATCGGATTAAGGTGCTTAAAAAACTCTGCGTTCTATTATCTCAGAGTAAATAACAGCTTTCTTCAGGTCAAATTTAATTAGAGAGTCATCTGAAATCCCTATATGATATGCGTCATCAATCTGGCCTTCCATATCGGCAATGGGATTATTTTCAGAAGCCTCTTTGAGGACTGCATCTGCATCCATTACCATCTTTTTGGCCTCTGTTTCAGTCATCCATGGATTCGTCTCCTCTGCCTCCATCTGTTCCTGTGCAGGTTCATCTGTCATCCAGGTAGTGTATTCCTCGGCAGTTCCCCCACTTCTGCCGGAAACCGTGGCAGGACGATATTCTGAATCAACTTCTTCCACTTCAGGTTCATCCCTGAAAAGATCAGAGAACGGATCACCCGGCCGGTCTTCTTCTTCACTTTCGGGAAGGTTAACCTGCTTCTTTTTTTTCATGCTCAGCACAAGGATAACAATAGTTATGAGCAGATATATAAAACTTTCAATAAACCCTTCCATGATTATTTAAATATTTTCCTGTACCATTTTATGTAAAAAGGTGCTTTTTTGTGCCTGCCCCAGTTCCGGCTGTTTTTCCGGTTTTGTTTCATTCGCTCCTGAACTTCGGGAGATTGCCGGCTTATGTGCTCCTGAATCTGACTCTCTCTTTTCTTTACTAATTCCTTTGCATCTTCCTTTTCTTTTTTCTCCAGTTGTCTTTCAGTTTTTCTGACTTGTCTGGAGGCCTTTTGAGCGATCAATGGTTCCGTGCCAGTCAAAACGAAACCCAGGATAACCAAAAGCATTGTTTTTAAGGGCATTGGGTTTATTGTAAAAAATAAAAGTCTACAACAAAATTTTTGTAATACCGTTTAGATAAACATAATTTCGTGTAGATTTGTATACCAATATAGTTGCAAAGCCTATGTTAAACAATTCAAAGTTAAGAAAAATATTTATCATTTCATTGATCTTTATCAGTTTTGTTGGATGCGATAAATACGATGATGGTATACCTAATGTAAGTTTTAAGATAACCCTTCATCTTGATACTGAACTTTCAACCCTGGGGCATATGCAAGCCAGGAAAATCCAGGGCGGTGTTAACGGTATCATAATATTCAGAATGGCTGATGCAGAGTTCAATGCATATGAGCGTACCTGTCCATATGAACCTGAAAAGAACTGCCAGGTTGACTTTAATGAAGGTGATCTGTTCGCAACATGCCAATGTTGCGGTTCTGAATTTGACCTTATATATGGAGACTTGCGAGAAGGTCCGTCAAAATGGCCATTAAAAAAATACAGGACCTCAATCTCAAATTCCTTCCTTACCATTTACAACTGATCAGAATATTTTACTACTTATGGTTTGGATAATGCGAATCCGGCCTCTTTATGTCAGTTTGAATTTTTTCAACCGTATTGAATTTTCAGTTGATGGGAAATTGACCTGAGGGTCGATCTCCCATGCAATGTCCTGATCTTTGCTGAATTTTCAGTTGATGGGAAATTCATCTACATTTGCAGCAAAAAAACGAAATGCTTTGTATTATTCATTCAAGTACTGACCCGTATTTCAATCTTGCTGCCGAAGAATACGTATTACACAATTTCTCAGATAATTGCTTTATGCTTTGGAGAAATGATAATACCATTGTAGTGGGTAAGCACCAAAACACCCTCGCCGAGATCAATATGGATTATATAAGGGAAAAGAACATCAGGGTTGTTCGCAGACTCTCAGGTGGCGGTGCAGTTTTTCATGATCTGGGTAATCTTAATTTTACCTTTATAATGAATGGCCATGAAGGCCATCTTGTTGATTTTAAAAAATATACATTGCCCATCCTGGAAGTGCTGAGAAAGCTGGCTATTGACGCCAAATTTGAAGGCAGGAATGATCTGACCATAGGAGGCAGGAAGTTTTCAGGAAATGCAGAACATGTTTATAAAAAGAGGGTGCTCCACCATGGCACTCTGCTCTTTTCTTCGGTCATGGATGATCTGCAGCTCGCACTCCGGGTTAATCCGATGAAATATAAAAGCAAAGCTGTAAAAAGTATCAGGAGCAGGGTAACCAATATCAGGGAACACCTTGATATAAATATTGATGTCCTGCAATTCCGGCAAATGATCCTTGATCACATAACAGAGACTTTCCCCGGGTGCAGGACCTATGAATTTTCAGAAGAGGATATTGAAAAAATAAACCTTCTAAAGAAAGGTAAATATTCTACGTGGGAATGGAATTTCGGATATTCTCCTAAGTATGATTTTGAAAAATCCTTCGTTACAAATGGCGGAAACATTCAGGTTCACCTTAATGTTACTGATGGGATTATTCAAAAAGCCAGAATTTTTGGTGACTTTTTCAACAAATCAGATATATCGGCGATTGAAGAACTGATGTCGGGAATTCAGCATCATGAAACTGCTTTAAAGGAAAAATTTAAGTCAATTAATTTTTCCGATTATTTTCATAATATAACCGATAATGAATTCATCAGGGGATTGTTCTGATATTTAATTACCTTCTTCCTCAGGCAAAGGCTCAAAACCATAGGCAACTCCTTTCATGGTGATCGAAGGAACATCACCATAACCTCCCCTGAACTCAGTACTGGTTACCAGTATAAGATTAGCTTTCAGTGCAGAAGCTTGTCGTTTTAACCGGATTTCTGCATTTCTTATTGTAGATTTTCTGTTCCTGCTGGCTGCTGCAGTTACTTCAACCGGTCCACGCTCATGTAATCCGGCTACTTCACCCGACTCTTCTGTAATAAATATATTCTTCCAGTCATCCTCCGATATCATCTGAAACACCGGACGGTTTAAAATATCTACTCTTCCTGTTCTGTAGACAATTTTTTCCACCTGTTTTCTATCAGTTTCAAAAATTGTATTCTCATCAATATTTGTATAAAAAACTTTTGAAGAAGTAACATTGGCAACATTAACGGCAATACTCCTTCCGCCCAGATAGACAATTGTATCGACTGCAATGTCAACTGATATGCTTTCCTGCGCATTTATGCTTTTGGCAGTCATTAACAGTGATAAAAGGATGCAATATAAAAATGAAATTTTCATCGGATAATTTATGATATAGTTATTTATAAAATGTAAAAAAAACCTTTAAACAAATTAAAATTTAATCAGGGTTACGCAATGCTTTATCGTATCATAAAGTATACTGGTCAAAAAATAAACAAATTTTTGGCATTTCATAATTGCCCAATAAGATATACGGTAATCATAAAAAATGGTTACCGGTAAATAGCAAGTGTGATATTTTTTTTATGATATAGCAGATAAACCGGGTGCTGCAGGTGTTGAAATTCTTCAACACAACGGAACCTGGAAACTAATGAATGAAATCAGCAGCGGGATACTATTGCATTCCAAAAACCATACTCTCATTCATATACCCGTCAGCTATTACGGTCATTCTAATGTTTTCAGGGTGAACAGATACCATTGATGACAGAAGGATTGAAGGCACCATTACCTTGCCGTTATTTACAGATAGCTGGGTATTCATTACCGGCTCACCCTTTGCAAGGGCCAGGGCCGCTGAAGCACTAACTGTCGCAAGCGTCTCTATATATTTATATACAGTCATTGTTTGATTACCCTGTGCAATTCTAATACATGCCTGAGCCTCTGCATCCTGGCCGGACAGCAGCACTTTTTTTGCCATATCATGTTTTATAAGTGCATTAAAGGCACCTTCAGCAATATGGTCATTTGAAGCAACAATTGCATCCAGTCCCCCGGGGTTTGCCTCAAGGTAGGTGTCAATTAATCTGAATGCCTCCTCACCGCTCCAATCCCTTATATATTCATCAATTACGACAGAAATATTACGGCTTTCAACAAATGGCTGCAATACATTCATCTGGCCTAAACGAAGCAAAATTGAATTGTTATCACCTGCATCACCACCAAGAATGGCATACCTTCCCTGAGGTTTAATACGGGTCAGATATTCTGCCTGCATTTCACCAACTTTCATATTATCGAAAGATATATAGAAGTCAAGGTCACTATTGTTTATGATTCGGTCATAAGCAATAACACGAACATCATTATCATGCGCAAGTCTTACGATCTCAGAAGCTCGCCTGCTGTCAACCGGCACTATGACTAGAACATCTATATTCTTTTTTAAAAGATCGCGGACTTGTTCCATCTGTTTGGCATGGCTGTTTTCGGCTTCGGATACGTATAGAGTAGCTCCCGAATTAATAATCCTGGCAGAAAAATAATCAATATCCTTTTCCCACCGCTCGTGAGATGGGCCTACACTAAATCCGATTGTAACTTCAGGTTTTCTGCTGCATCCTGCTGTAAGCAGGATTACAACAAGTATTGCGGTTAATACATGCATAATGCTTTTCATGATATATTGTATTAGTGAACAAATTGATAATTCCAGACCGGGACTAATCCATTATTTCAGGCTGAGAGTGTTTATTATTTCTATTTGCGCCTGATACATTAAATATTACTAATAAACTAGCAATCTATCATTGATAAAACTGATATTGAAATAATGAATCACCCACTAACCGGGGCACAAAAAAGAGACGAATAAAATCCGGGCCTTATAATTTACTAATAACTAATATAATAATAAGGCTTTATTCAGATGAAGCTTCCCGTGAACCAAGGCACGCAAAAAAGGAATGTATAAAGCATGGGTGATCAACCGGAATTGAAATACTGAATATGAATTGCCAGCCAAACATAATTATCTGATTAGGATTTGATCAACCTACTTTGTACAGATGAATTAAGAGATAAGCAGTTACTGGGAGATGTACTCAGATCATATCAGAAAAACTAATCTGATTTCCGGTTCCTTTTCCGGGAATGAACCGGAAGAGCATTGTTGCTATGTGGTCTGAACAGTTTAAAAAACCTGCCTCATGTAACATTTTGCCCTGATATCTTCATAACCAGTCGCCAGAGCAAGAATAAAAATAATGGAAGAATAAGAATCTTCCGGATTTATTTGTTCCGACAAATTAGTTAAAAAAGAATTTAAAAACAATATTTATTGCATTTTTCGATCCACTTACTTCGTCATTGCCGGGATAAGGTTTAATTTCTGGTTTAATCTGCCGACGGGTATTTCAAATGGCTGACCTGTAAATAACGACTCATTTTTACCATAACAGGGACCCGAAGGATAACATAAATGAGAATTCAATGCGTAAAAAGTATCGGGAAGAATGATTGATTGAGTAGATGATTTAGAATTTGCTTAAAATTGTACTGACTAACTGTTGAAATAGTAAATATAAACTGATTAATTGAAAAAACTAGCTATTCTGGTCAGGGGATTCCTGCTCGGTGGTCTCTGCATAGGCAGGACAGATAGGATGGATATTGCAGGATTGCATCAAAGAAGTGGATAATAGTAAGACAAGAATTAATAAAAGCCTGTTTATCATGTTTTTATAAAGTTTTGTCGTTTTTTAAAAGATTTTAAAATTAGTAATATTTTAATAATAAAAAAGTGACATATTACCCGATATGTCTAAATTATGTTAATTCATCCAATACATTGTGAATTATATCCCTGACCGGGGAGTTGGTCCAGGCTGCACAAAGACTTTATAACTTTCGTGGCAGCCATATGACCGGCAAATATATAAGGCTTAATCTGATCAGTGTCTTTATATTACTCATGTGATGCAACCGTAGTGCCGGGGCATACATGCTTTCAACCTTCCTCTTTTTAGCTATTCGTACTTCAAAACATTTGCTGCATTTATCCGGGCAGCACTTAAGGTCTAACTAACGGCCTCAAGCGCATTGAATATTTGAGAAGTCTCGTAACCCTCCGGGAAATAACCAATGGATGGGAAACCCCTGCTCCAGTTCCCTGAAAAGTTCTCACTGATGAGTAAAAATCAGAATCAGGTTGGTAACTGAACATCATAATATAGAATTTGAATTGATTTTTTTTTAAATTGTCACGGTTCTAATGATGATCTCCATGAGTTTGGGCACACACAAGGAATAATAATGTAAAGGTGATCTTCCGGAATTAAAATACTGCATATGAATTATCTACCAGACATTATTTGCTGAGTATTAATTTGGTTAACTTGCTTACTATTTACAATTAATTTTATAAGAATGGATTTTCGGGAGATAATAATAAAGGTTGCAGGTGATCTTTTCCTGCAAATGGGTGTCAAGGATGTGACAATGGAAGTTATAGCAACGCAGCTAAAGGTTTCAAAGCGAACAATATATTTTTATTTCAAAAATAAAGATGCGTTGATAAAGGCTGCAGGAGACAAAGCGATCAAAGAACAAAATGCCCTTAATGAGAAACTAATACAAGAATCGGACAATGCAATAACTGCCATCCTGTCTCTTCTGAGAAGCGGTTCAGAGCTACTTTCGGAGATAAACCCGAAATATTTCACAGACCTTCAGCGGCTATATCCCGGAATCTGGCGTGATAATATACAACATAGCAAAAATCACTCATATAAACTCATACTGGAATTATTGAAAAAAGGGAAAGAAGAAGGTAATTACAGGAATGAAATCAAGGAAGAAATAATTGCCTGTATATTTATAGAGCAATTATATTTGATAACTGACCATAAAATTTTTCCTCCCGGTAAATTTTCCATAGTTGAAGTATATGAAAATATGATTATAAGTATGACCCGGGGTATTGCCACCAGCAAAGGATTAGAGCTGATAAAAACCCTCACAGGATAATATTTCCATCATCAAACCAACTATCACTGTATATCCCCATAAACGGCAGAAATTTTCTTATTCGTCGCGAAGTGAATCAACCGGATTTAAGCTAGCAGCTCTGTAGGCCTGCAAGCTGACAGTTGTAAGGGCAACAAAATAAGTAATAACTGATGCCATGATAAATACAATCAGTCCAATTTCAACCCGGTAGGCAAAATTTTCAAGCCAACTGCTCATAAAATACCATGCTGCCGGCCATGCCAGCAGTGTCGATATTATTATTAGTATATTAATTTCTTTTGACAGCAGCATCATAACTGAGCCTACAGAAGCACCCATAGCTTTACGTATTCCAATCTCCTTGGTGCGCTGTTCTGCAGTAAAAGATGCAAGGCCCAGCAGGCCAAGGCAGGCTATAAAGATAGAGAGTATCGCAAAAATTGAAAAAATAAGTCCGGCTCTTTCCTCAGTACGATAATCTGCAGTAAGATCGTCTATTAAAAATGAATATTCAAAAGGCTGATCATCTACAAATTCACTCCATTTCTCTCTTGTAAACTCTATAATGTTGGTTAGGTTTTCAGGCCGGACACGGACAATAATATATCCGCCCCATTGACCCGGACTGAGGATCATTGGGTTAATTGTCTGATGAAGTGATTCGAAATGAAAATCCTTTACGACACCTACTATAGTAAATAGCAGATCTTCCGGGGCTTCCTGTGTGCCCCCGGCTCCGGTCTGATAAACCCTCTTGCCGACAGGGTTGGTAAGACCCATTGACCTGACTGCTGTTTCATTTAAAACCATTGCAAGTGTATCGCTCGCAAACTCACGTGAAAAGAATCTTCCCTCTACCAATTCAAGTTCAAGAACATCGGCATAATCCCAATCCACCCAGGCATTGGAAATAATATGCTGCTCACTTGACGGGGTACCTTCCGGCCTGTAAGCATTTCCGCTAAAAGAAGTGCCGGGAATTGCATGGGCTTTTGAAGTAGTAATTATACCGGAAAAATCATCAAGCTGCTGACAAAAAGTCTCCCTTTGATCAAAAGGTATTGAACTGGCCCGGTGAATTACGAGGACATTCTCAGGCTCCATTCCCATATCTTTCGATTTTATGTAATTCATCTGCTGGTAAACCGTTAGAGTGCTAACGAACAAAATAATAGTTATTACAAACTGAAATACTACAAGAATTCCCCTGAGTCTTGAGCTTCGGCCCCCGGCCTGAAGCTTTCCCTTAAGAACCTTTACCGGCTCAAAGGAAGCGAGGTAAAGAGCAGGATAACTACCCGACATAAGTCCGACAAATACACCTACAAGCAATAAAACCGGAATTGTATATATAGATGTAAAATAGTTTATAGATAGTTGCTTATCTGACAGATTGTTAAATGCCGGTATAAAAAGTTCAACAAGGACTAACGCAAGGATCAGCGAGACAAAACTCAGAAAAACAGATTCTCCAATAAACTGGTTAATCAATTGTGACCTGTTTGAGCCGACAACTTTTTTTATGCCAATTTCCTTAGCCCTGCCGGTTGATCTGGCAGTAGAAAGGTTCATAAAATTAATACTTGCAATTACCAGGATGAAGAGTGCAATAATTGAAAAGACCACAACGGTGATCATGCTGCCGTTTGCCTGGATTTCATATTGCAGATCAGATTGCAGGTGTATTTTGGTAAGTGGCTGAAGGTAATAACCCCACTCCTCACCACTATCGAAAAAATCCTCAAGGCTGATTCCCAGAACCGCTGCTACCTGCGGCCCCATGTATTTATCCAGCATAGCCGGAAACTTGGCCTCAAGTTCAGAAGGACTGGCAGTTTCATCAAGCAGCAGATAGGTGAAATAGTTATTGCTAACCCACATCTGGTTCTGGTGCTGGGGGTGAGAAACAAATGAAGCAAGGACTTCAAATGAGAAATGAGAATTACGAGGAGGATCTTCTATAACACCGGTAACTTCGTAATGAGTCCTGTCATTACCCATCTCAAGCACCTGTCCCAGTGCATCATCATCACCAAAATATTTTCTGGCAGCCGATTCAGTAATGACCATGGTAAAAGGCCTGCTAAGTGATTTATCCGGATCACCTTTGATCATGTTAAAGGAGAAAACCTCAAAGAAAGTAGAATCAGCCCAGATAAAACCGTTTTCAATATAACTCCTGTCACCGTTTCTTAAAATAGGTGAAGCACCGAAATTAAACATCCTGACCGCACTTCTCACCTCCGGATAATCGGCCAGTATTGTTGCTGCCATAGGAGCAGGAGTAATAGGTGCATGCAGGCTATTACCCTGCATACTTGCTTTCATTACGATCCGGTAAATATTATCTGCATTTTCATGGTGCCTGTCATAGCTGAGTTCATCCTGGACAAACAGCATAATAAGAATTGAACTGGCTATTCCTATTGCAAGTCCGGAAATATTTATAAAAGAATATCCCTTTTTTCTTAAGAGGTTACGCCAGGCTATTGTTAAATAGTTCTTGATCATAGTTCAGGTTATTTCTTATCGGGTGATAAAGGTTTTTCAGGTTTTCAATTACCCATCAAAACACAAACCAATCTGGCCAAACTACTTCCCTTCTGATATTTACATAAAAAGCGCTGACTAAATCATACTTGACATCTGTCCGTTTTTGATGCATCAGGTGTACGAAAATGAACTTTAACCATAACAGTAGTTTATTCAGGAAGAAGGCCTGATTATTATTGCTGGTAACTAATCCAAAATTCAGAAGTGTCAGGAATAGAATTCCTCATTCATATTTAAGAGACCGGGCGGGTTCAATATAAGCAGCTTTCACTGACTGGTATCCGGCGGCTGCAATTACTATAAATGCAGAAATCAGTGCCGAAACGGCAAAAACAAGCGGATCGTTAACCGATATCTTATAGGCGAAAAGATTCAGCCAATTATTCATATAATACCAGGCAACAGCCCATGCAACAATATTCGCAATCAACAGCCACACGAAAAACTGTTTTAGAAAACCTGCAACTATAAGTGCAGCAGAAGCTCCGAAAACCTTTCGTATCCCAATTTCCTTTGTCCTGTTATCAACCATAAATGATGCCAGACCATACATACCCATGCCTGCAATAATTAAGGCCAGGATGCTGAAAAATGTAAATATCCGGCTCAATTGTTTTTCTGCCCTGTAATGCACATCATATGCATCGGAAAGCATGCCGAATTCAAAAGGATCATAAGGATTGACCTTTTCCCAAACGGCTTTTATTCCGGCAAGGGTCAGTGGCAGGTTACCAGGCAGTATCTCCATAGTCATATACCTCGGGTTATCTTTTAACAGATGAATAAACAGTGGCTCAACCTCCTGATGCATCGATTTAAAATGAAAATCATCCACCACTCCAATAACCCTGAAGGTCTTATCTTCTCCTGATCTTCCGCAATCAATAGTCATTTCCAGGGGGTCAGTCCATCCGAAGTTACGAACTGCTGCTTTGTTTATAATAATAGCAGTGGTGTCTGAAAAATAAGCAGGGTCAAACCCTCTTCCCTCCGATAATGTGATTTCCATCATGTCAATATAATGATGGTCAATATCAAAATAGCTCCCTACCATTTCTTCACGACCCTGGGGCTTATATTTTGTGAAACGCATGTTCGATGGGTGATCATTCCTTGACAACCATTTAATGCAGCATATAGCTGATTTATTATTAGTACATTAATATACCTTAATGCATTGCAACAAGGCTAACGGTAACGACTAATCAATGGCGATACATCCCGCTGGATCCAATGAATGCAACATATATTTTTCATATGACCGGGGCATAACAACACTTTAATAGCGTTAATTATTCATACCGAAGTGAATCTGATGGATTGGAAAGTGCCGCCCTTGCAGCCTGAAAGCTAACGGTGAATATTGCTATCGCGAAAGTAATCAGGGCAGTAAAAAGAAATATTATTAGTCCCTGATCAACTCTGTAAACGAAATTTTCCAGCCATCGGTTCATTAAAAACCAGGCAACCGGACTACCAATAAGAATTGCAATCACCACCCATCTTGTAAATTCATTAACCATCAGCAGGAGAATTTGCCAGATGCCTGCACCAAAAACTTTTCTGACACCGATCTCCCTTGTCTTTTGTTCAGCCATGTAAGAAGCCAGCCCAAACAGTCCGAGACATGAAACTATAACAGCCAGTGCTGAGAACCAAATAAATAACTTGCTCATTCGTTGCTCTGCCCTGTACATTCTGTCAAACTGCTGATCAAGAAACTGGTAATTAACCGGATCATCCTGACAAATTTGATCCCAGGTCTGCTTGATTTCCTCCATTGCAGGTATTACTGAATCTGAATCTAACCGGAGATGAATAACCGATGCATCTTCCGGACTATTCCTTATAACAAGGGGAGTTATTCTGTGTTTCAGGTTGTGGAAATGAAAATCCTTTACCACTCCGATTATCATTCCGTCATTCCCCCACATATTAAATGGTTTGCCTATTATGTCATCACCACCGATAAACCTAGCAGCCTCCTCATTTATAATATAAGCAGCTGAATCTGAAGCCAATTCACGGGAAAAACTTCTTCCTGCCACCAATTCCATTCCGAAGGTCTCTGTAAAAGCAAAATCAGCATGCAGAAAGTTAAATAATACCCGCTGGTCCGGGTCTTTCCCCTCCCAATTGATACCATAAGTCGAATTTCCAATCTGTACCGGAGAATTATTTGATGATGTCACATTCAGAACCCCGGGTAATAAAGAAAGTTCCTGTTTAAGCAGTTCTCTGTTGTCCCTGGAGCCGGCAGAAATATGAAGTGATACTATATGTTCTTTCTGGAAACCGGGATCCATATCATGCACATAATTCATCTGTTTTTTTATCACCATGGTGCTGATTATAAGTGCTACAGATAAAGCAAACTGGAAAACAACAAGTGTCCTTCTGAAACTTTTTGAACCCGTTTTCTGTTTTCCCTTTAATACTTCCACCGGTTTGAACGATGAGAGGAATACTGCGGGGTAGCTTCCCGAAACAATACCTGTAAATAATGTAATTAATACCACACCAGCCATCAAAGAGAAAGTCAGATTGTGCAGTGACAGATCTTTCCCTGCCAGTCTGTTAAACCCAGGCATAATAAGTTCTGCCATTACCAGTGACAGTAAAAGGGCGATAACAGCATACATTACAGATTCTCCAAGAAATTGCGATGCAATCTGCGTTCTGGTACCCCCAATCACCTTACGAAGCCCTACTTCACGGGCCCTGCGGGTTGACCGGGCAGTAGAAAGATTCATAAAGTTGATACAGGCAATGAGCAAAACTATGAAGGCAACTGCCGCAAATATTCTTACATTGTGTATTGCCCCTGTCCCCCAGATATTATAAAGATACGAATCGGAAAGTGGCTCAAGGTGCAAAGTCGTCTGCTCCTGGTGATCTTTTATAAAATCCTTTATTTTCTCTTCCGTTGCGATGTAATCTGTGCCGGGATCAATCTGGACATAGGTGTAAAAGGAATTGCTTCCCCAGTGACTTCCATTGGGGCCCCAAAACCTGTGAATGTTGGTCTCAAAACTAATTATAAAATCAAAATTAAAGTGAGAATTTAGGGGCTTTTCAACTACAGCTGATACATTGTAGGCGAAATCATTATTAATTGTAATTGGTCTCCCGACAGGATTTTCGCTCCCAAAATATTTTTCGGCAAGGTTTCTTGTAATAATAATATTATCGGGGCCGTCCAGTAAATTACCACTATTACCTGACACAAATTCAAATGAAAACATTTCCAGAACTTCAGGATCGGCAAAATATCCTCCCCCTTCATGATAAACTTTATCATCATTTTTCATGACCAATGGATGCCAGACAGGTGAAAATCTGGCGGTTCTCTTTAATTCAGGGAAGTTTTCAGAGAGCGCGGGCGCAAGAGGACCTGGCGTATTATAGACCAGCAACGGATCCTGACCCTCATACTGCTGTATTTCGTAGACACGATATAATTCAGGAAGTGATTCATGGAACTTGTCAAAATTCCATTCATCAGATACCCATAAGAAAATAAGTATAGAAGTTGTAATACCAACAGCAAGTCCGGCAATATTAAGCAATGAAAAAGTCCACTGACGAAGAAAATTACGTGCTGCGATCCTGAAATAATTTTTTAGCATGATTAACTAATTTGGGGTTAAGATCAAATATTCCAAGAATCATTCATACATAACAGAATGTTCCTGAGGGGTGATCCGACTCTTTTTTACATATGGTGGTGATTGCTCATATCAGGTCAGCTGATCGTTAATACAATTTATCAATGATTTTATTTTCCAAAGGAAAAGGTATTTGAAACACTGGTACAGGAAATCAGCGATCAATATACCTGCACCCCTCCATGTATAAAACGGCGCCGCAAACAACCAAAAATTTTTTATTCTTACCCCTTATTACACTCCATAAATTCAGGTTTGTGCTTTTATTCAGACTGGTTGTTCTATCAGATTTATCCATCGTACACCTCCTATTGGTTTAGTTACTTCTTTACCAATAAAAATGCCAGACCACCTAAACAACTCAATGCATGCCGATTGACTGTTTAGTGCAGGAAATAAAATGTTCGGTATCATACATGATATGTACGAAAATGAACACATCTGAACAACACGAGGATAACCGTTTCAAAGGTAACCGCTGATTACTCAGGAAAGTGTATTTTAATCGGCATTGTATCCTGCATCGTCAAGGAGTACGGAAGATTTTGCGGCAGCAACAGCGAGGCGGTCGCATATCTCATTTTCGGGTATATTTGCATGTCCTTTCACCCATATGAATTTAACCTTATGCTTTCTGAAGGCCAGAAGAAAACGCTTCCACAGATCAGGATTTTTCTTATTCTTAAATTGGGCTTTTTCCCATCCGAATAACCATTTTTTCTCTACGGCATCGGCAACATAACGGGAGTCAGTGTATATGGTTACTTTACTTCCCGGTATCCTGAGCGATTCGAGGGCGACTATTACCGCAAGCAGCTCCATACGGTTATTGGTAGTCATTCGGTAGCCCTGGGAGATCTCTTTGCGGTGACGCCCGGAAATAAGAACTATACCGTATCCGCCCGGGCCGGGGTTACCCAGGGCAGATCCGTCAGTATATACAGTAATACCCGGAGTCTGTGCCATTTATAATTTTCCGGCGAAAGCCTGTTTAGTACCGGCAACCAATGATGTTGCGCTGGTTACCGCTAATTAAGGTCCGCATATAAAGTCAGTGTCTGGAACAAAATGGACAGACACTAATTAACAAGAGTCATTTCATCAATAAGATGGGTAGCACCCGCAAACTTATCAATAATAAATAAAATATACCGGGCATCAACTGCAATACATCGCTGAAGCCAGGGTTCGAAAGCAATGTCACCACTCATAGCTTCCCAGTTACCATCAAAAGCAAGACCAATGAGTTCCCCGCGTGAGTTTATTACAGGGCTTCCGGAATTACCACCGGTTATATCATGATTGGTAATGAAATTAACCGGCATGGTACCATTATCGCCATAAATACCATAATCTTTATTTTCATAAAGTTCCTTTAGTTTATCATGAACAACAAATTCCCAGTTGTCAGGATCCTCCTTCTCCATTAAACCTTCAATATAGGTAATGTAATCGTAATAAACAGCATCTCTGGGATGGTAACCCCCAACGGTTCCATAGGTCAGCCTCATAGTGAAATTGGCATCTGGGTAAAATACCCTGTCCTCCTGCATTTCCATCAGTCCTGCAATGAACAAACGCTGCCCCTTTGCAAGGTCGTATTGCCAGGCTTCGGAACTCTCACGAAGCTCTGAAAGCTTCTGGTGAGTGGAGCGGGCAAGCAGGAATGCGGGGTCTCTGGCAAGGATCCTGGCAGATGGTTTAACCAGGAAGGATTCAAAATTCTCCTCTGATGAAAATATTGACTTTTTGAACAGGTCGGCCGAAAACTTTGCAAAGTCACCTTTGTACTTCTTATGAATTTCTGTCAGATAATCAGGATGATACCTTTCATCAATATCATGATAGTAAAGGTCAAGAAGCGCAGCAACAACTTTCTGGTCGGTCGGCGGATTATAATCTTTATAAAATGCTTCTGCCGAACCCCTTAGATTTTCCACCCCTGAAGTAATAGTCTGCTGATCAGAATTCTTGTCAGACAGGAGCCCCATAAGATTATTTGACCGGTTGGCAAAAGTCACGATCTCACAACTCCTGAGAATAGCTTCATTTATATATTGTATAGCATTATCATATTCTCTTCTGTTCTCAATGGCTTGTTCAATAAGCCCAAGTGCTTCGCCATAAATCCTTTTTCTTTCTCTGTCTGCTTCGGCCCATGAGGAGAATTCCATCTCAAGTGCCTTTTTCTCATCATAAATTCCAAGTCTCTTTAACGTTTCACTTTGACCTATCGAAAATTTCCAGTAATTAGTGGAACCGGAGTACTTATTGGCATACTGTATCCTGACCTTATCACTTTCGAGCATATCAGCGAGCAAAATCTCTTGTCGTAATCCCCTTATTTTTATACGGTTAGGATGAGTAATCTTCAAAACATCATCAACTTCAAACGAAGTCATATAGCGGCTTGTACCTCCGGGGTAACCCAATATCATCGCAAAATCATCAGCTTCAATTCCTCTTGTTGATACAGGTAGATGATGCCTGGGTTTCATTGGGATATTAACTTCGGAATAATCGGCTGGAGCGCCATCAGGTCCTGAATATACACGGAAGATGGCAAAATCGCCGGTATGTCTTGGCCACATCCAGTTATCGGTATCACCTCCATATTTGCCAATTGATGAGGGTGGAGTCCCAACGAGCCGTACATCAGTATACCGCTCATAAACCATCATAAAAAACTGGTTGCCTCCGAAAAATGGCTGAACTCTTGCAAAATAGTTTGTATTTTCAGTGGCACTCCTTTCAAGTTCCCTTGATGCTGCACCAATGGCAGCATTACGCTCCTGTTCAGTCATGCCAGAGTTTAGTTTCCTATTGATCTCTTCACTCACATCTTCAATTCTTATAAGGAAAGTAACTGAGAGTCCGGGAGAGGGTATTTCAGTTTCTTTGGAAGAAGCCCAGAAGCCATCAGTCAGATAGTCATTCTCCAGTGTACTGTGTGACTGGATCACTCCATAACCACAGTGATGATTGGTAAGAAGCAATCCCTCTGAAGATATCATTTCTCCGGTACATCCGCCACCAAAAATGACAATCGCATCTTTAATGCTTGAATTATTAATGCTGTATATATCCTCTGCACTCAGTTCCAGTCCGAGTTCCTGCATTGCTCCGGAATTCAGCTGCTTTAACAAAGGTAATAACCACATGCCTTCATCTGCATCAAGGCTGGTATTTATCAATAAGGAAAGAGCAATCAGAATTGTTAGAAATTTTCTCATTTGTCTGTTGATATGCGTTAATTATTTATTATTCGGGTTATTATACCCGGAGTTTATTTATCAGCTGCTAAGATATTTAAAAATTTGCCACTCAAGTCATGAATAATATCATGATTAATACCAGTTAAGGCAATCACTGGTACTGGTCATTAATAACTAACTCAGAATAATATACGTATTTGCGAATGAATTATTTTGCATTTTAGCCGGAGTTTTTATCCCCATTTGCAAGAAATTCCCTTTTAATCTTAAAGCTTCTCCTGTGCAGGGGGCTCGGGCCATGCTGGTCAAGCGCACAGAAATGATAATCCGTAGGATAGCCTTTGTTATTGAACCATCCATAATGAGGGAATTCTTTATCCAGGTCTGCCATTATTTTATCACGGTGGGTTTTTGCCAGAATAGATGCAGCCGCAATGCTCAAATAGAGGGAGTCGCCTTTCACAATGCAGGTATGGGGAATATTCCTGTAACATGTAAAACGATTGCCATCAATAATAATATGTTCAGGCAATGTTAACAGCCCGGAAAGAGCCCGATGCATTGCCAGAAACGAGGCATTGAGAATATTTAACGAATCAATTTCATTATTATCGGCCATACCAATTGCCCATGTCACTGCAGATTGTTCAATTTCCAGGCGCAAAATATCTCTTTTGGAAGCACTGAGTTTCTTTGAATCAATTATGTCCGGGTTAAAATAACCCGGGGGAAGAATAACTGCTGCGGCGACAACCGGTCCCGCGAGACACCCCCTTCCTGCTTCATCACATCCGGCTTCGATCAGGTTATCTGCAGATAATCTTTCAATCATACTGTTTTTGATTAGGTTATTACTGATCTCTCTATTGACTCCCATAAAAGCCGGGCAGTAATATCCCATGAGTACTTTTCCCTGACAAGCCATCCCCCGGAAATAAGTTTTTTCCTGTATGATTCATCAGATGTTACCCTGATCATTCCCTCTACAACTGAATCCATATTTGAAGGATCTACCAGATGTGCAGTACCTCCGGCAATCTCAGGCAAGGCAGTCCGGTTGGAAACAATGACCGGGACATCACAATACATTGCCTCAAGAACAGGTATACCAAAACCTTCAAACCATGGAATATATATCATTGCAGTTGCAGCACCGTAAAGTCTCAGGAGAGCCGGCGGCTCAAGATACCCGGTAAATATAACATCTTCCCTGAAATCCAACTTAGCAAGCGTCCTTGCCATAAGATTATAGCTGTACATCTTCTCTCCGGCAAGCACTAATTTAATAGCTTTACCGGTTTTTTTCCTGAAAGAATCATAAGCTTCAAGCAATCCGCTAATATTTTTTCGTTCGTGGAATGACCCTACATACAGGAAATAATCATGACCTCCGGTAAGTTCTCTCCTGGTTTGTATTTTATCCTCTGACGAAATTGGATTGAAAATAATGTTTGCACCGTTGTACACTACGTCAATTTTCTCGCCGGGTATATTAAACGTCCCTTCTATATCCTTTTTTGAATATTCTGAAACTGTTGCAATCCTGGCTGCCTTTAAAGCAAATTTCGGGAAAAAATGGCGATAATAACTTCCGGTTAACCACGGATTAAATTCCGGATAGTGCATAAAGCTTATATCATGTATTACTGGCAGAGATGGTATTCGTGCAGAAAGAGATAAATATCCGTCAGGTGACAGAAAGAAATCGGCTTTCATCTTTTTCAAAACAGGCGGGACCGAGTATTCAAACCATCTATACCACAAAAGCGGGTGCCTTGTTTGTGGCGACACGACGACCGGGGTGACGTTTCCGGAAAAAACAAATTCTTCAGAAAAGGGTCTGTCAAACAGAAACAGAAACTGGTGCTCAGGATGAGAACGTGTTATACGTCTGAGAGTTTCTGCTGCAAACCATCCAATTCCCTCAAGCCTGCCCTTCAGCAATAATCTGGTGTTTACCGCAATCTTCATAATGGGAATTTACTCATAAGAGAGATATATTTTCATGGTTTTAAATGCAGGTTCATCACTAATTGCAATTATCAGGTATTTCCCCTTCCCTTCGCAAAAATAGTGATGAATATCCCACGAACCAAGGCACACAAAAAGAAATGAATAATCCATGGGTGATCCATCGGAATTGAAATACTTAATATGAATTACCTGAAAAATATAATTAATTGATTATTAACCTGATTAACCTGCTTTATACAGATGAATATTTCACAGGAAATCCTCAGATTGCAAATTCCCGTAACTGAATCTCAAATTACAAAATTCAGTTATAAATAAAGCATGGTATTTTTATCCGGCAAAGCAATTTTCTTTATAAAGCAGCTAAAAAGCATCTATTATAAAGCTGTCAGATAAGAAACACCCGTTCTAAAATAAAAAAAGAAGGAAGTCAGGTTAAATATAATAGAGATTTAATACTTACTTTTATTTTCGGTTAACCCGTAATTAAACAGATTAGGTTAATGAAACGTTTATTCCTGACAAATTTAACTTTACTTGTTTTCCTGAATCTGCTTATAAAACCATTCTGGATATTAGGGATTGACCTGACAGTGCAGAATAAAGTCGGAGCCAGTGAATATGGAATTTACTTTTCTTTGCTAAGTTTTTCATTGCTTCTTAATATTATTCAGGATCTGGGAATTTCAAACTACAATAATCGGAATATAGCCAGAAACCATGAACTTCTTCACAAACTCCTTCCAAACATTCTGGTTCTGAAATCTCTGCTTGCGGTGGCTTATTTCACAATAAGTTTTGCTATTGCAATATTCATAGGGTATCAGTGGTTTCAGTTAAAATTGCTTATTGTTCTGCTGTTTAACCAGGTACTTAACTCTCTGAATCTTTATCTGCGAAGCAATATCGCAGGACTCCAGCTATTTCGAACCGACAGCCTGCTCTCAGTTACGGACCGTCTTCTGATGATAATTTTTTGCAGTTTACTTTTATGGGGCAATGTTCTCAGATCAGATTTTAGCATTGAATGGTTTGTCTATGCCCAGACAGCCGCATATTTTCTTACAACACTGTTAACTCTTTCAGTAGTACTCAATAACACCAGGCTTACATGGCTTAACCTTGATTTCATTACTACTACTGATATGCTCAGGAAAAGTTATCCATATGCCATCCTTGGGTTGCTAATGGTATTGTATTACCGGACCGATTCTGTTATGCTTGAACGGATGCTGCCTGATGGCAGGCTGCAGGCAGGCATCTATGCCCAGGGGTTCAGGATACTGGATGCTGCTTCCATGCTGGGGTTTCTATTTGCAGGTATTTTATTGCCAATGTTTTCCAGAATGCTAAAGCAAAATGTATCTGTACTGCAACTTTTCAGGTTTTCATCATTACTTCTGATAATTCCGGCAATTACTTCAGCAATCGCATTAGGGTTCTTCAGGACTGAAGTAATGGACCTGCTCTACAGGGATCATGCTGAGGAATCGGGCGACATTTTCGGCATCCTTATGCTTTGTTTTGTATTTGTTTCCACTTCAATTATATCCGGCACATTGCTGACAGCCAGGGGAAACCTCAGGGAATTAAACACGATAGCGGTTTTCAGTGTAATTATGAATATCATTCTGAATTTAATCCTTATTCCACGACATCAGGCACTTGGTTCTGCAATGGCCAGCTTGGCAACTCAGATATTCGCAGCACTGTTCCAGATGCTGGCAGTAATGAAAATATTCAGGACTAAACCAGGAATCGTCCTGGTTATGCAATTATTTATGCTCGTGACTGTTTTATTAATAACAGGATCCATTGTCATCAGCCTTAATATAAACTGGGTTCATGGTTTATTGATTATTATGGTGACCGGACCCGTCACCAGCCTGCTTATAAGGCTTCTGACAATAGGTGAGATTAAAAGTGCCCTTTTTTAAACACAAATTATAATATGTCTGCCACAGGAACAGTTATTTCATGAAATAATTATATTTGCACATAATATCTGCAGTTTTGATTCAGGAATCTGCTGAGTTTAAATTCTAATAAAATTAGTCAGAAAGATGAAGGTTATTAAAAAATATACAGTATTAATCCTTTTAGTATTATTTATTATCCCTGTTTCATGTGGGAAATATGATGATGGCCCCTGGTTTAGTATATATTCAAAAAAAGAGCGTGCTACAGGCAACTGGAGGTTTGAAAGCGTTACTATAGATGGGGTCGACAAAACTGAAGAATATACTGACCAGACTGTCAATATGCTAAAAAGCGGCGATGTTTACTGGACACAGGGATACATTGACTCTCCCTGGAATACTTACGGACCGACAGGTACATGGAGTTTTATAAACGATAAGAATCAGATCGAGATGAACTTTACCCAGGGGGTCACCAGCGAATTTACACTTGTATGGGATATAAAGAGAATGGCTTACGCAGACCTCCAACTGGAACGCTACGAAGAAGGTAAAAGAATCGAATGGAAAATGTGGAAATACTAAATTGTTGATAACTAAGGAACTTATCAACAATCCGGCTATTATTGCCTCTCCTTTTTTGAAATAATCACTTATACAGGTATTTTTGACTGGATATCTTCTCCCTTTCCCAGGTGAGGTACAGATTAATCAGGCATTCTTGTTGACAAAAAATGAAAAACAAAATACCGAAAAAAGAGCAGATGAAACGGATGCACAGACAGTCGTTTTTGCTCAATGAACTGGAGATGAAGGCAATTAATCGCTATTGCAAAAAATACAAAGTAAGCAACAGGTCCAGGTTCATGCGTGAAGCAATAATTACTGCCGTTCTGAAAAAATTTGAAGACGATCACCCCACCCTGTTCGAAGTTGATGAGAAGCCAAATCTGTTTTCCGGTTCGTGATCACAATTTAAATGAGCCTGAAACTGATTTTAACTTTTTCACTAACCTGTTTCATATCAACTTTTACCTTTTGGAAGATCTGCACAGGTAAGATATTTCTCTAAATTCCGACCAGCCAGGAATACTGGAACTCTAACGAATTCGGATTGCACCAGGGTATTTCAAAGCGGACTTCCTGCAGCCCGGGAACAAGCACCTGATTTGCCATTGACTGCAGCCTCTTTAACCCAGCATTTCAATTCAGATCATCCGGCAGATTAACTTAATTAACCGATCCTGTCAGGGTTTTTTGCAATAAATGCTTTCCAGTCTTTAGCACCCTTGCCTTTTAACTGCGTCACGTCATTCTGATAAAAATGGCATAATGCCGCCGCAAGACCATCTGTAGAGTCAAGATTATCAGGAAGCTGAGGAATGTTCAGTATCCTTTGAAGCATCATGGCTACCTGCTCTTTTGAAGCGTTTCCCTGCCCGGTTATTGCCTGCTTGATCCTCAGGGGTGCATATTCAAAAATTGGCAGTGAACGATAAAGACCTGCTGCCATGGCAACACCCTGAGCCCTGCCCAGTTTTAGCATAGACTGAACATTTTTTCCCTGGAATGGAGCTTCAATTGCAAGCTCGTCGGGGTGATACTGATCAATCAGTTGTAAAGTGCGCTCAAAAATACGTTGCAATTTCAGGTAATGATTACCGAATTTAGAGAGATCTATAAACCCCAGCGCCATCATTGACGGATTCTTTCCGGTACCTTTTATCAGCCCGTACCCCATGTTGGTAGTACCGGGATCAATACCCAGGATTATCCTCTCTTTATTATCCAATTAGTAATTGTTAATGAGCACCAATTTCTGCCCTGAGCCCGGTCATCTGCTCGAAAGGCTGTATAATTAGTGATTTAGTTGCAAATCCTCCGCTAAATTTATCGGTTTCAATAAAGCGCAGCGCCTCTTTCAATAAAGCTTCTTCCGGATCACCGAAGGAACGGGTAAGATCATCATCAATATCTGAATCGACTGGCAATCCTTCAAAGTATTCGCCCTCATCATTTGCATTAGCAATTTTAAAGGTGACCGGAACATATGCATACTGATCATCATTGGAATACCATGCATTCATTCCCATAGGTTTGCCGTAAGTATTTTTTCCTATAATGTAAACAGGCATATAAGGCATCAGTCCGTTTATGACCATCTCACTTGCTGAGGCTGTGGCACGGGTCGCAATGGTAATTAACCGGTCCAGTCCGAGATTCGGCTCGACCAGTTCAAGGTTATCGGTAAAGTTTTCTTCCGCTGCCTGGTTTTCATTATAAAGATATTTGGCAAATGGTTGTCCTGCGAGACTTTCCCCACCGATCATACTTGCCAGGTAGTTTGCCACACTGGTCTGCCCTCCGCCGTTGTATCTGAGATCAAGAATAAGATCATCAATCCCCTCAGTATTAAAGAATTCAACTGCCTCATCAAGTTCTTCAAAAGAAGGCTGGGTAAAACCCTTAAAGACCAGATAACCAATCTTCTTGTTCCCTATATCAAACACTTCTGTATGAAGTACAGTATTCATAAACACCTCTTTTTTCTGTAGAGTCATCTCCTGCTGGGTACCATCGGGTTTCCTGAATAGAAAGGTGTTGCTGACACCAGTTTCATTAGCCCCCAGTAATTGGTTTATATTGGTTGGGTAATTGATTGTGGTTCCATTAACCCTTTCAATTATCCAGCTCCTGCGTACACCCTCAAGATACATATCAGATGTATTGAATATGAAACTTACCCTGAGTTTGTCATCATGGTCAAATGCAGAACCAAAACCATAACCTACAAATTTGGCATCCTTATAGTAGGAGTCAAATTCTTCTTTACTGCTTATATAGCTCCACCTGTCTATAGGACGTTCTCTTAATGCCTCAAGAACCTCGTATGGTGAAGGATATGCATCAGGATCAAAGTCTTCCGGTATTTTCTCATTCCAGAAGTACCACTCTTCCATCAGACCAAGAAATGCCCTGTTCTGGATTTTACCCTCTATAACGTCATCATCATCATCAAAATCCCTTGTGCAGGAGGAAAAGATAAAAGATGCCGACAATAGTCCAATAAGCAGGGGAAATATGAAACTGTATTTGATTTTTTCCATGTTAATAATGTGCTAATTAAATTCAACAGATGTATCTCCGGCAAATGTATATAATAAACGTATTAATATGTCAGTAAGTTATACCAACACTATGACTCTGCATAAAATATGCCAAATGTAAGTTATCAACCTTTAATTTTCTGAAGTAAAATACCTGCAATAATAAGAATCAGTCCGCCGACGGTTGTGACATGTATGGATTCACCGACTACCAGATTTATAAGGACGAGAGAGAAAAACGGCGTGATGAAAATCATATTGCTGATTTTATCTGTTGAAGATGCATATTGAAGGGCTTTAAGCCAGAAGACAAAAGTAATTCCCATTTCAAACAATCCAATATAAACAGATCCCAAAATCCCGTTCCACGATATTGAACTGAATCCTGAAGTTGCCAGCATTACAATTCCGGCCATTATAAATGCGAAAAAGAAGGACAGGAATAATTTAACTTCCGCCTGTCTCTTGTCCCTGACATTATATATCCAGAACAATGCCCATACTACTGAGCTTCCAAGAGCAAGGGATACACCAAAAGGATCGGCAAAATTAAGGTCAAACGGACTTCCCTGGGATGAGATCAGGTAAACTCCCGCAAAGCTTATTATCATTGTCACTATGCTGAACGAAGATATTGGCTGTTTCAGAAGAGGTACAGACAAAATAACCAGCATAAGCGGCCAGGTGAAATTAAGTGGCTGTGCTACCTGTGCAGGCAAAAGGGAATAAGCTTTGAGCAAAACAAGGTAATAAAGAAAAGGGTTAAGAAACCCAAGCAAAGCGGAATACAGATACTCCTGGCGGGTTGTATTTCCAAGAAGATGCAGTTTCCTTTGGAACAGCAGGATTAAGAACAGGATAAAACAGCTGGTCAATGTTGAAAAGAACAGCACCTGTATAAAGTTTAACTCATCCAGGGTCAGTTTGAAGGCAGAAGCAGCAGTTGACCATAATAATACTGCGAAACCGGCATATAAATATGCTTTAGGGGCATCTTTCAAATGATTATCAGCCCCCATGATTTCAGGCCTCTATTATGTCAAATCCGGTATAGGGCACCAGCACTTCCGGTATGCGTATACCATGTTCCGTCTGGTAATTCTCGAGCAATGCAGCCATGATCCTTGGCAATGCAAGTGCACTGCCATTAAGCGTATGAGCCGGACCGATAATTTTCCCATTGTCTTCCCTGTACCGGAGCATAAGTCGGTTCGCCTGATATGATTCGAAGTTGGAAACAGAACTGACTTCAAGCCATTTATTCTGGGCTGCAGAAAATACTTCAAAATCATAAGTCTTTGCAGAAGCAAAACTCATATCCCCTCCACACAACAATAAAATACGGTAAGGTAGCCCAAGTTTTTTCACAAGTTGTTCTACATATGAGGTCATAGCCTCAAGGCTGTCATAAGAGCGGTCAGGATGTTGTATTTCCACAATCTCAACCTTATCAAACTGATGCAGCCGGTTCAATCCGCGAACATCACTCCCGTAAGACCCTGCTTCACGCCTGAAACAAGGTGTATAGGCCGTCAATCGAGCAGGCAGGTCCTTGTCTGAAAGTATTTCATTCCTGAATATATTGGTCAGTGGCACCTCTGCAGTTGGCACCAGAAACAGGTTGTCGCCGGTAACATGATACATCTGCCCTTCCTTATCAGGTAATTGTCCGGTGCCGAAAGCTGAATCTTCATTGACCAGAACCGGTGGAATGATCTCCCTGTAACCAGCCTTGACGGCTTCATCCAGAAAAAAATTGATCAGTGAACGCTGTAATTTAGCGGCCTGTGCCTTGTATACCGGAAAACCTGCGCCTGTGATCTTGTTGCCAAGATCAAAATCGATAATATCATATTTCCTGGCAATTTCCCAGTGCGGCAATGCCCCCTGATAGAGGACAGGTATCTCGCCACCCTGTCGGACCAGGAGGTTGTCTTCAGGTGACTTTCCGGCGGGAACTGTTTCATGCGGCAAATTGGGAAACAGCACAAGTACATCTCTAATCCTTAGCTCAATAGCAGTAAGGTTAGATGAAAGTGCTTTTATCTCCTCTTTAAGTGAAGAAGTCTGCTCTTTGGCCTGATCAGCTTCCTGATTTTTCCCTTGCTTTATTAAAGCCCCAATCTGTTTTGCAATTTTGTTCGCATCCGACTGGCAATTATCCAGTTTGCTTTTATGCTGCCGCCGCTGTAAATCGAGATCTGTTAATTGATTAACCAGTCCATCAGCAACGAAATTCTTTATTTTAAGCCGGTCTGTTACAAAACCGGGGTTTTCAGTAATAAATCTTACAGGCAACATAAGCTAGTCTTGAATAAGAAACTGGTAAGCAAACGATAAAAATAAAAAATCTCCTGATAAATCGGCTGTACTTAACCGTTTTTTCAGGAGATAATATCTGATGTTAAGTATTTATATCAAGCCGAAGGATCAACCGAAACAAATGATTTGTCTCCTTTTTTCTTACTGAACACTACTTTACCATCGGTAAGGGCAAAAAGTGTATGATCCTTACCCATTCCGACATTCAGGCCTGGATGGTGTGATGTTCCACGCTGACGGATGATTATGTTGCCTGCTTTGCAGACAGCACCACCAAATATCTTCACACCCAGTCGTTTACTCTCTGATTCGCGACCGTTTCTTGAACTTCCAACTCCCTTCTTATGAGCCATTTCAGTATATTTTATTTATGATGTAACAATATCTTCTATCTGGATCTGGGTCAGATACTGGCGGTGTCCGTTCAGCTTCTGATACCCTTTCCTTCTTTTCTTTTTAAAAACCAACACTTTATCTCCCTTAAGATGAGAAAGTATCCGTGCCTTTACAACTGTATTTTCAACAGTCGGAGTACCGATTACAACTGCGCCGTCATTGTCAACAAGCAACACATTTACCAGATCAAGTTCTGAACCCTCTTCACCTTCAAGCCTGTGAACATAGAGTTTGGCATCCTTTTCAACCTTGAACTGCTGACCTTTAATACTAACTATTGCGTACATTATATGATAGATTTCGGTAATTATTAAGATTTGGGGAGTGCAAAAGTAAAAAAGATTAATCTAAATACAAATTTTTAACTCCATTATTTATTTTAAAACGACGATTTAACATTCGTACATCCGATTTTTATTTAAGGAAATGATCAAAAGCCTTTTGCTTTTATAAATTGATTGCTAAATTTACAATCAATAAATGTAAGTATATATAATATACCCGATCTTTTTTGCCGGGTAAAGCACAGTGATTATAGTAATATGAGTAAAATCAAGTTGAACGTACTTGGAATTTCTTACAGCCAGACACAGTCGGGTGCATACGCACTCGTGCTGGCAGAGGAAGATGGGGAGAGGCGCATACCTATTATTATCGGCGGATTTGAGGCCCAAGCAATTGCTATTCAGCTTGAAGGGTTGAAACCTCCCCGCCCCCTGACACATGACCTCTTTTTAAGTTTCGCTACAGCCTTTGGTATTACTATCCTTGAAATAAACATTTACAAACTGGAAGAAGGTGTGTTCTATTCAAAGCTGATATGCCAGGACGGAGTAAAACAAATGACCGTAGATGCACGAACCAGTGATGCCATAGCACTTGCTTTACGCTTTCGCTGTGCTATATATACTTCTGAAGAGATACTTTCAAAATCAGGAATAGTCATTGATATCGAACCTGAATCGAAAGAAAACAAACCGACATCCTCATCCAAATTTTTTAATGACCCGCCTCCCGGCAGGAGACCTGCTGAAGAACTTCGTGATTTCAGTATACCTGAATTAAAAGAGATGCTCCAGGATGCTGTCAAGAATGAAAATTATGAAAAGGCTTCGGACATCAGAGACGAAATTAACCGGAGAAATAAAAAATCATAGTGATCCATAGCCCAGGACAGAAACCCGGAAATCGTGCAAATTAATTAACCTGCAGACAGATAAAATCCAAATTCCCGTAATATGCGAAACACCTTTTTTATACTTATCACAGCATGTATATCTTTGCTGACAGTAATTAATGCATACGGGAATTCAGCATCATACACTCTTCAGGATACCATTCAAAACGAAACACAACAGGAATTTCTGCAGGAGGAAATTGATCCGGTTACTGAATATGGCATACAGGCAGAAGGGACAGATGAAGGAACTACTGTTGTTCCTGCCGGCGAGTTCGGGTTTAGCCTTATGACAGTTCTTCGCGGATTAACAGGCATGCTGGGACTTATTTTGATTGCCTGGGTCTTTTCTTCCAACCGTAAGGCAATTGCATGGAAAGTAGTTGCAACGGGACTCGCAATACAACTTCTGCTTGCTTTTGGAATACTTCAAGTCCCTTTTGTACAGAATTTCTTTGAACTTATTGGTAAAATATTTGTGGTTATACTTGATTTTACTAAAGCGGGGACTGATTTCCTGTTTGGCGGATTTTTAGATACCTCCACGTATGGATATATTTTTGCCTTCCAGGTTTTACCAACTATCATTTTCTTCTCTGCACTTACCAGTCTTTTATTCTACCTGGGTATTATTCAGAAAATTGTCTACGGCCTGGCCTGGCTTATGACCAAAGCCATGAAAATATCAGGGGCAGAAAGTCTTTCAGTGGCAGGGAACATCTTCCTTGGGCAGACCGAATCGCCTCTTATGATAAAAGCCTATCTTGAAAAGATGAACCGGTCTGAAATCCTGCTTGTTATGACTGGTGGTATGGCAACTATGGCAGGAGGTGTTCTGGCTGCATATATCAGCTTCCTTGGAGGCGATGATCCGGTACAGCGGCTCATCTTTGCAAAGCATCTTCTCGCGGCATCAATTATGGCTGCTCCCGGGGCAGTAGTAATATCAAAGATACTTGTTCCGCAGACTGAACCAATAAACTCGACTATTGAGATCACCAAAGACCGTATTGGCAGTAATATCCTTGATGCTATCTCGAACGGGACGACAGAGGGCCTCAAGCTTGCCGCGAATGTAGCAGCAATGCTGCTGGTCTTTATTGCATTTATTGCAATGTTTAATTTTATAGTTGGAAAGGTAGGCGACTGGACCAATCTCAATGCAGCGATCAGTAATTTATCAGATGGCCAGTACCAGCGGTTATCACTTCAGTTTATACTTGGGTACACGTTTGCCCCGGTAATGTGGCTGATAGGAGTAAGCCTTCCGGATATTACCCTTGTCGGACGGCTTTTGGGTGAAAAGCTCATCATGACTGAATTCATCGGCTATGTAAGCCTTGCACAGCTAAAAGAATCGGGAGCATTTTCCGATCCGAAATCCATCATAATGGCTACATATATGTTATGTGGTTTTGCAAATTTTGCAAGCATCGGCATTCAAATTGGAGGAATCGGTTCTCTCGCCCCTGGTCAGCGGGTACTTCTTTCCCGTTTCGGGATGAGGGCGCTTCTGGGCGGAACACTGGCAGCGCTTATGTCGGCCACAATTGTTGGAGTAATTCTTGGTTAACCTTATATCTTCAGTAATCTTTTGCTTCAGCGCGAAAAAATTGCAGTAGGTTGAATTCCTATGCTAATAAAATTTCCGCTGGGATTTTAATCCTTTGTAAAGTGATTTTATCATACCCAAAGTCAAACTTCTCTTTCTATTAAGAATCTCAATTACCCGACTTTGACTACCAGTATATTTTACCATATCAGCATTAGTCATTCCCATTTGCTCCATGCGAAAAAAATATCTTCAACTTATAAAATTCCTGCTTACTTTATCCTGGTTGTACTTCCGGATATCTCATTAACGAGCGTTGCTGAATATTGCTGATCCTTTAGATTCATTATGGAAACAGGATCTTTGATCATTTCATCATAGGTAAGATTATTGATCCGGGAAAACAGTTTCTCGTCAATGACAAGCTCGTCAGCATCAATATTTCCTTTGGGTCTTACTATGCCTAGCCCGTAGTCGGTATCAATGACACATATATCCAAAGAAGCGTTATACTTCTCCCTTAAATAAACTATGGTCTTCCAAACATCACCGCACCATTCCATGGTCCACCCCTCAATGCCTTCAACCTCCTCAGGTTTCGGATAATTTCCCGTGGGTAAGGCAGCTGCAGCGTTTGGAGGGAAACAGTCGTGCATTATAATAATTCCATTCTTATTTAGGTACTGCAGAGAATTAAGTACATCACTCAGAGAAGCACGGAAGGTATGGAGGCCATCAACCAGTACTAAATCCAGCTTTCCTAAACCAATGAGGTATTCCTTCCTCTTGTGAAAAAAAGTATCACTCTCCTCTTCAAAATATTTATTGTTAGAATTTTCAGGTACCAGTATCCTCCATTTGATTTTCCTGCGCAATGGCACCTTGAAGTAAGGATCTATTGCAGTTTTGTTTTTTGCTTTCACAGGCAGGAATGACCCTCCTGTTGAACATCCTATTTCCAGATAATTTTTAAAATTTGTTTTCTTGAATATTTCATTAATCAGTTTGATCCGGTCCATATCACAAAAATTATATAATTGCCGGTAAATATAAGCAGAAAAGTTTGGCTGATTGTCAAATTGTTTCTTTCAATTAGATCATAGGTTTACTTTTCGTGGAACCATTAAAAAATTCCCGGCCCGGTAGCAATGTTGGAAAATATTCAAAGAATTAAGCCTCCCTGCCGGTAATAAGAAAACCATAAAAAATCTGATTATATGATGATGAAGAAACTACCAGCGCACCTGACCGGAGCCGAATAAAAAACCCTGCACTCAAAATGAATGCAGGGTCCTCCTGAAGCTTCTTATCATGGGAAAGAATCAGGGTATAAGCACAGCATCAATAACATGAACTACACCGTTTTTGGCCTCAAGGTCTGCTACAGTTACCTGGGCTCCATTGATGAAGACACCATCATTATTGATTGTTACTGTTACATTGTCGCCATATACAGTTTCAATTTCCTGTCCGTCTGAAAGATCAGATGACAATGCTTTTGCACCCACAACGTGGTAAAGCAGAATGTCTGTCAATGCACCGGAAGGATCTTCAAGCAATGACTCAACTGTACCCTCAGGCAATGCAGTAAAAGCAGCATCGGTTGGCGCAAAAACAGTGAACGGGCCCACTCCCTCAAGGGTCTCAACCAGTCCGGCTGCAACAACTGCGGCAGTAAGGGTTTGATGATCGGGACTTCCGGTAATAATGTCTGCAACAGTAGCAGGCATTGGTATCATTACCGCATCAATAACATGTACTACACCGTTTTCAGCTTCAATATCGGCTACAGTTACCTGGGCTCCATTAATAAAGACACCATCATTATTAATTGTTACAGTTACATTGTCGCCATATACAGTTTCAATTTCCTGTCCGTCTGAAAGATCAGATGACAATGCTTTTGCACCCACAACGTGATAAAGCAGAATGTCTGTCAACGCACCGGAAGGGTCTTCAAGCAATGATTCTACTGTACCCTCAGGCAATGCAGCAAAGGCAGCATCGGTTGGCGCAAAAACAGTGAACGGGCCCGCTCCCTCAAGGGTCTCAACCAGTCCGGCTGCAACAACTGCGGCAGTAAGGGTTTCATGATCGGGACTTCCGGTTATAATGTCTGCAACAGTAGCAGGCATTGGAGATTCAGGTATAAGCACCGCATCAATAACATGTACAACACCGTTTCCGGTTTCAATATCAGCAACCGTTACCCGGGCATCATTTATAAACACACCCTGACTGTTAATGGTAACAGTAACCTCATCACCCAGAACAGTCGGAGCAACCATGCCATCTGACAACGACGAGGACATTACATTTCCTCCTATTACGTGGTAAAGTAAAATATCTCTAAGGTCGCCGGACGGATCCTGCAGCAAAGTTTCGACAGTTCCTGCCGGCAATGCAGCAAAAGCAGCATCGGTTGGAGCGAATACAGTGAAGGGTCCAGAGCCCTGCAATGTCTCAATCAAACCAGCTGCACCAAGAGCTGCCTCAAGGGTGTTATGATCATCGCTTTCTGCGACAACCTCTACAACGTTAGCAGGTTTCGGATCATCAGGCATGGGATCATTTTCGTCGTTATCACATGATGATAATGAAAATGCTGCAAATCCGAATACCAGGAGAAGTGTTTTTACACTTAAAATTGAATTTTTCATTTTTTCAGTCTTTTAAAGTTTTAGAATTTGTTTGTTTAATTTTATTCAGAAACAACACAGCTCACTTTATGTTCATTTTTTTAGATTTTTTATTAAACATTTAAAGATTGCATATCAATAGCCGGCAAGATTTAAATATGCCTATATATCTGTTTATATGCTTTTTGAGACACTCAGCCCAGCTTCATAAAAAGAACTTCCAAATTACTTTTGTTTAATTTTTTTAATCTCTAATCTCACATTTCGGGAATAGTATTTTGGGAATCCCTAACTGGAAATATGTTTATTACAACCTGCAAGTGTTTAAAAGAGTAATTATTTATTATGATCTTTGCCCTTCAAAAAAATTACATGACCGGGTTTATTGTCTTTGCATTATTCGTATATATACTTAATATCCCATTTGGATACTGGCGTGGAGGTACCAGGAAATTTTCGAGAGATTGGTACCTGGCAATACACATACCCGTACCGGTGATAGTTGGGATGAGAATTTATTTCGATCTTGGGTGGAGCTGGGAAAGTTATATTTACCTTATTACAGCTTTCTTTCTTGGCCAGCTAACCGGCAAGCTTATAAGGAAATATCAATAGTGTTAAGTTATCAAAATAAAAGCACTATATAAGCCAATAAAATTAATGCTTTCAAGAGTTAATGTAATTTTTGGATTTCTAAATTATTGTGATTTTTTTACTTTTAATCAATTGATTATGAGTTATTAATTCTATTTGAAAGGAAACAATGCAACACTAGTAAGGAAATATATAAAAAGGGTAAGGTTTGAATTAATCTTCCTGTCTCAGTAGTTTTAATGTCCGGGCCCTGTAGTTCCTGCCTATCGGAATTTTTTTACCGTTGATCTCTACATCATAACCAGTAAAAACCTGAACAAAATCTGTATTTATAATATATGACCGGTGAATTCTGATCATGGTGCCAGAGCTGGCAAACAAACTTTCCAGTGCCGACAACCTCATGTAACATACAAGCCTGTTATTCAATGTATGAACCTTGACATAATCATCAAGGCTCTCAATATACAAGATCTCATTCACCTTTACCTTAAAATTTTTTTTATCGGATTTCAAAATGATATAATCATTATCATTCAGGTTGACATCAGATCTTTGGGCGGAATTTTTCTTTTCAAGAAACTTGTTGATTGATTTAAGAAACCGCTCCATTGACACCGGTTTAACTAGATAATCAAGGGCATTCACATCGAAAGCCTCAGCTGCATATTCTCTGAAAGCCGTGGTAAAGATGACTTCAGGTGGATTGTGTATTGATCTCAGGAATTCGATCCCATTAATACCAGGCATATTTATGTCCAAAAAGATCAGGTCTGTTTTTTTACTGTGAAGTAAATTCATTGCATCAAATGCATTTGTAAAACTTCCAATAGCTTCAACCTCATCAATTTTGGAAATATATGTATTTATTACCCTGATGGCAATAGGTTCATCGTCAATTATGATACATGAATATTTATGGGATCTCTCCATCATCTAAACAGTTTGGATATTTAGACAGACAATGAATACATCATCAGTAACCTGAAAATCCAGTTTATGATTTCCGGGATATATCAAATTAAGCCGTTCGGCAACATTTTTCAATCCTAATCCTGCTCTATTCCGGTCAGATTTGATATAATTATTTGTAACATTAAAATCGAGAAAATTATTCCCTGACTTCAACTCAATTGATATTATGCTTTCTCCGGGATTACTATTCGCTCCGTGCTTGAAAGCATTCTCGACAAATACAAACAGCACAAGAGGGGCAATCATATGCCTGTTAATATTATCAGGCATGGTTATATTAATTTTGAGTCGATTATCATGACGGATCCTTTCAAGGTCTATATAATTCCTGATAAATTGAATTTCATTATTGACAGGCACTTTCTCCTTACTGCATTCATGGAGCATATAATCAAGCAATGCCGACAACTTCAATATAATATCTGGAGTTGATTTTGAATTTTCCATCCAGAGTCCGTAAATATTGTTAAGCATGTTAAATAGAAAGTGTGGGTTTAGCTGGTCCTGCAATAGCTTGAGCCTTGCTTCCTTTAGCTTAAGTTCAATTTCAGTTTTTTGACTTTCGACTTTATCCTGCTCAATTTTTCTCAGAAATGTCTCTTTTATAAAATGAACAAATGCAGCAAATAGAATTATAATATAGCTACCGGAAACCAGCAGCAGCAGATCTGTACCATCAGGAAGCACCACTTCCTGAAATTTATTTACAGAATACCACAGAATAATCAGTATGCATAGTAAATTTATCCAGACAGAAACAAGAAAAGAACCGATAACAAGGTACCCAAAAAGAAAGTACCTGCCCTTGAACAGATACTCTGGAATGAGATAATGATTAATCATCAGTGTAAGGCCAATACTCATGATTATAAGAATTATAACAACAGTAATCCTTACATTCAGGTCATATTGACGGTTGCTGAAAACAAAAAAAAGTAGTAATGCAGCAAATAACCAGTACACAGTTTGCCACAGCCATCTTTTCTTCTGGAATATAACAGTATGTTCGCGGGCAATTTCCATTACGGATCAAAGATATCAGCAATTGTTCAGAACTTTAACAATCACACGGTTTTTTAGGTAAACGTATCGATTTTACCCCTTAATGCCGAAAACAGTCCTCGTTTGTTATTCAGGGAAGATAAACTGCAGTTGGCCGAAATTATTTTTTTGATAATAAAAGCTATACTAATATTGATTATTATTAATTCTTAAAAAATCTGCTATGTTTAGAAATCTGATCGAGGGTGGAATATACTTTATGCTACCTATTTATTTAATGTGGGTTATAAACATAATACTCACAGGCATTATCATCTTCAGGTTTTCCCGTGAAGAAACAAAAAGCAGCACCAGCCTGAAACCATTATCGGAACTGGTATTGTTTCTCGGCAGTTTTGCTTTTCTTTTTGGAGTACTGGGCCAGATTATCGGCTTGATTCAAGCTCTGCAAGTTATACCACAAATTCCAGATGTTTCACCTGCCCTGCTTGCCGGTGGATTCCGGGTGTCATTACTTGCGCCTGCATATGGATTCGTTCTTTTGTTGATATCATATGCAGTCTGGTTTGTAACCAGAAGAAACCTCCGCTTATCGAATTAGGAAGACATTCTGGAACCAGAATAAGGCCCGGCAGCTATTATTGTATCTGAAAACCTGGTAATTAGTACAGTATCAAACCCGTTGCTTATCGACAGGAAAGCACACCGCATTTTGCAACTAATCACATATATGGAACATTTGAAATTAAATGGATTAAAAATACTGCCTTAATAGTCCAAAAAAGCATTCCAGCTTCTAATCCGGCCGACCAGACTGGTGAAGGTCAAGCACCTTCCACTTCTATTGAGTATAACGAATTTTGTAATCATTAAAAAAAATACAAATGCTGATTTTAGAATTACTATTGTTAATAGCATCATCTGTTTATATCGTATTTAACCGGGTTATAAATAAAAATCTCAATAAGCTTTACGTGATCGGCTTCCTTGTCATAATTATTTCCATCTATCTGATTTTCGATGGCTCCCGATGGCAAATGATCCCGGCGTACCTGGTCTGGCTTATCGCTATGATAATTGCCCTGAGGCAATCCGGAAAAAAGTCTGCAATTGTAGTCAGGATTTTCAAAACCATTGGTTTTACAGTTTTACTGGCCCTGGCCATTATCCTTCCCTCAGTATTACCAGTATTTGAACTGCCTCAAACAACTGGTCCCTTCACAGTGGGAACAAAGGATATATTTCTTAAGCTCGACAGAGAAGAAGTAATTACTGCCGACAGGACAGATAAAAGAAGCTTAATGATAAAAGTATGGTATCCCTCAGAAGAAAAGGGAGGAGAAAAGGATCCTTATACAGACACCGCAGGGAGAAATGGCTTTGCTCAGAAATACGGACTTCCACACTCAATGCTCAATTATTTAAATAAAGTTGAAACAAAAGTTTACAGAAACATTCCGATTGCTGATGAAACTTTTCCAGTCCTCATTTTTTCGCATGGTTACAACTCAAAAGCCAACGGATATTATGCATTAATGTCGGAGATAGTAAGTCATGGATATGTCGTATTTGCAATTAACCATACTTATGAAAGTACCGGAACCACATTCCCTGATGGTACTGAAGTGTATTTTGATTATGAATATGCAAACCGGATTGAATCAGGAACATGGGACAGGGTTGCGCCAGCAGTTGAGGCATTTAAGAACGGACTTGCATTTGAAGACCGGCATCCTTTTGTTCAAAGGGCGCTATCTACATATTTTGTAAAAGACATTATTGAATACTGGGCTAAGGATATTAGCGACGTAGTTAGTGAATTAAATGTATGGAACGATTCCGGCTTTTTTAAAGGAAGGCTGGATTTATCTAATATTGGTTCCTTTGGACATTCCAGGGGTGGCGGGGCTGCCGGAGAATCCTTGCTGAATGATAGCAGAATAAAGGCTGGCGCAAATCTGGATGGAGTCCAGTGGGGACAGGTTGTCGATACTGTGTTTCATAAACCCTTTCTTTATCTGTCTGCTGACTGGCCTCCTGAACATGAGAATTTTAATCAGCATGCCTATGTGAATAAGAGTACATCGGTATTTTATGAAGGCATTATTCTTCAATCAGGTCATAGTAACTTCATGGATATACCCTATATGATTCCCTTACAAGCCTTGAACGAGGCAGGAGATATTGATCCTGATCTGGCAATTAAAATAGCAGGCAGGGTTGTCACATCTTTTTTTGACAAGCACCTGAAGAGTAAAATTATCGAGATGAATGCCCTGGCCCAGGAATTTGAAATGTTAAAGCTAAATATCTA
Organism: uncultured Bacteroidales bacterium; assembly: GCA_964421595.1. Taxonomy (GTDB): domain Bacteria; phylum Bacteroidota; class Bacteroidia; order Bacteroidales; family PUMT01; genus PXAP01. Next base: position 26,945 of record CAYQXY010000020.1, on the reverse strand, counting down.
CAAAGGAGTTTCCATAAACCCGGAAAACAATTAAACTTAACATTTTTGGGAGACGCCCTTGCCTTTTCTAACAATTTCTATCAGAGGATTGTAAGGGACTTGCACCCTTTATGTGATAGAGCTGAGCCCGACCATCAAGCAGGAACAACTTAAAATAGTATCCCCCGCAGGCTTCCTTCAGATTCCACCTCGTGATTGGCGCACTTGCCTTTAGCTAATGATTGGCATCTTTGAATTACTATAGCGGACTTGCACATCAGGTTATTTCCCATCAAGTCGCACCCTGTAAAAAAGCCGGAAATGCTGTCAGGCATTGTCCGGCTTTATGGTTATTATTAACTGTTAAATATGGTTGTCATGAATCAATCCTCTTATATATCAATTCGGTTTCTTCCTCAAAACCAGGCTTTCTGAGAAGTGCAAACATGTTATTCTTGTAGGCTTCCACCCCGGGCTGGTCAAACGGGTTGACATTCATCAGGTATCCGCTTATAGCACATGCTTTTTGAAAGAAATATGTCAGTTGCCCGAGATAGAACTCATTAAGCTCGGGTATCCTTATCAGGATGTTGGGTACCCCGCCGTCAACATGCGCAAGCATGGTGCCGAGCTCAGCCATTTTGTTTACATCCTCTATCCTTTTTCCGGCCAGGAAATTCAAGCCATCCCCGTCATCCTTGTCGAGTGGTATAGATACGTCCCTGGATGGGGTAAGAATTGAGATAACTGTTTCAAAAAGATTCCTCTGACCCTCCTGAATATACTGGCCCATTGAATGCAGGTCGGCCGTGAAATTAACGCTGGCCGGGAATATCCCTTTCTTTTCCTTTCCTTCGCTCTCGCCATAAAGCTGCTTCCACCATTCAGCCAGGTAAACCAGCTTGGGATGGTAGCTTGCCAGTATCTCAGTCTTCGGACTCTGCCTGTAAAGGGCATTACGGGCAGCGGCATATAAGGCAGAAGGATTTTCCCAGAAGGGAACATCCGGACCGGTCATCTTTTCCATTGATTTTGCACCTGCAATGAGTTGCCTCACATCAAAACCTGCCTGCATAATCGGAAGAAGTCCAACAGGTGTAAGAAGCGAATACCTTCCTCCAACTTCATTTGGTATTACAAAAGACCTGTACCCTTTCTCGTCGGTAAGGTTGCGCAAAGCCCCCCTGCCGGCACTGGTAATAGAAATAATTCTTTTTCCTGCCTCCTCTGCACCAAATTTCTTTTCGAGATGGTTCCTTAAAATACGGAAAGCAATTGCAGGTTCAGTTGTCGTTCCTGATTTAGAGATAACCGTAATTCCATATGACCTTGTCTCAAGATAATCAACAAGTTCGCCCAAATAATCTTCACTTATATTTTGCCCGGCAAAAATAATGCGCGGAAACGGCCTGTCATTTTTACAAATCCCAAAAGAATGGGACAGGGCATCAATCACCGCTTTTGATCCAAGATATGAACCACCGATCCCCACCACAACCATCACCTCTATTTTCGTATTGAGCTCATTAACCACATCTTCCATGCTTTTCAGCGAATCCTCCGTTATTGAGGATGGAAGGTCCAGCCAGCCAAGGAAATTTGCTCCTTTCCCTGTTCGCTGGTGTAAATGCTTAAGATGATATCTGGTAAGCTCATCATAGGTGTCAAGAGTCGCTTTTGGAATAAAGGGAAAAACATTTTCAATATTAATATCAAGATTCTTCATAATTCTAATAGATTAGTATTTTATTTAAAAATATTATGCAAGTTGTTCAGTAAGTAATTTTATCTCCAGGGCAGGAGAAATACCTTCATATAATATGTTGTAAACGGTATTGGTAATAGGAAGGTTCACATTATGCACCTTATTTATTTCCCATATACATTTGGTGGCCGAATAACCCTCTGCGATCATATTCATCTCCAGCATGGCCGATCTGACAGAATAACCTTTTCCTATCATCACGCCAAAACTCCTGTTTCTGCTGAATTGTGAATAAGCAGTTACAAGCAGGTCGCCAAGATAAGCAGAACTGTTTATTTTCCGTCTACTGGGATAGGTATGGTCAAGAAACCTTTTTATCTCCCTGATGGCATTGGATATAAGCACTGCCTGAAAATTATCTCCGTAACCTAATCCGTGACAAACACCGGCAGCGATAGAAAAAATATTCTTCAAAACAGCCGAATATTCAGTTCCGTAAATGTCACTTGAAATAATAGTTTTGATAAAGTGGCTGTCGAGTGATGCGGCCAGCCTGCGCGCCTGTTTTTCAGTTTTGGAAGCTATTGTAAGGTAAGAAAGCCTTTCCAGCGCAACTTCCTCGGCATGACAGGGACCGGTTACTATTCCGATACAATCAAAAGGTACATTATAGTGCTGGTTAAAAAACTCTGCAATGGTAAGGTTATGCTCAGGAATAATCCCTTTTATGGCCGATACAACGAGTTTGTCCTTTAAATTTATATCTGCAGCAGAAAGCATTTCCTTTAAAAAAGCAGAAGGTATGGCAAAAATTAATATATCCGATTCTGATATTATTTTTTCAAGATCATTGTAAAAGTTAATACGATTTGTATCAAAATATACGGAACTCAGATATTTGGGATTATGGTGATACTGTTCCATAAATTCGATAGTACCGGAATTTCTGAAATACCAGTTGATATGGCCGGTATTGAATAAAAGCATTTTTGAAATGGCTGTTGCCCAGCTCCCGCTACCAATAACTGCTATCTTTTGAGTTACGTCCATTATTGCTTATTTTTCTGCAAGCCAGTTCTCAACATCGGTGACGGCAGGATTTTTTAGTCCGAGTTTGTTCTTCTTATTATATCCGCAAAGTTCATTGTGAAGTTTTTGGAAGCTAGAATTCCTGAGGCTTTCTAAAGTCAGATATCCCAGTACCTGTATGACAGGAACCCATTCGGCGGGAATTCCAAGATTTGCAAATTCAGAGGCATCATCCTTTTTCACCTTCTTTTCCGGCCTCATTTGCGGAAAGAATATAACATCCTGAATTGAACCGGAATTGGTCATCACCATGGCCAACCGGTCTATTCCAATACCAAGTCCGGCAGTTGGGGGCATTCCATATTCAAGTGCACGTAAAAAGTCCTCGTCAAGGACCATAGCTTCCTGATCGCCCCGTTTCGCCAGCAACAACTGCTGCTCAAAACGCTCACGCTGGTCAATAGGGTCATTTAATTCTGAAAATGAATTGCATAATTCCTTTCCATTGACAATTGCCTCAAACCTTTCTACAAGGCCCTCTTTACTCCTGTGCTTCTTTGCAAGAGGAGACATCTCAACCGGATAATCGGTAATAAATGTGGGTTGAATAAGATTTGGCTCACATAATTCTCCGAATATCTCATCTATAAGTTTGCCTTTGCCCATGCTTTTATCAACTTCTACCCCCAGTTTCACTGCGGTTTCAGCAAGCACGGCCTCATCCATGTCTGATATGTCAATGCCTGTAAATGATTCTATGGCTTCAAACATTGTATAGCGTTTCCATGGCCTCTTAAAATCGATTATATTCTCCCCCACCTTAACCTTAGTTGATCCCGCAAGGTCAAGGGCCGCTTTTTCAATCATCTCCTCAACCAGATCCATCATCCATAAATAATCCTTATAGGCAACATAAAGCTCCATCTGGGTGAATTCGGGATTGTGAAATCTGCTCATTCCCTCATTACGGAAATCTTTTGAGAACTCATAAACTCCTTCGAAACCCCCGACTATAAGCCTCTTAAGATAAAGCTCATTGGCTATCCGCAAATAGAGGGTCATATCAAGGGTGTTGTGATATGTTTTAAAAGGCCTTGCCGTCGCCCCTCCATACAATGGCTGGAGAACCGGTGTTTCGACTTCAATATAATTTCTGCGGTTAAGAAAGCTGCGAATAGAATCAACCAGCCTTGTCCGTTTTATAAAGACTTCCCTTAAGTGAGGATTCACGATCAAGTCAAGATATCTCTGCCTGTATCGCTGGTCAGGGTTACTGAATGCATCATAAATCTTTCCTTCTTTTTCCTTTACTACCGGCAGCGGGTGAAGCGATTTTGCAAGAAGCCTGAATTCCTTGACATGAACTGATATCTCACCCACCTGGGTCACAAATACAAATCCTTCTATGCCAATAATATCGCCTATGTCAAGAAGCTTTTTAAAGACGGTATTGTACATTGTTTTGTCTTCTAGCGGACAAATATCATCCCGGCGAAAATATAACTGTATTCGCCCGTGCTGATCCTGTAACTCAGCAAAAGAAGCACTGCCCATGATCCGCCGGCTCATTATCCTGCCGGCAATCTTTACTTCCCCGAACTTATCGCTGCCTGGCTTAAAATTTTCGGTAATTTCCTTTGAATTGGTATTTAGTTCAAAGGTTTCAGCAGGAAAAGGGTTAATGCCTAATTTTGTTAATTCATCCAGGGCCTGCCTCCTGATGAGCTCCTGTTCGCTTAGGTGCAATGGATCCATAATATAAAATTTTTGCAAAGATATAAGAATATCTTTGCATCCCTGTTATTTGGAAAACCTAATTATCCTTTAGCAAGAACCGTCAGGCTGTAATGGTCTGGATGAAAAGCGTTTCAAAAGGGCCGGACAATTATTCAAAATGTAAAACTGAATATTTGAAATTAATAATGTATTTTTACTAATCGGCAAACAGGGTAACAATTAATGGCGAGATGAACATGGGAAATAATACAGACAGACTGCCAAAATGGTTGAAGATGAAGTTACCTATGGGCTATAACTATTCAAGGGTAAAGAATCTCAGCCGTAAACACAATCTGCATACAATATGTTCAAGCGGAAACTGTCCGAATATCGGAGAATGCTGGAGCAGGGGTACGGCTACATTCATGATTCTCGGCAATATCTGTACGAGGAACTGTAAATTCTGCGGTGTAAAATCAGGGAAACCCTCCCCTGTTGACCATGAAGAGCCTTTAAGAATTGCAGAGTCAGTAAAGATGCTTGAACTTTCTCATTGCGTTGTTACATCGGTCGACAGGGATGATCTGCCGGATAAGGGAGCAGGCATATGGGCAGAAACCATTATCAGAATAAAATCATTGAATCCGGGCACTACCATCGAAGTATTAATTCCTGATTTTGACGGCGACAAGGATCTGCTTCAGCAGGTAATTGATGCACGGCCTGAGGTAATATCACATAACCTTGAGACAGTAAGGAGATTGACACCGGCAATAAGAAGCAGGGCCAGATATGATACCAGCCTGTCGGTAATAAGGAATATTTCCCTTTCGGGGATAAGATCGAAATCGGGTATCATGCTGGGCTTAGGCGAAACTGCAGATGAGGTTATCAGAACAATGGATGATCTGAGAGAAGCCGGCTGTGAAGTCATGACAATCGGCCAGTATCTGGCGCCCTCAAAGGAACATATGCCGGTAGTCAGATATGTTGAACCGAAAGAGTTTGAAGATTACGGCAGGATTGCAAGAGAGAAGGGATTCCTGTTTGCAGAAAGCAGTCCGCTGGTTCGCTCCTCATATCAGGCAGAGAAACATGCCGGTAGCATAGAAGAAAAGAATAATCCAAAATATGTTGAAAAAAGTAAATTTTCAGGATCTCCGATCCGTTGAATACAAAAAAGCATGGGAATACCAGGAAAAACTATTTGATCAGATACTAGAGGCAAAATCAGGGGAGACTATAGATGAAAAGGGATCGTTGGCAGGGTATCTGCTTTTTTGCGAACATCCCCATGTTTACACCCTTGGTAAAAGCGGCACGGAGAACAACCTGCTTATTGATGACGGGTTCCTTAAAAAGATCAAAGCACAATTTTACAGGATAAACCGCGGTGGCGACATAACTTACCACGGTCCCGGTCAGATCGTTGGATATCCAATACTGAATCTCGAGGCCTTCAGCCTTAGCATAAGGCAGTATATATACAACCTGGAACAGGCAATTATTCAAACACTTCTCGAATACGGACTTGAGGCTGAAAGGCTTCCTTCGGCATCCGGAGTTTGGCTGGATGCTGACAAACCTCTCAGGGCCAGGAAAATTTGTGCCATTGGTGTGCGTGCAAGCCGATACGTTACCATGCACGGTTTTGCATTTAATGTCAGTACCGATCTTGAATATTTTAACTATATAAATCCGTGCGGACTAAAGGATAAGGGAGTTACCACCCTGGAAAAGGAATTGGGAAAGAGGCCTGATATGAACGAGGTGAAGGAGAAACTTAAGGCTCACCTTGCATCTGTTTTCCAGATGGAACTTAACGAAATAAAAGAAAACTCCTGATCCTATGGGAAAAGAATGGATAATTAAAGATCAGGGAGACAGCATTGAAGTCGCTGATCTGGCTTCAGCCTTGAAAATACCTTCCTCAATAGCAAATCTGCTTGTCCAGAGGAATATAAAAACCTATGACCAGGCCAGGGTATTCTTCCGCCCAACACTGGATGACCTGCATGACCCGTTTCTCATGAAGGGAATGGGACTGGCTACTGAAAGAATACTAACCGCCATAAGAAAAAATGAGAACATTCTGATTTATGGCGATTATGACGTTGACGGGACCACATCAGTAGCACTTGTTTATTCTTTTCTGAAACTTCGTTACGATAACCTGTCATATTATATTCCCGATCGTTATTCAGAGGGATATGGAATAAGCTTCAAGGCCATAGATTATGCAGCAGCAAATAATATAAGCCTTATAGTTGCATTGGATTGCGGGATCAAGGCAGTCGAAAAAATTGCATATGCCAGATCCAAAAGAATAGATTTCATCATATGCGATCACCATATGCCCGGCGATATTATTCCAGATGCAGTTGCCATCCTTGACCCCAAACAACCGGGGTGCGACTATCCCTTCAAGGAACTATCCGGTTGTGGGGTCGGTTATAAAATGCTGCAGGCTCTGACCACTAAAAGTGACTATTCAAATGATGAGCTTTTAAAGTTCCTTGATCTGGTCGTTGTCAGTGTAGCATCGGATATTGTTCCTATTACCGGAGAGAATAGAATTCTGGCGCATTTCGGACTCAAACGGCTTAGCAGTGATCCATGCTTTGGCTTAAAATCGATCATTAAATTAGCCAATATCAGCAACAGGGATCTAACAATAGACGATATTGTATTTAAAATTGGGCCGCGAATCAATGCTGCCGGAAGAATGAAATCAGGCAACAAGGCTGTCGAATTGCTTGTTGCGCACGATGATCATATTGCCAGGGAAATAGGTGAGGTTATCAATGTTTTCAATGACAACCGAAAAGATGTTGACCGGCAGGTTACCCTTGAGGCAAGGAAAATGATTGCATCAGACAGTGCTTACCATGAAAGGCGCTCCACAGTGCTTTTCAATCCATTGTGGCAAAAGGGAGTAATCGGAATTGTAGCTTCGCGGCTTATTGAGACCTATTTCCGGCCCACCGTTATCCTTACCGAATCGAATGGTTTTGCCACCGGGTCGGCACGTTCGGTGCCCGGATTTGATATTTACCAGGTTGTTGAAGGATGCAGTGATCTGCTGGAGAATTTCGGGGGACATATGTATGCGGCGGGAATGACGATGAAGCTTGAAAATGTGCCTCATTTCCAGAAACGTTTTGAGGAGCTTGTGGTCCAGAATATCACACTTGCCCAGCTGGCCCCTAAAGTGGAAATTGATTCGGTCATTTCAGTTAAGGAAATTGATGATAAATTCTGCCGTCTCTTAAAAGAATTTCAGCCTTTCGGACCTGATAACCTGTCGCCGGTTTTTGTGGCCCGCAAACTGGTGAATAATGGGAGTGTTAAGATTGTCGGACCCACCAAAGAGCATCTTAAGATGGAAGTGTTTTCTGAGGAGTCATACGGGCATGTTTTCAGTGCCATCGCCTTCCACCAGGCTGATCATTTCAATTTAATACGCCTGGGGATACCGTTTGATGCCTGCTTCACTATTGAAGAGAACACCTTCAAGGGGAAGACAAACTGGCAGCTGAATATCAGGGATATCAGGACAAGGGAAGATTCAAATTAAAGATTTTCAATCAACCTAAAACCTGACTCTTAATTGCGCCTTAATTTCAGAGCGTGAATCACCATTTATGGTTGTCAGTCCTGAACCCATGCTTTCCGCACCGGGAATTTTTGTTATGGCATAGCGAACCCAAAGGTCAACGGCTTCCCGGGCAGAATACCGTATCATAAGGTATGAGCGAATACCATTGTCATAATAGGCCGGTGATGAAAAAGAGTATAATACATCATTTTCATATGCATAAAATCTTGCATTATAGCTGTCTGTTTCATATACAGCATAGCGGAATGCTAATGACAATGGCAACCGTGACGGCCGGTAAAATATATCCTGATAAAGAAGAAAGCCCCTTTCAGGAGAAATGTCTTCCCTGTTAAACTGTGACAATTCCAATCTGTTCCGAAATTCCACAGATGAAGAAATAAAATAGTTAATATGATATCTCAGCTTCGACACACCCGAATCAAGCAGGTCCCGTACCTGACTTTCACCTGCCGGGGCATTCACCGGTTTTTCCTTATTCCTGAAATTAAGATACATATGCATATTACGGGAATGATTATAATCAACCTGCACAAAGAATTCGTTTCCTGATGAAGGAGCATAGGCGCCATAACGCAGCCAGGGGAAAGAGAAGATATCTATGTAGGCAGAAAATTTCCATTTCCTGTCAGGCTGAATCAGGGTGCCGGCATACAGTCCGTGTTCATTTGCCGTACGCGTGTTCTCCCCGAAGCCGTTACTGAAATATGCATGATAATTACGGTCATACCTCCTGTACAAGCAGGAAAGGCTAATCAGCGGACTCAGGTTCGCAATTGCTCCTCCAAGCATGGCAGTGCCTCCGCTGCTGCTTATGGCACCCTCGCCGAAAAAACGCGCCGGACCAATTGAAAACTGATAATCCAGTCCGATATTAATATTTCTGTCTCCTCTGAAATCAAACTGATTATAGATCCGCTCAGGAGGATTCAGGATTGCATCATACCTCACCGAGGCCAATGTCGTACCAATTCTAAAGGATCTGTGGTTAAAAGTGAAATTGCCACCCAGAATTGTTTCACCCAGAACATTCTTGCCGGCAACCTGCGATGGCGTGGCATGCAGTCCGCTATTCTGCAAAGAAGACACTTCAAGAATGTTGCCATCGGGACTAACAACGGATATACCTGCATCTATCATTTTGCGGGAAATAAAAAAACTGCCTTCAGAATTACCTGATAACCGCCATGTAACCCCGCCTCCCCTGAAAAACATATTTTCATCTGTCGATGAGAATTTCTGAATCCCCCTGGCATTCTTCCTTATGTTGAGAGTGTTTGCCGATTTGCCAAATGCAAGACCTGACCAGAGAACCAGTCCCTGTCCAAATGCCGGCTGATAATCGCCAACGGCAATGGTTTTGAATCTCCCGATGTCGTTAATCTGCAAATGCATGGTATAATGATCAAACCCGTATGGATTACTTCCTGTAAAGAACTCCTCACCGGCATCTTTCTCAGCCACAAATCCAGCGTGTACTTTGTCCTGGTAAGTAAACTGATAACGGTTATAAACCTTCAGAGGCCCTCCAAGATAACGGGAATTAGGATTTGCAGCCAGATCGGCAGGCGAAACAGGCGAAAATCCCCTTTGCTCCTCAACAATTCTCTGGAGCCTTAAAAAATACTGATGTCTCCCATATCTGATTACTTCTTCAGGAGATAGGTCATGTATCATGACTGTCTCCTCTATTGTTATGAACGGGAGGATCTTTCTGATATCATCATATGAAAATCCTTCTATGTATTGCAATTCATACAAGGTAAGGAATTCCCCCTGCTCTTGCCTGTACGAAAGCAGATTAGCTATTTGCAGTTCATTAATAAAGTAAAGGCCCCTGAGTTCCTCTGCTTGCGCGGTATTGATATTGACAGGATTTAATATATAGTGACTAAGATTATCATAGATCAGTGTGGGGTCCACCTCTGTTCCTTCATGTGATTGGAGCTCTTCAATCAATTCTTCCAAAAGCTGGTGGTGGACTGGCTGCTGAGCGAAAAGTGCTTCCGGACATAAACAAAATAATAAAAGCAAGGTAAAATTTAACTTCGTCATTATATGGTAGTATTCTGATTTTCAGATTCCGGAACCGGGATTTTTCATACCATCTCCTGATCACCACCCATTTCCCCCGGTATATCTTTGCTTCCCGATTGCATCAGCCATAAAAAAAGCCACATGAGCAACTGTGTTTAGCTGAGGCACACTATTGTAAATTGATCCATATCAATGGCACCCATTTCCTTCATACAAACCTTCCTTGCTGATTACCACAATCACCAAATACATTTTGTCTCATGGTTGCTTTTCGAACAATCATAATGAATGTCACCATAAGGGCAAAGTAATTCCTGAACCCAACATATATAGGTGCTCAGGCCAGTGTGAAATTTTTCTCTCTGGATACATTTTTTAGTATTATTTTTTCCTGGTACAATCATCTTGCCCGGTAACTTAAGGTGAAATGCGGCGTAAATCCAAGAGCCTGGTGATCAGTAAAGGCAATATCGGCCGCCACACGGCCGAAAACATAACCAATCCCAAAAGAACCCTGAACCGGACCTGAAGATATTCCTGCACGCAGAAAAAGTGGTTCGCTGAAACCCATTTCCAGTCCTGCCTTAAACACTGCCCTGCGGTCATGGACTTTCTCGGTTTCGACGGCAGCAATAATTTTTTCACCAAGGAAACCGGCAAGGCCAAACTTCAGTACGACAGGAATCGTCTGCTCATAATAAGTTTTCATGCGTGTCCTGGAAGGATTGTATATATGGGCAGCAATAAAAAGTCCATCTACAGGCTGGGCAATAAATCCCCCTTCGGCCGTTATATTCCCTGAGTTCCCATAATCACCGGCTATAAAGGTATGCAGATAACTGAACTGAACACCAGCTGAAAACCTTTCGCCAAAGTTTCTGCCGAAAGCCAGTCCGAGTTTACTCTCATTATAACTGGAAAAACCAAAATATGTATAACTGACACCTATTGTTCCGGGCCGGACCGGTACCGCCATTGCCATTGCCTGTAATGCAAATTCAGGTACCATGAACCGGTTTTCATGATGTACTCCTACCTGGAAATTTTTCAGTGAAGCCAGTCCGGCCTGGTTATGATACACCGACCACAGATCACTTACAGCACTTGCAGCATTGCCCATGGCGGCAGCACGACTGCCAGTAGGATAATTTTCATTGGAAAAAACATCATTGTTTACATAAAAAAGAAAAACCGGAAAGAAGACCATAATGGAAATCTTTCCGGTTAACTTGTGGTGATGACTGTAAAATCTTAACATTTAATATGCCTGTTGATTACAAACATATTCAAGTTAAGTAAAAATATTTAATTCGTCTTAAATTCGAATTTAATTTCTGCTAATTCCTTGTTTGCTGATATAATCTTGTCTTTGAGGGTGCGCTTAAACTCTTTTACTTTATTAATTACTTCCTCGTCACCCGTCCCAAGGATCTGTGCTGCAAGAATACCTGCATTCTTTGCCCCGTCAATTGCAACTGTAGCAACCGGTATACCCGCAGGCATCTGCAAAATGGAGAGGATAGAATCCCAGCCATCAAGTGAATTAGATGAATTTATAGGAACCCCAATCACAGGAAGCGGAGTAAGGGCAGCTATTACACCTGGCAGATGTGCAGCACCGCCGGCACCAGCTATGAAAACGCGTATTCCCCTGTCGTATGCCCCGGCAGCAAACTCCATTACTTTTTCCGGCGTCCGGTGAGCAGATAAAGCATTTATCTCAAAGGGAATCTTAAACTCATTCAAAACTTTAGCTGCTTCTTCCATAATTGGCAGATCTGATGTACTGCCCATGATAATACTTACTTTTGGCTTCATCCTAATTATTTATAGTTATTAATCTAGTTATAAGTAAAATATATTATTAATCAAGTGGTTGCATCTAATTGTTCAACTATGATAATCATACAAAACTCATTCCAAATTCATTAGTCGCCAAGTTCGGTCACAAGTTGAATTGTTCATCTCTTCAGGCATTGTTCGTCTCCTTTTGAAACCGGTTTTACAGGGCTTGTTTCTGATCATTTGAATTAACTGGTTTTATTGGCTTTAATTTAAGCCAAATACACTTATTTCATTAAATGTCAGACAAACTGAGAAGCCACTTTTAACTCAATACCTCCGTAATTGTAAGAACAGGTTATATAATATTTCAAATTTATCTGAACTTAATCCCTTATTTTTTTAATTTCGCAAGATACTTAATTTTTATAAACCTAATAACGTATTGCAGGTTAATTTGTTTATTATTAAAAATACAGTCCGCTGATATTCAGAGCACTAAGCATAGATAATAGCGATCACCAAGACAAATATAACCGGGTTATCTCAATCCTCGATCAATGGAAACAATAAAGTTACAGGATAAAGAATTCCGCCTCTCGATCACCCCCTCGCAAATTCAGGATGCAGTAGGAAAGATTGCTGATAAGATCAATTATGACCTTAAGGGGGAGAATCCGATCTTTATCAGTATACTTAATGGTTCTTTCATGTTTACCTCCGATCTGCTCAAAAAAATTAAGATTGAATGTCAGGTTTCATTTCTAAAGCTCTCCTCTTACCATGGAACTTCAAGTACCGGGAAAGTCAGCGAGCTGATCGGGCTTAACGACGATATTTCCGGCAGAACTGTTGTGATAGTCGAAGATATAGTTGATACAGGAACAACACTTGAATGCATTATTGATCAGTTTAAAATGCATAATCCGAAACAAATCAGGATTGCCACATTACTGTTAAAGCCGGGGACATTCAATGGCACTACTAAACTTGATTATGTTGGAATCGAAATTCCTAATGACTTCATCGTGGGCTATGGACTTGATTACAACAATCAGGGAAGGAACTTTGAAGGTATTTATAAAATAATCTGAAATATTAACTGGATCCAGCCGCGTATTCCGGGCATAAGATCTGCATTATAATAACCATTAATTATTTTAAACTATGTTCAACATTGTAATATTCGGCCCTCCAGGGGCAGGTAAGGGAACACAATCGAAATTTATTATCGACAAATACAAGCTTATGCACCTCTCAACCGGAGATATTCTGCGTGCCGAAATATCAGGGAATACAGCTCTGGGAACCGAAGCGAAAAAACTCATAGAAAAGGGTGAGCTGGTACCTGATGAGATGGTGATAAAGATGGTAAAAAACAAAATTGATAATAATACTGACCAGAAGGGATTTATTTTTGACGGATTTCCGCGTACTTCAGAGCAAGCTGAGGCACTTGACGGATTGCTGGGAGAAAAGGGAACTTCCGTATCTGTTATGATATCACTCGAAGTAGAGGAAGACGAACTTGTTGACAGGCTTCTCAAAAGAGCTGAGAAAGAAGGCCGCGCCGATGACAACATAGATGTGATAAAAAACCGTATTAAAGTCTACAATGCAGTTACAAGTCAGGTGGCCGATTACTACAGCAAAAAGAACAGATACAGGTCAGTTGTAGGAACCGGAAGCATGGAGGAAATATTCGGGCGTATTTGCAGTGTTATTGATGAATATAAGGCAGTAGACTGAGAACAAACCGGGAACCGGACAAATTATTAATCTGACATAAATCTGATACCGGGATTAACCAGAGCCCGGTATCAGTTCTTTTAGTAGTACCTTTACAGTTTTCTGTAATTAAGCAACCAGGGATGCAAGTTGTTTTGCATTCATCCGAATAATTTATAAGTACTAATCATAATATAAGTAAGTTACAATTTCTAATCACGTGGTCGCCACGGATGGATCACCCATGGATTATTCATTTCTTTTTTTGTACCTTGGTTCGCGGGAGATTCATCACTACAAGAAATACTTTTATGGCCGATACAAATTTTGTCGATTATGTTAAGATCTTTTGCCGCTCGGGCAAAGGTGGTGCGGGATCTGTACATTTTCACCGTGACAAGCTAACCTCCAAAGGCGGACCCGACGGAGGGGATGGCGGCCATGGAGGCCATGTGATCCTTAGAGGTAATTCGCAATTGTGGACCTTGATACATCTGAAATACAGGAGGCACATATTTGCTGAAAACGGTGGAAATGGTTCATCCGGCGAAAAAACCGGGGCATCAGGAAAAAACAATATTGTTGAAGTTCCTCTGGGTACAGTAGCCAAAAATGCAGAAACGGGAAATGTTCTTTTCGAGATTACCGAACATGGACAGGAGATGATAATTGCCCCGGGGGGAAGGGGCGGACTCGGCAATGTCAACTTCAAATCGGCTACAATGCAAACACCGCGTTTTGCTCAGCCGGGGGAAGATGCTGTCGAGGACTGGTTCATTCTGGAATTGAAGGTTCTGGCCGATGTGGGACTGGTAGGCTTTCCCAATGCGGGGAAATCGACGTTGTTATCGGTAATCTCTGCAGCAAAACCTAAAATTGCAAATTATCCTTTTACCACTCTTGTGCCAAACCTGGGAATCGTTTCCTACAGGGACAACCGTTCATTTGCGATGGCTGATATACCCGGTATAATAGAGGGGGCGCATGAGGGTCGGGGACTTGGCCTCAGATTTTTGAAGCATATTGAGAGGAATGCGATGCTCCTTTTTATGGTGCCGGCAGATAGCCGCAACATTAAGGACGAGTACGGTATATTGTTAAGTGAACTTAAAAAATATAATCCCGAGCTTCTTGACAAGGAGAGGGTTCTCGCCGTTACCAAATGTGATCTTCTGGATGAAGAACTAAGAGTTGAATTAAAAGCAGAACTGGAAAATGAACTTCCCGGAATACCTAATCTGTTCATTTCCTCTATCACCGGTGAAGGGCTGACAGTATTGAAAGACAGGCTCTGGGAGGTATTAAATAAATAATTTATAATATTGAACCATTTTACCTGACTCTGTAATTCAATTGCCGGTCCGGGAAATAAATTCTATACTGATAAAAATATTAAGAGGCTAACACCCTAAATATTAAAACCTTGTTATGAGTGCGGGAGATATGCCGCAAAAAGGATGCACTAAAAGGTGCAGTTATATCAGAAGCGGCAAAGGATACATCCTGAACGGGCAATAAAGAGCAATGAGTATAGAGGATTTCGATCCTTGCAATGATAAAGGTACTATAATATAAATCGAGTTTCTGATTAGAATGATAGAGTTATTAGACCAGCTTGACACAAGATTATTCATATTTCTCAACAGCCAGCATAATGCTGCGGGCGATGTTTTCTTTCTCTGGGTGACAGAGAAGTATTCATGGATGTTTCTTTACTTACTTATCCTTGGACTTCTGGCCTGGCGCTATATGAAACTCAGACTTGAAATTCCGCCAGGCGGGCAAATAACCGGCATAAGATTTCATTTGGAAAAAAGATACTTGCCCTGGTTATTGCTGGCAGCTGTATTTACGGGGCTGGTCGTTGCCGCGGGCGACCAGATATCAGTCCACTTGTTCAAAAATGTTTTCCAGCGACTCCGTCCAAGTCATGAAATTGACCTTGCCGAAATAATTCATCTTCCACGGAGGAAAGGCGGAGAATTCGGTTTTGTCTCCGGCCATGCAACCTCCTCCTTCGCAGTAGCATGGTTCACCTCCCGTATTATCGGCCTGAGATGGTTTACCTGGTTAATTTTCTTATGGGCAGTAATATTTTCTTACAGCCGGATCTATATTGGAGTCCACTATCCGGGAGACAGTCTTTTCGGTGCACTACTCGGCATATTCATAGCATGGATGTTTTTACGCATCTGGATTGCGTTAGGTAAAGAGTGGTTTCCCGCGCTGCTCCCGCCAGGCCTTCAGAAATCCTGAGAGTTTTAATGTGCCGAAACCAAAAAACCGAAACCAGATACCCTGATTAATTCATAATTTCCCGTAAATTCCGAAATTACACAAACATTTATCTCGGAACATAGTTCGCTAAGCCTTATTGAATACCTTTCTGAAAGATTAGCCATAATATTTAATACCATGCTATGTTTCTGATAGTTTGTGCAATGGCTCTCATTACATATTCCGACGTATTTACCGCATTCATCCATCTGACTTTTATGTTTCTAAACATCGGGCAAAATAAATCAATTACGATAACTGGTTTGGCATATTAATTGTCAGTGACCTTTTAAACCCCCATATATAAAGGTCATGAATACAATAACCACAATACGCAAAAACACCAGAGGAATACTTTTCCTTCCACCAGGTAAAATGTCTAAAATATTGATAGTGTTTGCTGCCATTCTGTTTCTTAACTCTTGTGAGAAAGGATATGACGGATGGCCCGGAAAAGCTTTCGTTGGCTTTATCTGGATTGACGATGAGCCAGCGTATATTGAATTTGAAAATGAATATATACCCTCAATGTTCTACTGGGATGAGTATTACAGGGTAGCACCCGGTTTATACTACGTCTATTACGAGGGGGAACATTTTATCGGCAACCAGCTTTATGAGTATGCCTGGGAACTGGAATATGAAGTATATGAAATTGAAGGCGAACGCGGAAGACCCTTCCGCAGGGATGGAACCGATGGACCGGATACCTATTTCACGATTGAATGCAGTCCTCATGGCCCGGAATTATATTTCGAGGAATTCTACAAGGAAAAATCTGCCGATATTAAAAGCGGAGCTGAAGTAATCATTAACAATGGAGAAGAAATTATAATAGAAAAGACAGTTAATAATTTCGGACTAAGACTCAGGTACAAAAAAACAGAGCCCAGGGGCAACCCGGCAGACAATCCTTTACCATAGGACGTTTGCAAGAAGTCTCATTAAACCGATTTAACAGATTTATTGTAGATCAGCCCATCTTTTATTATCTCCTGAATAATTGCAAAACAATCTCTTTGAGAACCGTCAGGATGCATCTTTAAATAAAAATGTGTATATTTGAGCTAAATCATACACATTATGAGGACAAATATTGTAATTGATGATAAGCTGATGAAGAAAGCCATGTCAATAACCGGACACAAGACCAAAAAAGCAACTGTTGAAGAAGCTTTAAAGCTTATTGTTTCCCTTAAAGAGCAGGAAAAGATCAGGTCTTTCAGAGGAAAACTCAAATGGCAGGGAAATCTGGAACAAATGAGGTTGGATAAATGATTCTGGTTGACTCATCAGTATGGATTGATTATTTCAATGGTGCCGACAACCCTCCGGCAAACTATTTGCATGACAACCTTGGCCATGAAATATTTGTTACCGGCGACCTGATAATCCTTGAGGTTCTGCAGGGCTTTGGGTCCGAAAGTGATTTTGAAACCGGCAGGAAAATCATGGATAGCCTGCCATGCTATAATCTCTGTGGAAGAGAAATTGCGATAGCCGCCTCAATCAATTACAGAAAATTAAGAAAGAAGGGGATCACCATCAGAAAAACCATTGATATGGTTATTTCTGCCTTCTGTATTGAGAACAAAATCAGGCTCCTTCATAATGACAAGGATTTTCTGTCGCTGCAGGAATTCGCTGGGTTGAAGGCAGTGGTATTTTAAGATCACAATAACTCCTTGTTTAAAGGAATTGCAGACTTATCCAATCACCAGACAATGGAGGTCTTGGAATTGCCAGTGAAATTAGAAAAGACTTCCACTGATATGTAATATGAATTTGTAAGGTAGCCCGATTTTGCCTTCTAATTATTCATTTTTTATTGTATCTGAAATTCTGGAATTAATTACCTGAATTCCTTTATATGAAATGCAAATCACTGTGAATAGCAATAGTGCTGTAAATGAAAATATGAAAATACCCGGGCCAACGGATATCTGCCTGTGAAATGACTCTAACCATCTTGACGAAAAATACCAGGCTATTGGTGCTGAAATTAAAATGGCCGCCGCTGACATAAGAATAAACTCTTTGTAAACAAGCCATAATAGTCTTGAATAACCGGCGCCGAACACTTTGCGGATGGCTATTTCCTTTGTCCTGTTGTTCAGGATAAAAGCTGATAGTCCTGCTAATCCCAGGCTAATCAGGAAGACCGATAAAACTGTAAATAATTTGATCAGGTTGCCCCACTGTTCTTCATCCTGCGAGTAAAGTTTGAGCTGATCATCAAAAAACAAATGCTCCAACCTTTCTCTTGTCACCCTTGATTGTAAAACACACTTACTGATTGACAGCCTGATATTAATCTTCTCATGCTCATAAATGCCGGATTAGGCAGGGAGATATACCGGGATCGTTCATTAGCCTAAGTTACCAGGGCGGGCCCATTCTGCCTGTTTATGGTAAAAGAAAGCGATAACCGATATTGAGGACAAGTTGGCTGCAGTTCCCATTTTGGTAAACCTGATATTAAGAGTAACTTATAAGTTAAGCCGGGGATAAAAATCACATAGTATTTAAACCTACTATAATTAGATTTTTAGTAATTTTGAAAAAAGCATATAACAATTATGTCAGATACACAAATACGTGACCAGTTAATACGCAGGATACAAAGAATCCGTGCAGATAAACTAAAGCAATTAGATGACTTTGCTGCAGAATTAGAAGAAAATATCACTCATAAAGACAAGATTCTCTCATTTGCCGGTGCCTGGGATAATATTGACGATGATCTTCTTAAAAATTTCACGGATAAATTAATTTCCAGAAGGAAAAGCAATAAGAGAAGAATTGATGAATAGGGCACTTATTGATACCGACATCCTTACGCATTTCCTGAAAGGGGACCCTGAAGTTATACAGAATCTAAATAATTATCTTGATTATTATGATGTCCTTGAAATCAACCTGATATCTTATTATGAAATATTGAGCGGACTTTCGGCCAAGAATGCTTTCAAACAAATATCAATATTTGAAGATTTTGTTTCTGAAAACATTATTCTTCCTCTTACTGAGAAATCTGTAAAAATTTCAGCAGAAATATATGGAACATTAAGGAAATCAGGTAATAAATTGGATGATATTGATGTTTTAATTGCCGGAATTGCTATTGAAAATGATATGACCCTGATCACCAACAATGTTAAACATTTTAGCCGGATACCTGGTTTAAAGATCGAAAACTGGAAAAAACAAACACACATGTAAGAGTTTGACTTATTTGCACCCGAATGCCTGTTAAAGTAGGCTAGTTGCAAATGCCCTATACTCCCAGCCTGTAATAGCCGGCATAGAACATATACCGGCCAATAATTTCCGAGATCATCAGAAAGGTAAAGGCAACCAGGACTATATTTGACTTGAATTTCAGTTTTTTAATTACAGGCGTAATTAATACAACTATGAACATGCTCACGGCGCTGCCAAGCAACAAAAAATGCAAAACCTTTAACCATGGGGAGAAAACCTCTGGAGCAAAAACCGGCATATTGCCAGCAGGATCTGTAATCAGATTATATCCGGATCTTAAGATGAATGACAGGAATGCAAGACCAATTAAAACTGCAAAAACATACCTCACGGGCAGGTCAGTGCCATCAGATTGTTCCTGGAGACGCAGTGAAAAATAATGATCGTTTTTCATCAATATAAACATCAGTAAAGGAACGCCGAGCAAAACACTGCTTGAATAAAAATACGAAATGGTAAAAAGGGAATTCCACGGTGGCACTGTTTGGATCATATAAAGACGGGCCATAGTGTAAACCATAACAATCCCGGCCAGGGCACATACCCACTGTATAATAGGGCTGGCCTTCGCTAACCTGTCAGGGAATTTCAAAACTATAAACCACACAAGAAGCAGTCCCCAAAAAACAGAAACCGCCAGTATCTCCCGGCTAAGCCATGAAGTGCCTATATTACTTAATGCATAAACTGCATTTGCTGGCGAACCAAGATGAAAAAATGATAACAGGAGGGCAATTGTCATTATACCAAACGCCGTCAATATTATATTTCTTTCGGCACCGTCAGATATGGCAGATTGCCTGACAGCACGCAAGATTACAAATCCCGCAACAAGTCCGGCAGCCATCTGCGAGAAAAGTGTAAAAAATATCAGGGGCCATTCATTACTGTTCATCTTACCTCCTCCTTGTTGTTGATTCTTAATTTATCCTTTTCTGCCCTGATTGAATGAGGATGGGGCTTCACCACCAGTGCAGGTTTTGTTAAATCTGGATCAGGCAGCGGAAACATATCCGGTCGTTCCGATTGCCCGGAAATTCCGGCCATAGCTCCATCAGTTATTTCCATTGCCCTCATAGGGCAGGCTGATATACAGGCCGGCTTTTTACCCTGCAGAAGTAAATCCTCACACATTGTACATTTGCTCATTACCCCGTTCTGGTGATCGTAATGCAGGGCACCATAGGGACAAGTCCATTCACAATAGCGGCATCCCATGCATTTTTTCTCATCTATAAGTACAATTCCATTATCATTTTTGGTAATTGCCTTATTGGGGCATGAAGTAAGGCATACAGGCTTCTCACAATGATTACATGCCATTGAGATAAAGTAAGAGTAAATATCGGGCACCCAGGCCATCCCGTCCTTTTTCCAGTCGCCGCCTGCAACCTCATAAACTCTCCTCCACAGAACTCCTCTGGACAGATCATGCTTGTCCCTGCATGCCATCTGGCAGGTTTTGCATCCTGAACAGGAAGATGAATCAAAATAAAAAGTGAGCTGCTTCTTCATAGAATATATTATCTGAATTATGCCTTCTCCAACTGAACCATTATTGTATGCTGCGCGTTGCCAAATGCCAGCGGTGTCCACTTGTGGGAAGTAAGCACATTTATACAGCCCCGTCTATCTATACCCTCCTCGTCAGGTGTCCACCATGCACCTTGAGGTATATTTACCACACCCGGCATGATTTTCGGAGTAAACCGACAGGGGATGATCATACAACCACGCTCGTTCCATACTTTCACCTCATCACCATCTTCTATCCCCCGTTCTGATGCATCGAGCGGATTTATAAATACTCTTTGCGGAAAAGCCTCGTCCAACCAGTCGACGTTGTCATGAGTGGAATGTACCCTGGACATGTAATGATGACCTATCGCCTGCAGGGGATAATTGACTCTTTCATCCCCGAAAGGGCTCTCCCATTCCTGAATGTATTTCGGTACGGCTGGAATTTCCATAGGATTTCCCATTTCAAACAGGCGGGAAGAAAAAATCTCAACCTTGCCCGAAGGTGTGTTAAGCGGGTATTTTACCGGATCCTTTCTGAAATCGGTAAAAGCAACTTTAGGATTTGTAACGGGCACGCTATAAACTCCTTCATTCTTTTTCTCCAGTTCGCTGAGGGAGGGTATGTCAGGGAAACGTGTGGCACGGTACCTGTCAAGCGTCCATTCAACCCAGTCTTTCTCATTTCTTCCCTCAGTATACCGATCTTTCAAACCAAATCTTTCGGCCAGTCCCTCACAGATGTGATAATCGCTTTTGGTCTCCCAGGGGGGAGTAGCGATGCGGGGCATAAGGATTACCTCATCGCCGTATTTCCATCCATCCTCAGCCCCCCAGCTTTCAAACTGGGTGCACACAGGCAACACCAGGTCGGCGAATTTCCCCGAAGGAGTCATGAACTGATCCTGGAACGCAATAAACTCGACCAGGCTCTCATCGGCCAGTATTTTCGCCGTACGGTTTACGTCGGCATGCTGGTTAATCAGTATATTGGATGCTACGCACCAAATAAGTTTCACATTGCTTTGAAGTCTGTCTGACCCGCGGAGTCCCTCGGCAGGTCCCATTTCTGTTCCGCGGAGTACAGCCTCGGTCCATAAAAACACCGGAATACTGGCACTTACCGGATTCCTTCCGGTCGGAAAGACGTTCCAGAAAGGACCCCCGTCATCCGCCTGCAGGGCAATGCCGCTGGCCCATCCGCCGGGTATGCCAACATTGCCGGTGATAGCAGCCAGAACACAACCTGCAAGAACCGGCTGTTCACCATAAGCCCTGCGCTGCATTCCATAGCCCTGGTATAGAACTGCAGGCTTGCTGCTACCATACTCCCTGCCTATCCGCTCAATCGTCCGGGCAGGCACCCCGGTAATGGATTCGGCCCATTCAGGAGTTTTTGGTATGCCGTCATGAATACCGAAAATATAATCATAATAGCTCTCCTCCTTCTCAAACCCCGATGGCATTTGAGATTTATCGAATCCTACACAGCACCGGTCTATAAAATCACGATCGTGCAGGTTCTCCGAAATGATGGTATATGCCATCGCACTCATCATTGCAACATCGGTTCCCGGCCTGATGGGGATCCACTCATCGGCAAGCGAGACAGCACTCATAGTCATTTGCGGATCTATGCAGACCACCCTGGCACCGTTTTCACGTGCTTTTTTAATAAAAAAGTCGCTGTTGGTCCCGTCACGCATCTCTGCCGGATTCCAGCCCCACATAATGATAAATTTGCTGTTCACCCAGTCCTGCCGCTGATTACCGGTGACCGATGTACCGTAAACATATGGAGTGGCCCGGCTTATACATGCCCAGCTGTATGAATTGTAATATCCGAGTGAACCGCCGAGCATATTCATCAGCCTGGCGGCTGTCTGTCTTCCACCCACCTGGTTATAACTGCCCGTGCCATATGGCACCAGTATCGCCTCATTGCCATATTTCTTCCTGACCCTTTCAATTTGCGATGCAAGAATATCATATGCCTCATCCCAGCTTATCCTTTCAAACCTGCCTTCTCCCCTCTTACCAATCCTTTTCATCGGATACTTGAGGCGGTCGGGATGATATTGCCTGCGGCGGTATGAACGTCCCCTTATACAGGCCCGCAACTGAGGATCGGAAATTGAATCGTTTGGCCGGTCATCGGTCTCGATTCGCAGAATTTTCTCATCTTTCACATGAAGGGTCAGCACGCACCGGCCACCGCAATTATGGGAAGGACAACCTGCACGGATTATTTTTATCCCGTCAGCCTCTTCAACAATAACAGGTGAGTATTTTTCCAGTTCGTTTATACACCCTGCCAGCGGTCCACCAGCAATCAGTCCCCCGCCAAGAACAGCCCCAAGCTTTAAAAAACACCTGCGGTCGATAGCCCCATCTCCATAATCAGGCTTCTGCTTTGAAGTGCAATCTTCTCTATTCTGTAACATTTCTTCCTGGTTATCACCCTTCATCTGTAATATCAAAATTATTCAAGCTTTTCTCCCGCACTAAAATACAAAAGAACAGGTTATTCAAATCGACAATTAGTCAGACTGACGTTATTTAAAATTATTTTAAGCAGGAAGAACCGTGAATCATTAAAAAAGGTAGCACGGTTTTTGTAAATTTGTAAATAGTGGCTATGTAGTGGCAGGATCAGAAAAATTTGATGTTTGCATGTTTCTAATTTTCCGGCAATGGCCGTGCCGGGTCACGAAAAAGCTTGCCAACCCCGATTTTGGAGGTTTCTCTGGTGTTGTAAAATATGCAGCAGTTTTATTGCGATGAAGATTTCTTGACCGCTTGTTTTTATCCCGGCTGAGCTATTTTAGTGGTTTTTTGCTTTAGTTAAGTAACAGTACATTTGGCAAGAGGCACAAAATCAGGATGGTAAATTCCGGGACATAAGTGTCAAATAATTAACTTAATTTAAGTATAATGAAAACCAGACTCCTGCTTTTTACTGTAATAATATCACTTCTGACAGGATGTGCCGGTGTTCGGAATATCGACAATCCTGATGATTTTGATGCAGATTTCAAGGCTACCGGCAATGAGCCTTTCTGGGGACTGGAAATTGGATTCGATGAGGGTATTGTTTTCCGGAGCTTTACCGAAGAGTACCCTTTAATTACCGCAGCAATTAAAGATCTTGAAATGCCTGGCGATTCACTTAAAGAATATTCTGTTCGCTCGCGGGAAGGAATACTGAATATCATTATTTCGAAAGAAGAGTGTATGGATAATATGTCAGGTAATTTATTCCCCTACAGGGTAGTTTTGGGCTTAGTTGAAAATGACAGCGTTCAGAAAAAATTTGAAGGATGCGGACAGTTCATTGGGAAATATGGTTTAAATGATGTCTGGATACTTGAAAAAATAAATGGAGTAAACATTGGTTTTCCGGAAGATAGAAAACCTCCCTTTTTGACTATTGATACCGAAGCAAAATCCATTTCAGGCTTTGGCGGTTGCAACAATTTCCATGGAAATGCCGAACTTGTAAAAAACAGGCTTGTTACCGGCAACATCGTATCAACCAAAATGGCATGCATAGATATTCAGGAGACTGAAAATGAATTCCTGAAAGTCCTTTCGGGAAAGATACTGGATTACACCCTCCTCGGTTCCACACTCAGGATGAAAGACCTGAATAACGAGCTGGAATTTGTAAGGGAACTTAATGGCCAAAACAGTCAAGGTCAATAATTATTGCTCTGGAAAAACAACCCGAATCCTGAATTTGCAAAATGCACGGGTGCCGGAAGATCGACTCCCGGATCTAAAACAATCTTCGGAGTTTTTATTGGGCTTCCGTCTTATTGGGCCTTGGCCTTCACCATAAGATACCTGTAAATCTTAGCGCTTCGTCGTCATATTATAATCGACTGAGAACCGTCCTGCTCCGCTGATGATCAGTGCAGCGAAAACTACGAGTCCTTTCAGTGGATTAATAATAGCATTTATCGGGTCACCCTGGGTAACATGCACAAGAGTTGCAATAATCATAGTAAATAGCATAAGTGCTGCTACCGGACGTGTAAACAATCCGAAAATCAGGAGAATTCCGCCCCCAAATTCGGCCAAAGCAGCCATAAATCCCCAAAACACAGGAGCAAAACTAATCCCGAGAATTTCCATAGATCCACCAAGGCCAACCCAGGCCTCAGTACCACCTGATATTTTCGGCCATCCATGTATAATGTAGAAAATTCCAAAACTTACCCTTAAAATAAGCAATGCAATATGTATTGGATTGTCGGAAGTGCTGTAGGTTTTTCGTCTCATAGCTTTTATTAATTTATATGTTGATATCCTTCTAGTTTACTCCTTTTACATTCATTTTTATTCCAAATACCGAATCCATGGCGGTTATAAAAAGCATATCCCTCTCAGGCCCTCCAAAACATATATTGGCAGTCCAGCCTTTATCAACAGGTATATGGGCAATCTGCTGGCCATTGCTGTCAAAAACCGTAACACCTTTACCGGTCAGGTAAACATTCCCCTTATTATCAATTGTCATTCCATCAGAACCAAGTTCTGCAAAAAGTTTTCGGTTTGAAAGGGTCCCATCCTGGTTAATATCATACCGGTAGGTTTTATTATCACCAATATCAGCCACATACAGTGTTTTGCCATCAGGTGTACCTATTATTCCATTAGGCTTTACAACATTTTCATCAACCCTGAAAGGCTTTTCCCCGCCAGGACCAAGATAATATACATGTTCTCCGTCCTGCTGCATTTCCGGATCACGATCCCAGTAATTTCTTTTATAAAGTGGATCAGTAAAATATATGCCTCCATCAGGTCGTATCCATAAGTCATTAGGTCCGTTAAGAAGTTTCTGATCAAACTTGTCAACAAGAACAGTAACTTCTCCGTCCATGCTTATTGACCAGAGCTGGTTGAACATGTCAGCGCAAGTGATAAGATTGCCTTCCTTGTCAAAATACATTCCGTTTGACCTCCCGGCTTTATCCATGAAAACCGACAGTTCACCTGTTGAGTGGTCCCATTTTACGATAGAGTTGTTGGGCTGATCGGTAAAAAACACATTGCCATTTTTGTCAGGAGCAGGTCCTTCGGTAAAAGAATACCCATCACCCAAAAGCTTTAACTCTGCCCCGTCTGCAATAATTGAATTTTTATCCATAATCTGCGAATTTATTGTTAATGGTTGAAGAACCATCAGCACTAAAATCAAAATAGATAGTATCAGATTCTCCGGCAAACTCTTTTGTTTTGATTCTAAAGATTTCAGAATTTGTTTATCACTTTTCATGATTTATTGGTTTAATCAGCTTCAAACTAATTGTTATAAACAAATTTATAGAAAAGTAGTTAAACAATCACGATTACCATTTTAATTAAGGCTGAAAATCTCCAATGAACTTACCCATTCAACCATTAAAACTTCATGCAAAAAGAATCAATGGATAATCACATTGCCCACTAATGTCTGTTTTACAGGATATTAACTGAACTCATTCCTTTTTTCTCCCAAAATACGGGCTTCTGTCAGGGTTTGGAATTAATTATTTAATTTAGAGGTAATTTAACAACAGTAAACGATATATATGCTAAACCGGCTGAAAATTTTTAGTGACATTTTTGACACAAAAGAAGAGATTATTCTACGCGACTATCTTGCGCTGGAAAGGACAAAACTCGCTAATGAACGTACCCTCCTGGCATATACACGAACCTCACTGTATATGCTGCTGGGTGGAATTGCATTCCTGCAGCTTGAAGATTTCAGAAGTATCCAGTGGGTTGGTTACCTTGCCCTCGGACTTAGTGTGGTCCTGATATTCATAGGACTTTACCGTTATTTTCAGATTAAAGGCCGTTTAAGCAGATATTACCAGAGAACCGGAATTAAAAAACAGGAGCAAAAAGAGAACAGTAACGCTGACTAACCGATTAAACCCTTACAGATACCTGCAGCCTTACCGGTTTTGACAGAAAAGGCAATTTTTGAAAAAGCCCGCCTCTATATTCTGAAATTGATTTCCCGAACAATGCTCCTTTACTGCAAATCGCTATTGTCCGATTAAATATTTTCTCAGACTTCAAATTGGTATTTAACTGAATATCAACATCAATATTCTGCTATATGAGGCTAAAATACAAATTTTCAAATGAATCTGCCATGAACCAGGGCACACAAAATGAACTGTATAAGCCATGGGTGATCCATCGGAATTGAAATTCAGAATATGAATTACCTGAAAATAAAAATAGCTTGATTATTAACCTGATTAACCTGCTTTATACAGATGAATC
>CAYQXY010000019.1:57554-88275 GCA_964421595.1 uncultured Bacteroidales bacterium | reverse complement strand
GTGAAGCAAGATACCTTATTAAAGTATATCGCAATTCATGTCCTTTAAGGTCCTGTCCGTAATATTCAATACTGCTTTTTCTGTTCCATTCCTGTTGCAATTCAGGCTCACTTATATTGATCCATACATAATTGCCATTTTCAATTTGTCTGTTGGAGAGGTAGTGCACGTATTCTGCTCCTGATTCTGTATGGGTCTTTAGTTGTGTTTCGTCAACAGGCTTCTTTAAAAATGAGAAAATTACAATTATCGTATAGACTGAGAATATTAAAACGATTGATGAAAAGCCATAAAGCAGGGGATAACGTATGTACCAGTATCGTTTTTCAAATTCTGATGAAAATCTTGACAGAAATAGTATCCCTGTTATAATAAATATTATTATCCCGGTTATTGACTGCAGTATAAACAGAAACAACATAAGCCACGCAAGTGATACCCACATGCTGTTGCGGATTGTCCGCTGCCATTGAAATGTGCCGGTAATCAGCAGGTATAATATACTAAATATTGCTATGTTAACGAGCAATGACAGCCTGATATGTGATATAAAAACTGAAATACCCCGCATATCATCCAACTGAACACTGGATGTTGACAAGCTGTAAATACTGACAATTGAACTTGCCAGAACACCTGCAATAAATGCCAGAAGGATCATTTTCAGTTCACTCACTTTCAGGTTTCTGCTTGTTCCTATAATAAGAGGGAGAAGAAGAAGTGGAAGCTTGATTCTCAGGTCCCTGAATGCATATGCAAAATCCCGGGTGTTAATTAGCCATAATATATGAACGATGAAAATCAGAAGGAAAAAGAAAACTGTTTTGCGATGCCATGCCTCCCATAGGCGGGTTTTTAATTGTCCCTCCAGGAGCCAGTTTACCAGCAGTATAATTTGAGCGAGAGTAACCAGAAAGGGAGAAAGTGCAAGACTTGCACCTAAAAGCATTAGTCCGCCAACATATATATATGAGTGGTAAATGGAAAAATTTCGAGCCATGATCAAATAAAATATAACTGATCTTTTTAAATTATATTATTCCTGTTCTTACTGAAAAATTCCTGAATTATCGGAACAAGGCTGAAGGATAATTTTTGTACAAAGGTAATTGAATTTGATGCATATTTTAATCATTGCCAGCAGCAGGCAGATCTTATTTAAAAAATTGTTGATAAAATTGTTGAATAAATAAAAATAGTTGTATTTTTGCAGACCATTTGATAAAGGTGTCACTTTTCAAATATCAGGATAATAATCAAAATATTACCATCAGAGATGGATACATTAAGCTACAAAACAGTTTCAGCCAACAAGGCTACAGTTAAAAAGGAATGGGTAATTATTGATGCTACTGACCAGGTTCTTGGCCGTTTAGCGTCAATTGCTGCCATGATTTTAAGGGGCAAACATAAACCCGATTTTACACCTCATGTAGATTGCGGTGATTATGTAATTGTTATTAACGCGGAAAAGATTAAGCTGACAGGAAATAAAGCAGATCAGAAAATCTATATACATCATACCGGCCATCCGGGGGGACAACGCAAAGTGCCTTTTGCCCGTATGATGTCCAAAAAACCGGGAGCAATTATTGAGAAAGCAATAAAAGGAATGTTGCCGAAAAATCGTTTAGGCGCCGAAATGTTCAGAAACCTTAATGTTTATGCGGGAAATGAGCATCCACATGAAGCTCAGAAACCTCAACCAGTAAATTTTAGTTCAATAAAGTAATTCACAGATATGGACGTGATCAATTCAATAGGTAGAAGAAAAGCTGCGGTAGCAAGGGTAATTCTTAAAGACGGGCAAGGCAATATTACCATCAACCACCGTGACATGAAGGAGTATTTTCCTAACCCGCAGTTGCAGTATGTTGTTGAACAACCTATGAATCTGCTAAAGTTAGCCGGTCAATTTGACCTTAGGGTTAATCTTGACGGCGGCGGAGTAAAAGGACAGGCAGAAGCATTGAGACTGGGTATTGCCCGTGCACTTGTAAAGCTTAATCCTGATAATAAACCTGCATTAAAAGCCAATGGATTCCTTACCCGCGACCCGCGCGAGGTTGAAAGAAAGAAACCGGGACAGCCGAAAGCCAGGAAGAAATTCCAGTTCAGTAAGCGATAGGCTTTCATGTTGTAGTTTAGTATCTAAATCTGCAGGACTTTCAGAATTTCTGGAACTACCTGGAGGTTGATAAAATAAGAATGTAAACGAACCTAAAATTCAAGTAATGCCAAGAACAAATTTTGATGAATTACTGGAGGCCGGAGTACACTTTGGTCACCTGAAAAGAAAATGGAATCCGGCAATGGCCCCTTATATTTTCATGGAGCGTAACGGGATTCATATAATTGATCTGCATAAGACCATAGTGAAGATTGAAGAGGCCGCTTCAGCGCTTAAACAAATTGCAAGGTCTGGCAGAAAAATACTGTTTGTTGCTACCAAGAAGCAGGCAAAAGATATAATTGATGAGAAGATAACTGCCATTAATATGCCTTTTGTGACAGAGCGGTGGCCGGGTGGTATGCTCACGAATTTCCCTACTATAAGGAAATCTGTAAAAAAGATGTCGGTAATCGACAAAATGGAGCATGACGGTACATTTACCAACCTGGCGAAAAGAGAACGCCTGCAGATATTGCGACAGAGAGCCAAGCTTGACAAAAACTTCGGAAGTATTGCCGATCTTACAAGATTGCCGGCAGCCTTGTTTATTGTTGAT
Organism: uncultured Bacteroidales bacterium; assembly: GCA_964421595.1. Classification (GTDB taxonomy): domain Bacteria; phylum Bacteroidota; class Bacteroidia; order Bacteroidales; family PUMT01; genus PXAP01. Next base: position 85,546 of record CAYQXY010000019.1, on the reverse strand, counting down.
GTCATGAAGGAGTATATTGCAGTGCGTGAAGCCAAAAGGCTTAACATACCGGTTTTTGCCATTGTTGATACAAACTCTGACCCTAATGTTGTTGATTTTGCCATTCCGGCAAACGATGATGCATCAAAATCTATTTCATTGATCATTGGTCTTATGGCTCAGGCGATTCAGGAAGGTCTTGATGAAAGGAAGAGTGAGAAAGACAAAGATGTCTCTACCAAAGAGAAAAAATCGGCTGATAAAAGGGACAGGAATGAACCGCGTCGTGCCCGGACAAGGAGATCTGAATCTGATGATGATTCAGGGGAAGATAGTGATGACAGTGAAAAAAGGAGTGCACGTCCCCGCAGGAAACCCGCCGGTGACAGGCAGGATCCTGTTGAAAAGGAAGATGTTAAATCAGGCAAAACTGCAGAAGACAAGGAATAATTAAAGCAATATTTATCTTAAAAATTTCAAATAATCATGGCTGAAATAAGTGCATCAGATGTAAAAAAACTCAGAAACATGACCGGAGCCGGTATGATGGATTGTAAGAATGCTCTGGCTGAAGCTAATGGCGATTTTGAAGCAGCCTCTGATATAATACGTAAAAAAGGGCAGGCTGTTGCAAATAAAAGGGCCGACAGAGATGCTACTGAAGGAGCTGTACTGGCAAAGGTGACAAGTGATGCTACACGTGGTGCTGTTATCGTTTTGAACAGTGAAACAGATTTTGTAGCTAAAAACGAAGGTTTTGTAGCATTTGCCTGGTCAATTCTTGACCTGGCTCTTGAAAAGAATCCTGCAAACCTTGAAGAGCTTAAAGAACTTGAACTTAACGGGACAAAAATTGCAGATCTAATTGTAGAGCAAATTGGGATAATTGGTGAGAAAATTGATGTTTCCTTTTATGAGAAAATTGAAGCTGCACAGGTGATACCCTATATTCATCCGGGAAATAAACTTGCTACATTAGTGGGTTTAAATCAGAAAGCCGATCTTCAGGTAGGGAAAGATATAGCTATGCAAATCGCTGCGATGAGTCCGGTATCAGTTGACAAGGACAGTATTCCACAATCAGTAATCGATAAAGAGATTGAAATAGGTAAAGAACAGGCCAGGCTTGAAGGTAAAGCTGAAGAACTCCTTGAAAGGATTGCTCTTGGAAAACTGAACAAATTTTATAAAGAAAGCACCTTGTTGAATCAGGATTTCACCAAAGACTCTAAAAAAACGGTACGCGAGTACCTGCAGGATCAGGACAAAAATCTAACGGTAACTTCCTTTATAAGGTACGCATTAACCAACTAAAAAAAAATAGAGAGCCTTGCAGCTCTCTTTTTTTTTCTTCTTTCCCAAAGCATTTCTGATTTATTTTTTAACTTCATGCTTTTAAGGCAATGAGGGACTTGTTGTGCCTCATATTGAAAATATTTACCGGTTATCCGGGAATTACAATGATTGTAAAATGAGGTAGTGACAATTATTTTTAATGGATTGACCTTAAATTGCCGGCCGGTATTTAAAACGACAGAGTAATTTTTTCAGCCATTTATCGACCCGGTATATCATTTGCATATCAACATATTCTGATATTAATTTACCTGAAAATATTAATAGTAATCTTATGATCAAGTATAATAAGGTATTGCTCAAGCTTAGCGGAGAGTCGCTTATGGGAAGCGGAAGTCATGGTATTGAACCTGAAAGTCTGTTGCGTTATGCAAATGAGATCAGTACAATTGCCGGCCTCGGGGTAAAGTTAGGTGTGGTAATTGGAGGTGGAAATATTTTCCGCGGACTAAAGGGTGTCGATAAAGGCTTCGATCGGGTGAAGGGTGATTATATGGGGATGATGGCCACCGTTATCAATGGACTGGCAATGCAGTCTGCACTTGAAAGCCTTGGCCTGAAATGCCGCCTCCTGACTGCCATCAGGATGGAACCTGTTGGCCAGGGTTACAGTAAGCAATTAACAAATGAAGCATTTGAAAATGGGGAGGTTGTTATTTTTGCTGCAGGAACCGGTAATCCCTTCTTTACTACTGACACAGCTGCTGCACTTCGTGCTGTTGAAATGGGGGCCGACCTTCTGATAAAAGGAACCCGTGTGGACGGGATCTTTTCGGCCGATCCGGAAAAGGTTCCTGATGCTGTTAAGTATGATGAGATAAGTTTCGATGAAGCATATAGCAAAGGTTTGAAAATTGTAGACCTGACAGCATATACATTATGCAGTGAGAATAACCTGAATATGGTTGTTTTTGATATTAACCAGAAAGGTAATCTGAAAAAAATAATTTTGGGAGAAAGGATTGGTACATTCGTAAAAAATTGAATATATTTATCCTCCGCATTTATAACAGTATAGAAATTAATAAGTAAACGCCATGGAAGAAGATGTACAATTAATTCTTGATATTGCTGAAGACAAGATGGAGAAAGCCATTACCTTTCTGCATGATGAATTGGCTAAACTGCGTGCAGGAAAGGCAAGTCCTCATATGCTCGACAGTATACACGTTGATTATTATGGTGCAAATACACCCCTTAACCAGGTAGCGAATGTTAATACTCCTGACCCGCGCACAATAATGGTTCAGCCATGGGAAAAGAAGATGCTTGAAACTATCGAAAGGGCTATCATGAATGCCAACCTTGGATTCAATCCGGTAAATAACGGTGAGACACTACGAATTGTCGTTCCTGCCCTGACAGAAGAGAGACGCAAAAACCTTGTTAAACAGGTGAAGTCAGAAGGTGAATTCGGAAGGGTCAGCATTCGTAACGCCAGAAGGGATGCCAATGAAGAACTGAAAAAGATGCAAAAGGAGGGGCTTGAAGAGGATGTGGTTAAAAGAGCAGAACATGATGTTCAGAAACTTACTGATGGCTATATTCAAAAGGTTGAAGACCTGCTGGTTAAAAAAGAAGAGGATATAATGACCATATAGAAATTCAAAAGGTAACTTCCCATCATTAATAATCTAATAAGCACTGATTGAACTTTTCTTTCAATACAGTAACTTTCGTGGAGTCCACACAGAAGAAACTATAAATACAGAAGAAAGGCAATGTGATCTTGCCGTGATATCAGAATCCTGACCAGATCACATCATCAATGGCCATTTCCTTAATTAAGATACTGTTTCAAAAGCAGTACACAACAGGGCAGGGGCCGCAAGAATCCAAGCTTGTTGAAACAATTCGATTTTTTTGACAAATTGACTTTTCTCCTCTGAAATCACTGAAAAAAAGACTGAATAAACACACAGGATTTTTCCTTCAGTCTGTCCAGACGGCTACTTGCCAATTCAAACATTGTCAAAGCCATCAGGTAGCTGAATAAAAACAAATAGGACAGCTTTTTCATCTTTATAATATTTGGAATTTTAAGTATTAATGAAAATATTCATAAATATTAGCTTGTAAGCGGTTGTCATGGTGCGTGGGTTATTCCGCAGTAGGCTATTCGTTTATACTTCTTGAGCGTTGTTCTTCCTTTGCATTGCGTTTGAAATAGCCCCGAAACAAGAAATTGTGTTGAAGCGCTTCTAAATTTTCATCCAGTCTTTCTGTACTTGACTCAAGGTTGCCCATCGTGTTTTTTAATTGGGTACTGAAATGCTCATCATTAAGCAATACACCTACACTATTGTTATTGTTATTCAGTTTTTGACTTGCATCGTACAAATTTTCGGTCAACGAGCATTGAGCTGGCAGGGTTTGAAATTATGGCAGGGGTCCAACATGGCTGTATGCCATCAACAAAGTATGAGATCCTGACCTGGTAACCCCTTTGCTGGAAGTACCCCGGTTAATGGTAGCATATTCCCGGATGGTTGAATGATCACCTATTTCAGCGGTGGCGTATTCACCGTTAAATGTAAATCCTGCGGAATGCTGGAAATGATGGCCCGGTGAATATTTTACCTTGCTTCCCGATACGGGCACCGGGGTAAATGCATGCCCCGGTACCTATCCATGTTCAATCACCGATAACTACAAAATGGTTACATCCCTGCCAATTATTGCCTCGGGATGTATGTCGGCTAATTTAGATATGCTCATTTTTAACAAGATTGCTCCACGTTTAACACAAAAGCACGGATACCAACTTCCTGGTTAATTTCATCCAGCATTTTAATACTTTCCAAAAGCAGATCAACTTTTTCGTCGGGAATTACCACCATGGCAGCAGAATTCATTTCAGGCCACGTGTGGGTACCTTTTCTTGGTTCGCCGGTTTGGGTACCCCGGCCCTGTACATCGTTCCACCAGGTATAACCTCTGATTTCGTGATGATCTAAAATAAACTCGACTTTTTCACTGTTTGCCTGGTTAAAGGCTATAATTACTGCTTTCATATTTCAATTAATTTAGGAGTTGTTTGTAAAAAAGTAAATTTGTCTCTTACTGACCTAATTTTATCGCGCTCGCCCTTGCGTGAAACAATACCATATACCACGGGAATCAGCACCATGGTTATCAGGGTGGAGAATATCAATCCTCCGATTAAGGAAATACCCATTGGGCTCCAGATTTCAGAACCTTCGCCAGCACTCATTGCCATGGGCAGCATGGCCAGGATTGTTGTCATAGCAGTCATCAATACCGGTCTTAACCGGCTTTTCCCTGCCGTGGCAATGGCTATGTTCAAGGGGGTACCCTTGTCACGAAGCAAATTGATATAATCTATCAGCACAATACCGTTTTTCACCACGATACCTATCAGGAGCACCGCTCCAAGTCCTGCTATAATGCTCAGGGTCGTATTGGTGATCAGCAGTGCCAGGATAACGCCCGTGAAGGAGAAAGGAATAGAGAACATTACCACGAACGGCATTACAAATGATTCAAACTGCGATGCCATGACCAAAAATACAAGGATGATACTGATGAGCAACAAAAGGCCCAGGTCAATAAATGAGTCCATCATTTCATCGAAGTCGCCGCCTACTCTTACCATAACACCTTGCGGGGGTTCTGTTTCAGCGACAATTTTATTGATTTCAGAGGCCAGATCACCAAGAGAGATAGTAGAAGGAATAGCAGATACTGTTACTACTCGTTCCCTTCTTTTGCGTTCAATATTGGGTGGGTTGTAATACTCCTTTACTTCTCCTATCTCACCAAGAGTGACTGCTTCTCCCCGTTGGTTAAAGATGGAGAAGTTTTCTATATCGGTTACAGAGTTGCGAAACTCTTCCTTGTACCTGATTATGATGTCATATTCATCACCTTCTTCCCTGAGGTGGGAAGCAGTTATTCCTGTGAGCCTGTTACGAAGAGCAACTGATACCATAGCTGTATTCAATCCATGTGATGCAAGCTTTTTGCGGTCAAGCACCAGTTGCAATTCGGGCCGTTCGTCTTTTCGACTTACCTTTACTTCAGCAGCACCGGGTATATTGCTGATTTTATCCTTTAACTCATGGGCAAGGGTACTTGTGGCACCAAAATCATACCCATAAATTTCAATATCTACCGAACTTCCACCCGTACCGCCTCCGGCACCATCGTCGGTAGAAACAGTATAATAAGCAATTTGCGGGATCTCTTCAAGGTCATTTCTAAGATCATCAGCCATTTCCCAGACACTTCGCTCACGCGATGAAGGACCCACCAAACGCATGGATAGGTTGATCATGTTTGAAGCTGACTCGCTGAACAGCGCCATCATACCAGCTGCATCATCTGCTCCTGATGAAACGGAGATTAATTCTACCTCCGGGTATTTCCGGGCAATTAAATCTTCCAGGTACCGGGCAGTTATTATTGTTTCTTCCACCCTTAGGCCACTGGTCAGCTCAATGGTAGCACTTAACTGACTCTCATCGGTCTCGGGTATAAATTCAAGACTGAGAAAGCGAACCAGAAACAATGAACCGATGAAAATCGCCAAAGATGTAATCAATACTTTTTTCTTATTTACCAGAGCAACCTGGATGATCTTCTCGTAAGAATTCTCAAGATAGCGTAGAAAAGGTTCGATAATTTTTTCATGAGAAAACCATTGTTTCTTCCGGGTTTTGGCTTTCATTTTCAATAATACAGAAGAGAGCATGGGGGTAAGGGTGATGGCGGCAAAGGTAGAAACTACCACAGTAATGGTGACAATCCATCCTAACTGTTTGAACAAAACGCCCGTAAGTCCACCAACCAGTGTTAAGGGGAAAAACACGGCAACAATAACCAGGGTTGTTACAATGACCGAAAGCCATACTTCATTGGTGGCATATATAGCTGCCTCCCTGGGACTGGCTCCACGTTCAATATGTTTCATAATATTTTCCAGTACCACGATTGCATCATCTACAACCATACCCAAGGCAATGGATAAGGAGGCAAGGGAAATAATATTAAGTGACCCCCCTGTGATATATAAGTAAATAAATGAAACTATCAACGAAATAGGGATGGTAACCATCACGATGAATGTCGCTCTCCATTTTCCAAGGAAAAACAACACAACCAGAACAACAAAAAGCAGAGCCCAAAACATGGTTTGTGTGAGGTTGCTGATTGAATCGCTGATAAAGATCGATGTATCTACTATTTCACTGATCTGCACATCAGAAGGTAAATCCTTTTGCAGTTCCGCAAGTGCATTTTTCACATCTTTGGCTATCTCCACTGTATTGGCGCCCGATTGCTTCAGTACAAACATTCGCACGCCGGATTTACCATCAATTCTCTCTTCAAGTGTTAAATCCTTGATGCCATCCCTTATTGCCGCCACATCATTAAGAAAGACATCAGTACCCTGGTAATGACCTACCACAAGATGGTTAAGCTCATGGCTTTCTGCAAATTCACCCTGTACCCTGAACATATAATCCATCTGCCCCATCTTTACATTTCCCGAAGGCATATTCAGGTTCTCTGTCTGCACAATCTGCCCTATTTGCTCAATGGTAAGATTATAGGCACTGAGTTTTACCGGGTCAATCTCCACATATATTCTTCTTTCGGGCGACCCCACCAGGCTCACCGAACCAATACCATCTATGCGATTCAGTGGGTTGACAATCTTTTCTTCCAGTATTTTTTCAAGGCCCGGGTAGCTCTCTTCAGCTGTAATAGCATAAAATACAATTGGAAGAGTATTCATGCTAAACTTGAATATGGATGGCCTCGATACTCCATCAGGAAGATTGTCGTATATCATATCAATCGATTCCCTGATCTGGTTGGATGCTTCATTGAGGTCGGCTCCCCAGTTTAATTCAAGACTCACAATTGATAAATTGTCACTGGATACGGATGTGATTTGTTTAAGCCTGTCAATCGTATTGAAAGCATCTTCCAGCGGACGGGTAATGTTGGATTCAATATCACTGGCATTCGCACCCGGATAGGCTGTCATAACGGTTATAAAAGGAGGTTCTATATCGGGCAACAGGTCAATTGGGATATGCATTATAGAATAGATACCCATTACTATCACAGCGGCAAAAGCCATTAAAGTAGTTATGGGTTTATTGACCGCTTTTTTAAATATACTCATCGTTTGGAATGTTTTTTTAATTTTAAATGGGATGAAATAAAAGATGGCCTATTGGTTAATTCTCACGGGCGTACCATGAGACAAGCCTGAGTGACCTGCAATAATGAGTTTGTCTCCAGGTTTTATCTGATCAGAAATTATCTCAATTCTGTCATCGTAGCGGTCTCCGGGGTTTACCGAAACCCTGTGTGCCTTACCTTGTTTTTCAAGATAAACATATCGTTCATTGGTACCTTGCATCTTAAGTAAAGCATAGGCCGGAAGTACAAATGCTTTTTCCTGCCCAAATTCGAGGACTGCCCTTGCAAACATACCGGGTCTTAATCTTTCGTCGGAATTTGGCACTAAAATTTCTACTTTAAAAGAACGGGTAGAGGGGTTAATCTCAGGATAAATAGTTTCTATTCTGGCCTTAAATGATTCGCCCTGGTAAACATCTGTGCTTAGCTGAATTTCCATTCCTTTTCTTATAAGAGGGTAAAACCGTTCGGCAACATTAATTATAGCCTTAAGCTGATGGGTTTGGATCAAGGATATGATAGCTGCCTTGCCGTCCGGGGTATTAGGCGCACCCGAAAACATTTCGCCATCTTCAAAATATTTGCCCGATACTATTCCATTAAAAGGAGAGGCGAGGCGGGCGTTCTCTTTGAGAAATTTAACGTTTGAAACTGCCAGGTCATATTGCATGCGTAACTGATCATGTTGTTGCGGTGAAGCACTCCCAACCTGACGAAGAGCTTCGATCCTTTTATAATCTGTTTCAAGGTTCCGGAGCTGAACATCAGCTTGCTGAAGCTGCGTTTTATCCATTTCAACCAACAATTGCGACTGGGCTACTTTTTGCCCGGGTATTACATGGATTTTATCAATCCTGCCCGGCGCAGCAGAAGAAAGATGTACTTCACGGTAAGGTTGCAATTGAGCTGCATAAATCGCATTTCGGGATATATTACTGTATTGCATGGTCATTACCTGTACGGCTGAGAAGGAAACTTTACTTTCCATATCAGTATCGGAAGTAGAACCATCAGAAGAGGAACAACTTGTAAGAATTGTAACGATGACTACCAGGTAAGTCAGTTTTTTTAATAATGTTTTCATAAGGATAAAATTGGAAAAGTTAAAAAATTGATTTTTATGATTATTTTTTAAAGGGTATTCAATAGCTTTTTCAGTGAAAGATGAGCTTCCAGTAAATTGAATACGGATGACAGATAGCTGTTTTCAGCTTGCAGATAATTGCTGTTGGAAGTGGTAAGATCAAGGCTGGACACTGTTCCCTGTGTAAACTTATTGTTTATGCTGTTAAATACCCTTCGTGCAACTTCAAGATTAGCCTTTTGGCTTTCGTATTGTTCCAAAGCATTGATCATGTTGAATCGCAACTGATTTTCATGAATCATTAATTGCTGACTTACGAAATCTTCCTGATTTGTGGCTATATCCAGGTTGATTTTGGCCTGTTGCACCCTTGAATATCTTGCTCCGCTTGAAAAGATTGGTATGCTCATATTGAGTCCGATAATGTGGGGAGGGGTAAGATCAAATTCGGGCTTGATGAGTTTCTCGGTAAAGCTATAGAAGCCTGATACAGTTGGTAAATGAGCGGCCCGTTCCATATTAACCTGTTTCTGAGCTAAAGTAGTTTGTAATGATAGCTGGTGATAATCAATGTTATTTTGCAGGTTAAATACTGTGGCTAAGCTTTGATCCATATTAGAGTCGCTCAGTATGCTTTCGAAAGAGTCGGTAAGAAGGATATCAACTTCTGATGAAACACCAATTTGTAAACGAAGCATGTTAAGTGCCATCTCAACTTGCCTTTCCAAAGCCCGCTTGTTATCCTGAAGTATTGCCACCTGAACCTGGAGCTGATCATAATCTAACTCCTCGGCAATACCTACCTCTACAAGGGATCTTGTTTTCGATAGCAAATCATTCATGTTGGCAAGATTGGATTCCAGTATCTCTTTCGAGTTCAGTGTCATCAGGTTGAGCAGATAAAACTGGGTTACATCGGCTTTTAGTTCCAGCTCGCTTCTGAGGTAATTGGTTTCCATCATTTCCCTGTGCAGCTTTGACATTTGTATCCCAACAATATAACTACCATTGAATATCAGCTGGCTGGCTGAAATTCCGAGATTACTCGTTGGTGTAAACTCTATTTCGAAACCGGGACCAAGTGTTGCTTTAGAACCAAAAAAGTTTGAATAGTCAATTGTTGCATTCAATTGTGGAAGGCCCTGGGCTATGGTTTCGCGAAGCCTTTGATTGGACTCATCTATTGACAAGCCGGCGTTTTTAAGATTCTTATTGTGCTCAACAGCATGATTGATAGCACTTACAAGACTTAATTCCATCCTGGTTTGCGCAGGGCTGTAAATGGATATACCAACCATGAGACACGTCAGGGAGAAAATTTTTTTTAAAGATTGTTTTAACATAACGCTTTGATTGAAATAAGTAAGTTTATTTTGCCTTAGTCTAAAAGGTTTAATTACCGGCAAACTTACATGTCAATCGACGGATGTAAAATCAAAAAATGGGTGAAGCGGACAAATTGATAGGCGAGATGACAGCGGACTAATTTTCCGAAAGCCAATCAAGGAATTCAGTTACTTTCGCTTTGCTCACAGTAATGCGTTCTTTAAAAGTAACTGTGAGGTTAACGGCCAGTTTTCGGCCAAAATATTGAGATGAATCTTTTATGGCCTTCCTGTTTATCAGATATTGACGACTGGCACGGAAAAATTGAGAACCAGCGATATGTTCCAGTTCTTCCAGGGTTTTGTTTACAGCGTAACGAGTGGAATCAAAAGTAACCAGGTGGGTCATTTCATTTTCGATAAAAAAAAGACCGACGGAATCTATCCTGACAGGCAGAATTTTTTCTCCATGGTAGACAAGTAAAGAACTCTGATGCTTTGGCCTGGTGAGCAGTTCAAGAATCTTTTGATATTGAGCTGGACCATTATGAAGGTTAGTTCTGAGGTCGTGAAATTTGCTTAATGCTTCTGCGACTGATTTTGAACTAAAGGGTTTTAACATATAATGAATACTGTTTACCTTAAAGGCATTTAATGCATATTCATCATAGGCAGTGCAAAACACAATGGGTGTACTTACCTTTACTGTTTTGAATACTTCAAAACTAAGTCCATCTCCAAGCTGGATATCGCTAAAAATAAGATCCAGTTTTTGGGTGTTTTCATTGAAAAATTTGACGGATTCTTTCACCGAACCCAGAATTGCGACAATTTCGGCAGTTGACTCGGCCTTCATTATGCTTGAAGCCAGATCGGTGGCGGTTAGTTGCTCATCTTCAATAATTACTATTCTCATGATCCAGAATTTTAATACTTACTTTAAAGGTATGCGCATTATTCAGAACCACAATGTCATCACCTGAAATGATCCTGTACCTTTCCGACAGATTAGCCAATCCTGATTTCGTACTCTCTTCAGAGGATTGTTTTTTTTGAATGTTGTTCTCAACCCACAACCACCCATCAGATGTTCCCATCTTGATATCCAAAGGGGAGTCAATTGTGAGGGCATTATGTTTAATGGCATTTTCAAGAAGGAGTTGAAGTGAAAAACAGGGTACAAATCCTTTATTAATATAGGTTTCCGGGATATCAATCAAGATTTTTATTGCATTCCCAAACCGGATTTTCTGCATCTCGATAAAATCTTCACACATCTTAAGTTCGTTTTTCAATCTTACCATATTGGAACCATTGGCCGAGATGGAAATCCTTAAAAAATCTGATAACCGGATAAGATATTCTTCTGCCAATGCAGGGTTGTTATGAATAAGTGACTTAAGGATGCTCAGGGAATTAAATAAGAAATGGGGATGAATATGTTGTTTCAGTTGTTGATTCACTGCATTGGTATTTTCAATTTTTAACCGGGCATTTTCAAGGTCTACATGCGTTTTCTTTTCTCGTAAAACCACAAATTCCTGTATGAACAATACCAACGAATTAATTATGAAACTGGAGAAAAAGGGAACAATTATGCTTCTCTCGCCAAATTTGGCCAATTCATCCCCGGGAATAAACCAGTCGGTTAACTCCAGAGTTTCAATAAATATCAGAAAACTACCTGAAATTATAACTGTAAGAACAAAACTCAGCAGGTAACGAATCTTGTTGCCTGAGAGGTTTCTGTGGTGCCTTGAAAAGTAATAGATTAAAAAAATGTTAACAGCCCAAATCAATAAAATGTTCAATGATAATACAAGGGTTTTGGTAATGTAAAACCCGTAAGAGGTTGTTTGAAGCGCTACGAATAAGGGGATAATGGATACCGCTGCTATTAAAAAAGAAGATATTAGCGATACCCTTAAAAGTTTGCTTGTCAGTGAATTAGTGATTCTCATGGGACAATTATAATCTTTTTTCCTTACTTGTGAAAACGAAAATGATTAAAGCTGACATTTTTGGGGCCCATGGAGGCAAAAATGCGGGTGAATTCATACACTCACCCACGAACCTAACCCGGGAAAGTTTTTCCATTTGGCTTTTCACCAGACGCCGGTAAAAGAGCAAATGGCAGATATGACCGGAGTCTTTAAAAGTTATAACCCAATTCAGGTTTTAGATGACGATTTGGTTATTTTTTATCAGGTGATTCGTACAGTTGTCTGAGTTCCACCTCCGGCACTGATTGGGCAACGTATGGTGGTCACCGGCAAGGAATTCCTTGGTACCCCCCCTTAAATGGACGAAGGAAAGCTTAGTGAGATGACTATGCCTTTACTGAACTAAGAAGCCTCCTTCTATTAGAAGAAGGTGGTTTATTTACTGCTACTGTAATCCTAAAGGTGTAAAATCCGAAGCAAAATGATACCAGGATTTACAATAAGGCATTCAGTTTTTCAACAAGACTGTTTTTAGGAACCGCACCAACCTGTTTGTCAGCAACTTCACCATCTTTAATGAAAAGTATTGTTGGAATATTTCTAATCCCGTACTTTCCTGAAATACCCGGATTGCTGTCAACATCTACTTTACCAACAACAGCTCTTCCTTTAAACTCTTCTCCGATCTCTTTTACGTAGGGAGCAATCACCCGGCAAGGGCCACACCATTCTGCCCAGAAATCAAGCAAGACGGGTTTGTCTGATTTTAGTACAAGCTCTTCAAAATTGGCTTCGGTTACTTCTATTGTCATAGTTTAAATAATTAAGTTTTAACAGACACTCTGCAAAAAATTGAAATATGTAAATATTTACAACATTGTTTCAGGAATTATGTAGTTATAAAACAAACATATACAAAATTGCTGCTCTCACTAACTACATCTGCTAAATTAAGAAATTTTTCTGACCAAATCTACATCGGAATATGTCAGACAGCAGAAAATGATTAAAACTTCGTTCCTGTTTAACCCGGGATATGGTTACAGATCATGAGTCTGTGCCGAATATTGGAAGATTGAACAACTGCCGGGGACGTTGGGACCATCTGTGTATGCTGAGTAAGTTCAGCAATCCTGTACATTACGAATATTTTAGTTTAATTCGAAAACCCACGTCCCCAGGGGTAATGTCCTGGCGGGGCTTTGCCCGAAAGGCATGTGCGAAAAAAAATTCACGGTACGAAGCAAAAACCGGGGTTAAAGCCACCTCCTCCGGTGGTGGATAGTCGGAGCGAAAATAGGGGTTACAGACACTTCTTCCGCTGTTGTATAGTCCGATTTTAGCGAATTCTTTTCATCAGTTCAGCCTAACTTCTATTTCAGGAATATTCTCAAGAAAGTTCATAAACTCATTTGAAAGATTTATTCTTTTTGTTCTGGAGAAGAGATTTACGGAAATATTGTCATCCCTTTCAATAACCCTGAATTTCATCACAACCTCACCCTTATTTTTGTCTGCATGCTCAGTTAGTCTTTCTATTGTGTCATTGCTGATAAATGAAAGCGGAAATTCAAGGGTTATGCTTTTTATGAGGTCTGCCCTGGCATCTGAAAGGAGAGACATACTTTTCACCTTGAACTCCATCTCCTCCTCATTGTAATATTTACCCTGTATCCTCCCTTTGATAAGCAGTGCACAGTCCTTTACATAATAGTTTTTGAAGCTGATATAATCCTTGCCAAATAGTGTTAGTTCATAGGAGTTCCTGTAATCTTCAAGGATCATTCTCCCATAAGGGTTACCGCTCTTTGTATAAGCTTCCTTTACGCTGTTTACAATACCGGCTACGGTTATATCTCTGCCTGCAAGTTTATCAAGTTCTTCCAGTGCCGAAAGAGAGTGGGTTGTCAGGTTTTCAATTTCCAGCCTGAAATCATCAAGGGGATGTGCTGAAAGGAATATACCTATTAGTTCTCTTTCCCTGTTCAGTTTCTCGACCTTCGTCCATTCCGGTGCTGCCGGAATTTCAGGCAAAGGATACTGGAATCCGGGAGTGTCGCCAAACAGACTTCCCTGGGGTGTCGATTTTTCAGCCTGGACCCTGCTGCCATATTTGATCAGGTTTTCTATGAACGAGTTTCCTTTCAAGTCAAGGCCAAAGAACTGATGCCGGCTTATCTCCTTGAATTCATCAAAAGCGCCTGCTGCCGCTAGTGCCTCAAGGGATCTTTTATTTACAGATTGCAGGATTACCCTTTCAGCAAAATCAAAGATCCCTGAAAATGGACCATTTTTGGTTCTCTCTTCAATTATTTTTTCTACAGCACTTTCGCCGAGGCCCTTAATTGCCCCGAGACCGAAACGAATGTTACCGTCTTTATTGACTGTGAACTTCAATTCACTGTCGTTAATATCCGGCCCAAGCACCTGGATACCCATCCGGCGGCATTCATCCATAAAGATCGTTATCTTTTTGATATCTGAGATGTTCCGGCTCAGCACCGCGGCCATAAATTCAGCCGGGTAATTTGCCTTCAGCCAGGCCGTATGATATGCTATCATGGCATAACATGTAGAATGGGATTTATTGAAGGCATACTGTGCGAATGCTTCCCAGTCGGCCCAGATCTTTTTGATGATTTTTTCTTCGTATCCATTCTTCATGCACCCCTCCGTGAAAAGTTCCCGGAGTTTATCCATTTCCTGCTTCTTTTTCTTACCCATTGCCTTTCTCAGTGAATCGGCCTGTCCGCCGCTGAATCCTGCAAGAGCCTGGGAAAGTAACATCACCTGTTCCTGGTAAACGGTAATGCCGTATGTGTCGTCGAGAAATTTTTCCATTACCGGAACCTCATAGGAAATAGCCTCCCTGCCGTGCTTCCTCCTGATAAAGGCTGGTATATATTCAATGGGACCCGGCCTGTAAAGTGCATTCATTGCAATCAAATCTTCGAGGCGGTTCGGCTTGAGCTCTCTCATGTGCTTTTTCATTCCTGCCGATTCAAACTGGAAGATGGCAGTTGTCTCACCCTTGCTGAAGAGTTCGAAGGTTGGTGCATCATCAAGGCCTATTTTGTCAAAATCAATCTTTATGCCCTTTGATTTCCAAATGGTCTCAATGGCATCCTTGATTATTGAAAGAGTTTTCAGTCCAAGAAAATCCATCTTTAACATACCCACGCTCTCAACATGGTTTCCGTCAAACTGGGTAACAAGCAGATCAGTATCCTTCGAGGTGCAGACAGGTATATGTTCGCTGAGCTCTTTTTTTGAAATAATGATACCGCAGGCATGCAGTCCGGTATGTCTTACAGAACCTTCAAGTGTTTCTGCAAAGGCGAGTGTCTGTTTTATATCTTCCTCGCCATTCTTCCTGAAGTCAGCAAGCTCCTTTACTTCCTTGTATGCCATTTTTAAGGTAGTTCCCGGCTTTTCCGGGACCAGCTTTGCAAGCTTGTCTGCCTGCTGTAGGGGCAACTTCTGTACCCTTGCCACATCGCGAATAGCCATCTTTGCAGCCATGGTGCCGAAAGTTATGATCTGAGCCACGCGATCTTTGCCGTATTTTTCAACCACGTACTGCAGAACAAGGTCGCGACCCTCCTCGTCAAAATCTATATCAATATCGGGCATCGAGATCCTGTCGGGATTCAGGAACCTTTCAAAAAGAAGATTATATTTTATCGGATCAATGTCGGTTATGTTGTTACAGTATGCCACTACTGATCCGGCTGCCGAACCCCTTCCGGGTCCTACAGATACACCCATTTCCCGGGCAGCTCTTAAAAAATCCTGGACAATAAGAAAGTACCCGGGGAATCCCATTTTCTTGACAACCGACAACTCATATTCTATTCTTTCCTTTATTTCATCAGTTATTATCGTGTACCTTTTTTTTGCTCCCTCATAGCTGAGGTGTTTCAGATATTCATCTTCATCATTAAACCCTTCAGGTATAGGAAAGTCAGGCATAATGGGAAGATTGTTGAGCTCATATGACTCTATTTTTCCTGCAATTTCCATGGTGTTCTCAAGAGCCTCGGGAATATCGGAGAAGAGGGAATACATCTCATCAATTGTCTTAAGATATTCCTGCCTGGTATATCTCATCCGGTTAGGGTCATCCAGATCCTTCCCCGTGTTGAGACAAATAAGTCTGTCGTGGGCACCTGCATCGTTGTCATTGATGAAATGTACATCATTTGAAGCGATGACTTTAATGTCGTGCTTTCTGGCAAGGCTAACCAGTTTGTGGTTTACTATATTCTGGTTTTCAAGAACATCAGCATCAATCGCAGGATCCCCTGATGGATGTCTCTGCAGTTCCAGGTAGTAGTCATCGCCAAATCTTTCCCTGAATTTGAGAATTAATTCCTCAGCCTCTTCAAGGCTCTTATGCATAATTGCCTGTGGAACTTCTCCTCCGAGACATGCGCTGCATATTATAAGATCGTCTCCATATTCCCATAACAAGGCTTTGTCTATTCGTGGTTTATAGTAAAACCCTTCTGTATATGATCTGGATACAAGCTTTACGAGGTTTTTATATCCGCTGAGATTCCTGGCAAGAATAATAAGGTGGTGGCCACTTCTGTCTTCCTTTCCTGTTTTTTCGAAACGGCTGTTTTCTGCAACATATACTTCACAACCAATTATTGGTTTTATCTTCTGCGATTTAGCTTCATTGTAAAATTCTTTTACGCCGAACATATTGCCATGGTCGGTAATAGCTATTGCTGTCATTCCATCTGTCCTGACTTTTGTGATCAGGTCACGTATATTGGATGCTCCATCGAGAATTGAGTATTGTGTATGGACATGAAGGTGAGTGAAATTTCTCATATTATATATGGCTCATTATGAAGGTTAAGGCTTTTATTACTGTATCTTTGGTGCAATTGTAAATTTACTAATTTCAATTGCAGTAATCAGGAAATGTTGAAAACTATTAAAAAAACGATGGCAAAACAATTAATTATTATATCTTTGCAGCCACGATTTTAAAAAAGTAGGTTTTATTAATAACAAAAAAGAGCATGCCTGTAAAGATCAGATTATCAAGACACGGTAAAAAAAGAAAACCGTACTATCACATTGTGATAGCTGATAGCAGGGCGCCACGAGATGGTAAATTAATAGAAAGGGTTGGATCATACAATCCAAACACTAATCCTGCTACTATTGAATTGGATTTTGATAGAGCATTAGATTGGCTTCTCAAAGGCGCTCAACCTACAGAAACCTGTAGAGCTATTCTCTCCTATACCGGAGTATTAATGAAAAAACATCTTCTTGGTGGAGTAAGCAAAGGTGCTATGACTCAGGAAGAGGCTGAAAAACGATTTGCTGACTGGATGAAAGAAAAGGAAGCAAAAATCGAAGCCAAGAAGAACAGAGTCCTTGGGAAACAAGAGGAGGAAGTAACCCGTCAGCTTGAAGCTGAGGCCAAAGTAAATGAAGAGAGGGCTGCAGCTATAGCAAAAAGGAATACGCAACTGGCTGAGGAGGCTGCAAAAGCTGCCGGAAAGACCGCTGAAGTCGCCGAAGAAGTTGAAGCACCGGAAACTGTTGCTGCAGAGGAAACTGCCGGAAGTGAAAAAGTAGCTGCAACTGAAGAAGCACCTGCTGAAAAAGCTCCTGTAGAGACCCCTGCCCCTGAAACTCCTGCAGAAACTCCTTCGGAAAAAACTCCTGAAGAAGCTCCTGCAAAAGAGGTTCCAGCAGAAGCTCCTGCAAAGGAAACTCCTGCTGAAGCTCCGGAAAAGGAAGCTCCGAAAGAGGCTCCTGAAAAGGATAAGCCGGCAGAAGGAAAGGAATAATTTTTACTACAGTAAGATAGGGGCTGAAGCATAAAATATAAAATTTCTGCATGTCAAATGCCGGGGATTTAAAATTTTTAGGTGTTATTCTTAAGACCCATGGGGTAGATGGACAATTAGTCCTCAAGCTGGAATATTTTACTGAAGATGAACTTATAAAGGGAGAACCGGTATTTGTCGAGATCGACGGAATACCGGTTCCTTTTTTTACAGATAGTTTCAGGTACTTATCTGATGATACCGCGCTTCTTGGCCTGGATGAGGTAACCAGCTCAACTATGGCATCAGGGTTTATTAATTGCCGTGTGTATTCTGAAAAGCATAAGATGATGGAACATAGTGAAGATGACCCGGTACGGTCTGATGAACTCCGTGGATTCCGGGTTATAGATGAGGTTCATGGAAATTCGGGAATTTTACAGGAGATAATAGAATACCCTGATAACCCGGTTATGCGACTGGATCTTGACGGACGTGAAATTCTCGTTCCTTTCCACGAAAGTATAGTAAAGAATATAAATTATGATACACGGGTAATTGAGATCTCTGCTCCTGATGGCTTATTTGACCTGTATATTTAGCGTCTGTCCATTATGTCTGCCTGCTGTGTCTCGCTCGTAAAAAATATACTTATTTACCACAAGTAAACTCGCTTTTTTGACTTCATAAGCCTTGTCCTTAGTTAAAGCCACCTCCGGTGGTGGATAGTCCGATTTTAGCGAATTTTTACATTCAGGTTTCAGATTGGGAAATTGGTGTGCTGCTTTTGAACCCCGGCAGTATCTCTTTTATTGATGAAATAATCTTCCTGTTGTCATTTTCATGGAGCAGGGCAACAAGATTTTCAATTTTATCGAGCACTGATCCCATATCAACTTCCTTCTCAAGAACCAGTTTTATTTTCGGATTATCTGTAGATGTTGTATATTCATGGGTATACATCAGTTCTTCGTTTATCTTTTCACCTGCTCTTAACCCGGTAAATTTAATCTCAATATCCAGTCCGGGCCTTAATCCCACCAGTTTTATCATCTTCCTTGCCAGTTCGTATATTTTTACAGATGAGCCCATTTCGAAAATGTAGGTTTCTCCTCCCTTAGACATTGCTCCGGCTTCAAGTATTAGTTGTGCTGCTATTGTACTGGTCATGAAAAATCTTGTCACATCCGGATGTGTAATTGTAACCGGCCCTCCTTTTTCAATCTGCTTTCTGAACCGGGGAATAACTGATCCGTTTGAGCCCAATACATTTCCAAACCTGACTATCGAGAATTTCGTTTTTGACCTGGACTGCTGATCGATCAGGCAAAGTTCGGCTATCCTCTTTGAAGCTCCGGCAATGTTGGCAGGGTTAACAGCTTTATCGGTAGAAACGAATATGAACCTGGAGGCTCCATGCAATGAGGCAAGTCCGGCCAGAAGCCGGGTGGCATATATATTAATTCGTAATGCCTCGGCAGGATTATTTTCCATCATGGGAATATGCTTGTAGGCAGCTGCATGAAATACTGTTTCTGGCTTAAAGGATTCAAACAAATGCTCCATTCTTACACTGTCGGCTACATTGCCTGCCAGAACATGGACATTCTCATACAACATTTTATCTTTAAGCAAAGATTCAAACTCAAAAAGTGGTGACTCTGCCTGATCGACGAGAATCAGAAGTTTTGGTTTAAAACTGACAACCTGCATTGCTATTTCCCTTCCAATAGATCCGGCGGCACCTGTTACAAGCACCGTCCTGTCTGTAATCATTGCCGCTATCCGTTTTGTGTTGACAGGTACAGGGGTGCGCTCAAGCAAATCGTCTATATATACCGACTTGATCTGGTTGTAAGTAAGCCGGGAAGATATCCAGTTTGATATGAATGGCACTGACAGAACCTTCATATCATGGTCAAGGCAAGCATCTACTATATCAATTTTCCTTTCGGGAACGGGAGGTTGTTTGGAAAAAATAAATATATGAGCGCGATTCTTTGCCAGCCAGGCTCTTAGATAACCAATTTCATGCACCACAACACCTTCGATTTTTTTACCGGCTATCCTTTCCTTTTCGTCCATATAGCAAACAACCCTGTATTGCGAATTCATCTCTCTTTCCAGGGTGTGCTTTACAATCAACCCCGGTTGATCGGCCCCGTAAATAATAACACCCTTCCGGTCATCGGGTTTATTGAATAATTCAAAAAATGTTGATTTTATTATAATCCTGAGAGCGATAAGTCCGAATAGTGTGATAAGAAAATCTATCAGTATTACAGACAGGGGGAACAGGAACATTCCATCCAGAATAATGTAGCTGATCAAATTAACCAGCACAAAAAACGCTGAACCGGCACTAACAACATTAAATATTCTTAGTGAATCACGTGAGCTGGTATACCGTATGAGTCCAGCGAAAGTCCTGAAAATCAAAAATCCCGCCCCTCTGACCATCACTACCAGCGGGAAGATAACAGGGAAAAGAACACTCCATTCTGCAGGGATTGAAAAGTTAAACCTGAGCAGCCAGGCGGCACCCATAGATGTTATGCTTATAACAATATCAAGAAAAAAGACCATCCATCTCGGCGTGTGGTCTCTCTCTTCATTTTTTGTAAAATGTTGATTAATATTCATTTTCACCAGATCTATCCTCTGGTAGTGGTTTTAATTTATAATCCACTGCAAAAATAAGTAAAATTAAATGCAGCAGACTTTTTTTTTTGCTGTCTTTGGGATAATGGCATTTTAAAAAGGTGCCTGATTGTAAAGTCATACCTGATTTTCAAATTTAAAACGAGATACTATGAAAACAAAACATCTTATTTTCGCCGCAGTAGCTTCTTTATGCCTGCTTATTACTGGATCTGCCTTTGTTTACGGACAATTACCTTCAGAGGAACGCAAGGTTCCTTCATTCACCGGGATCGGTATTGCAGTAGCCGGAGAGGTCTTTCTGGTTCAGGGACCAACGCAGAAGCTTGTTGTGGAAGGCTCTGAAAGGGTGCTCAGCGATCTGATAACTGAAGTCAGGGGCAATAAACTGACAGTTCGTTTGCCAAACAGGTGGAATTTCAGGCGGAATGATGAACTCAGGATTTATATTACCATGCCTGAAATTAATGAAATATCTCTTTCGGGCTCGGCAAGACTGACTGCAGAAAGTCCTATAGAGGCAGACCGTATGTCGGTTGCAATAAGCGGAAGCGGAAGAGTCGAGATAGATGATTTCGAAGCTTCTCAGCTTGATGTATCAATTTCAGGTTCCGGAAGGCTAAACCTGGGCGGTAGCCGGGGTGTGGGAGACAGCAGGATTGCCATCAGCGGCTCAGGAAGATATGAATCTTCAACAATGCCCTCTGAGAAGGTTAGTGCAACGATCAGCGGCTCCGGTTCCTGCCGTGTATATGCTCTGTCTGACCTCAATGTAAGGATATCAGGAAGCGGCAATGTAATTTATACAGGCCAGCCCCTTATCGATGCACGTATCTCAGGCTCAGGCAAGGTTGTCAACAATAATTAGATCGGGTGACGGATCTTCATGAAGCTTTTCAATAAAATGGTAGTTTGCTTATTGTTAGCTAAGTGTGGATATTATAGTTTTAATGCAGAAATTGTTTGAAACGGATTTCTTTCGCCTCAGGAAAATGGCGTTAAGAAAATCAAGGTTTTTTTCGCTAAGAAAACCGTGCTGTTTGAGCGTATCGAGTTCACGGTTTTTAGAAAAAGACGTTGATTTTTAGCCGTTTTCCGTAAGCGCGGCATTTTTTTGTTACTTTTTTTTGCTGTTGAAAAAAAGTAAAAAGTTAAACGTAGCGAGTTCACGGTTTTTAGAATAAAGCAGTAATTTTTAGCCTTTTACCGTCAGCGCGGCACTTTTTTGCTTACTTTTTTTTGCTGTTGAAATAAAGTGACAGCCCCTTCATCTGATTTTAATTATCTCCCCATCCTCCCCAAACTTAATAATATCCGAAGGAGAAGCCGGGGTCAGATCATCCTGCCTCCAGTTGACGATATAGTCAACTGACTCTTTGATCCGGTCATCGATATGGGCAAAACTATCAGGTGAGGGTGTGCCACTTCTATTTGCCGAGGTAGAAACGATTGGCTTGCCAAATTCTCTTATCAACTCCTTGCAGAATTCATCCTGGACAACCCTTATACCTATTGTCCTGTCCTGGCCCATTAGCGAAGGTGCCAGATTTATGGCATTCTGGAAAATAATACTAAGTGGGCGGTTAGCCGCAATTATAAAGTCAATTGCGATTTCAGGAACATCTTCAACAAAATCGGCTATATCCTCATACCCGGCAACCAGTATTAGCATCTGTCGCTTATCCTGACGGTTCTTTATTCCGAATATCCTGTTAACAGCAGATTCATCAGTAGCATCACACCCCATGCCCCATATTGTGTCAGTGGGATACAGAATAATCCCCCCGTTTCCCAGTGTTTCACGCGCTTTGATTACATCTTCCTTCATAGCAATCAGATTTTAAGGGCAGATTTATACACAGTCATCAGATTTTCAGCAATCCTGTCATGCCTGAAACTTAATGCATGATCTAATCCTCCTGTTATCATTTTTTTCCTTACGGAAGAATCGGTAAGAACTGTTTTAAGTGCAGCTGCAAGTTCTTCATTGTCATGTGGATCGACAAACATACTGTCATTACCGGCTGTCTCATTAAAGCAGCCGCCTTTACTGGTTATTACGGGGGTGCCGGAACTCAGGGCTTCAAGTATGGGTATCCCGAAACCTTCATAGAATGATGGATAGACGAATACTTCGGCCGACTGGTATATGGCGGCAAGATCGGCAACAGGCACGTTTTCAAGAAAACGGACATTCTTTAATCCGGCCGCATCAATTGCTCCGAGTATAGTTTTAAGGTAGGGGGTCTTCTTCCCGGCAACTACCAGTCCGCAATCCAGTCCACCCAGCCGCATTGCCCTGATAATGCCAGGAAGGTTTTTTCTGGGTTCAAGTGTGCCTACTGAGAGAATATATTCGGATGGGAGGTCGTATTTAAGTTTAACCCTGTTTCTTGCTTCAGCGTCTGCTTTTATATAATAAGCAGGATCACATCCCTGATATATAACCTCTATTCGTGCCGGATCGATATTGAGAATTTCCTCCATATCATTTTTTGTCTGCACACTTATGGCTATTATCTTGTCGGCAATATTGCAGCTATGCGTAATTTTTTTACGGTATATCATGCTGTTTGCCGTGCTGAACAACTCCGGCCGTCTGTAAGGGATCATATCATGAACAGTGACCACGGTTCTGACAGATGAAGTCCCCATTCTCACCGGCAGATCATGACTGAGTCCATGATACAGTTCAACCCCGTCCCTGGCCAATTCTGATCCAAGTGAAACCGATCTCCACCAGGACCTGAAGTACCTGCCAAGGTTTATTCCCGGCTGGCGGACCGAGCTTCCGGGGGGCAGATCAAAATCAAGGCTGATTTTTATTTCGGGTGTATACAGCAAATATTCATTCTCCGGGTAATGATCGGTTAGTAATCTTATAGTGTTTCGGCTGTAATTACCCAATCCACTGTTATTATTGAAAGCACGTTTGGCATCAAACCCGATTCTCATAAGTTACAGTTGTTGTTTATACTGACACATTATACTCCCTTAGTGCCTCATTAAGGGAAGTTTTCAGATCGGTCGACTTTTTTCTCTTTCCAATAATAAGGGCGCAGGGTACCTGATATTCCCCGGCAGGGAATTTTTTCGGCAATGTACCGGGTATAACCACTGAACCAGCCGGTATCAGGCCTTTTGAAATAACAGGATCATTACCGGTTACATCGATTATCCTTGTTGACATGGTCAACACTACATTTGCCCCGAGAACTGCCTCGCGTTCGACCCGTACACCTTCTACAACTATGCATCGGGAGCCTATAAAGCAATTGTCCTCAATAATTACCGGTGCAGCCTGGACAGGTTCAAGTACACCTCCTATTCCGACCCCTCCGCTAAGGTGAACATTTTTGCCTATCTGTGCGCATGACCCTACCGTTGCCCACGTATCCACCATGGTGTTTTCATCAACCCAGGCACCTATGTTAACATAAGAAGGCATCATGACCACCCCTCTGGCCAGATATGCTCCATAGCGTGCAATGGCGTGAGGAACGACCCTTACACCGAGCTCCCTGTATCCGGTTTTCAATTTCATTTTGTCATGGAATTCAAGAGGCCCTGATTCGGTAATTTCCATTTTCCGTATGGGGAAATAAAGAATTACGGCTTTTTTTATCCAGTCATTTACCTTCCATGAATTATCGCCCGGAACCGGCTCGGCAACCCTGACTAATCCCTTGTCAAGGTCGTCAATTACCGATTCTATAATGCCAGTAGTTGTAGCATTTGCAAGGAGTTCTCTGTTTTCCCAGGCTTCTTCTATTGTGTCTTTTCGGGAGTCATGCATCTTTCGGCTTTATATTTAAGTTTAAATTCTGGTTACAGCCAGGATGTGGAGATTTACAGGCCGGTAAACTCTGCAAATGTACAATGATTAGGGGATTTAATTGTCCATTTTTTAATGAATCTGCCATAATTGGCTGGATCTTGTTTTGAAGAAGTGCTTCCGGCCCTGGTTCAACATCGATCATCAGGAAAATGCAGTTCCATAATCAAATCAGATGAACTGGCAGGAACTCTTCATTCTGTAATAAAAATTGTTGTATATAATGATATACTTCAGTTTGGTTCATTAACATAATTTGTATAATTTAACCAGCTTCAATTATAATCTCTGATCATGATTCGGCCGTTCTGACGAGTTCACTAATCCGGGAAGTTAAAAACAATAACAAAGAACACCTGTGTTTAAAAGGTAGTTCATAAATAAATGATTATGATACAAAGAATAAAACTTTCCTTTTGTTTAAGTCTGCTGATAATTTTTTCAGGCATCCAGTATGTTGCCGGCCAATCGGGTTCCGGATACATGCTTCCTCCCCCGGAAATTCTGTCTATAGCCGATTCACCACGAACTCCCGTAATAAGCATACAACCCCAGGGCAGGTTCATGCTCACACTTGAATTGCCAGGGATGCAGGGAATAGAAGTACTCGCGGCCGAAGAAAAAAGACTTGCAGGTTTGCGTTTTGATCCTGCTACAAAAGGTCCCAGCAGATCAGGTTATTATACCGGGATTAGCGTTTCGCCTGTTGATGGTACAGGACAAGTGAGGATTTCAGGTCTCGAATTTCCATCAAAGATCTCAAATGTAAGATGGTCGCCCGATGGGAAAAAGATCGCTTTTCTAAGAACCTTAAGCGACGGCATAGAATTATGGGTTGCCGATATAGAAGAAGCCCGGGCAACAAGGCTTACTGGGAAAGTGATTAACGATATTCTGGGTAATCCTTTTACATGGCTGTCTGATAGCAGATCTCTGATCTACAGTGCAGTTTCCCATGAATTGTCTGAGGTGCCCGTTCGTCCTGACATACCATCAGGCCCTGTTATCCAGGAAAATATTGGCCGTCAGGCGCCTGCACGTACCTTTCAGGACCTTCTTGCCGACAGTCATGATGAAGAGGTTTTTGAATATTATGCCACTTCACAACTTATTAAGATTACCGTCGACGGACAGGAGACAAAAATTGGCCAGCCTGGTATGTACAGGAGTGTGTCTTCTTCACCTGATGGTAAATACCTGTTGATACAAAGCATTGAAAGGCCTTTCTCTTACCTGGTTCCCTACTACAGATTTCCTTATAACGTGGAAATATGGAACACTGATGGCAACCTTGTCCGACTGGTTGCCGAAATACCACTTATGGAAGAGATGCCACGGGGTTTTGGGGCAACATATCCCGGTCCCCGATCTTTCACATGGCGCAATGATGCCCCTGCTACGCTATACTGGGTTGAGGCACTGGACAAGGGAGATCCGGCAGTGCAGGTTCCATACCGTGACCAGCTTATATGGCTTCCGGCTCCATTTAGTAATGAGCCAAAGATGGGATTGAAGCTGGAGTTAAGGTATTCAGGAATTACCTGGGGTAATGATGATATGGCAGTGGTCAGCGAATACTGGCGGAGTGACAGGCGGTTGATAACCAGTTTTTTCAACCCGAATAACCATGATACCAAAACTGTAATCTGGGACCGTTCCAGCGAGGACAGGTATAATGATCCCGGTAGTTTTCAGACTGTAACCAACCAATACGGTTTTTCAGTGCTCCAGACCGACAGGAGGGGCAGGATGCTCTATCTGTTCGGGACAGGCGCAACACCAGAGGGGAACAAGCCATTCGTTGATGAGTTTTCTGTGCGCAACCATTCAGTCAGCCGATTATGGCAATCTGAAGCACCGTGGTATGAGATACCTGAAAGATTACTCGACATTGAGAAAAGATTACTCATAATACGCCGGGAATCAGTTGAACATCAACCAAATTATTATATGCATGATATCCGGTCGGGCAGTCTCAGGCAGATTACAGACTTTCCCGATCCCCAGCCACTTCTCAGGGAGGTCTCGAAACAGATGATTCATTATGAGAGGGAGGATGGGGTTACACTTTCAGGTGATCTTTATTTACCGGGAGGGTATGACCCTGCAACAGACGGGCCGCTTCCTGCTATACTCTGGGCGTACCCACGGGAGTTTATAAGCGCCGATGCGGCAGGACAGGTTTCCGGGTCGCCATATTCCTTTACCAGGGTAGGCAGTACTTCAATTGTACCTTTTGTAACATTGGGATATGCAGTACTTGACAATGCAAGTTTCCCGGTTGTCGGAGGAGATGGTGTAGAGCCAAATGATACATTTGTCGAACAGCTGGTTGCCAATGCTGCTGCTGCCATAGATAAGATTGTCGAAATGGGCGTTGCCGATCGTCAGCGAATTGCTGTGTCCGGCCACTCCTACGGGGCATTTATGACGGCCAACCTGCTTTCACATTCTGACCTGTTTGCTGCAGGTATCGCCAGGAGCGGTGCTTACAACAGGACAATGACACCCTTTGGCTTTCAGGCTGAGGAAAGGACATACTGGGAAGCACCTGAGATATATTTTCGGATGTCTCCATTTTCTTATGCACATAAAGTGAAAGCTCCACTTTTACTTATTCATGGTGCGGCTGACAATAATTCAGGAACATTCCCGATGCAAAGTGAAAGATATTATAACGCTCTGAAAGGACACGGTGTTACAAGCAGACTGGTAATGCTTCCATATGAATCGCACGGGTATGTGGCAAGGGAATCTGTTCTGCATGTTCTCTGGGAATACAATGAGTGGCTGGAAGAGTATGTCAAAAACCGTAAGTTGAATAATGTTGCTGAGTAAACGATTATTAGTACAGGGAAGGTAATAATACATGGAAATACCACACTGGGAAGATATATTGAGGGCACACACCAGGATAAGTTCGCTGGTTCACAGGACTCCGGTATTAACAAGTTCTGCAATCAACAGGATAGCAGGATGTGAAATATTCTTCAAATGTGAAAATTTTCAGAAGGCTGGCGCCTTCAAGTTCCGCGGTGCTACCAACGCCGTACTTTCTCTTGGTGAAGAGGAAGTAAAGAATGGCGTTGCAACACACTCATCGGGAAATCATGCTGCCGCACTGGCCCTTGCAGCAAGAAGCAGGGGAGCAAAGGCATATATTGTGATGCCGGAGAATGCCCCGTCTATAAAAAAGGAGGCCGTTTTCTCATATGGTGGTGAAATAACATTTTGCGAAGCTACCTTAGAGGCAAGGGAGAGTGCATTGAACAGGGTTGTCAGTGAGACCGGGGCAACTTTTATACACCCATATAATAATTTTAATGTCATTTGCGGTCAGGCTACAGCCGCGAAAGAGCTTCTTGAGGAAACAGGAAGGCTTGACCTGGTGATGGTACCTGTAGGGGGTGGAGGGTTATTAAGCGGTACGGCACTGTCTGTGAAAAGTATGTATCCAAAAACCCTGGTAATAGCTGCTGAGCCGGAAAACGCCGATGATGCGTTCCGGTCGTTCAAAACCGGCAGGCTTCAACCACCGCTAAAGCCAAATACTCTGGCCGATGGTCTCCTTACAGCACTTGGGCCGCTTACTTTTAAAATAATTATGGAAAACGTTGATGATATTCTTCTTGCCGGTGAGGAGGGTATAGTCAATGCAATGAAACTCATCTGGGAGAGAATGAAAATAATTGTTGAGCCTTCTTCTGCTGTTCCGCTGGCTGCGATTCTTGAAAACAGGAGCCAGATAAGCGCAGGGAGAATTGGCATTATTCTTACCGGAGGCAATGTCGACCTGGCAAAACTCCCTTTTAAATAAACATGAAATACCCATCT
>CAYQXY010000019.1:0-57454 GCA_964421595.1 uncultured Bacteroidales bacterium | reverse complement strand
GTTGATAATCAATCAGCGATCAGGACATTGCATGGGTATTCGGCCTTCAGGTCAATTACCCATCTGTTGATAATCAATCAGCGATCAGGACATTGCATGGGTATTCGGCCTTCAGGTCAAATTTTTTTCATCTGAATTAACACAACCGGATGAAAAAAATTCATGGTAAATCCTCATCAATCAAATACAGATCGATGAATCTAACATAGCATGAGAATTTAGTTACGTGCTACCTGAATGAAAATTCACATTTGAGGGGATAATGATCGGATAGTTCGATCTTTGGGGAATCAAAATAGAATGACTCCAGCTGTTTACTATACAGAACATAGTCAATCCGGAAAAATGGTAATTTACCTTTATAGGAATTTCCGGTCCCGCTTCCTGAAACAACAAAAGCATCATTGAGGTACTGGTTCCTCAAACGACGATAAGTGTAGGAAACCGGTGTATCGTTGAAATCGCCTGTAATGATAACCGGGTATGGAGACCTGCTGATATGTTCTGCAATTATATCAACCTGCCTTGAACGTCTAATAAACGCCTCTTTTAACCGGCCGGCAATTTCCATTCCACCGGAAATATTTCTCCGGCTTCTGTGTAGCCCGAGACTGTCAATAAAATTAATGTTTTCCTGTGTGAACTGAATAGACTGCAGGTGATTGTTCAGCACTCTTACCGTGTCATTATTAATTGCTATGTCACAATATATGCTTATGTTGCTGCTGTTGATGAATTCTATTTTCCCGGAATTGACAATTGGATAACGGCTGAATATGGCTATACCAAAATTGAAGTCTCTTTTGTTCGTACTTGAATATACGATGTGGTTATACCTTGAATGCAAACGCTGGAAATTTCTCGAATTATTGTAGGGATCATCCTTGTTGTAAAGGTATTCCTGTATGCACAATATATCAGGATCTTCGCTGAGGAAGAACTCATAAATGCTGTTTTTAACTGAAGGGTCGTCTATCCAGTTGTACAGGTTAAACAATCGCACATTGTATGATAAAAGTGAAAATGTATTTGCAAGCGACTCCGGCTGATTCTGGGTGAACCGTATCTGTATGGTATTCGAAAGATGATTCCAGCCTATTAGAATTGCTATAAGTGAATAGAACAACAAATACTTTCGTTTCAACGCCCAGTATATTACAAAACCTGCGTTAACTATCAGAAACAATGGGTATAAAAGTCCGAAAAACGGCAATATCCAGAGGTCTTGCGGACTAACCCGTGCCGAGAGGTAGGCCAGCAGTATGAGGATTATAAATACAAAATTGATAAGCAAAATTGTATTGTGCAGCAGCATCTTAATCCTCCCCAGAAACGAAAATTTCATATATCAGCTTCCTTTCAGACTCCAGGTTGTGGGGAGTCCTTTTTTGGTTAAAAATAATAAATACCTCGTTCCCGATATAAAAGCCCCGGAATAAAATCAGTTAAAAACATATAAAAAGGATTAATACTTGTATACACTGCATTTAAAAATACAGGTTCAGGGTTTTTTGCTGACCTTAAAAAGGATCTCTTTTTCTTCCCTGGTAAGGCTTTCATAGCCTGATTTGGAGATCTTGTCAAGTATATCATCAATATGCTGCTGCTTCATGGCCTTTTGTTTGTTATACTCATAGTCAGATTTTGTTTTCCTGTACTCAACCTTTAGCTTACTCCTGCGTTTAAACAAGTTGGAGGCGCTGGTCAACAATAAGTTGATACCCCTGGTAATATCTTTGCCTTTCTTGTATTGCCTGATAAAAAACCAGCCAAATAGTGCTCCGCCCAAATGGGCAATATGTCCTCCTGCATTGCTTCCTGAAATACTTATTATATCCAGCACTATCATAAAGGCTGCAATATACTTTAATTTAACAGGCCCCAGAAACATTAGATAGATTGTATAGCTGGGTACGTAAACAGATATCGCGATAACCACTGCCAGTACTCCGGCTGAAGCGCCTAGTGCACGGGAAACAGGCAGAACCTGTTCAAAGGCAGGAAAAAGGTTGAACGATAATATGTACAAGGCTGCGCCGGCCAGTCCGCCAAGTATATATACCCCGAGCAGCTTTCTCCCGTCGAGGTATTCAAGGAAAATCCTGCCCAGCCAGTATAACCAGAGGATATTGAACAGGATATGAAGAAAGCCCTCGTGCAGGAACATATAGGTAAAAATGGTCCAGGGCCTGGAAAGAAGCTCTGAAAAACTTGCAGGTACTGCAAGCCAGCCAATAATCATTGTGCCGGCTTCACCAAAGCTGAATAAGAAAAACAGTACCTGAATCAGCTTAACTGTTACGAATACTGCCAGGTTTACGTATATAAGCCTTGTCAGGACACTTCCCTTTCTAAACGACTCTTTTATTTCATCTATTATTGCCATTCTTTGTAACTAAAACGCGTATGACATAAAATTTGTCTGCAACGTTGAACGTTTTAAGGAACTGTATTGTATAAATAATTTAAAAAATGGTTTCAGCCTGATTAAAGCTCTGATGAAGGTCAGAAAAATTTTCTTGTATTCCTCTGCCAGTATTTAATCAGGATAAACCCGAAAAGCATGCCTCCAAGATGTGCAAAATGTGCAATATTGCTCCCCGGCCTTGTCAACCCCAGATATAACTCGATTACACCATATGCAATAACGAAATACTTTGCTTTAATCGGGATAGGCGGAAACAGCAGCATAAGCCTGGTATCAGGAAACAACATACCAAATGCGAGAAGCACACCGAAAACCGCGCCTGAGGCTCCGACTGTAGGTATATTGAGTTTGTAGCTTAAGCTATTCTCCACCATACCTATGGCCTGGGTAATATATCCCTGATTTTGCGGATCATAGGTCCAGTTTGTTATGAAATCGAATACCTGCCTGTTCGGATTTGAAATATGATCGTTTATAAAAGCTGTGAACAGTTCGGGAGAAGGTGTATTCATGAATGCCTTGGAGTCACTTACCATTGCCGATATCTCAATGTAATTAACAAATGTATGCAGGGCTGCGGCCCCTAACCCCGTAACAAAGTAATATATAAGAAACCTCTGGCTTCCCCACACCGATTCAAGAACCCTGCCGAACATCCATAAAGCAAACATGTTGAAAAAAAGGTGTGTCAATCCCCCATGCATAAACATATGGGTTATGAACTGATAAGGTTCAAATAGCTCAGATTCATAATAATATAGTCCGAATATACGGGTAAGCTGTATATTGAAGGTGCTGCTCAGAACAAAATCTGCAAACAGCATGATTACGTTTATTATAAGCAGGTTTTTTACTACAAGCGGAATACCTCCGAATCGTCCTACCATCATAGGTGCTGGATTTTAAATTTTATATTTATAACAAGGGGCGGTCATATATGTTTAATTGAAACACCCTGGCAAATTCCATGAAAATATTGTAAAAGTAGTAAATGCAAACAGATATTTTTTATTTTCCTTTTATTTCCGGTTAGCAAGACCGTGAACCCCTATGCATGCCTGAATTTTTTCTCAATTTCATCATCACCTATTATAGTAATTATTGCCTTTCCGTCAGGTGAATAATTAGGCATCGCGCAGGCAAAAAGTTTGTCAATTACTTCCTGCATCTCATCTCTTGAAAGTGATCTTCCATAATTAATCGCAGAAGACCTGGCAAGATTTCCGGCTATTTTCTCCCGGGCACTCTCCTTAAATTCAGATCCTGAAGATTTATATTCACTAATAAGGCTCTCTATCATTTTTGCCGGATCAGCATTTATTGTATCAACAGGGCATCCGGAGATCAGAATGCTGTTTGTTCCGAAATCTCTGATATCAAACCCGAAATTCGCAAGTTCACCTTTAAGCTCCCTGATAAGCAAGTAATCGGAGGGAGACAGTTCAATGCTTACCGGATAGAGTTGTTGCTGTGCAATGAATGTGCCTGAGCGGATCGTTTTTAAAAATTTTTCGTAGAGGATCCTTTCATGTGCTCGTTTCTGGTCAATAATCATCAGACCTGATTTCACGGGGGATAGTATATACTTATTCCTTATCTGCAACAGTGCGGGCGTATTCATGCCGGCACTCTTCCCAACTTGAAGGTCAGGGGAAGATTTCTCAGTATGATCAGGTAATGGACTCTCTTTTTGTGAATTGAATCCTTTATATATTTCTTCCCAGTTGCCGAATTTGTTATTCCCTGATGAACTTCCTCTTCTGTAAGGGGCCTGTCCGCTATTTCGTTCAAAAGGATTGAAATGCGGATTTACCGGAATTTCAGGCGACAACGGATCTTTTCCCTGACGGGGGATGTGAAGATCTATTCTTCCTTCTGTATTAAAATCGATCGAAGGGACAATATTGAACTTTCCCAGTGCTTCCCTTACCGAGGCCATGAGTATCTGCCAGATATCACGTTCATTTTCAAATTTGATCTCTGTTTTGGTGGGGTGAATGTTAACATCGACCGACTGGGGATCGGTCTCAAAATAAATAAAATAGGAGGGATAAGCATCGGGGGCCATGATCTTTTCGAAAGCCCGGGATACTGCTTTATGAAAATATGGATGACGCATGAACCTTCCGTTTACAAAGAAAAACTGTTCTCCCGGCGATTTTTTTGCATATTCCGGCTTTGCTATAAAACCACTTATATTAACCATGGTTGTGCGTGTATTTATCTCTACGAGCTGCTGGTTAATATTTTTGCCGAATACATGCATAATCCGCTGTCTCAGGCTGGCGGCAGGTAGATGGAGAATTTCCGTTTCATCATTTTGCAGGGAAAACTCTATTTCAGGGTGGGCCAGTGCAACCCGCTGGATCTCAGTTATGATATGTTTAAGCTCAGTAGAATTCGTTTTCAGGAATTTCCGGCGTGCCGGCACGTTATAAAAAAGATTTTTAATACTCAGGTTACATCCTGCTTTACATGCTACAGGTTCCTGCCTGATAAATTCAGATCCTTTAATTTCCACTATCGTCCCTATTTCATCGTCAGGACGCCTGGTCTGCATTTCAACTTCAGAAATTGCAGCAACTGAAGCCAGTGCCTCTCCTCTAAAGCCCATAGTGCAGATTGCAAACAGATCATCTGCATTTCTGATCTTTGAGGTGGCATGCCTTTCAAAAGAGAGCCTGGCATCGGTCTCGCTCATTCCTTTGCCATTATCAATTACCTGTACCAGGTTTTTCCCGGCATCCCTTACTATTATCCTTATTATACTGCTTTCAGAGTCAATTGAATTTTCCACAAGCTCCTTTACCACCGATGCCGGCCTCTGAACGACTTCTCCTGCAGCAATCTGATTGGCCACAGAATCGGGAAGCAATTGTATTATATCTGCCATCCTGAAAAGGTATCTTATATATAAATAATGTACCAGGCTAATGCGAGGAGTATCATTAAAATGACCAGCAATCTTATGTTGGAAGTCCTTTTTTGTCTTCGGGTTTGCCTGAAATAACCTTTCATCTGGCCTTTGATGTGAGTTTTATAGTCACCCCTGAAATACTTGTTCCCCTGGGGCTGATCTTCGGTTATACCCATCTCGGCTTTAATCTGGGCAATTCGTTTATCCAGAGCTTCCTTTCTTTCGTCATAGTACCTGGGCTTGATATCGAATTGCTTGATCTTTGGTAATTTGAAAAATCTTCCTATCATTATTTTTTTTTTTTCAAAGTTAAAGCAAATTTGTCGGTTTCAAAAAAACCCTGATAATCAATGATAACTGTTTATTGATTACTTTAAATTGTAAATTCCTTTAGTAATTTTGGAACAAAAAAGATTACTTTTAACTATATAATATATAAGACCTGAATATCTGAAGCATAATATGTGATTATTCAGGACTTTTTATACAACGCTGACATAATATTTGTATGCTTGCTTTATATCTTATTTAACTTAAAAAAATAAAACAGCTGAAATGCAGGAACTGAGGGAAGGCTTTGAACAGGCAAAAAGGATTCTGGAGGAGTTTCTGAATACCGAAGGAAGCTTTGAGCGCATTTATGATGCCGGGAGAATAATGGTAAATTCGCTTTCTGCCGG
This sequence comes from uncultured Bacteroidales bacterium, assembly GCA_964421595.1. Classification (GTDB taxonomy): domain Bacteria; phylum Bacteroidota; class Bacteroidia; order Bacteroidales; family PUMT01; genus PXAP01. Next base: position 51,429 of record CAYQXY010000019.1, on the reverse strand, counting down.
AGGTAAGATAATTTCCTGTGGTAATGGTGGTTCAATGTGCGATGCCATGCATTTTGCCGAGGAACTTACAGGACGGTTCAGGGACGACAGGCCTTCAATTGCTGCTATAGCAATCAGTGATCCGTCATATATTACCTGTACTGCAAACGATTATGGGTTCGATCACATTTTTTCGAGGTTTATTGAGGGTAACGGCAATGAAGGTGATGTTTTGCTAGCAATAAGTACCAGCGGCAATTCAATGAATATTGTAAGAGCAGCCACCATTGCTCGTTCCAGGGGAATGAAAGTTGTGGCTCTAACAGGCAAAGACGGAGGGAGGCTCGCTGGTCTCTGCGATGTTGAGATAAGGGCTCCCTTATCTGAATATGCTGACCGGGCTCAGGAGATCCATGTGAAGGTTATCCATAGCCTGATTTATTATATTGAAAAAAATTTATAGATAATGGCCAGATTAATGTCACTTGTTTTTATGGTGGTTGTGCCGGGATTGTTACTTACGTTTCAATCCTGCAAGAAAACTGATGATACTGACCCGGGAATCTATGGATCGTGGACAGATCCTGAAGATGGCATGGTTTATAAGACAATCCTTATCGGTGAACAGTATTGGCTTGCAGAAAACCTAAACAGGGGTGAGATGATATCCGGAGAGAAGGATCAGACCGATAATGGCATAATCGAAAAATACTGTTATGATAATAACCCTGTGTTTTGTGAGAAATATGGAGGTCTTTATCAATGGGATGAAGCGATGCAATACAGTACCACTGAAAGCTCCAGGGGCATTTGTCCGGCCGGCTGGCACATACCATCTGACGACGAATGGAAAATACTCGAGATCTATCTTGGAATGACGCGCGAGGCTGCGGCTGAGGTTTTATGGAGAGGCGTTAACCAGGGAACGGTTTTGCAGACGGGAGGAGAGAGTGGATTTGAAGCATTGAAAGGCGGCACAAGGTCGATAAACGGCAGCTTTAATCAGATAGGTAATTCAGGATTTTTCTGGTCTTCTACTGCCGATGGCGCCAACCATGCATGGCGAAGAGGAATTGGACTGGAAAACCAGGGTATTTACCGGTCGGTTAATGACAGATCGTTCGGCTTTCCTGTTCGTTGTGTAAAATATTAGGAAAACCTGGAACTATCAACTGCAGTTGGTAAGATTTGAATGATGATTATTTTAAATAATCCTGAACCTCAGACCTTAGCAATTGCTGATCTGCCTGTATCCCGATTTTCATTCAGTACCGGTTTTAAATTTTACGCCGCTTGATTATTTGTAAATGTTATTTCCAACATCTGCTGGTGAAAAACATTGCACCTCCTCTGTTTATATTAAAAATAATCTGTAACTTGATTTAAACTTCTGCTTTCTGCAGTAATTGATGCAGATTGCATAAAACTTTACGGCTAAATGCTGGTAAAAACATTTGGATCGGCTATCCTTGGCATTGACGCAATAATAATTACAATTGAAGTAAGTGTTACTAAAGGTGTCAACTTTTTTATGGTTGGTCTTCCTGATAATGCAGTAAAGGAAAGTCAGCAACGTATAGCAACTGCACTTAACAATAATGGATTCAAGATGCCCGGCCGCAGGATCGTTATTAATATGGCACCTGCGGATATACGAAAGGAAGGGTCTGCGTATGATCTTTCACTGGCAATCGGAATTCTTGCAGCATCAGGACAGATACCTCACGAAAAGGCCGGCAGCTATCTGATAATGGGAGAACTTTCTCTTGATGGCAGCCTGCGTCCTGTAAGAGGAGCACTCCCCATTGCCATCAAGGCCAGGGAGTCGGGGTTCAGTGGATTTATACTTCCTCATCAGAATGCCCGCGAAGCAGCAATTGTAAAAGGCATTGAGGTATTTGGAGCCGGCAATCTTGCCGAGGTTGCCGGTTTTTTTCAGGGAACCTGCTCCTTCCAGCCGGTAAAGGTGGATGCCAGAAAGGAATTCCAGGAATCGGCCAATGCCTGGGATATTGATTTTGCCGATGTAAAAGGACAGGAGAATGTGAAGAGGGCCCTGGAAATAGCGGCTGCCGGAAGTCATAATGTTTTGATGATCGGGTCACCGGGTTCAGGGAAAACAATGCTTGCACGTCGCCTGCCAACAATTCTGCCCCCATTCACACTTCAGGAGTCGCTCGAAACAACGAAGATACACTCAGTGGCAGGGCGGATTGGCAGCCTGAGGTCACTCATGACATGCAGGCCGTTCAGGTCTCCACACAGTACCATCAGCTCTGCAGCCATGGCCGGTGGCGGTGGAACACCACAGCCGGGAGAGGTATCACTTTCTCATAATGGTGTTTTGTTTCTGGACGAATTGCCTGAATTTCAGCGCTCTGTTCTTGAGGTAATGCGGCAGCCGCTTGAAGACCGCAAGATTGATATTTCAAGGGCCAGGTACTCGGTATGTTATCCGGCCGGATTCATGCTTGTTGCCTCAATGAACCCGTGTCCGTGCGGTTATTATAGCCATCCGGAAAAGGATTGTGTTTGTCACCCGGGAATGGTACAGAAATATCTCAACAGGATATCGGGGCCCCTGCTTGACAGGATCGATATACATATAGAAGTTGTTCCGGTACCATTTGAAAAACTTTCAGGCAACAGAAACTCTGAGAGCTCATCTGTGGTAAGGGAAAGGGTTACCGATGCAAGACTTATTCAGGAAAAGCGTTTCAGTAAAAACGGAAGCATACATTGTAATTCGCAGATGAGTGTGCGGATGCTCCATGAATACTGTTCAATTGACAGCGCAGGCAAACTTTTGCTGAAGAATGCAATGCACAGGCTTGGGCTATCTGCACGTGCCTATGACAGGATACTGAAACTTTCACGCACAATAGCCGATCTGGACAGTGCTATTGACATTAAAACCAACCACATAGCAGAAGCCATTCAATACCGCAGCCTCGACAGGGATGCCTGGGCAGGATAATTCGATGGTTTAATCATTCTATTTTATCGGTTTCATAGAGCAGAATATCTTATTTTTTTTAAATTTGTGACTGTTTTTTGCCATATATTTTATAAGCTATTGTTTTACAAATATTTGAGATTACATAATTTTATATTTTATTTTTAATTACAATTATTAACTTAATAAACAAGGAGGAATTGATATGCCAATGATTTTTTGGTTAGTACCAATTAGTTCTATTCTGGCTCTGGGTTTTGCTTATTATTTCTTTAAGCAGATGATGACCCATGATGAAGGAACTGATATGATGAAAAAAATTGCTGCACATGTTCGCGCAGGAGCTTCAGCTTACCTGAACCAGCAATACAAGGTTGTGATTATTGTGTTTGTGATAATCACAGCAATTTTTGCCATAATGGCTTACGTACTGGGTATCCAGAATCCATGGGTACCTTTCGCGTTTCTTACCGGTGGTGCCTTTTCAGGTCTGGCCGGTTTTTTTGGAATGAAGGCGGCCACTTTTGCATCGGCAAGGGTAGCTCATGCCTGCCGTACTTCTCTTGATGCAGGTTTGCGTCTTGCGTTCCGATCAGGAGCTGTTATGGGACTGGTTGTAGTGGGACTCGTATTGCTCGATATCTCATTATGGTTCTTAGTACTTAATGTATTTATTCCTGAAGCTCATGCTGGTCTGAAACTTCTGACTATTACAGCTACAATGCTTACTTTTGGTATGGGTGCTTCAACTCAGGCATTGTTTGCCCGCGTTGGTGGTGGTATCTATACTAAAGCAGCCGATGTAGGTGCTGACCTTGTTGGCAAGATCGAAGCCGGAATACCAGAGGATGATCCTCGCAACCCTGCAACAATTGCCGATAACGTTGGTGACAACGTTGGTGATGTGGCCGGTATGGGCGCTGACCTTTTTGAATCATTCGCAGGTTCAATTCTTGCAACAGCCCTTCTTGGTGCAGCAGCATTCCTGGCAACTCCTGAAATGCAGTTCAATGCGGTTATTGCTCCAATGCTTATCGCTGCAGTTGGTACTCTTCTTTCAATCGCCGGTGTATTCATGGTGAGAACGAAGGAAGGTGCGACCCAGAAGGAATTACTAAAATCTATGGGATTCGGTGTTAACGTCAGTGCCGGTCTTATTGTACTTTTTTCGCTTGTAATTCTTTATTTCCTTGGCTTGCCGAATTATCTTGGTATCTGGGGTGCGATTATTGTCGGACTATTCGCCGGTATTGCAATCGGACAAACAACTGAATACTTTACAGCTTCAGCTTTCCGTCCTACTCAGAAAATAGCCGAGTCTGCAAGTACTGGTCCTGCTACTATCATTATCAGCGGTATTGGTATCGGACTTATGTCTGCCGCGTGGCCTCTTGGAATAATTTGCGTTGCCATAACACTGGCCTATGGTTTTTCAACTGGTTTCGTGTTTGATGTAACTACCCTTAACATGGGACTTTATGGGATCGGTATTGCTGCTGTCGGTATGCTTTCCACCCTTGGAATTACTCTTGCAACTGATGCATACGGACCAATTGCCGACAACGCCGGAGGTAATGCTGAGATGAGTAACCTCGGACCCGAAGTTCGCAAACGTACTGATGCACTTGATGCTCTTGGAAACACAACTGCTGCAACCGGAAAAGGTTTCGCGATTGGTAGTGCTGCCCTGACTGCTCTTGCTCTTCTTGCTGCTTATTTTGAAGAGGTTAAGATCATGTTTGTTGAGTTCCTTGATCGTCCTCAGGAGCTTATTAATGGCACACCTGCCATTGAAGCACAGTTTATTGACTTCATTCATCATTATGATATCCACCTGATGAACCCGCTGGTTATTGTTGGTATCTTCCTTGGTGTAATGTCAGTGTTCCTTTTCAGTGGTATGACCATGACTGCGGTTGGCCGTGCTGCCCAGAAAATGGTTGATGAAGTTCGCCGCCAGTTCCGTGAGATTCCCGGAATTATGGAAGGTAAATCTGAGCCTGATTATGCCCGTTGCGTTGCTATTTCTACAAAAGGTGCACAGCAGGAGATGATGTTGCCCTCTTTAATGGCTCTTTTGATTCCGGTTGTAGTTGGCCTTGTTTTTGGAGTTGCCGGTATCACCGGTCTGCTTGTAGGCACAATTTCTTCTGGTTTTGCAATGGCTATTTTTATGGCCAATGCCGGTGGTGCATGGGACAATGCCAAAAAATATATTGAAGAAGGAAATCTTGGCGGCAAAGGTTCAGAGAACCATAAAGCTGCAGTAGTTGGTGATACAGTTGGTGATCCTTTCAAGGATACTTCCGGTCCCAGCCTGAACATACTTATCAAACTGATGGTTATGGCCTCTGTTGTTACAGTTGGTATAGCTGTTAGCTACAGTATTTTCTAGAAGATCTTTTCAGATAATCATTTAAGATAAAAAGCCTGCAGGGGATATCCTGCAGGCTTTTTAAATACTAATCGATTATTCTCGGTTTAAAATCCGATAAATATCCGGATCAATTCCTATTCTAGAATATTCCTCATATACTCAATTGAGCGGGCAACTTCTTTTGCTGCATTTGAATTTGCAGGCACCGGGTATTCAAGCTCAATATCTACATGGATGGGCCAGTTTTTACCTTTCAGCAATAGTAAAATGTCGGCTATTGGTGTTTCTCCTTCACCGAATGCTTTATTGGTATTAGCCGGAGAGCTTTTTGGGCCAGTCTTATCTTTGATATGGATACTGGTCATCCGGGTGTGGTACTTTTCGATAATTTCATTTGGATGCAATCCTGTAGCCCCATAGTAATGTCCTGCATCGAAATTAAGAGTGTTGGCAGGAGATTTATCAAGGAAATCATCGAATGAGAAGCCAGGCTCAGCCGGCTGGGCGTGGTTATGCAATATCGCGAGACTGCTGTGCTTCTCTGCAAATTTGCCGAGCCGGGCAGCCGATTCGTTACCGATTTCGTCTGATATGCCTTTAGAGCCCAGGACCTGGGCTGCCCTGAATGCATAGTCTATCTCTTCATCTGACCATGATGTAGGTGCAAATTTGGATATATGGACATCGATCCCTGCACTATTGAATTTATTTCTCATATCCCTGTATTTCTGCATGGGCAAGGAAAGTCGCCACTTCCGCTGTGCCTCTCTTGAGGCTTCTGCAGCCCGGGCGAAATCTGCCTTTTCTTTTTCTGACAGCTCTGCTCCCCTGGGAGGCCTTGCAGCATTTGGGGGAAGCCCGAGCGTTTCTTCTGCAACACTCCTGAGCTCAATTGAGTTTATTCCCGCCAGGAGCAGGTAATCTATAATGTCATCCTGCATCATCGACATGCTTCTGTAGCTGTATGTTGTACAACCGAGCTGTATGCCTCCTACTTTGGAATTCGGTAACCGGTTAAAGCTGCTTTTTGAATATGCAAAATGAAATGGTGTAGCTGCCAGAGCTGCAGCAGTTGCAGCAGTGCCGAGGAATTTGCGTCTCGAGAATAATGATTTTGTCATAATATAAAGGTTTAGGGGTTGACTTAATTTTTTTTTTTCAGGCTTACAGTCCTGATTTTTTTCAATTACTGGTTATAAACAAGTATATCAATATAATTATTTACTCAGGCAACTGCAAAAATACCTGGAGCCTGCCAATTATTCAGGGTACTTGTGTTTTAGCCTTTCTAACTCCAATTCCGGTTATCAAATGACTATTACATTCAGGTAAAGCCAGGTAAATTTAAAATAAAATAGAGATAAATTGGATTTCTTTTATATTTTATTGTGAAGAATTATCGGTTTATTTGATATTTCAGACTGAACCAGAGGCAGCCCTGATCAGAATTACAGAAGAGTAATCAAAATTACTCCGCCGGCTCCCCTCATTCCGTATTCGGATGCATCAGGACCTTTAAGTACCTGGATTGTTTTAACCGTTCGGGGTTCGATATGTGCTATGCTGCTAACAATTATGCCATTGACAACAAAAAGCGGCTGCATGTTTACATTCAGTGATGAAGATCCCGATACCCTTATCTGGGTTCCGGAAACGGTAACTCCCGGAAGTCTGCCGCGGATCATATCATATATACTTGAGTATGACGCGAACTCGGGTTTTTGCGTGTCTATTGTGCCCCGTTCCCTGGGAGGCTCTTTTTTGGCTTTTACCTTTACCGGAGTTTCTTCCCTGGCAGGGGGAATTGCCGGAAGAGTTAAATCAATTGAGCTTCTGCGGTATATGTATTCCCTTGATAAACCATTATTAAAGGTAAAGGCTATTATCTCCCTTGCCCCGGTGCTGGCCTTAACTACATATAAGCCGTCTGTGTCTGTCTTAACGCCGGTACTAACCCGGTCAATAAAAATGGTTGCACCTTTTACCGGATTTTGATCCCTGTCGGTTATTTTGCCTGTAATTACAATCCCGCCGCTTTCAACCTGTGCATTTGAGATATAAGGTGAGCATAAGATTAGTAAAGATATTAGTGCTTTTATTTTCATGATGGTAATTTTAATTCAATCCCAAGTTACAAATAAAATGGCCAATTCAATTCTATGAAACAATTTTGATAATTATTAAATTGAGATTGTTATTTTTCTACACGCCGGGCATGAATACCTTTCGACCAGTCCGGGTTTGGGAGCCATTCTGAAAAAAAGGCCTCCCTGAATTATTCATGGGAGGCCTTTTTAAGTTCTCTTGTTTACCGGTTTATCTCTGGATCAATACCGGTTAACTGCTAGTTATAACCCGGATTTTGTGTAATAACTGCATCAAGGTTCAGGTCAATCTGCCTTTGAGGGATTGGCCATAGGATGTGATGCTCCTGGACATTCAAACCCGGATTTAGAGGGTTATTATTATACAACTTAACTCTTTCGACAAGTTTTCCCATACGGCGAAGTACGATATGTCTCCATTCCTCACCATAAAGTTCCCTGGCACGCTCGTCAAGAATGTAATCAAGGGTTGCCTGGGCAGCGGTTATTGGAGTTGCATTTGATCTTGTCCTGATCATATTGATATCATCAGCAGCAAGACCGGGCTGGTTTAGCCCTACGTATGCCTCGGCACGAAGCAATATAGTTTCTGCCAGTCGAATTGCATAAATATCCTTATGTATCCATCCGCCACCTGACTGAGCGGGGTTAGCGAAAAAGTTCAGCGGATCGGCCCACTTCATAAAGTATGGGAATATATACTGGCAGGTATCCCTTATCGGGTCCCTTGTTCCCGGGGCAAATTCACTGAAGTCAATCTTTTGCTTGTCATAGATTGATTCAGGGTTATCATAGTAAAAGTCCCTTTTAATGCTGTGTTTTGCATTACGGTAATCAGTGTCCCAGTTGCCTTCCCATACAGTATATGCCATAAAATCGGTAGGACGTATCCATGCAACAGGCCTTGACAATGTATCGTCATACCCGGTGTATGAACCGTTTACAAACTGACCCCTGAAGGCTTTTTTTCCATCGGGTGCATTTCCGAATCTGAAATAGGCAGGGCCGAAAGCTCTTGGTCCGGGAAACGATGCACCACCAGTGATTAGTGGTTCAAACTGAATTGCCCAGATTGTTTCGGTATTCTCAGCAGTATTCTGGTTACCATATCTGAAAAGGTCATAGTAAACATCACCCGTTCCAAATACATCAGGCTCTGAACCAAAACGTGATGTCATAAGAGCAAAATTACTGCTGTTGATTACTGCTGAAGCAGCATCGGCAGCCAGCTGGAATTTTCCCTGCTCCAGGTAAGTCTCTGCAAGTACATGCGATGCAGCAGCGTTGTTGATCCTGCCGGGTTCACTTTCCTGACCCCGTGCCGGCAAATGAGCTACACCGAATAAAAGATCATCTTCCATTAGTTTGTAGATCTCCGATTTGGGATTCCTCACGAAATCGACCTTTGGCGATTTAATTGCTTCCGTTACAAGCGGAACATCACCAAAATAAGAAACGAGGATGCGGTATGCATAGGCCCTGAAAAACATTGCCTCGGCCTTGTGTGCATTTCTATCTGCTTCATTTGCCCATATAGATATATCAGATTCATCAACTTTTTCGATAAGGACATTTGCCCTCTGAATAAGCAGATAAGCACGATCCCAGTACTGTTCAACATAATTGGAAGTAGGTACAAGGTAGTTTACATAGTTTGTTAAAAAGCGTGTACTATTTGGATCTTCTCCATGAAATGCGACATCTGTACCAACTCCTCGCCACATACTGCCCTGGTCCTGATCGCCAAAGTACCAGTGGTCACGGAAAGTAAAATGCAGGCCTGCTATACCCTGACCGATACCGGCTTTTGTTGAATAGGCATTTTCAGGTGCAAGAAAATCAAGGGGAACCTCTTCGAGTATGTCATCGTTGCATGACGGCAGCAGAAACAACAGGGCAAATGCAACAAACAGAAAGTGTTTACTATAATAATTAAGATATTTTTTCATTTTTTCATTTTTTTAGGTTTCATAATAATTCATCTGCGATTTATATATCAGATTATAAAGAAAATCTGAAACCTGCAGTAACATTTCTCATTAATGGTGTATTCCTTTCAAAGTTGTTATCAGTCCTGAAAGTTTCCGGATCCCATCCTGACCAGTTTGTCCATGTATAAAGGTTCTGGCTTGCAATATAGAACTGGCTTCCCTGAAGGTTCAGCCTGCCAAGCAATCCGGGGCCAAATGTATAAGAAAGCTGGATATCCTGAAGCCTTACAAAGCTTCTGCTCTGCCATATTCCGCTTGATACACGGGGGGTGTTGTATACTCCTGTGGCATTGTTAACACCATTTTCCGGAGTCCAGTAAGGGCGGACAGCAGAGGCATTAACCCTTAAAACGTCGTCTGAGCGGAACAGCACGTTAAGAACATCGGCATTGTTTTCCATATAGCCGTTTTTACCACCCTGTACAGAATTAATAAAAACAGATAAAGTGAAATTCTTATATGAGAAGTTGTTATTTATGCTGAAACGGTAGCTTGGTGCCCTGTTTCCGATTATAGCCCTGTCTTCTCCTGTGATAAGACCGTCGCCATCCTGGTCAACATACCTGAACTGACCCGGATACCATCCTTCAAGAATATTCCCGCTGTAAAGATCCTGCTCAGTCCACACTCCGCCGGCCATTTCATAGTCATAAATAGCGGTTATTGACTCACCTACGAACCAGGAGTTTCCGACATCCCTGTCATTTTCATCACCATACAGCTTGGTTATCTTATCCCTGTTCAGGGAGAATATAAAACTGCTTTCCCAGCGGAATTCGCCTTCAAAATTGACGGTTCTCAGATCCATCTCTATACCCCTGTTCTCGATTGCACCAAGGTTGGCCCATACATTCTGATAACCTGTTGTTCTTGGAAGGGCTCTCCTGACCAGTACGTCGGTTGTTTCAGCCTGGTAGACATCAATTGAACCGGAGATTCTCTGGTTCAGGATACCATAGTCGGCGCCAATGTTGAATGAAGTGGTTTTTTCCCAGCCCAGACTTGCATTTCCCAGTGCATTGGGAAATACTGCAATTGCCGTCTGCGGGCCATAAGAATATGCATTCGATGCCATTGTAGAGAAACTTGAATAGCGGCCAATTCCCTGGTTTCCGTTTGCGCCGTAAGAAGTCCGGAGTTTAAGATACAGTCCGTCAAGTCCGCCCATGAAGGCCTCGTCTGAAACTACCCAACCTACAGATACGGAAGGGAAGGTTGCAAATTTCTGTTCCGGTCCAAATCCTGAATATCCGTCCTGACGAATTGTACCTGTAATCATATACCGGTTCAGGTAGGAATAATGAGCACGGGCCATGTACGAGATGCTGTTCTCTTCCCATGCTGATGATTCAACGTTCACTATTGTTCCAAGTTGCATTCTGTTATAACCCAGCACATCATTGTCAAAGCCCTGTGCTGTAAGTCTGGACCACTGGTTTTGACGGCTTTCCCGACTATAGAGCAATGTTGAATTTACCTGGTGATCGCCAAAACTTCTCCTGTAGGTAATAATGTTGTTCAGGATCCATTCCCTGCGTTGTTCTGGTGTCTTCTGGGCATGGCCCCTGTTATTGACTCCCCCCGGAGTTGTAATAGGCTGAAATTGATTAATATGCCGGTTGTAGAAAGTATTTGAATAGTTAAATTCATATGATAAACCCTCCACCCATGGTATAGTCACCTTGGTGCTACCAACCATAAAGAGGTTATCCCGTTTGTCTAAATGATTAATCAACAGGCCATTCAATGGATGCGGCATGTATACCTCATTGGTAAGAAACATGGCGCGGTCGGCGCCGGTCGCATTTGTTGCCCATGGACTGACCCTTCTGGCATTGTGAAGTTCTGCTGAAACGCCTGAATTGTCCTGGTGGGAATAGGAGGTTATTAAACCAACTGTAAGCCAGTCTGTAATATTATTCTCCAAATTACTGTGAAGAGTGAACCTGTCCCAGGTATCATTCTTCATGATTCCCTGCTCACTGGTGTAACCACCTGAAATATAGTAATTGGTATTGTTGCTGGTCCCGGCAACGCTTAAACTGTAATTCGCCAGCCTGCCCAGCTGAAGTGATTCTTTTACCCAGTCAGTTTCGTTGCCTGCGAGAAAGTTGTCTCTCTCCTCGGCTGTCCTCAAACGTGAAGCTAAAGCTTCGCGATCTGAGTAATCTGGTGTTGCAGGTTTCCCGGCATCACTGGTGGGATTGGTCCTGTACCAGTTGTAAAGGCTTTGCTGATAATAATAATCAGTAAGCCTGGTTGCATACTCCTGGCCATTCATAACCCTCATCGGGTTGTTTGTCATATCCTGAACACCCTGGTAACCGTTGAAGGAGATTACAGGTTTGTCTGTTTTGCCTCTTTTGGTTGTTATGAGCACAACTCCGTTGGCTGACCGTGAGCCGTAAACGGCAGCTGCACTTGCATCTTTCAGGATATCTATTGTTTCGACATCATTAATGTTTATATTGCCAATGCTGCCGTTATATATAATTCCGTCGACGACAAATAAAGGAGTTCGGCTTCCTGAGAGTGAAGTTCGCCCCCTGATCTCAATATTTGGCTCACCGCCGGCGCGGCCTCTTTTCTGAACGCTGACTCCGGAAGCAGCTCCCGAAAGTGCCTGAGCCACGTTAAGGGTTGGACTGGTGGCCTTTTCATCCATGTTTACCCTGGTTACAGAACCGGTTAAATCAACTCTGCGCTGTACACCGTATCCTACTACGATAAGCTCTTCAAGCATCTCGAGTGAAGGGATCATGGCAACATTTATTTCTGTTCTGTTCTGAACAGTTGTTTCTTCCGTGTTATAGCCTATAAATGAAAACACAATTATTGCATCCGGTCCCGGTACAGACAATGAGTATTTTCCGTCAATGTTGGTACTTGTGCCAACAGAAGTCCCTTTCAGTACTATACTGACCCCGGGCAATGATTCTCCCGTTGTAGCATCGGTTACCGTTCCGGTAACAGTCCTTTGTTGAAACTCAGTCGCTGAAAGGACGGAAGAAGCTCCAACAAACATGAAAATGATCAAAACTGCAATTATCCTGTGCAGCTTTTTAAAATGCGGACATTTTTGTCCATCATGGTATAAGGTTTTTTTCATCAGGTTGTTAATTTAGTTAAAAATGTTAGGTAGTTAATTTGAAAATAGGTTTAGAGAAAACAGGTCAATATACCACAGGTTGTATTAATTATATTGTCCTGTATAACGGGATAAGTTTATAAAATTTTTTATTAAAAAACTTTGAACAGGATAGACTTAAATAATCTATTCAGTCTAATTGTTAAAGACAAAACCTTTCAAATGTAGCAAATGTTTTTAATTTGCAATACAATTATGAAAAATTGTGTTAAAAAAAATAAAAAAATTAGGTATGTCCAATAATTTAAATAAGGCTATAAGTTTCAGATTATCAAACCAATTGGTTGGTAAAATTGCTGAATTAAATAAGGTAAAATAATCCTGCTCAAGTTGCAGGTGCTTTACCTATTTTTCTACAGCAAAAAAAGGTATACTCTTATAAAAATGCCGCCGCTACATTGTAAATACTGAAACTCCAGGCTTCTTCTAAAAACCCTGAAGTCGATGCACTCCAACAGCACGGTTTTCTTAACGAAAAAAACACTGATTTTCTTAACGCCCTTTTCCTGATGCGGATGAATCGCACAAATGACCTATAAAGAAGTTGCCTGGATTGCTGGAGGTAATTCAATGCCACATTTAGCGGAAATCACGAGATATACCAGCCGGATATCCTTCAGGCATTGGCTCAGCTCTGGATTTCTTCGGCCGGAAAGTTCCTTACCTCCATGGTCTGGCCATCAAATACACCATAGGAAAAGTGCCAGAGCCAGTCGCCGAGATTGATGCATCTTGAAGTTCCGTTATTTAAAGGCATATTAAAAGGGAGGTGCCGGTGACCGAATACAAAATAATCAAAGTGCTCCTTTTCAAGCATTTTGTTTGCAAAAATCATATGCTCTTCTCCTTCGGGGCCCCTGTAGGGAGTAATAAGCTCTTTTGAGTACCGGCTGTTGTGGGACCACCTGTGCCCGAACCACATTGCAAAATTCGGATGCAGCCTTGCAAACATCCACTGGAATGCGGGATTTGTAAATGCCCATTTGAGAATTTTGAATCCGTGATCCTTACCGTCCAGTCCGTCTCCATGTGCAAGGAAGAATTTCTTTCCACTAAAAGTGACAGTGACAGGCTCTTTATGAATGATCATTCCGGTCTCCTTGGGCAGGTAGTCAAAAACCCAGATATCATGATTGCCGGTAAAGAAATGTACCGGAATACCGCTGTCGGTTATTTCGGCAATTTTTCCCAGGATACGTGTGTACCCTCTTGGTACAACTCTCCTGTATTCAAACCAGAAATCAAAAATATCACCAAGCAACCAGATCTCCCTGGCATCTTTTCTTATGAAGTCGAGCCACTTTACAAATAGACGTTCCCGGGGAAGGCTTTTCTCAGGTCCTGATAAACCGAAATGCGCATCGGTGGCAAAGTATATTTTTTTCCTGTCACTCAAGGTTGTGCGGTTTAATCAAGTGCCCTTGACAGCCTGCGCCTCAGGTCGGGTGCAGTAATATTTCTGGCCACCACCCCTGCTTCACGATTTATCAGGTAGTTGGAAGGTATCTGCTGGACGTTGTAGGCATGTGCTGCATCGAAACTTCCCTCACCGAGTTCTGCTACATGTATCCAGGGCAATTCCAGGAACTCAAGATTTTTTAACCATTCCTGCCTGTCTCTTTCGACAGAAACATGATAAATATTGAACCCCTTTTTATGATAGGCATTGTAAACAGGTAAAAGGTCATTGCTGAGCCTTACACTTTCAGCGTTCAGGGATGAACCGAAAAGCAAAAGGATATAACGCTCCTGAATGGAATGTAATGAAATTGTATCACCATCGGTTCCTGGCATTGCTATATCGGGGTATGTCGTGACTACCTGTCCTTTTTCCTCAGCCATAGCCGAAAAGCGGAAAAGCTCATATTGTCTTTCCTGATTTTCAGCATCTGCAACCAGCGCCCTTACATGGGGAGAAGAAGGATATTTTTTATTGAGTGATTCCGATACTATTTTCAGATATTGTATATCCCGTGTTTTGTTAAGAACATAATTCTGATCGTCTATATACTGATACAATGCTGTTATAGCAGCCAGAGACTCCATGTTTTCCAGAATGAATGCGATTGAGAAATTACGCTGGCTGTTCAGGATCTCTTCGAGTTCTACATTTATTCTTACTTCTTCACTATCAAATGTTTCTGCATCCATATTCCTTATCTCCCTGATAAGCGGCTCCATTTGTTTTTTGGTCATCAGCAGCCGGTCATCCAGTTTTTTAATAAGGTCAGAACCCTCTGAGCCGGAAATTTCATATGTGCCCGGCAGGTTTGAAGCCGATGCTGCTATCTGGATATTTTCTCCCGGCTCTGCCAGCAATGTGATGAAGTTATTGTCATCAAATCTGATCCTGAAAAAGGAGGGATCAGAGATCCTTGATGTGAACGAGAAACGGTTACCTGATTTGATAATCAGTGAATCAACTAATACAGGCCCGGCAACCTCAAGCTTATCCAGGTAAATTGTTTTGCCTTTTCCGTCTTCAATTTCACCTTTGATGCGCAGCTTGTCAGATTCTCCACAGGCAAATAAGGCAAGGAATGGCAATATCAAAAAAACTTTCTTCATTGTTCAGAATTATGTGGTTGATGTTTTAGTATTTAATATTGAATTAAGATTGCAGCGGCAACCTGCGCCTTGCATTGCCTGATAACATTTTATATATTATTTAACTGGTAGTTAAGATTTGAGGATACATAGTAACAATTTGCTTTTTTAAATTTAGTCAATTTTCAAATATTTCCTCCAGTGCACTGCCAAGCTCAGCTCCTCTTAAATTTCTTGCAATTATTCTGCCATCGGGGTCAAGCAGGTAGTTTGCAGGTATTCCTTCAATTCTGTATAATGGAACGACTACAGAGCTCCAGAACTGAAGGTCGCTTACATGGCTCCATGATTGCAGGTTATCTTCAGTAATTCCTTTTATCCAGGCCTCCCTGGTACGATCAAGCGATACCTGGTAGATCTCAAAGCCTTTGTCGCTGTATTTGTTGTAGACATTCACGAGGTACGGATTTTCTTCCCGGCAGGGGCCACACCAGGCAGCCCAGAAATCAAGCAGCACATAATTGCCTCTCAGGGAGGTAAGGTGAATAGTGTCGCCATCAGGATCGGGCAATGATATCTCAGGAGCAATTGCACCACTACCAAGAATATTTTCCCTCTCGTTTCTTAAGGCAATCTGTGACTTCATCTCCTTCACATTTTCATTAAGAGTCATTGTATATTCAAGATCAGGGTATTTATTGATCAATATCGAATCGACAAGTGCATAATACCGGAAGTCTTCCTGCTGGCGCAATACAAAATTCCTGGGGTCAACCTGCTGGTACAGTGCCATAAGGCTTGCAAGGGATCCGGGATTCCTGTTAATAAAATCAATAGTGAACTGTCTTTGCTGCTCAGAAATTTCTTCAAAATGTTCACGGGTTGTCTCCCTCAGCATTTCAATATCTGTTGCCGGGTTGTTTAAACTATCCCTGTAACTGTTGCTGAGAGAATCAAGCTTCATTATAGTGTTATGCATCTTTTTATTCAGCTCAATTGCAAGTGCCGATTCTTCAGAACCATTTACTGCGGCAGTTTGCTGAAGGTTCTCAAGATTGGCCGATATTTTTATTTCTTCACCCGGAAAAACAATAAGTGTCAGGTAGTTCAATGGAGTTTCATGCAAAGTCATGAACCTGACCTGTTCAAGCTCACCGTTAAATGAAAATTGTCCGTCATCACCAATTAAGGTTGAATCCAAAGGGATCATATCATATGTACCCATTTCGTAGAGTACAAGTTTTTTTCCTGAGGAATTATCAAGCTTACCGGTTATGGAATAGGTACTGTCAGATTCAGATGAGCATGACAGTAAACCAAAACTCAGGACTAAAAAGAAAAAAAATGCAGTTGCCCTGTTTGAAATTAATGATTTATGTTGTATATTTTGCTGATACATAAGGATTCTGGGCTTTATATGATTTCATTTATGAATGCGAAGATAATTATTTTTTAACTTAACGCTAAAGTGTATTAAGACCATAATCTCTCGAACCTTTTATTATAATACTTGTTGTAGCAGAAATTATTGTTGTATTTTTGCATTGTATTTTAATATAAGCTTTTCTGACAACCCATTTATTTTGTATTTTTGATAATATTCTTAATTCTCTCCCTTGAGCTTTGTTAAATGTTATACAGGTATTACCCATGAATTATCTTAATTTTGACAAAACCAAACTGATCAATCTTTCCTATTCCCTAAATCGCGAACTGATCAGATCAAACCGTGCAGGATCATATGCATGTACTACCATAATTGCAAGTAACACGAGGAAATATCATGGATTACTGGTATGCCCCCTCGAACACCTTGATGGTGGTCATCATGTTT
The DNA here is from genome assembly GCA_964421595.1 of uncultured Bacteroidales bacterium. GTDB lineage: Bacteria > Bacteroidota > Bacteroidia > Bacteroidales > PUMT01 > PXAP01. The sequence goes on along the minus strand of CAYQXY010000019.1, from coordinate 34,492 downwards.
TGCTTTCAGGTTTGCATGAGACTGTAATTCAGCACGATCAATCCTTTAATCTGGGTATTCACAAGTATGCCGGCGATTACTACAACCCCAAAGGGCATAAGTATCTGAGGGACTTCAGCACCGATCCCATACCAAAACTTATCTACCGCGTTGGTGGTGTAATTATCTCCAGAGAATGGCTGCTTGCGCAGAATGAAGAGCAGATTCTGATAAGGTACACAATGATTGATTCTCATTCACCCACACTTGTTAGGTTCAGGCCTTTTCTGGCTTTCAGAAATGTCCATAATCTTAGCAAGGCCAATATGGATGTCATTACCAAAACACAAAAAGTTAAAAATGGGATCAAAACCCGTATGTACCATGGCTATCCGAATCTGTTCATGCAATTCTCAAAAGAAGTTGATTTTATTTCCGGGCCTGACTGGAACTATAACATAGAATATATCCAGGAACAGAAGAGAGGCTATGAATACAAGGAAGACCTGTATATGCCCGGATATTTTGAGATGCCGATGAAAAAAGGTGATAGCGTCGTTTTTGCAGCAGGTACAAGGGAAACTGAACCGGTCGCATTGAAGAGAAAGTTCAACAGTGAAATTTCCAAACGGATTCCCAGAAATACTTTTCACAACTGTCTGCTTAATTCTGCACAGCAGTTTTTTGTCAGGAAGGAGAAAAAGACCGAGATCATGGCTGGTTTTCCCTGGTTTGGCCAGCGAACCAGGGATACATTTGGAGCTCTTCCCGGACTTACCCTGAGCGTAGGTGACCTGAAAACCTTTAAGTCTGTCATGGACTCAAGCCTTACAGTGCTTAATAAAGCCATTGCAGGTTCAGCGAAAACAGACGACCGAATTTCTTCAGGCGCAGACGAACCTCTCTGGTTTTTCTGGGCTCTGCAACAATACAGCCACCATCTTGGCGATCGAAAGCTTGTTTGGAGAACATATGGGACCAAAATAAAGAATATTCTTGGTAAGATACGTGATGGAATTGCCAGCAGAATCCAGATGCATGAGAATGGTTTATTGTATTGCGGCGAAACAAATATTCCGTTAACATGGATGGATTGCATGGTCGATGGAATGCCGGTAACTCCCCGTTCCGGCTATATAGTTGAAGTGAATGCCTTATGGTATAATGCGGTTCAGTTTTCACTTAAACTGGCGGAAGCTGATGAAGATACTGCCTTTATTAAAAAGTGGAAAGAGATTCCTTCCCTTATTGCCGGTTCGTTCATTAACCATTTCTGGGATGAAGAGAGAGGTTACCTGGCAGATTACACAAGGGACGGTTTTACTGACTGGTCAGTAAGGCCCAACCAGGTGCTGGCAGCATCTATGCCCTATAGTCCGCTTGACAATGACCAGAAGAAAAGTTTGCTTGAAGTAGTCTCGGGTGAATTGCTTACTCCGAAAGGACTGCGTACTCTTTCTCCCAAGAATCACCTGTATAAGGGAATTTACGAAGGCGACAGGACATCAAGGGATTCTGCGGCACACCAGGGAACAGTTTACCCGTGGTTACTCGGCCATTATTCAGAGGCGCACCTCAGGTTACATAAAAAATCAGGAGTTGACTCCATTAAGAAGTTATTTGCCGGGTTCGAAGAGGACATGCAGATGCATGGTGTGGGATCCATCGCTGAGCTATATGACGGCGATCCGCCTCATTATTCCGGAGGGGCACTTTCATATGCCTGGAATGTGGCTGAATTGCTTAGAATGGAACAATTAATATTATATTATCAAAGTACGTAACCTATGAGGGTTTTAATGTTTGGCTGGGAATTTCCGCCCCATATAAGCGGAGGTCTGGGTACGGCCTGTTATGGACTTACCCGGGGGATGTCGCATATTGCCGGACTGGATGTTACATTTGTTGTACCAAAAATGTGGGGCGACGAAGACCAGTCCACGATCCGTCTTCTGGCAGCCGGAAATTTCCCTATAAGAAAAAAGCATGTGGAAATGAAGGGATTCCTGAGAGAAATGACTTTTCTTGAGGTTCATTCGCGAATAGTACCATACATGTCGCCTGAAGAGTATGAGAAGATCGATAAGGAAACCACAGCCGGAACCAATGTTTACTTCAATACCGAGCAGATTGGGAAGTTGAATTTCACGGGGACTTACGGACCCGATCTTTTTCAGGAAATTGCCAATTATTCCCTGGTGGCTGCTGTTATTGCCGATGACATTTCATTTGATATCATTCATGCACACGACTGGCTTACATATCCTGCGGGAATTGCAGCAAAAGCTGTTTCAGGGAAGCCACTTGTCATACATGTGCATGCCACCGACTTTGACAGGAGCGGAGGAAGCGTTAATCCCGGGGTTTTTGAGATCGAGAAAAGAGGCATGGAGATTGCCGATAAGATCATTGCTGTGAGCAACCTTACCCGAAACACGGTTATTGAAAAATATGGCATTGATCCGGATAAGGTAGTAACAGTTTATAATGCTGTTGAGCCACTGGAAATAAATAACGGCATTAAATTCCGCAAACCGGTGAAGGAAAAAATTGTCACCTTCCTTGGACGTATAACTCTCCAGAAAGGTCCGGAATATTTTATTGAAGCTGCCAGCAAGGTGCTTAAGAAAGCTCCCAATGTGCGTTTTGTTATGGCAGGCAGCGGAGATATGTTCCCAAGAATGATCAGACGTGCCGCCAGCCTGGGTATAACTGACAAATTTCATTTCACCGGCTTTCTCAAAGGCCAGGATGTCAATCAGATGTTCGCCATAAGTGATCTCTATGTCATGCCCTCAGTCTCCGAACCATTCGGCATTTCACCACTTGAAGCAATGCAATCGAATGTTCCTGTAATCATTTCCCATCAATCAGGTGTGTCAGAAATACTAAGGCATGCAATCAAGATTGATTTCTGGGATATCGATGCCATGGCCGATGCAATATATGGGATCCTCCACTATGACGCTCTATCCGAGTCATTTAAAAAATACGGAAAAACAGAGGTGGATAACCTAAAATGGGAAAACTCAGCCTTGCATGTTAAAAAAGTCTATGACATGGTTTTAAGTCAACAATAAAGAATTACCACATGAAAACAATATGTTTATATTTTCAGGTTCATCAACCCTTCAGGTTCAGGAGATACCGCTTTTTTGACATAGGTGAATCACATTATTATTATGATGATTTTTCCAATGAGTCAATTATGAGGAAAGTCGCCGGTAAATGCTATCTTCCTGCCAACCAGGCGATTTTTGAGTTGATTGAGAAATATGGTGACCGGTTCAAAGTATCCTTCTCCATATCAGGGGTTGCGCTTGATCAGTTCGAGTTGTATGCTCCTGAAGTACTTGAGAGTTTCAAAAGGCTTGCAGGCACCGGACAGGTTGAATTTCTTGCCGAGACTTATTCGCATTCACTTGTTTCGCTTGCCGATACGGAGGAGTTCAAAAGTCAGGTTACAGAGCATAGTTTGCGAATAGAGTCACTCTTTGGTTCAAAACCTAAAGTTTTCAGGAATACAGAACTTGTTTATTCAGATGAGATTGGTGCAATGGTGGCCGATATGGGTTATAAGGCAATGCTGACTGAAGGAGCAAAGCACATTCTTGGGTGGAAGAGTCCGAATTACTTATATTACAATGCAATTAACCCGAGGCTTAAGGTGCTGTTAAAAAATTACAAGCTGAGTGATGACATTGCCTTCCGGTTCTCTAACCAGGGATGGAATGAATGGCCTTTAACAGCCGAAAAGTATGTAGGATGGCTTAAAAACCTGGATAAAAAAGAAGAGATAGTTAATCTTTTCATGGATTATGAGACATTTGGCGAACACCAATGGGCAGAGACCGGTATATTTGAATTTCTCAAGGCTTTACCGGGACTGGTTTTAAGGAATAAGGAATTCAGTTTTTCCACACCATCAGAAATAGCCGCAAGGCTTCAGCCGGTTGCTGCAATACATGTTCCCTACCCTATTTCCTGGGCCGACGAGGAGAGGGATCTTTCTGCCTGGCTGGGTAATGACATGCAAAACGAGGCCTTCAAAAAACTATACAGTCTGCGCGAGATGGTCAAAAAGACCAATAATGATGAAATACTAACTGACTGGCGTTATTTGCAGGTTAGTGATCATTTTTATTATATGTCGACCAAGTTTTTCTCTGACGGAGAGGTGCACAAATATTTTAACCCCTATGAGTCCCCTTATGACGCATTCATTAACTATATGAATGTTTTAAGCGATTTTACCAGCCGGATCAATGACCTGGTTGGAAATACCGAACTGGAAACCGCGCAGTTGAAAAAGGCGATAAGGGAACGGGACGAACAGCTTGCCGTGTTGCAGGAAGAGATAACCAGGCTGAAAGAAAAGAAAAAAACTGTTGTAGGGCCTGTTGAGGGAACAAATAGCGAGAATGACGGGGTTCCCAAAGGTGTTAAAAGAGTTCAGGGTAAATCGGGAGGAGACTTGCCGGTTGATGAGAAAAAGTCCAAAAAGCCGGGTGCTTCAAATAAACAAGGTGCAGGTTCTGCATCAAAAAAGGTGGCTGGAAAAAAAACACCCGGGAAATCACCAGCCAGATCAGGAAAAAATGGCTGATAACCCCGGAACTAAGAAATCAGTATAAACAAAACACTGTTTTATTCCGTTAAGGATTATATTCGCGGATTATAACAATACGTCATATTTATTTTAAATTTAAAATTCATTATAAGATGTCAGATAATTTGATGACTCCGGACTATTTGTTCGAAGTAAGTTGGGAAGTATGCAATAAAATCGGGGGCATTCATACTGTTATCTCCACCAAGGCAGGTTTGCTGCAGAAAAAGTTTAACAGTAACTATATACTTATAGGGCCCGATGTCTGGAGGGGTGAGACAGAGAACCCGGAATTTATAGAAGATAAGAGTTTATTTGTAGCCTGGAGGGAGTTTGCGGCCGATGAAGGCCTGCGTATGCGTATCGGAAGGTGGAATGTGAGCGGAAACCCCCTGGCGATAATAATTGATTTCACCCCCTTTATTTCTCATAAAGATGAGATACTGAAAAATTTCTGGGAGCGATACAAACTTGATTCAATTTCCGGCCACTGGGATTATGTAGAACCTGTACTTTTCGGTTACGCTGCAGGCAAGATCATTGAAAGTTTTCTCAGGTTCAACACCGGATCGTCGGAGCGAGCAATTGCTCATTTTCATGAATGGATGACCGGTTCGGGAGTTCTTTACCTCAGGGACAAGGCTCCGGGAGTCACGACAATGTTTACAACTCATGCAACTGTTATCGGAAGATCCCTTGCGGGGAATCATCAGCCCCTGTATCGGGATTTTAAAAAATTTGATGTGGATGTCAAGGCCCGGGAGTTTAATATTATTTCAAAACAATCGCTTGAAAGGCTTGCCGCGGAACATGCCGATGCCTTTACTACCGTAAGCGACCTGACATCAAGGGAATGCAGCCAGTTTCTAAGTAAAGATGTTGATATTGTTACCCCTAATGGATTTGAAGATAGTTTTATACCTCCGGATGAGCATTTTGAAATACGAAGGAAGCTGGCACGTGAAAAATTAAAAAAAGTAAGCGAGGCAGTTTTGGGTCACCCGGTAAGTGATGGTGTCAGGTTTGTTGCACACAGTGGAAGGTATGAAATGAAAAACAAGGGAATGGATGTATATATAGATTCCCTGGCTTCCCTGAAAAAATTCGGAAAATTAAAAACAGAGATAGTAGCATTTATACTGGTACCAGGCAACCTTATCGGGCCCAGAAAAGACCTGATCAATACATTGAATAATATTCCTTCCGATGGTGAACCTGAAGAAAGGCTGCTTACCCATTCTTTGCATGATATTGATTATGATCCGGTTATCCGTCGTCTCAGGGAGGCAGGAATAAATAATGAGCCAGGCGACATGGTTAAGGTGATTTTCTCACCTTGCTACCTGAACGGGAACGATGGGATTTACAATATGCCCTATTACGACCTTCTTATCGGCATGGACATAACCGTGTTTCCATCCTATTATGAACCATGGGGCTACACCCCGATGGAAAGTATAGCATTCAGGGTTCCGACTATAACATCAAATCTTACCGGTTACGGTATCTGGATAAAAGAACACTTCCCCGGAAACAATTCCTCAGTAGAGGTGCTGGAAAGGGATGAAGACAATCATCAGCAAATTGTCGGGCAGATAGCACAAAAACTTGCTGCTTTCTCGGCATTGAAAAAATCGGAGATCGAGCTTGTACGTCAAAATACCAGGGATATTTCCAGAATTACTCTCTGGCAGAACCTTATTGAATATTATTATAAGGCATTTGATATTGCCCTCAGAAAATCAGAGCCGAGAATTAAAGAGTTGCCGGTATATGAGCCTGTAGAGGTGCCTACTGTCTATAAGGTCAGTCAGGTGCATGAACCAAAATGGAAATCAATTCAGGTTCAGAAAAGTATGCCGGCAAGATTATGCGCACTCGATGAACTTTCAAAAAATTTATGGTGGAGCTGGAATGAAGACGCAATTGATGTCTTTCGCTCTGTCAACAGTGCTTTATGGAGGGAAACAAGTGGCAATCCGCTGCTCTTCCTCGAAAAAGTAAGCTATAACAGGCTGATGGAGCTTGAAAAGGATGAATCATTTCTAAAGAAACTGGATGATGTTAATGACAGGTTCCACGCCTACATGGATGAACCTGTAACTAAAGGACCTAAAATTGCATATTTCAGCATGGAATACGGCCTCCACACCAGTCTCCCGATATACAGCGGAGGTCTTGGTGTTCTGGCGGGCGATTACCTTAAGGAGGCCAGCGACTCTCATTATGATATGGTAGCAGTTGGCTTAATGTATAAATACGGATATTTTCGCCAGCAACTTGCGGCCAATGGCGAGCAGATAGCGAGTTACGAGGCTACGGATTTTACACAGGCACCTTTACGTGTTGTCCGTTACGAAAATGGTGAACATGTTAAGATAAGCATAGCTTTCCCCGGCCGGACCATCAGGGCTTGTGTCTGGAGGGTCGATGTAGGCCGCATACCTTTGTTCCTGCTTGACACTGATATAGATGATAACCAGGAACAGGACAGGAGTATAACTCATCATCTTTATGGCGGTGACTGGGAAAACAGGTTTAAACAGGAAATGCTTATTGGTATTGGCGGAATAAGGGCACTTAAGGAGATGAAAATCAAGCCCGAACTCTATCATTGTAATGAGGGCCATGCTGCATTTATTGGTATAGAAAGACTTAACCAGTATGTAAATGAGCATAAGCTTATATTTACCCAGGCTCTTGAGGTAGTAAGGGCTTCGACATTATTTACCACTCATACACCGGTACCTGCTGGTCATGATTCTTTTGATGAGAGTCTTCTGCGGACCTATATTGCTCATTATCCTGTCAGGCTGAGCATAACGTGGACTGAGTTCATGAATCTCGGAAAGATTCATCACGACGATCCTCATGAGAAATTTTCAATGAGCTTCCTTGCAGCTAACCTGTCGCAGGAGATAAACGGGGTGAGCCGCCTCCATGGCAGTGTCAGCAGAGATATCTTTAATGACTTATGGAAAGGATATCTGCCCGGTGAACTTCATATAGGTTATGTTACAAACGGGGTGCATCATGATACATGGACCGCCGGCGAGTGGAAAGATTATTATGAAGAAATACTTGGTAAAGATTACCGAAGGAACCAGCATTTACCTGAAACATGGGAGGCTGTCAAAAAATCGGGCAGTTCAGGTATCTGGAGGATCAGGCAATTATTGAGGCACCGTATGGTTGATCATATTCTGGAACGGGCAAGGGAAACCTGGTTTAAAAAACATGAGAGTCCGGGATACTTTATAAACCTTCGCGAAAAGTTGAATCCTGATCATCTCACAATTGGTTTTGCACGCCGTTTTGCAACTTATAAACGGGCTCAGCTGCTTTTCAGGGATGTAGACAGACTGTCACGTATAGTTAATAATCCCGACCGACCGGTTCAGTTTTTATTTGCCGGAAAAGCCCATCCAAATGACAAGGCCGGACAGGATGTGATGAAGCAAATTGTAAGCATATCCAAGCGACCTGAGTTTTCGGGCAAGATACTATTCCTTCAGAATTATGATATGGATCTGGCCAAAGTTCTGGTTCAGGGAGTGGATGTCTGGCTCAATACTCCTACCAGGCCACTGGAGGCTTCCGGCACCAGCGGAATGAAGGCTGTGATGAACGGGGTACTGAATTTCAGTGTCCTTGACGGATGGTGGGTTGAAGGTTACCAGGAGGGTGCAGGATGGGCTCTTCCGGAAGAGAGGGTTTACGATAATCAGGACTTTCAGGATGAACTTGACGCCGATACCATTTACGGTCTGCTGGAAGATGAGGTAGCTCCCATGTTTTACGACAGGAACAAGGATGGCATTCCTGAGAAATGGGTTCAGTCGGTCAAAAAGTCGATAAGCAACATAGCTCCCATGTTTACAATGAGGAGGATGCTGCATGACTACACAGACCGTTTTTACAATAAACTCCATCATCGTTCACAGAGGATGTTAAATAATGATTTCGAGCTTGCACGCCAGATCTCTGCCTGGAAAAGACGGTTGTTCAGAGGGTGGGACAATATTGAGGTTGTTGATATAACATATCCTGAAGCAACCGGAACAGCCCTGATGCTGGGGCATGAACATACCGGAGAAATTGTACTTGACCTCAAGACCCTTGATCCTTCATCGGTAGGAGTGGAACAGGTAGTAGTAGATATTCATCCCAAAAACGGATCAGTTGACATGATAGAGGCTCAGGAACTCAAGCTGATTGAAACCAAAGGAAGTGTAAGTCGTTACAGGATACAGATCTATCCTACCCGGGCAGGGGCTTTCCATTATGGAATAAGGGTTTTTCCAAAACACCATGAATTGCCCCATCGCCAGGATCTGGGTTTTGCGCGCTGGATATAGGCTTTTGTTTTATTCCACAAGCGGCATAGTATTGACAAAAATGCCGGCAACAAAATGACTGATCCGGATATATCTTTAGAAGATAATTCCGGATCTTTCAATTTAAATTGAATTGGATAAGCTTATCATAGTAATGTCCTGGCTGAGCTTTGCCCGAAAGGTTTGTGCGCTTAAAAAAATAGTGATGCACAGCAGAAAGCGAACTTAAAACCACCTCCTCCCGGGGGTGAATAGTCAAGGTGCCCTCCGCTAAAGGTTATACTTATAACCAACTCCATAATTTTGATAATTATTTTGTAATAAAATCTCTATTTTTTTGATTTTTTCCATTATTGCCTTAGATTTATAAAAAATTTATGGTGTAAAACATACACTAATTATAATCCTTAAATTACAATAAATGACAACTATTGACTGGATTGTTCTGGGTGCGTTCTTTGTTCTTTTGTTTATGGTGGTTTGGTGGGTAATGAAACAAAAAGAAGAGACATCAGCCGATTATTTTCTTGCCGGAAGAAATGCAGGATGGTTAGTGATCGGGGCTTCTATTTTTGCTTCCAATATTGGTTCTGAACATCTGGTGGGATTGGCGGGTGCCGGTGCTGAAAGCGGAATGGCTATGGCACACTGGGAAATGCACGGATGGATGATACTTATCCTTGGCTGGGTGTTTGTTCCCTTTTACTCGAGAAGCCGTGTATTTACCATGCCTGAATTTCTCGAAAGGCGTTATAACCCGGCTTCCCGGAATTTTCTGTCAGTAATTTCACTTGTAAGTTATGTGCTGACAAAGGTGGCCGTAACCGTCTATGCCGGAGGAATTGTTTTTAAGGAAGTTTTTGGCATTGATGAATGGATGGGGATAGATTTTTTCTGGATCGGAGCAATCGGACTGGTTGTTGTGACTGGAATATATACTGTAGTCGGCGGAATGAAAGCGGTTCTTTATACTTCCGTGATCCAGATGCCGGTCCTTTTGCTGGGCTCAATAGTTATTGTGGTTGTCGGACTAAGGGAGCTTGGGGGCTGGGGCGAACTGATGGAAATTACCAGTGCCAATGTTACCGTTCATGGTGATTCTATGATGAGCCTGATGCGCTCTCACAGGGATGCGGAATTTCCGTGGACTGGCGTTATTCTGGGATCTGCAATAATAGGCTTCTGGTACTGGTGCACCGACCAGTATATTGTTCAGAGGGTGCTGTCAGGACAAAATCAGAGAGAGGCAAGAAGGGGCACCATTTTTGGCGCTTACCTCAAACTGTTGCCTGTCTTTATTTTTCTGATTCCAGGTATTATTGCCTATGCTTTACATCAAAAGGGTATGATGGAACTCAGCAGTTCAGATGCTGCCTTTTCAACCCTTGTGGCTAACCTGCTGCCTGTAGGGTTGAAGGGGGTGGTGATCGGCGGACTTATCGCTGCGCTGATGAGCTCTCTTGCTTCACTCTTCAACTCTTCGGCAATATTATTTACAATGGATTTTTATAAAAGATTCAAACCTGAATCATCAGAGAAGCATCTTGTCTATGTCGGGCGTATGGCTACGACAGTTATTGTAATACTCGGTATCTTATGGATCCCGGTAATGCGCGGCATTGGCCAGGTGTTGTATGCCTATCTGCAGGACGTGCAATCATTGCTTTCACCCGGTATTGCATCGGTGTTCCTTCTTGGTGTCTTCTGGAAGCGTGCTTCACCGGCTGGCGGATTTATGGGGCTTCTCACCGGATTTATTCTTGGCATGACGAGGCTGGCAGCTAACGTTATGGAACCTCATCTCAATCCTGATGGACTTTTTTACAGGATCATACTGCAGCCCAACTGGCTGCACTATTCAATCTATCTCTTTTTCCTTTGTATTGCAGTAATTGTGGTTGTCTCACTCCTGACAAAACCTGCTGATGCATCTAAAACAGTTGGATTAACTTATGGATCGGCCAATGAGGAACAAAAGAAGGAGACAAGGGAGAGCTGGAATAAGTGGGATGTTATCCATACTGCGATCATCCTGGGAATTATTACATTGTTTTATATCTATTTCTGGTAATAATAACAGTTCTGGTTGAATTGATTAGTATCATGTTTTTTCTGAAAATTTTAAAGTGCCTGATGATTTAAACCAATGGGATATTTTTTTCGCCTTATCTTTTTAAATCATTTTTTTGCCGTAGGAAAGTCAAAGACCTTAAGGATGAGAATGAAAATTTGAATTAACCTGGAATGATTAAAAACCGATAATTTGAGTTGCAGTTATTATTTATGTTTCTTAAGTTTAACAATATGAAATTCCCGTTTAACAAGTAAACTCAAATTGAGTCTATTCCGGGTTAATTCTAAAATGATAATGTCATTGCTGATCAATAACTGAGCTTGACTGCTTATCTTTAAAATGAAATGAACAGACAGAACAGATACCCGGAAATACAGACGCTCCATGTTGCAGTAGATTGTATTATTTTTGGTTTTGATGATGACAAGCTGCAATTATTGCTTTTCCAGCGTATAATCGATCCCTGTCGCGATCACTGGTCTCTTATGGGAGGGTTTGTCGGCCCGGAAGAGAATCTTGATGATGCCGCCTCAAGGATACTGGAAAACCTTACGGGATTAAAAAATATCTATCTTGAACAACTACATGCCTATGGTGACCTCGGAAGGGATCCCGGAGGACGGGTTATTTCTGTCGCATACTATGCATTAATACGGACAGATATGCTCAATGGCGGAAATGGAGAAAACCGTTCGGCCAAATGGTTCCCGTTTGACTCAGTTCCTGCACTCGTATTTGACCATCCTCAGATGGTTGACAAGGCTATCAAAAGACTGCGCAGGAAATCGCTGATTCAGCCTGTTGGATTTGAACTGTTGCCGGAAAATTTCACATTGACACAACTTCAGAGATTGTATGAAGCAATTCACAATAGTAAACTTGATAAGAGAAACTTCAGGAAAAGGATTCTGTCAATGGATGTGCTTTCGAAGCTCGATGAAAAAGATAAGGTAAATTCCAAAAGAGGGGCCTGGTTGTACATGTTTGATAAGGAAAAGTATGAAAGAATGATAGAAAGCGGCGACCATTTTGAATTGAAGTAGTATACAGCCTGTAAACAGTTTGCAGGCATGAATCTCCCAATAGTCAGGGCACAGGAAAGCGATGTATATTACATGGGTGATCAATCCGGGGCCGGAGGGATCTGAATGGCATAAACTAAATGTTAACTATATTAAAATAAATAATTTCATATGCAGAACAAAAATGAAAAATGCCTGTGGTTCCTTACGGGAAGTCAGCATCTGTACGGCAAGGATACTCTTGAAAAGGTAGCTTCCAATTCGGGAGAAATAGCCGGAGAATTTGACAATGCTCTCAGGCCGCTGGTCAGGGTAATTTATAAGCCTGTTCTTACCACTTCAGAAGAGATACTTGCAATTTGCCTCGAAGCCAACAATGATCAAAGCTGTATTGGACTTGTATGCTGGATGCATACTTTTTCTCCTTCACAGATGTGGATTGCCGGACTAAAATCACTGCAAAAGCCTGTGGTTCATCTACATACACAGCACAACCGCGATATTCCGTGGGAAAAGATAGATATGGATTTTATGAACCTGAACCAGTCCGCCCACGGCGACAGGGAATTTGGTTTTATATGCACCAGGATGGGAATTGAACGTCATGTGGTGACAGGACACTGGAAAGATCCGGAAGTGATAGCAGATATTGGCATCTGGGCCAGGGCTGCCCTTGGCCGTGATGAATCACTCTCACTGAAAGTTGCCCGTTTTGGAGATAACATGCGGGATGTTGCCGTGACAGAAGGTGACAAGGTAGAGGCACGTATAAAGCTTGGATGGGCCGTAAAAGGCTATGGCGTCGGTGAGCTTGTTGCAAGGGTGAATGGAGTGACTGATGCAGAGGCCGGCCAGCTGGTTAATGAATATAAGGAAACTTATTCCCTTTCGGGGAAAATAACGAGCGATGCTGCTGCATATAAAAAACTGGAGTACTCTGCCAGGATAGAACTCGGACTTCTTAGCTTTCTTCAGGAAGGAGGATTCAAGGCGTTCACCACAACTTTTGAAGATCTGCACGGATTGAGACAGTTGCCGGGTCTTGCAGTGCAAAGGCTTATGGGAATGGGATACGGTTTCGGGGCTGAAGGGGACTGGAAAACTTCAGCATTGCTCAGGTGCATGAAAGTTATGAGTGCCGGCCTTAAAGGAGGTACCTCATTTATGGAGGATTATACATACCACCTTGATCCGTCAGGGATGAAAGTTCTTGGAGCTCACATGCTTGAGGTTTGCCCATCGATTGCTTCGGCTAAACCTGCACTGGAGCTGCATCCTCTGTCAATTGGCGGCAAAGATGATCCCCCGAGACTGGTTTTCCCCGTCGCTACCGGCGAAGCAATTAATGCTACGCTTCTTGATATGGGCAACAGGTTCAGAATGCTTGTCAACACTGTTACAAGCGTTGAATCGCCTGATCTTCCAAATCTGCCTGTGGCAAGGGCATTATGGGTGCCCGATCCCGATCTGAAGATATCGGCTTCGGCCTGGATACTCGCTGGCGGAGCTCATCATACAGGATTTAGCCTGGCTCTTACCCCCCAGCACATTGAACATTTTTCAAGGATGATGGGAATAGAGTATATGATCATTGACAGGAATACAACAATACGTGAATTCAGAAATGAGCTCAGGTGGAATGAATTGTACTATAAGTTGAAACCTTAGGCTGAATCTTTAACTAACCGGGGCACTCAAAAAGAGATGAATAAAACATGTGTGATCAATCTGTGGCAACCACCGTATTAACAAATGTATCTGACTCATAATACTATTTGAATTATTCGGATAGTCTCCCGCTAACCGCGGTACACAAAAATGAACAATGCATCGGTGTTTTATCAGTGTTCACTACTTAGTATGGGAATTATCTTCTTTTAACAAGTATAGCAACAACACTTTATTCTGATGAAGATTGATAAATTCTTTCAAAGGATAAAGATTATTTGTTTTTTTCTTTCGGGAACGGAATTATTAACTGAAATTTGTTTTTGTAAGGTGGGGTTTAGGGCTACTCCGTATATATAATTCAGCGCTGTAATTTAAATTGTTAAATCATGCTCGAAGAACTTAAGCAAAAGGTTTTCAGGGTAAATCTGAGTTTGAAGGAACTCGGACTTGCTGTTCTTACCTGGGGGAATGCAAGTGGCATTGACCGGGGACGCGGACTAGTAGTTATTAAGCCCAGTGGTGTGCCGTATGACAAAATGCAGGCAGACGATATGGTTGTTGTTGATATGGAAGGGAAGGTTGTGGAAGGTAAATGGCAGCCTTCGTCAGATACATTGACGCACCTTGTACTCTACCGGAATTTTCACGGCATTGGCGGTATAGTGCATACCCATGCAGAATGGGCTACAAGCTGGGCACAGGCGGGCCGGGGCATTCCGGTATACGGAACCACTCACGCAGATAATTTTTATGGAGAAATACCCTGTACACGCCCAATGAATAAAAAAGAAACAAGTAGAGATTATGAGGTTAATACAGGCAATACCATAATTCAGCGGTTCTGGGGAATCGATCCTATGCAGATGCCCGGTGTGCTGGTTCACGGACATGCACCATTCACCTGGGGTATAGATGTAGATATGGCGCTCGAAAGTGCCATAGTTCTTGAGGAAGTTGCCAGACTCGCATACCGTTCAGAATCTCTGGGGAACAGGCAGCCAATTGATCAACACCTTGTCGACAGGCATTATTTCCGTAAACATGGAGAGGGTTCCTATTACGGTCAAAAGTGAACCTCCTCCTTCCGGAAGGAGACTTCCGGGATAATTGAAGACATAACTTTCTCCCTGTATGTAGATTGGGTTAGTCCATGGCTATTTAAGATCTGATAAAGGTTAAAAAGTTGGAAAAAAAAGTAAGGGCACTTGCAACAATTAATTATTATTTTCTTTAATTTTGTATCATTATTAACCAATTCTTTACAAATGAGGATTTCCCTGATACAATCTGCAAATCTGCCCATCTTCACAGATGTGACCATTTGCCTTGTGACCGGGGAAAGCTATGTCATTTTGGATTGATAACTTCAAGTATCAGCAAAATACTCAACCCGGCCAATGATGACCGGGTTTTTTTATGATTTTCAGTGAAGGATCTTTGAATATTGCTTGTAACTGACCAATGAATTTTAGCTGGAAAAACGAACAGCAGGAAATAATCCATTCACCGCAAAAGACCCGGGTATGAAATTATGAACCCGGTTCTTAACAGAATAAACAATTAAGTAACAAGATTAAAAAATTTGAAAGTGCAACCGATAAATAAAACAGAAGAGAAAATAGTTGCAATTCCTGTAATTGACAGCCCCAATGCACAACGATCTGCTGGCCGTCAGTTATGGCGTGACATAAAAGAGGCTATAGCTGGCACAGATATGGATTTCACCCGTGGTGCCATAGGAAGGGCAGTACTTCTGTTATCAATTCCCATGGTGCTTGAAATGGTAATGGAATCTGTATTTGCAGTGGTAGATATATTCTTTGTATCACGACTTGGTGCAGAGGCTGTTGCAGTTGTTGGTATTACTGAATCGCTGATGACAGTTGTTTACGCAATAGGGATGGGACTGGGTACTGCAACTGCTGCCATGGTATCAAGACGAACCGGGGAGAAGGATCAGGAAGGTGCTTCGGCAGCTGCTGCCCAGGGAATCCTGCTGGCGGTTTTTGCATCGGCATTAATTGCCATTCCCGGAATATTTTATGCCCGGGAGCTTCTGATGCTAATGGGAGCAGATCAAGCTGCAGCCGAAAGTTATTATATGTATCCTGCAATAATGCTTTCAGGAAATATGGTAATAATGCTGCTGTTTATAATAAATTCGATCTTCAGAAGCTCAGGCGATGCTGCATTATCGATGAGGGTGTTATGGTTTGCGAATATAATCAACATAATACTTGACCCGATGTTTATTTTCGGCTTTGGCATAATCCCTGCCATGGGCATCAAGGGTGCTGCCATTGCCACTACCATAGGCCGGTCACTGGCTGTATTATATCAGATCTGGATCCTCACCCGGAAAGGAAGCAGGGTGAAACTAAAACCTGCCCATTTCATTCCTGATACCGGTCTTATCAGAAAACTGCTTAAACTTTCTGCAGGTGGTATCGGACAGTTGCTTATTGCAACATCCAGCTGGATAATCATGGTGAGGATAATCGCAATATTTGGAAGTGAGGTACTTGCCGGTTACACCATTGCAATCAGGATCATGATATTCAGTCTTTTACCCTCATGGGGGATGAGCAATGCCGCTGCTACCCTGGTTGGTCAGAACCTTGGTGCAGGACAGCCTGACAGAGCGGTTCGGTCAGTCTGGATGACCGCAATGATCAATTTAGGCTTTCTTGGTCTGGCTGGTGCTGTGTTCATGACCTACCCTGCGTTTTTTATCAGGCTGTTCATAAGCGATCCGCTGGTTGTGGAATCAGGGGCTCAGTGTCTGAGGATGATAAGTATCGGATTTGTGTTCTATGCCTTTGGCATGGTTATGATTCAGGCATTTAACGGTGCCGGGGATACACAGACTCCCATGGTGCTTAATCTTATATTTTTCTGGCTTCTTGAGATCCCCCTGGCCTGGTTCCTTGCTGTCAATCTTGGACTTGAGGAGCGTGGGGTTTATATTGCAATAGTGCTGGCAGAATCATCAATTGCCATTGCCGGCATAATCCTGTTCCAGAGGGGCAAATGGAAACTTAAAAAGGTTTAAGTCCGGTTATGTTTTGCCGGGTTGAAAATACTTATAATGCTAAGTTCGAAGCGCTTCTTGTGAAATAATCCCGGTCCGCTTAAAGTCAGAGTATCATTTTGACTTAAACTGCAAAACTCAATAATTGATAGATGGAGTCTATGCAATTTTTGAACGGGAAACCAGTCAGCAAGCTCATATTATTTAAACAGCTTTTCAAGGGGCATTTTCAGCCCCTTGAATATGCTTTAGTTTATTGGCAAATACCTGGTTAAATTAACTTCTTCAAATCCTCCTGTATCCTGTTAAGTACTGCATTTGATACCCTGAATTGCTCAGGAAGACTGAACATGGCCTGCTTCAGGGTGAATCCCATAACCTGGCTGATCCATGGCGAGCCGGCCAGTTCAGGTAAATGCCTGTAAATGATTTCGCGTGATTGCTTTACTGCAAGCAGCTCTCCTATTTTGTTATCAATAGTAAAAATAGGAATATCGTCCTGCTCTTCAATATTAGCCTGTTTGAACAATTCCTCAGATCTGTAGCTGAAGGTATATTTCCCTGATCCGACCTGGGCCATAACCTCTGTTCCGAACTGAACCAGGCCATTGACAGAATTTTCACTTCCAGGCTGGCCATCTATGGTAACTTCTTCAAGGAGTGCCTCCGGTAAAGTTACTACTGCAGAAGTGTTTGGAGGAACTTCCACAAAAAGTGTGAATTGATTATTATCAAACTCCCATGACGATTCAATTTTTCCGTACATCGAATTTATTATTGCCCTGGCATGCGTCAGTCCCCCGCCTGGCGAGGGTTTGATTCCTATTGTTTTGTATCCCGGTCCAAAAGGCTGAATTCCGGCGACTTCTTCGTAAAGCCATTCACCAATTGCTCCATAGGCATAATGGTTAAATGAATTCATGCCTTCACTCTGGAATGAACCATCAGGTTTTATACCATCCCATCTCTCCCAGATGGTAGTTGCTCCCCTTGTCACAGGATAAAGCCATGATGGATAGTCTTGATTAATTAAAAGGTCGAATGCTGTTTCATTATGTCCGAACCGGCTCAGCACCGGATTCAGGTGTGGGGTGCCGAGGAAGCCGGTTGTCAGATGCCCCCTGCTTTGAACTTCCGCTACGAGGTTATCTATTGCCACAGAAACCATTTCGGAGGGAAGAAGATTAAATTTCAGTGCGAGCACATATGCTGTCTGTGTATCAGACATCACTCTTCCTCCTGGTGTCAGATACTCATTCTGGAATGCTGCCTTTATATTTTCAAAAAGGGCGGTATATTCTTTAACGTCTTCTTCTTTGCCCAGAATTTCTGCTGCCTGCCTTAGAAGGTCGGTCGAATGTGCAAAGAACATTGTCGCAACCATCCGGTAGTCTGTATATGCACCCGGGTAATGAGCGTTACTTGATGTACTGTAGGAGAGCCAGTCAGCAAAAGAGAAGTCGATATTCCATAAATATGGTTTCTCATTTGCGGCAGCACGTGTCCTGATATATTCCACCCATGCCTTCATGCTTTCATATTGTTCCCCCAGTATTCTTGTATCGCCGAAATACCTGTATAGCGATCGTGGCACAATCAATCCGGCATCTCCCCATCCAGCCGACCCGTAAGCCTGGTCGCCAAGCACATTAGGCACTACGTGAGGTATGCTGCCCGCTTCATTCTGATCGGCTGAAAGGTCGCCCAACCATTTGGTAAGAAACCCGGCAGTGAACATATTGATGTTCGCTGTAGGTGCAAAAACCTGAATGTCGCCTGTCCATCCCAGCCTTTCATCTCTCTGGGGACAATCGGTCGGCACCTCGAGAAAATTACCTTTCTGACCCCATATAATATTGTGCTGCAATTGATTAACAAGGGGGTGGGAGCTCTGGAAATGCCCTGTAGGCTCCATAACGGAATGAATTACCACTCCTGTCAGGTCATCAGCTGTAAGCTGGCCGGGAAATCCGTCAATGGCAACATACCTGAATCCCTGGAAAGTGAAACGTGGCTCCCAGACTTCAGCCTCACCGCCTTTAAGAATATAGGTGTTGGTCTGATCAGCCGATCTAAGGTTATCTGTATAAAAATTCCCGTCGCTGTCAAGAACCTCTGCATGCCTTAATGTTACTTTTGTCCCTGCCGGGCCCCGTACCCGGAGTCTGATCCACCCGATCATATTCTGCCCCATGTCGGCTACCATGTCTCCAGCCGGGGTTGTGAATATTTCCAGCGGCCTGATTAACTGAATTTCACGAACAGGAGGTGCCTGCTGGGCTATAAGGTTTTGTTTTCCGTGATTTGTGAGCCTGACACCTGTCCACGATTCATCATTAAACCCGGGCATTGTCCATCCCGATTTCTCAAGGCGGGCATCATAAACTTCACCATTATATATATCCGATTCAAGTATTGGGCCGGTTGATGATTTCCATTTTTCACCGGTACTAATAACCTGAACACTGCCATCTTCATACCGTATTTCCAGTCTGGCAAGCAGGCCAAGCTTTTCTCCGTACGAATTACGCTGATCACCCCAGCCAAGGTACCCTCTGAACCATCCATCCCCAAGCCAGACCCCAACGGCATTTTCACCTTCCTGCAGATGGCCCGTTATATCATATGTCTGATACTGCAGCCTCTGGTGGTAGCTCGTCCAGCCCGGTGTAAAAAGGTCCTGTCCTACCCGCCGTCCGTTAATATGCATTTCATATAACCCGTGGGCAGTTACATAGGCTCTTGCCGACACTATACCGGTCTTTAGGCTGAATTCAGACCTGAGCATAGGTGCCGGTTGTGATACAGATATATCTTCATCAAAGTCTGGTTCGATCCATTCCGATTCCCAGTCATCTGGATTTAGCAATCCCGTTTCCCAGAAGGAAATATCACTCCAGGGTGACACATTTTCATTATTATCCCATACCCTGACCCGCCAGAAATACCTTTGTCCTGATTCAAGCGCTGGTCCGCTATAGGAATTATGTACAGAAATATTCGAGCTTACTTTTCCCGTATCCCAAATGAGATTGCCTGCCGTGAATGACTCCTTTTTACCGGCAACCTGAACCTGCCAGGCAGCCTGGTGTATGTTCCGGTTATCAGAAACCAGAAGCCACGACAGACGGGGGCTTAAAACATCAATACCAACCGGATCTGTATAGTACTCCGTCTTTAAACCTGTAAGAACAAGTTCATTATTGTTTTGTGCTGATATTAAACACGTATGGTTTACAGTTATTAAAAATAGCACCATAAACTTTTGCCAGGTAAAATACGATGGTCTCATTTTATATAGAGTTAATTATCAGGTCGTTGACATATTGCATCAATTCATAACAGAATTTAAATTACAATACCAGTTTTAATTTTATAAATATAAAAAATATAAACGTTATAAGGGTTATTTATAAAACATTTTGAGGAGGATTGGTGTTACTTCAACAGATATCAAAACAGTAAGCTCAAAAGTGATAATTGCCTTTTTTGGCTTTTGAAAGACCCAGGGGTATGAGAGCAGGAATGAAATTTACAGTAATCCTGGCAACCACATTAACATGTCTGGTTGTTTCCGGACAGGATAACCCGATACATATACTGAACAACAGGTTGGAAACCTTCTCTTCATTCTTGCAACCTCAGAAAGTGTATCTGCATTTTGACAAGACTACGTATTATTCAGGAGAGACTATCTGGTTCAAGAGCTACTTATTCAGTGGTGTAACCCATCTTCTTGATAAACGGCAAAGTAATCTCTATGTTGAACTGATCAATACAAAAGGCGACCCCGTGGATATGAGGATCCTTTATGTAGAGGATGGTTTGGCCTCGGGCGATATTGAGTTGAGCCAGAGCTTACCCGATGGTAATTATATGATCA
This sequence comes from uncultured Bacteroidales bacterium, assembly GCA_964421595.1. Lineage (GTDB taxonomy): Bacteria > Bacteroidota > Bacteroidia > Bacteroidales > PUMT01 > PXAP01. The sequence continues at coordinate 13,886 of CAYQXY010000019.1, read as the reverse complement.
AGGCATATACCGACTGGATGAAAAATTTCAGTGAAGAAATGTATTTCACCCGGCATATTTATATTAGAAATCCGGAGTATGAAAATGTTATTCCAAGGAGCGAGGTAAGGAGGAACAGACGTTTCAACCGCAAAATAGAAAGGATGGAAGGCAGTTACGAAGTTGCTTTTTTCCCCGAAAGCGGTAAACTTCTGGAAGGAGTTAACAACAGGGTTGCCTTTAGAGTAGTCGATCAACTTGGTGGCGGACATAAGGCTGAGGGAGCAATAGTTGATGACAGAGGGAATGTTATTTCTAATATAAGCACCAATCTTTCGGGTATAGGTGTTTTTGAGTTCAAACCTGAAAAAGGTTCCTCTTATCAGGCAAGGCTTTCTGTTAATGGCAGCAGACAGCAGAGTTTTTCGTTGCCTGATTTTACTGATCAGGGTTATACGCTGAGAATTGATCAGAAAGAAGGATTAATCAATATTAATATAAATTCCAGGGTTTCGGGCAGTAATGAATTATATAGCCGTGAACTGTTTCTCGTTGGTCACACCCGGGGACATCCCCGTTATGTTCAGACTATAGATATGTCTGATGGAGAAATGGAATTAAATGTTGATGAAAAACTTTTCCCTTCCGGTATCGCCCATTTTACCCTGTTCACTGAAACCTACAGGCCTGTTGCAGAACGATTGATATTTATAAACGGAGATGACGAGCTATTTTTTGATACAAGTGCAGGTGTTACCAGAATTGATGGACGGGACCATATCGAGCTAAATCTGAAGGTGATAAATGAGAATCATGAAATCATACAAGGGAGTTTTTCGCTGGCTGCAGTAACAGGTATTGGCGATACCCTTTTGCATACCAAAGATATCATGTCTTATTTGCTCCTCGACTCAGATTTGCACGGGATGGTCGAAACTCCCCTGCAATATATCAACCCGGCACCTGAACAGGAAGTTACTGCCGATCAATTACTGATGACATTTGGGTGGCGAAGATTTAAATGGGAGAATGTCATTGCCGAAGATTTTCCCGATATCAGGTATGAACCTCTTGCAGGTTTGTATATAACAGGAAAGCTTCTCGATCCTGCAAAAGATGAATCGCTGAATAACTACCCTGTTCGTCTTGAGGTCAAAAGTGGCCATAATAATGTTTACACCACAAATACCATGCGTAATGGTAATTTTATTTTTGATGGGCTTAATTATAATGGAATTATTGACATCGAACTCTCAACAAGGAGACTGCCGGGTAATTATCCTCCGGTAATGGAGCTTCAAATTGATGATGGCCGCGATTTTGATTATAAGCCTGGACCCTTTACCAGGGAACAAAAGATAACTGACAGGGGTGAGGATTGGGAAAGAGTTCGCGGATTATCGCTGACAAACACCGGGAACCTTAATGACCGGGAAGTGAGTCCGCAATTATACGGGGTTCCTGACCAAACTATTTTTATTGATCACGAAGCTTCGGTAGAGCGATCTTTATTTGATGTATTAAGGAACAGAGCTGTGGGACTAAGTTTTGACGGGAACCAGTTTCGTTTCAGGGGGCAGACAAGTATATATTTCAATAATGAACCACGTTTTATGGTCGATGGTATGTTCGTTACCCGCGATGTTTTTCTGAATCTTTTTCCAGGCGATGTAGAGCGCATCGAGATATTCCGTGGGCCACGTGCAGCTATTTTCGGAATAAGGGGTGGGGCAGGTGTCATTCTTGCCTATTCGAGAAGGCCTGGTTACAAGGGATTTGATGATGTCAGGGAATTAGTCATGCTTGGATACCATACCCCGAAGGAATTCTATTCTGATTTATTGCCTTCGGGCAATTCCAGCGGAAGCAACAGGCAGAGAACTGTTCACTGGGATCCCGATCTTGTGTCGGGAGATGATGGGGTTATCAATGTACAGTTCCCGGTTCCTCAGGGAGCTGACCGGATCATTGTCACAATAGAGGGTGCGGGTTTTTATGGAGGAATTGGTTTTGCAGGATTTACTATACTTCTCCCGGAGTAATTGCCCTCAGCCCTTGTTTATTATGTGTCTTCTGCCTGAAACTTTCGAACGGCCATTAACCAGCTCGGTAACCGCAGGGTTTTGAAATCAGAGCTGGCTATAATTTAAATACAGACAGGGACAAGTGTTTGATTAAAGAGTTGAGTACCTAACTGCTTTTTTTGGAATAAACACTCTTAGTCCTCTGTTTTTCAAATACTATTGCAGTCCGGTTTGGAATATAAATTTTCAGATAGTGGGGTGAATTAACCTTTCCATCCCATCCGGTCATATAATCAATATTTTCATCAACCCTGCCAAATCCTCCATAATCGGATGAATCGCTGTTAAGAAGAATCCGGTATCTGCCAGGTGCTGTCTTTATCCCATAATCAGAAAAGGAGACCGCGGGATTAAAGTTGAAAACATAAAGCAATGACCCCCGGGTAAATGCCATAACCTGGTCCGGCTCATCAGAATGTATAAGATGCTGTTCACAGGTATAATATGAAGCTTGATTCCTGATAAGCGCAATCATGCTGCGGTCAAAATTCCCAAGATGCTCATATCTGAGCGAAGCATCCCGGGACAGGCTCCATTGTCTCCTGGCATAAAAATATGACCAGTTATTGCCTTCACGCGGAAAATCTATCCACTCGGGATGGCCGAATTCATTGCCCATGAAATTAAGGTAACCACCTCCTGCAGTAGCAATTGTTATAAGCCTTATGAGTTTATGAAGGGCTATCCCCCTGTCGATTATGGTTGATTGTGATGTCTTGCTCATGCTGTAATACATCTCTTTATCCATTAACCGGAAAGCAATTGTTTTATCTCCAACAAGTGCCTGATCATGAGATTCAGCATAGCTAACCGTTTTTTCTTCACTCCTTTTCTGGGTTAGTTCGTGGAAAATCTGGCCTGTATTCCATTGCTCATCAGAACATTCTTTAATTAGTCTGATCCAGTAATCGGGAATACCCATTGAAAGCCTGAAGTCAAAACCAACTCCCCCGTCTGCTACCGGTGCTGCCAGCCCCGGCATCCCACTCATTTCCTCGGCAATGGAAACAGCCGAGGGGTTCACCAAGTGTATAAGCTTATTTGCAAGGGTCAGATATGCAATGGCATCTTCATCCTGCCCCCCGTCGTAATAATTATCATATCCGTTAAAACTGCGGCCGAGTCCGTGATCCAGATACAGCATACTGGTTACGCCATCAAAACGGAAACCGTCAAAATGGTATTCTTCAAGCCAGAATTTGCAATTGGAAAGCAGAAAATGGGCAACTTCGGGCTTTCCATAATCAAAGCAAAGTGAATCCCAGGCTACATGCTCACGGCGTCCCCCGGAATGAAAATATTGCCATCCTGTACCGTCCATTTCAGCCAGGCCCTCGTTCACATTTTTCACTGCATGGGAATGGACAAGGTCCATAATTACGATAATACCCATTCCATGAGCCTCATCAATCAGCTTTTTTAGTTCGTCAGGATTGCCGAACCGTGATGAAACTGCAAATAAGTTTGATACATGGTAACCAAAAGACCCATAGTAAGGATGCTCCTGTATGGCCATAAGCTGGATTGCGTTATATCCGGCCTTTGAAATATATGGCAATACCTCCTCCCTGAATTCATTGAAAGTCCCGGTCTTTTGCTCTTCGGTAGCCATGCCAATATGTGCTTCATATATTAAAAGGCTCTGGCCTGAGAGGTCTGGTGTCTTGTTTGTCCATTTGTATGGTTTTTCGGGGTTCCAGAGCTGGGCATTGAAAATATTGGTATTGTTATCCTGTATAACCCGTCTTGCATAAGCAGGGATACGATCGCCTCTTCCCCCATTCCAGTGCACTGAAAGCCTGTACAGATCACCATGATTTATAAAACCCTTGTCAAGGCTTAATTCCCATACATCGTTCTTCGTTCGGTGGAAGGAATAGTCATCTAAGTCAACCCACCCGGAAAAGTCTCCTGTAAGGAAAATTTTTTCAGCATTAGGAGCCCATTCCCTGAAAACCAACCTGTCCTTTTCAATGACATATCCAAAGAAATGATGACCATTTGCGAAATCATTCAGAGCTGTTCCTCCTGTAAGCACTTTTTCCATGTTCGCAACATAGTGCTGCCTGCCTGCAATTTTATCTTCAAATGGTTTTAACCAGGGATCTTTTTCAATCAACTTGGGGGTTTGCATGGTAAAGTCTTCGTTTAGGGATCAATCTAGTAAAAATAGCGAAAATTCGGAGAGAACATAAAAGTTTTTGGTGAATAATCTTATTATTCTTTTTGAATTCTGTGCTCATAAATGTATATTGTACACTTAAAATCTGTACCCTGTTTTTAATGTTCAGGGAACTGTAATTGTTCATTTTAATTTTTAACATATATTCCCCGGGGAATAAAAGATTGCTGTTCCGGAAGATTAGTTTTTTATAAACCGGACTAATCTGCCACAAGACTGACCATAAATAATTGAATGTTAATCTATGGGTGTATGGATGTATGCGTGAAACAGTTGTGACCATTCAAAAGGGGGCATATATTTATAGTCAATGTAATATCATCACTTCACCCTGATAAAATAAAAGTCAAAACAAAACAATAACCTGGAATGGATAAATATGTAATTGGACTTGATTATGGCACTGACTCGGTTCGGGCGCTGGTTGTTAATACACGTAACGGTCATGAAGCCGGTTCGGGAATCTGGTATTACAAAAGGTGGAAAGAAAACCTTTATTGTGATCCTTTGCAAAACAGGTTCAGACAGCACCCGTCCGATTATATCGAGGGACTTGAGAATTCTGTAAAAGATGCCCTTTCCGGCCTTTCCCGCGACATTACAGATAATATTTCGGGTATCTCGGTCGATACAACAGGATCAACACCTGTTGCAGTAAATGAAAAAGGTGTTCCACTTGCATTGCTGCCCGAATTCGGTGAAAATCCCAATGCTATGTTCGTTTTATGGAAAGATCATACTGCCTTAAAAGAAGCTGCCGAGATTAACAAACTGGCAAAAATCTGGGGAGGCCCCGATTATACAAGGTATGAAGGCGGCATATATTCTTCCGAATGGTTCTGGGCTAAAATACTTCATGTTTTAAGGGAGGATAAAGAGGTGAGGGAAGCTGCATGGTCATGGCTCGAACATTGTGACTGGATTCCCGCTCTTCTTACCGGTACTGGCGGGATAAGCCAGATAAAAAGAAGCCGCTGTGCCGCGGGACACAAGGCCATGTGGCACCCGGAATGGAACGGTTTGCCTTCCGGGGAATTCCTGGAAAAGCTTGATCCCTTGCTGGCGGGATTGCGTGAAAGGTTATATGACCAGACATATACAAGTGATACGTCAGCCGGTGTGATATCACCTGAATGGGCTGAAAGGCTCAGCTTGCCCGGGTCTGTTGAAGTAGGTGTCGGAGCTTTTGATGCACATCTTGGTGCTGTGGGGGGTGAAATAAAACCATATTATATGAGCAAGGTTATGGGTACATCTACCTGCGATATGGTCATATCGCCTTCCGGTGAAATAGGAGATACTCTTGTTGCTGGTATCTGCGGACAGGTGGATGGTTCGATCATTCCGGGAATGGTTGGGCTGGAGGCCGGCCAGTCCGCCTTCGGCGATGTTTATGCCTGGTTTCGCGATCTTCTGATGTGGCCACTAAAGAATATGCTCCGGAACACCGCTGTTTTGTCGGCCACGGAAATACATGAGTTGAAGGAGGAGCTTGAAGAAAACATGATTGTTGCACTCTCTCTGGCAGCAGAAAAAATTGATCCTTCCAAATCCAGTCTTACAGCAATTGAATGGCTCAATGGTCGACGTACACCCGATGCTAACCAGATGCTGAAAGGTGCTGTATCTGGTTTGACACTTGGTTCTGATGCTCCTGCAATTTTCAGGGCCCTTGTAGAGGCTACTGCCTTTGGGGCCAGGGCAATTATTGACCGTTTCAGGTCTGAAGGGGTAAGGATTGACGGCGTAATAGCACTTGGGGGAGTAGCAAAAAAATCGGAATTTGTAATGCAGATCGTAACCGATGTACTTGATATGCCTGTAGCTGTTGTTCGCAGTGAACAGACCTGTGCGCTGGGTTCAGCAATGGCTGCATCGGTTGTCGCCGGAGTTCACGAAAACTTTAATGAAGCACAGAAAGCAATGGGAAGCGGGTATGAAAAAGAATATTCTCCGCGTCCTGAATATGTAGCCATATACAAGGAATTGTACAAAAAATACCTTGAACTGGCAGATTGTGTTGAAAAAATGCAGAACCGGGAATAAATTATGTTGGTGACCAGTTAAATGCTGATAGATAAGTGTTTAACGGAGACTCCTTCCATCATCAGTCCGGCATGTGCGGCGAATCGGGGAGCTCTGCAGGGATGGAGGTTGTCTCACGCATGTGATGTGCTATTTAAATCAACTATTGATTTCTGCTAATACAATAAAGGTATTGGTTATGCAGTCAGACAATTGTAATTTTACACCTCAAAAAGTACACTAACAATAATAAAATTTTCCAATGAAGAGGCTTAAAGATTTTTTTTTGGTTTCAATTCTGTTAATATTACTTGTTATAATAAATAATAACTGTCAATCTGATAAGATGAAAATTGCAGAAGGTGTTGTTTTTCCTGTACCTGAAAAGTTTGAAAAAATTGTAAACGGCAAGCAGGTAAGCCTGTTTACACTTGAAAATCCGAATGGAATGAAGGCCGGTATTACCAATTACGGTGGTAAGGTCGTTTCATTGCTGGTAGCCGACCGTAACGGTGTATTTGATGATGTGGTGACCGGTTATCATACAATTGATGAGTATTTCAACTCCGGAGAGATCTATTTCGGCGCATTGATAGGGCGGTATGGCAACAGGATAGGTGGAGCTGAATTCTCACTTGACGGTGAGAATTACAGCCTTGCTGCCAATAATGGCCCCAATCATCTTCACGGAGGCCCGGGAGGGTTTCATAATGTTATATGGGATGCTGAATTGACGGCGACCAATACTTTGGAACTTACCTACCTGTCTCCTCATATGGAAGAGGGGTATCCGGGAAATCTAAGCATGAAGGTGGTTTACACACTTACCGATGAAAATGAGCTTATTATAGAGTACCATGCTTCAACTGACCGGAAAACAGTACTTAACCCGACAAGTCATTCGTTTTTCAATCTCGGAGGAGAGGGAAGCAACTCAATAAATGATCATGTGCTTAAAATAAATGCAGAAAATTTTACACCGGTTGATGAAACCCTTATCCCTACCGGCGAGATTGAACCTGTTGAAGGTACACCATTCGATTTCAGAGAGTACACACCGATAGGTGAAAGAGTTGACCAGATAAACCAGCAGTTGCTGTATGGCAAAGGCTACGATCATAATTTCGTGCTGGTTAAAGACAATTACGGCGATCTGTCATTTGCGGCAAGTGTTTATCATCCTGACTCAGGCAGGATGATGGATATTTATACAACTGAGCCTGGCATACAGTTTTACGGAGGCAATTTCCTTGATGGCCAGGAGATCGGGAAACGCGGAGAACCTTATTTATTCAGGACATCTTTTTGCCTTGAGACCCAGCATTTCCCCGATTCACCTAATAAGCCCGAATTCCCGTCAACAGTCCTCGATCAAGGCGAAGAATTCTACTCAAAAACAATTCACCGCTTCACATTAAAATAAGAGCAGGCAGGATTCTGAAATTGCATGATCCTGCCACTGACTCCCTTACCTGATCTCAAATACTATAACCAACCTGGCAGGTTTTGTTGCGGTAAGGAAAAATGTATTATTTTAGCAGTTATACCAAATCTGATTATCATGGGTGATCAACCATCTGATCAATCATTGTATATGCCACTGAACTTAAAAATTAACAGGATACCTTGAAACTACACACAGGAAAAATTCTGCAGCGTCTGAGAAATCCCGTGATATCAATAGGTATATTCGATGGTGTGCACAAGGGACATGCGGCAATATTCAACCGTGCTCGGCAAAGAGCCGCCGAACTTGAGGGGGAGTCAGTAATTGTTACTTTCTGGCCCCATCCAAGACTTGTGCTGGGCTCTGATACCAGTCAGCTGAAGTTTCTGACCACCATGGATGAAAAAAAGATGCTGATTGAGAAGCATGAAATTGACCACCTGATAATACTTGAATTCACAAGGGAATTTTCCCGCTTACCTGCCTGCAGGTTTATTAAAGAATACCTTGTTGACGGTGTGGGATTAAAACATCTGGTTTTCGGCTACGATCATCATTTTGGTCATAAACGTGAGGGAAATTTTGAAAATCTCAAAGGCTGTGCCGCAGTTTATAATTTCAGCCTTGAACAGCTTGAACCTGTAATGGAAGCAGATCACAGGATAAGTTCATCTGCTATCAGGGAGGCTTTGCTAACAGGCAACGTCAGACTTGCCGGCGATCTTCTTTCCTACCTTTATATGATTGAAGGAAGAATTGTCGGGGGAAAACAGGTTGGTCGGATAATTGGATTTCCCACAGCCAATATCGAGTTGTTTGATAGTCACAAACTGATACCTGCCGATGGTGTATATGCGGTGGAGGTGGTAATGGGCCAGCGGGTTTACAAAGGAATGATGAATATAGGATTCAGGCCAACAATAAGCAAGGGTAAGGAGAAAACCATGGAGACTCATATTATAGATTTTGAGGGTGACATTTACAACCAGAATATAAGCATCAGGTTTGTTGAACGAATCAGGAATGAACAGCGGTTCTCTTCTCTTGACCAGCTGAAAGAGCAGATAGCCAGGGATAAGGTTGATGCACTTCAAATTCTTACACGCTGAAAAACAGGAGCGGATCAGTGATAAAAGCTACAAAGCAACACTTTGTCAAAACCCCACAGAAATTATCTATAGTTATCATTTAAATTCTTTCTGTCAATTGTTTATTTCTTCCATTGAGAATGAATAATTCTCAATGGAAAATAAATGCCTGATATACTCTTCTGCACTCACTTTAGTAAATTTTATTTATTAATACTAAATAATTTATTGGCGGGTGGGAGATTTTAATACCCTGATTTTTTATTATATCTTTGCCTGTATAAAATTCCTGATAAAAAATATTGAAAATGGAAACTTTAACTGATGCTTTACCTTATAAGGTAAGGGACCTTGGTCTTGCTGACTGGGGACGCAAGGAGATTGAACTCGCCGAAAGGGAGATGCCCGGACTGATGTCTCTGCGTGAAAAATATTCGGATGAAAAGCCGCTAAAGGGAGCCAGGATCACCGGCTCACTACATATGACCATTCAGACAGCAGTGCTGATAGAAACACTAATTGAGCTTGGAGCAGATGTGCGCTGGGCAAGCTGTAACATTTTTTCTACCCAGGACCATGCGGCAGCAGCCATGGCTGAAGCCGGAGTTCCGGTATTTGCCTGGAAGGGTGAAACATTGCGGGAATACTGGTGGTGTACTGCACAGGCTCTGACATTCCCAGGAGGAAAGGGTCCGAATCTGATAGTTGATGACGGGGGCGATGCCACATTACTAATTCATAAGGGTTATCAGGCTGAAGATGATGCCACAGTCCTTGATGCCCCCACCGGGAGTATCGAGGAAGCTGAAGTTGTGAGGATTTTACGTGAATATCTTGAACTTGATCATGGCAAATGGCATCGAATGGCCAGGGGCGTAAAGGGAGTTTCCGAGGAAACCACAACCGGGGTCAGCCGTCTTTACAGGATGCATGTGAACGGTGAGCTTCTTTTTCCTGCAATAAACGTAAATGATTCGGTTACCAAATCCAAATTCGATAACCTTTACGGATGCAGGGAATCTCTTGCAGACGGAATAAAGCGGGCTACTGACGTAATGCTGGCAGGGAAGGTTGTTGTAGTGCTGGGGTATGGCGATGTTGGTAAAGGATCGGCCAGATCTATGAGGGCTTACGGGGCACGTGTAATAGTTACCGAAATTGATCCGATCTGTGCGTTGCAGGCTGCCATGGAGGGGTTTGAGGTTAAAACCATTGAAGAGGCTCTTGATGAGGGTAACATTTATGTTACCACTACCGGCAACAAGGATGTTATCACAGTTGAACACATGGCCAAAATGAAAGATCAGTCGATTGTATGTAACATAGGACATTTCGACAATGAGATTCAGGTAGATAAGCTGGAGGCCTACCCTGATATACAAAAGATCACCATAAAGCCCCAGGTTGACAAATACGTCTTTCCATGGGGACATGCCATTATTCTGCTTGCAGAAGGCAGGCTGGTTAATCTTGGTTGTGCAACCGGCCATCCGTCATTTGTAATGAGTAATTCATTTACAAACCAGGTGCTTGCGCAGCTTGATCTCTGGAAAAACAAGTACAAGACAGGTGTATTCAGACTCTCCAAAGAACTTGATGAAGAAGTTGCACGGCTGCATCTTGAGCAGATTGGTGTTAAGCTGACAAAACTAACAAAGGAACAGGCTGCATATATTGGTGTGCCGGTAGAGGGGCCATATAAATCTGATCATTACAGATATTGACATTAAAGCCAGACATACGATGGGAAGTCCACCGTTCCTGAAGCCCGGTGACAAGATCGGAATTGTTTCTCCTTCAGGAAAGATTGAGCAGGGTAAACTTGACAATTCAGTAAGGATATTCCGGGAATGGGGATTGAATGTAGTTACCGGCGATAATGTTTACTCCTGTTACAACCAGTTTGGCGGTTCAGATGAGCAAAGGGCTGCAGACCTTCAGTCAATGCTCGATGATGAAAACATTAAAGCCGTTGTTTGTTCACGCGGGGGATATGGAACAGTGAGGATAATTGACAGAATTGACTTCAGGCGCTTCGTTGAACAGCCGAAATGGATTGTTGGTTATAGTGATATTACTGTCCTGCATAGTCATATAAATAATTTGTTTGGTATAGAGACCATCCACTCGCCTATGGCAGCCGAAATGGCCCCGGGCAGGAAACAACCCCCGAGTGGATTGTCATTGCAACTTTTAAAGGAAACTTTATTCGGGAAGATCCCTGTTTACGACCTCCCGGTTCATCCGTTATCGGTTAAAGGCGAGGCCAGCGGAATAGTCGCAGGAGGAAATCTTTCGGTTCTATGCAGCCTTTCCGGTTCTCTTTCAGAAATTGATTTTTATGAAAAGATCCTGTTTATTGAAGACGTTGGTGAATATCTTTATCATATAGACAGGATGATTTGGACCCTCTCAAGGAGCGGTGTGCTGGGAGTTATAAGTGGATTGATCGTTGGTGGTATGACTGATATGAATGATAATAAAGTTCCCTTCGGGTTTAATGCTGAAGAAATAATCAGCCAGGCTGTTTCGGGATATGGGTATCCGGTTTGTTTTGGCTTTCCGGCCGGCCACCAGTCGGCGAACCTCCCCCTGATCCTTGGCCGCCAGGCATTGCTTCGCGTTGGAGATGATACCTTTTCACTAAGCTATCCCGAATAAATTTAATGTTATATGGCAGAGCATAACATACTTGGTAGCCGCGGAGAGGACATCGCTGCCAGCTTTCTGTCTGATAATTCATATGAGATTCTTGAGAGAAACTGGCGCTGCGGCAGGCTTGAGGTTGATATTATTGCCCGGTATAATGAAGCACTTGTTATAGCTGAAGTAAAAACCCGTATTGGCAATTTCATTGAGTTTCCCCAGGAATCTGTTGATATCAGGAGACAAAAACGGCTTATTCGGGCTGCCAATGCTTATATTTATCAAAGTAACATGAATCTTGAGATACGATTTGACATTATTACAATTGTTTTTGAAGATGGTGTAAATTATAGGTTGACGCATATTGAAAATGCATTCTACCCTGCTGTAAGGAGTTGAGTATGGATATCGAAATGATCAGAGAGTATTGCCTGTCAAAAAAAGGCGTCACTGAAGAATTCCCGTTCGGCGAAGAGACATTGGTTTTCAAGGTCATGGGAAAAATTTTTGCCCTTACCTCGCTCGATACCGGCGGGTCGATAAATTTAAAGTGTGATCCCGCCAGGGCAATTGAGCTCAGGGAGAGTTATCCGGCTGTGAGGCCGGGTTTCCATATGAATAAAAAGCACTGGAACACCATTTATTTTGACGGCAGCCTGGGGCGCGACCTCATTTTTGAGCTGATAGACCATTCCTACGAACTTGTTGTTAATGGCCTTACCAAAAAATTAAAAAGCCAGTTAAATATTTCCTGAAAAGTTGACCTGACAACCACATACATCGCAATATTGCCAACTTTAAGGAAATAGAATTGATACCCCTTTATGTCGGGACCCCTATGGTGAGTTATTATTGGGTAACTTATATACCATTATCTAATTTTTGGTATATTGTATCGGTAAAATCATGCAGAACTTTAAACTTAAACCATGGTGAAACTTACAATATACCGGTTGTTGTTATATTCTTTTTTGTTTTTACTCCTGGCCGGCCAGGGATGCGAAGAAGGTAACTCTTCGGTGCCGGTTAACCTTTCTGTCGATCATCTTGAAAATCCCATTGGACTTGATAACATGCATCCCCGTTTCAGCTGGCAACATGCTTACCAGGGGGCGGATTTCCGGCAAACGGCATGGCAGGTAATTGTAGCTTCCACCCATGAAAAGCTGCAGGAGGATGAAGCAGATATCTGGGACAGCGGAAAAATCATCTCTTCGCAATCATTGTACATTCCATTTCAGGGCGCATCTCTTTTGTCCGGACAGCAGTACTTCTGGAAAGTGCGCACATGGGACCAGGATGATGTGACTGCCGGTTTCAGCCAAATCAGCCATTGGGAGATGGGCCTTCCGGAGGAAAACGACTGGCAGGCACGCTGGATAACAGCAGTTGAAAGTTACGATTCTGTCCCGCCCCTGCTGCCCGCCCCCTATTTCAGGAAGGAGTTCTCATTGCCTCCAAACATTGAATCGGCGCGACTGTATGTTAGCGGACTCGGATATTACGAGGCGTTCATTAACGGGAAGAGGGTGGGCGATCATGTTCTTGATCCTGTGAAGACCCATTATGACCGGAGAGTAAAATATGTGACTTATTATGTAGATGAATATATTACCGGCGGCCCCAATGCTCTGGGGGTGGTACTGGGAACCGGCTGGTACAATCAGCATATCCGTGAGGCATGGAACTTCGACAAGGCTCCGTGGAGAGGTTCTCCGAAACTGCTTTGCCAGCTGGTAGTAACCGGTATTGACGGAACAAAAACCATAATCACCAGCGACGGAACATGGAAGATGTCGACAGGCCCCATTGTATTCGACGGGGTACATAACGGGGAGACTTATGATGCCCGGCTTGAAATTGCCGGCTGGAATGAACCCGGGTTTGATGATTCCCACTGGTCTCCTGCCATTGTAACTGACGGGCCAGGCGGCATTCTCTCCTCGCAGCTTATGCCACCGATCCGGGTAATTGACAGCATCTCTCCGGTTGATTCCTGGAGGGTAAATGATAGTGTTGTGATGTTTGATCTGGGACAGAATATTACAGGGTGGGCACGGATAAGGGTAACAGGTCCTGAAGGCAGCATTATAACGCTGCGGTACGGGGAGAGGATCTATGACGACGGAACGCTTGACTTGGAGGAATTGAGCCGTTTTATATGGACGGGAGATACGCAGACCGACCGCTATATTTTAAAGGGAAACGGCACCGAATCCTGGCACCCGGTGCTCACCTATCACGGTTTCCAGTATATTGAAGCGACCGTTCCCGGGAACGGAACGGAGTTGAATGATATACAGGGCCATGTAGTATATACCGACCTTCAGGAAAGGGGCTATTTTTCATGTTCAGAAGATCTGTTCAACCAGATACATGAAAATCTTATATGGTCTTTTCTGGGTAACTATCATGGTTATCCGACCGACTGCCCC
>CAYQXY010000018.1:36828-88747 GCA_964421595.1 uncultured Bacteroidales bacterium | reverse complement strand
AATTAATTCAATTAAGAAAAGACAATTAGTGGTCCTACAAATGGGGAGTACTATATTTAATTTGGTTCTGCTTTACTCTCTTACTCAAAAAGCAATATAAAAAAAGCCCCTTTTATTGACCGGAGCAACAAAAGGAGATTGCTGCAAAATCCGAAGTTTAACTAAATAAGTTTATAAAAATGAAAACGAAAAGTTCAATTATCTTTATTACGATCATATTTATCTCTTTTTCATCATGTGAAAAAGAGATAACTCCATTGAATACGGCAGAACAGGAGTTAAAATCAGAATTTGTTTTTAATAATAAATTAAAAATTGGTTGTAGTGAGAAAGGTTTCGTAAATCTTCTTGTTTCTTCTAATGATTCTGCCATATTATCTAATTTTTTAAGTATTTATACTATAAACCTCAACCCGTTAAAAACAGATTACTCAGCGCAAAAAACAGAATATGTATCAAAAGAAGCTGAGTTAACCTATACGGTAGATTATCCCAATGATTTAGTTGAGATATCAATTGAGGTAATCGATTTTTCAAAGGAATATGAATCAGAAGATCTAATATTATCATTTATTAAAAAAGATCGTTTTTTAAAAGCCAATCCTCCAACAAATTACTATATTGGATATAAAGCAAAGATTAAAAGAAAATACTTAGGATTGAAATATTTCCCCGTAGCTAATGATGATTCCGGAATTATATTTAAATGGGGATACACAAATTGCTGGCTTTGCCAATGGCATTTTGATGAGCAATGGAGATGGATTGAGGGTTACATTAATTATGAATGGGCTATGAACCATCCGTATAGTAACAGAGGCTATTATAGATTAGCTGTAGAACTATATACCAATACATACTCGAACTTTGATATTAAAGAAAGTGACGACCCAATAATTTGGTAATCGAAACAGTAGCAAGGACGCACTAAATCGTCCTTGCTTTTCGTTTATGGTCATGCATGTTAAAGCAGAGGATTCCTGTTGGCAAAAAAGTAACCATCTAAAATTGAGAAGGATTTTTTACTTTTTTGTTTTTCTGGTAACCGGTTGTGAAGAAATGGTTGAAGTTAACGTTAAGGAGACTCATGAATCAAACCTGGTTGTTAGTACGTATTTAACTCCTTCGGAAAAATCTTCCGTTTATGTAACCTACACACATCCCGCTTATACTGCATTTGCGCCAGGAGTGGATGATATCAGTGTGAGCATTGAATGTACCAATAGCGAAAGTGCATTTAATCTTTTTCCATCAAGCCTGAATGGCCGCACCACTTTTTCTTCAGACGAGTTGACATTTGAGGAAGGTGGGATATACAGGCTATCTGTCGAGGCATTAAAAAAGAAAAATTCAGCACAGGCAACCGATACAATTCCATATGCTGCAAGTTTGCATAACGTAACCGTTCATCCTGTAAAAGATGATTCTCCATACCAGGTAAGTATATCAATTAATCCCTATGCTGATAATTTGGATAATAGTTTTTATGAGGTAGCGGTTTTCCTTGCCGAGGTTTGGAACTCAACCCAGGATACCGTATTTTATGAAAAACCAACGTCGTTAATATCATACAATCCCATTATTACAAGAGAAGACTATTACCCTGATCTTATGTTAATTGGAAGCAGAGACCCTGAAACGCTGCTTTTTCGGATACAAAGGAGTGCCGGGAATGTCAAAATTGATTTCCAGTATGAAACGTCAAGTGGGTGGAACCCATCAACCGGATACAGATTCCCTGAGCACTATGTGAAAGTGGAGTTGCGAACAGTTTCGAGAGCTTACTTCAATTATAAAACATCATTGTATAAGCAAATAAATGCGGTAGAGGGAGACTTCCTTTATGGTATAGCGCCTCCTGTCACAGTTAATTCCAATATTACCGGAGGGTTTGGGGTTTTTGCAGGATATTCTAAAACTGACACAATCATTCATTTACCTGCAAGGACAATTGAATGACTAATTCATGAAGAGGGTGAGCAAAAATTTAAGCTGGTTTAATGAAGTACTAAAATTAGGTGCATGTCTGCTGATTTTTGTTGCATCAAATGAATCTTACTCTCAAATCAATAATGCAGTCATATCGGGAACCGTTTATGATGCGGTTAGCAAGGAGGTGCTTACAGGGGCAACGATATTTAATCCCCATTCGGGTAAAGGAACTGTTACCAATGCTTATGGACGATATACATTATGGGTTTCAGATAATTGCGATTCAACCGAAATAGTTTTCGATTATATTGGCTATGAGCCATTCACCCTTGTAGTTCCGTGCAAAAGTCAACCGCTGGATTGTTATCTGACCCAATCTGCATTTGATATTGATGAAGTAAATGTTTATTCCACCCGGAGTGCATTAAAACCAGAGATGTCCTTATTTCGTTTGAATACTCAACAACTTCAGGGACTTCCTTCTTTTGCCGGGGAGAAGGATCTGCTTCTTTACCTTCAGCTGGCGCCCGGTTCTCAAATTGCAGGCGACGGAAACAGCAATCTATATGTCAGGGGCGGCAGCCATGATCAGAATTTATTTCTGCTGGATGATATACCACTGTACCATGTTTCGCATCTTGGAGGTTTTACCTCCACCTTTAACTCCGACATAATAAAGTCCGCAAACTTTTATGTCGGGGCATTTCCTGCAAGGTTTGGCGGAAGGCTCTCCTCGGTGGTTGATATTCATACCAGGGATGGTGACATGAGCAATCACCGGCAATCTGTCACTTTGGGAATGCTGACTTCAAAAGTTTCTGCCGATGGGCCAATTGTTAAAGACAGGTCAAGCTATCTTATTTCATACCGAAGGAACACAATACCTTTTTTGCGCTGGATATGGGATATAGATCAAAGCTATGGCATGTATGATCTTAACTTGAAAATTAACACCCACCTATCGGAAAAAGATCGATTATTCCTGAGTCTTTACAATGGAAGCGATAAACTGGGAATTAAAACAAAGGATGATGAAGTAATTACGTCAAAACTGAACAACCAGTGGGGTAACCTCTCCGGTGCACTAAGATATAACCGCATAGTTAACCAGAGAGCATGGCTGAACATAATAGCAGGCTCAACAAGGTATGCTTATAAAGAGAACTCTGATATTGACCTCAGTTCACAGGAAAGTTTTCACTTAGATTCAGGTTTTGAATCATGGTTACGTGATGACTTTATCAAGTTTAATTTCGATTTCAGGGTAAATGAAAAAATAAGCATTTTACTTGGGAGTGCTCTTGTTATGCATACTTATCATCCAGGCCATACACAGATAAACCAAAGTATTTCAGGAGTAAGAAGTGAATCTCAAATTACCGGTTATCCCTCGAGCAAGGCGCTAAACCCTAATATCTACGGTGAATTTATCCTGAGCGATTTCTATGGATTTGGTTTAAATGCAGGTATCCGTGCAAGTAAAATATACTATTCTGATACAGATTTTCTTTATTATGAACCCCGATTAATCCTGTCACGACGTTTGGCTGAAGGCATTTCTTTAGAAGGATCATACTCTCATATGTACCAGCATTTCCATTTAGTTTCGAACAATGGTGCAGGAATGCCTACTGATTACAGGATCCCTTCCAGTAAACAGGCCCCGCCTTCGACCACCAGGATGGCATCATTTGGGGTTAGTCTTGTTTCATACGACGGAATGTATGAAGCATCATTTGAAGCTTATCGCAAACATATGTCAAACCTGGTTGATTTAAGAGAGGGGATGTCTTATGTTCTGGGTAATGACTTTGCCAAAATCCTTGCAGGTAATGGAACAGGAGATGCAACGGGTATAGAGTTTCTGTATCAAAAGCATAAGGGTTCTTCAACAGGATGGATCAGCGCAACGCTGGCAAAAGCAGACAGAAGATTTGAAGATATTAATAACGGAGAAAAATTCCCTTTTAAGTATGATCGAAGGTTTAGCGTTTCTACCCTTTATAACCAGAAGATTAACGATAACATAAGTATTGCAGTCACATGGGTTTTTGGAACAGGTCTTCCATACAGTTTTCCCAATGAGCAATATGAAGATCTGGATGGGAGTATTGTATTTATTTATAAAGGAGTAAACGGTTTTCGTGACAGAGCGTATCATCGTGCCGATGTTGGGTTATCCTGGACAAGAAAGAAGAACAGTAGGACAGGTTTGTGGGATTTTGGCATAATTAATCTGTATAACCGTAGAAACCCTCACTTCTACTTTACCAGATTTGAAAAAGGTTCACCAAAGCTTTATCGTTTCAGTCTTTTCCCAATAATGCCATCGGTTAGTTATAGTTTAAGCTTTTGATAGGATACTCTTTTGCTAATAGTTTTTAAATTGGTTGAAGCATGAAACTGCGGATAAAACATTTGTTTTTTCCGCGCCTGTTTTTAATTAAAACTGGTATTAATAATCAAAGATTTACAAGAAAATTACCTGGAGGGTTTTTTCCGCATTAGAATAATTTGATTTTATCACATTATGCATATGATAGTTCGAAAAAACAGCACGAGGATATAGCTGTTTAACTTCTACTAAGCTTAAATGTAAAAAGCATAGCTCCTTGCGGGTTCCTTTGAAGCTTCAACAAATAAAGGGCTTTATTGTTATACCATCCAAAAAGTAACAGTTTGTTGAAGACAGTTGATTTTTAATTATCAAACAATTAAAACCATAATTTAATGCAGCAGCAGTTATATTCGGTTCCTGAAGCAGTAAATGAAATTCCGCTTCATTATTCCCCAGGCTCTCCGGAAAGAAAGGAATTAATTGAGGAGATACAGCGGGCCAGGTCATATGAAGCAGATATCCCAATGTTTATTGGCGGCAAGGAAATTAGAACCGGCAAAACCGTATCAATTCACCCCCCTCATGATCATTCCCATGTTCTGGGTCAATTCCACCAGGGTACTGGTGAACATGTAAGCATGGCAATCGATTCGGCACTAAAGGCTCGTGTTTCCTGGGCTGAGATGCCATGGAGAGACAGGGCTGCAATCTTTCTGAAAGCTGCGGCTCTTATCGCGGGCCCTTACAGGGCAAAAATCAATGCTGCAACTATGCTTGGACAGTCTAAGACTGTGTACCAGTCGGAGATAGATGCTGTATGTGAACTGGTAGATTTTCTGAGGTATAATGTCCAGTATATGACAGAAATATTTATGAAACAGCCCAAGTCCTCGCCCGAGACATGGAACAGGCTTGAGCAAAGGCCCCTTGAAGGATTTGTATTTGCACTGAGCCCATTTAACTTTACTGCTATTGCAGGAAACCTGCCGACTGCCCCTGCCATGATGGGTAATGTTGTGGTGTGGAAACCTGCCAATACTCAGATATATTCTGCCTGGATTATAATGGAAGTGCTCAGGGAAGCCGGATTACCTGACGGGGTAATTAATATAGTATATGTCGGGGGACCGGTAGCCGGAGATCTGATATTTTCACACAGGGATTTTGCAGGTATACATTTCACTGGCTCTACCGGAGTTTTCCAGCAGATATGGAAAACTATAGGCGACAATATAGGAAGGTATCGCTCTTACCCCAGGATTGTTGGAGAGACAGGAGGCAAGGATTTTATTCTGGCACACTCTTCTGCCAAACCGGGTCAGGTGGCCACTGCTCTTTCAAGGGGAGCGTTTGAATATCAGGGTCAAAAATGCTCTGCAGCATCGCGGGCCTACATTTCAAGGTCAATATGGAAAGAAGTAAAGGATCACATGTTAGGACAGATAAATTCATTTAAAACCGGAGGACCTGAAGATTTCAGCAATTTCTTTACTGCTGTAATCGATGAGAATGCTTTTAACAAACTTGTAAAGGTAATAGACAAGGTGAAAAAGGACAGTGATGTTGAAATAATCACCGGAGGAAATTATGACAGTTCCAAAGGCTGGTTCATCGAGCCTACGGTTATTGTGACCGAAAATCCGTGCTATTTCACAATGATACATGAGTTGTTCGGACCAGTGCTTACCATACATGTCTTTGAAGATGACCAATACCATGAAACCCTGGATCTAATTGACAGCACTTCGGTTTACGGACTTACAGGTGCAGTGTTTGCACGTGACAGGAATGCCATCAACATTGCTTCATCAAAACTCAGGAATGCTGCCGGGAATTTCTATATAAACGACAAACCAACCGGCGCGGTAGTCGGTCACCAGCCATTTGGCGGATCACGTGCATCAGGCACGAATGATAAGGCTGGTACTATTCTCAACCTTAACCGATGGGTTTCACCCCGTACAATAAAAGAATCCTTTTTACCACCGGAAGATTACCGGTATCCACATCTGGAAGATGATTAGATGCAACTGCAAATTGTGTTGATAAATAGGGTCGTTTTTTAATGGGTTACAAGGCAATTTATTATATTTTTGCATAATACCATATTAATTGCAACAGCATGAAATTCTGGAAAAAGATTGTCCCCTACCTGAAAAACAAATATATAGTAGCACTACTTGTTTTTTTCGTATGGATACTTTTTTTTGACCAGAACAATCTGGTAGACCGCTATATCAGTCACCGCAACATACGCCAGCTTGAAAGGGACAAGCAGTATTTCAGGCAGAGGATCATGGAAGATTCCATCAGGATGGACGAACTGAGAACTGACAATGAGAACCTTGAGAAATTTGCCAGGGAACAGTACCTGATGAAGCGTGAGAATGAGGAGATTTTTATAATTGAGTTTGAGTAAATGATACCCCGCTTACCTGGCACCTTCATTCACTGTATCCCCTGACGACTCTTATGAGTGTGTCTTCATGGATTTTCCATGAGTTTGCAGGGATATTCGCAAAACAGAGCATTATTAAATAACTGGGGGTTATCTTTTAAGTAACTTATTCACTGGTACTGCTGAGTACTGACAGGTAATTATTTGTCAGGCTTTCAGTATTTCCAGGTTTGGCTTCTCTGCATTTCCCTGTACTGGAACAATAATTCTTTTTTTCCGGCAGCCGGAGCAATTCCCATCCGTAACATCAAATCGGCAGCTGCGGTGACAATTTCCTGGTCTTCGCGGTAAAACTCTTTTGCAAAATTCAGGTATTTAAGAACCCTGAATGCATTGAACCATGTATAAAACCTTTTTTTAAATGTATCAGGATTTGCTGAATGGGTGTTCATTTGATTCACTGCAAGGGTGAAGTTATTCTGCTTCAGGTAGTCATGCAAACCCGCCGGCAGCTTCTCAATTAAATCTGCCACCTTTTCTTCCTTTAACTGGTAAAAGATGGGTATGATCCGGAATAACGAACTGAGATCATCAAAGGATTGTACCGGCCATGTAAAAAGATCTGACTGAGATCCTTCTGCAAAACGTCTGATTGTAGCCCCGGTGCCGAATGGAACCCTGTCAGATACTCTGGGTGAGGGAACTACCCGGGTTGTATTGAGTTCGGTAAAATTTCCGAGCGGTATTATTTTCTGGAGAAAGTAAAAATCCTCTCCTGCTGTGCGACGATTCATTCCACCCTGCCCGGCATAAATTCCGGCTTTAACTGCAAAACAGCTTCCAACTGTATGAAATGCCATGGGAAAACCTGAAAATCTTGTTGCCTCAAGAAAATATCTGAGGTAAAGCTCATAAAGGGTTATTGCTGAATATACAACTTCCGGATGATTGTCCCCATAGACAGGATGCTCAAAATAGATTGTGCAACCACTGCACTGTGATCCGGAAAAACATTTTTCCAATTCAGTAAAATAGTTACTGTCACATTCAGCATCTGCATCGAAAGAAACTAGGATGCCCTGCTCGTTATTTTGCAAATTGAACCTGTGAACAGCCTCATCCATCCCGGTTTTCCTAGCAAAACCGGCACCTGCATGTTTCCGGGGAAAAGGAGGAGGATTAATGGCGTAGGCCATGAAGCCGTCAGTGTTGTGACTGTTGCTCCATTCACGAACCGACTCTGTTGTTATTTTATTTTGCAAAATCTGGCTGGCTGTGGCTGTCTCCGGTGCGTTGACCACTACTATAACCTCAAGGGGGAATGAAGGTCGCCTGGCTTCATACAGGGAATTTAATGAAGTAAGGATATCAGGTTCATTAAATGATGGTATTACTACCGACAGGTTATTTCCACGGACCGGGTCCGCGGAAATAAATGGCCTGTAATAACTATGTCTGGATAGATATGACGAGGCAAAACCCATAACCGGCTCTGCTTTACTTCTTGTTATCCCGGTATTTCTGGTTCAGACCATCAACAACGTTCTTCGTTATATTCAGACTTTTATCAGTATACAAAAAGGGTCCACCGAATGAGTGACTTAAAATATACTGGTAGTTATGTCTTTGGTTGTACTCCTCAAGAAATTCGTATATACTGTGTTGCAGCTGCCTGTTCATGACCTGCTCTTCTTCCATTAGTTCCCTGGAATACTCCTCACGTTTCTGCATAAGATCCTGCTGTACCTGCATGATCTGCATTTCCAGTTCCTGGGCCTGCGAACGGGTAACAAGACCTTTCTGGACTTTATCCTGAAAATCGACAACCTGACGTTCGTATGAACGGGAACTGGTATTTAGTTCCCCCTCCATCTTCTGTTGCTTCTCAAGAAATTGCTTCTGCAAGTCAAAGAACATGTCATAGCTGTTAAGCAATGTATCAAAATTTACATACACAATCTCCATTGAGCCTTGAAATTCACCTCTCTCCTCGTACTCGGCTATCTCTTCTGATATATCAGGGGATGTAAAATGCAGAGCATAAAGTCCGGCAACAGCTAATACAAGCACGATATTAATAACTAAAGATACATTCTTCATTTTTTTTTCAGTTTATTATAATACACTCTCCGGTTCACAAAGAACAGGGTAATTTGTTTCTTTCAAAAAGGTTCTGAAAGAAAAGTTTACAAACCTACAAGATTTTTATTGATTTCACAACCGTAAAATTAGGCCCGGGGACTAAATAATTTAAAAACCTTAAAATTCCGGGCACGGCACCATCCTGGGCTTTTTGGGTATTCTGATGGAGGTCCATGAATAAGTGAGCGATATCTCATGCGCCCCGCCAGTAGAGCCAAGTAAACGGGAAATGGAAAAATCATAGCTGTAACCAATATTGAACTGTTCGACTTTGTAGCCAAACAGGAAAATTACAGCATCCTGACCTCCCGAACTGATGCCGGGAATCCCCCGGTACCAGGCTCCGATTACAAGAGGGTTCCTGTACCAGTACATCCCAAGATCCAGCTGGTTAAAAGGACCCTGCTTCCTGTAAAGAAAAGCCAGCTGGAGGCTTTCCTCAAGCCGGGTTCTTATTCTGCCACCCCTGCTTAGTTTAGTGCCACCGAAAGCCGAGTATTTGACGGGAACAAAGGCATTTGAAGCTTCATCACCTTCGAATTCATATAGTGAATGATTTGGCCTGAGCAGGTGATCAACTCCAACACCAAACCAGTACTGCCTTGAATAAACCATGGCAGAAGTAGAAAAATCGACACCACCCCTGCGACTCAGCGGTGGAATTTCAATTGTGCCAGGCCGTTGCCCTCCCGGAGTAATCTGATCATTGAAGATCAGTTTTTCAAAATCTATGGCACGTTCAGTGTAAAAGAAATGAACCCCCGGCCTCATGTGCCATTCTACATTAATCGGGAAGTCGTATGAGTATTGAACACCAATATTGGTGGTACGTAAATTTCCGCTACCTGCCTGATCCTGCATGAATAAAATGCCTGCTCCGCTGTTATAATGGTCAAACCAGTGATCGTAGGAAAAAGTATATGTTACGAATTGTCCCGGCAACTCGGGCCATTGATTCCTGTAATTGGCACCGATCCGGCTGCCATCAGTAAGTCCGGCAAAAGAAGGAGCAAGGTAAAGGGGATTGGCGTAAAATTGTGAAAACTGTGGATCCTGGGCATAAATCCCTGTTGATAACATCAGTAAAAACAATAACACATATAATCTCCTGAACACTTTAATTTTATATTTAAGGAGGATTAACATATCAAAATCAAAGCAAAATAGTAAATAAAACTGAAACAGTATAACCTTAATAAAAATAAAAAATTAAAGTAAATCTTTTGTTTATAATAGCTACATGTACGTTATTTAAAGTTTTATATAAATAAGAATATTTTTATCTGACAATTAAATTTGTCCAGGCACCACAAAATCCCACCGGGCAAAATTTTTCAAATTCAAAGTAAGCCAGGCAAGCATAAAATTATAATATCCTTAATGATGCATTATTTCAGTTAACGAAGTCTAACACCCATAGGTTACGTTTATTATAGGTAATTACATGAATAACATCATAAATTTAATTAACAGCCCCAAATCACTGATTAAGGAGAGTCAAAATGATAATTTTCCAATTAATCAGTCCATTTTAATCTGTTAATGATATATGTATCCTGTAATGATTTTCCGGACATGAAGCCTGTATTGAACAAAAGCAAATTTGTGTTGTTGTTTTTCAGAGTGGATAATCCTTATTAAATCTATTTTTATATTAACAGCTATGAATAAAAGAACTTTTTTAAAAACGAGCCTGATGGGTTTGGGTGGCATTTTTGCCGCACCTGTGATCTCAGGAACTGTATATGCCAGTGATGGTAATTCATCAGACAGAACATACAACCAGGAAGGAAAATTCACACTCCCTTCCCTTCCCTATGATTATGATGCCCTTGAACCCCACATTGATGCACGCACAATGGAGATCCATCACAGCAGGCATCACGCGGGATATGTCAATAACCTTAACAATGCACTCCAGGGATTGGGAGGAAGCGACAAATCGCTTGAAGATATTATGAAATCAGTTTCATCATATTCTGAAGCAATCAGGAACAATGGGGGTGGACATTACAACCATCAACTATTCTGGGAGGTAATGGGCCCAAAAGGCGAAGGGCAGCCTTCCGGTGAATTGCTTTCGGCAATAAACAGTACTTTTGGTTCCTTTGGTAAATTCAAGGAACAATTTTCATCAGCCGCATCAACCCGCTTTGGTTCAGGATGGGCATGGTTGCTGGTCAGGGACGGCAAACTTAAAATCTCTTCAACACCAAATCAGGACAACCCGTTGATGGATGTTGTCGACGAAAGAGGGACACCTATACTTGGATTGGATGTTTGGGAACATGCATACTATCTCAAATACCAGAATATGCGCGGCGACTACATATCGGCATTCTGGGAGGTTGTAAACTGGGATGCAGTATCTGAAAAATTGAAAAAGGCATGATTATCAGTAATTTCAACTTCTGATTTAAGCTAAATAGCAGCTCTGCGCCCGCTATCTGAAAAGATTGCGGGTTTTTATTTATTTTATTAAAATATAAAAGCAAATTCATTGTCAATATTGATGATTGCCACTGTCACTTATTTGATTTTTATAGTACTCACTCATAGAAGATCCGTTAATAATATATCTATAATGCAACAGTGCTTAAACAAGTAACGAGATAGTTCGTCGCATAATTGGATAATCCTTTGTGAGCAGGCATGTAAAATTCACTAAGAAGCACTCTTCTTGACGTTAGAATAATCGGACCATCCATGCCATGTTGCATACTGTTTTTGGAAACAGTGTCATTTAAGATAATATAAAAATACGAAAAGGCCGGTATAAAAAAATACCGGCCAATTCGCCTCAACCCAACCAACTTACCAAACCAATAACTGTAAACCAATTACTAATCCACACAAAAATTTAAACACCAAACCAACTAAATATTTATATCCAAATTACATGGAGAAACGTCGTGCAACTTCTTCCCAGTTAATGACATTCCAGAAAGCTGATATATAATCAGGTCTTCTGTTTTGATACTGAAGATAATAGGCGTGTTCCCATACATCTATCCCCAGTACGGGCTTCCCCTTCACTTCTGCTATATCCATCAACGGGTTGTCCTGGTTGGCGGTTGAACTCACCACCAGTTTACCATCCCTCACCACAAGCCATGCCCATCCTGAACCGAACCTTGTCGCAGCAGCTTTGGAAAATTCGTCCTTAAAAGTTTCGAAAGATCCGAACTCTGACTTAATTGCCGACATCAGCTCACCGGTTGGTTCTCCACCACCATTTGGGCCCATTACCTCCCAAAACAGATTATGATTATAAAATCCACCCCCGTTATTTCTTACTGCTACAGAATATTTTGAAACATTATTCATTATTTCTTCTATACTTTTGCCATCAAGTTCTGTATTCTCAACTGCTGCATTTAAATTATTAGTATAGGCAGCATGATGTTTGGTATGATGAATTTCCATTGTACGTGCATCGATATGCGGCTCAAGGGCATTATAATTGTATTTTAAAGATGGGAGTTTAAATGACATAATTATTGTTTTTAAATAGTTTAAAAATAGAGTATTAATAGATTCAATTCAAAATTATAAACAGCCTGATGACTAATTTGTTCACTAAACCAATCAGTTTTTTGAACTTCATCCTGAATTAAAAATCCATGAACCGGAGAATTCTTGAGCTGGCAATTCCGAACATTATAAGCAACCTCACCATACCACTTTTGGGTATGGTTGATCTTGCCCTTATGGGGCACCTGGAAGACAAGATATATATAGGCGCAGTAGCTGTTGGCACTATGATATTCAATTTCATATACTGGGGTTTCAGCTTTCTAAGAATGGGTACCAGCGGATTTACAGCTCAGGCATATGGTAATCGTGATCTGCCCGAACTTGTAATGATCATTACAAGGGCAATAACCATCGCTGTAATGGTTGGTATTTTACTGCTGCTATTCCAAAATCCGATAGCCGGATTAAGTTTCAGGTTAATTGATGCAGGATCGCGGGTTGAAGTGCTGGCAAGGGAATACTTTCATATCCGGATTCTTGCTGCACCGGCAACCATAAGCCTATATGCCCTCACAGGCTGGTTTCTGGGTATGCAGAATGCCAGGATACCAATGGTGATTACTATTATGGTAAATATTCTGAATATAGGTTTTAGTTTTTTATTTATTAAAGTATTTCATATGAGGGCTGACGGTGTGGCATTGGGGACGGTTATAGCACAATACTGTGGAGTGGCTGTTGCCTTATGGTTTCTGATAAGATATTACAGCAGACTGTTCAGGTACTGGAAAAATGGAAGATTATTTGCAAGGAATGAACTTTTAAAATTTTTCATGGTAAACAGGGATATCTTCATCCGTACACTCTGCCTGATCTTTACTCTTTCCTTTTTTACCGCACAATCGGCAAGGTCGGGAGAAACTACGCTGGCAGTAAATTCGTTGCTGATGCAATTTTTCATGCTGTTTTCCTTTCTTGCAGACGGATATGCTCATGCTGCAGAAGCTCTTACCGGCAGGTTTAAAGGTGCGGGTAATTATGTGAACCTGACCAGGAGTATAAAACTACTGTTTCTATGGGCAGGTTCAATAGCACTCCTGTTTACTGTTCTTTACCTGCTGGCCGGGAATTATTTGATACTGCTGCTTACAAGCAACAAAGAAGTAATAAGGGCAGCCACTCCTTACCTTCCATGGGTAATTGCAATACCACTGATTGCCTTCCCTGCTTTTATATGGGATGGTATTTATATAGGTGCAACAGCCTCTGTATCTATGCGGAATTCAATGCTTATATCTACCGCACTGGTCTTCCTGCCGGCATACTACCTGCTGGAAAATATAATGGGTAATCATGGGTTATGGTTTGCATTCATTATTTTTATGGCTTCAAGGGGTATTACTCTTACCATGATGGCCCAAAAATCGATTATGAAACAGGATAGTATATAATTCTAATCAGAAATCAGTCTTTCATGTTAATGAAAGCTTACCGTCAACAACTGACTTCTACATTTCGCCTGACAATCAATTTGATTTCCGGCTCTTAGTTTACTCTTCCTTTCATCAAAAAATTAGTTACATAATCATTCACACCTGATTCAAGACTTGTGAATGGCTTGATATATCCGGCTTTCCGGAGCTTTTCCATTTCAGCGCAGGTAAAGTACTGGTAATTCTCACGGATATCTTCAGGCGTATCAATGAATTCAATATTTTCTTCTATATCCATTGCCTTGAAAGTTGCCTTTACAAGGTCAAGAAATGTCCGGGCTTTTCCAGTTCCCAGGTTGTATATTCCCGGATGGTTTCTGTTATGCATGAAATAACACATTACATCAACCACATCATTTACAAAAATGAAATCCCTTTTTTGTTCACCATCCTTGAAATCAGGGTTGTGAGAACGGAAGAGTTTCATCTTACCGGTATTCTTTATCTGATTGTAAGCATGAAAAATCACTGAAGCCATTCGGCCTTTATGATACTCATTTGGGCCATAGACATTGAAGAATTTGAGCCCGGCCCAGAAAAATGGTTTTCTCTCACGGGTAAGTACCCATTTATCAAACTCATTTTTAGACTCTCCATATGGGTTCAGGGGCTTTAGCAGGGGGGGGAATGAGTGGTCATCGTCAAATCCATGCTCACCAATTCCGTATGTGGCCGCTGACGATGCATAAACAAGCGGCAGACCAAACTCAACACATAATGTCCAGACCTCCTTTGAATAACCAAGATTAAGCTTATCGAAAATATTCTTCCTCTGTTCTGAAGTATCAGTGCGGGCTCCAAGATGAAAAACAAACTGAACTAGTTTATGATTCTCCCTGAGCCAGTTATGAAAATCATCCCTGTTAACCTTCAAAGTATATGTTTTGCCTGAAGTATTCCGGAATTTATCTTCTCTTGAGAAATCGTCTGATAGTACAATATCATTATATCCATCGGCATTTAACCTCGTCAGTAGATTACTGCCAATAAAGCCTGCGGCTCCGGTTATTATTATCATTATTGTTTGTTTCTGTTTCCTGCAAAGGTAAAAAATAACTTCAAATCAAGGACACCAGATGTAACGCCGGGCAGACCGGAAGAAAAAAATATTGGACGTTTTAATTAGTTTTCTTTAAATTTGACCCGGCAACCGGACAACCTGGTAACATATAAAGTTAAAACATATATTATGCTATTTTTAACCCGCAGGGAAACTTTCAACGCCGGACACCGGTTGTTCAATCCGGACTGGCCTGATGAAAAGAATTTAAGAATTTTCGGCAAATGTTCCAATCCACAATGGCATGGCCATAATTATGAACTGTTTGTCACCGTGAAGGGGAATATTAATCCTGAAACCGGCATGGTGATCAACCTGAAGACATTAAGCAGCATAATAAACGAACATGTTATTGACCATATTGATCATCAAAATATAAATACCCAGGTGCCTTTTATGAAGGACAAACTTGCCTCAACTGAGAATCTGGCAACAGCTATATGGGAAGTCCTTGAACCACAAATCAGAAACCTTGACGTTGAACTTCATTGTATTAAAATTGTTGAGACAGAAAATAATTATATAGAATATTATGGTAACAAAAAAACATAAAACAGATCTGTCCGAGAATGATGTAGCAGAAGAATTCGGATATTCCAAAGTTGAATCCTTCCATCCTGAAGACACAGCAAAACTGGCATATCATTACAAGGAAATACTATCAATACTTGGTGAGGACACAACCCGGGAAGGGCTTGAAAAGACGCCTCTCAGGGTTGGAAAGTCAATGCAATTTCTGACTCACGGATACGGCCTTGATCCTATGGCAATAATCAATTCGGCGAAATTCAGAGAGGATTACAAGCAGATGGTCCTTGTCAAGGATATAGAAATTTACTCCCTGTGCGAACACCATATGATACCTTTTTACGGGAAAGCCCATGTGGGTTATATTCCCAATAAGTATATTACCGGGCTCAGCAAGATTGCCCGTGTAGTAGATGCTTTTTCCAGAAGGTTGCAGGTACAGGAAAGACTTACAACGCAAATAAGAGATTGTATTCAGGAGGCACTGAATCCACTTGGTGTGGCTGTGGTGATCGAAGCTCATCATATGTGCATGCAGATGAGAGGAATACAAAAACAAAATTCAGTAACTACCACCTCTGCCTTTACAGGTGTCTTCATGAACCAGAATCAGACAAGGGAAGAGTTTATACACCTGATTGGTTCCAGACTTCACTGAAACTTTAATATCGAAAAAACAACCTATCACAACTAATCAATCTTAATCTATATGAAGGCATTTATTTTTCCGGGCCAGGGCGCCCAGTTTCCCGGCATGGGCAAGGACCTGTATGAAAAGTATCCGGTGGCAAAAGAGTTATTTGATCAGGCAAATGAAATTCTTGGATTCAATATCACGGAATTAATGTTTGATGGTACCGAAGAAGACCTTAAACAAACCAAAGTCACACAGCCAGCCATATTCCTGCATTCAGTAATACTTGCACGTGTTATGGGCGATAATTTTGTGCCAGGCATGGTGGCAGGGCATTCGCTGGGAGAATTCTCGGCACTCGTTGCATCCGGTGCCCTGACTTTTGAAGACGGGTTGAAGCTTGTCTCAGCAAGGGCCGGGGCAATGCAGAAGGCCTGTGAGGCTGAACCATCAGGAATGGCAGCAATACTCGGCCTCGACGATCATATAGTAGAGCAGGTATGTGCCGGTATTGATGACGTAGTGGTGCCGGCCAACTACAATAGTCCCGGACAGATCGTTATTTCAGGGTCTATGCGGGGCATAGATATCGCCACAGAGAAACTCAAGGAGATGGGTGCCAAACGTGCCCTTAAACTAATGGTTGGCGGAGCTTTCCATTCTCCTCTCATGGAACCTGCAAGGTCAGAATTGTCTGCTGCAATTGAGGAAACTCCTTTCACAGAACCAGTTTGTCCGGTATACCAGAATGTTACCGGCCTGCCGGTAACCGATCCGGAAGCTATCAGGATAAATCTTGTTGCACAACTTACGGCACCTGTCAGATGGACACAGACAATGCTGAATATGATAAGTGACGGGGCTGTCTCATTTACTGAAGTAGGTCCGGGCAATGTATTGCAGGGACTGATCAAAAAGGTAGATCGCAATATAGAGACTTCCGGAGCGGCCGGGACCCTATGAGAAATGCATTCTGACGGTCTGTTTAAGGTCAGGGTGCAGACTCATTGCAACCGGACAGGTATCGGCCGATAGCTTGATTATCTTCTTTTGTTTTGAGGAATAGTCGATTGAAGGGAAAATAAGATCAATAATGATTTCTGATACCCTTCGGGGTCCGGATGCCATAATTTTAGTTATTTTCACTTCTGTTCCGTCAATGCTGAAATTATGCTCGCGTGCTGCAATACCCATTATTGTCAACATGCAGCTTCCAAGTGATGCCGCAAGCAAATCTGTTGGCGAGAAGGCCTCTCCCCGCCCCTGGTTGTCCAAAGGTGCATCGGTAATGAGGGTTTCGGACGATTGAACATGTAATGCGCTTGTTCGAAGGTTTCCTAAATATCTGGTTCTGATAGTTTCCATAAATTAAAATTATTTTTGCTTCAAAAATATAAATCCTGAGTTGATAACCGGCATTATATAAAATTGTGTTCCGGTAATGGTTATTGCCTGGTTGCTTCACCCGAATGAGCCTGATCAGGGTGTGTTGAGGCAGAAGGAACCGGTTTGAATATGACACCCTTGTTATGACGCCCGTCTATCTGTATCTTGAAAGGATGTTCAAACCGAATGTGTCGTACATGTTTATCTTCAAAATATGCAGGTTGAGAGTTAAGATAATCAATGTCATAAAATCCTTCCTTGAAATGGGGATTAATTGTGAAATATCCTACCCTGAATGATGTGAGATTCTGGAAAAAGTGGGTGCCCTGGCTGGGATCTATATGATAATTTGGCAGGCCGGATTCGATAATTACCCTTGCCATTGAGATCTGCGGCCATTTAATTGGTATACCGAGCCAATGGTCACTTGAGCCCCAGCGTCCCGGACCGGTAAGCACATAATTCCTTCCTTCCTGAATAAATTTCTCATTTATCCTTTCAATTTCAATTGCAATACTCTTGTTTTCTGAAGCCTTAAATTGTTCGGGTTTTACATACACAAAATCGGATATATTGGTCAATGAACCGTATCCTAAGGCAGATTCAGAGTAAACGATTGTATTATCCTTATCTATCCTGTCAAAATTAATATCCATTTTTTGTTCACCATGAACTATTGGCCTGATCTGAAGAAAATAAAACACTTTGGGGTGGTTTTTAGGTGTTTCAAGGTCTACTGCAAATTCTATCTCAACAGGATTGTTCATCTCTCTCTGACCGGTCTCGAGAAGGGTCTGCAGAATTTCAGCAAGAGGAAAAACATTGTGATTCAATACATTTGAAAAAGTTATTAATTTTCTTCCAGCCATATCAGTACCATCCCTGACAATATTGTACTCATGGTCATATGTTGAACCAACATACCGGAATGCCGGTTCTTTAACAGCCTCACGTATATCCAGCTTAAGGATGTTTATTCCGTCATCTGTTGAAGGCACGAAACTGCTGACATTAAGATCAAGAGCATAGAATTTCTTCTGTGTTTCCCTTACCGACTGCTCAGGAGAAGAGAGTTGCAGGATTTTTTTTGGATATTTGGGTGAGAACCTTAAAGATATACCACCATCAACGATAAGCTTTCCCAGTCCGAATGCAATATTTGCTATACCGTCTTCAGGTTTTTCAGGTGCAATAGGGTAAAAATTAATAGACCGCGCCACACCTGAAATTGTCGGAAAGAATTTTTTACCGCTGGCAGTGCCACAAACCTCCTGTAAGATGATACCCATTTTTTCCTCGTCAATTACGTTGGCAGTAGCAGTCATATATGCCTTACTGCTCTTGTAATATACAGATGCATAGACCGACTTGATTGCATCAGTAAGCATCTTGATCATTTGAGTGCTGTCTTCAACCCTCGGGATCATATAGGTAGAGTATATACCTGCAAATGGCTGGTAGTGACTATCCTCCAGCTTACTTGACGACCTTATGGCAACAGGATTCCTTACTACAGAAATGAAAGCATAGAGATCCTGGTGAAGTCTCCCGGGCAATGAAGCCTCCAGGAAACGCCCAAGAATCTCTTCATCACTGGTATTTGACAATCCAAGTTTATAGAGCTCATTTGACTCCATGAATTCATCGAAAATGTCAGTGCTGAGAACTACTGTGCGCGGTATAGTTACCAGTACATCGGGAAACCTTCCGAAAAGACGGTCTTTTTTCAAAATTGAATTAATAAAGGCTAGTCCTCTTGCTTTTCCCCCGATTGACCCTTCCCCGATGCGGGAAAACATAAGATATTCATCAAAACTGTTCTTGTCGAATTCGGCAATTACTCCCCTCCCCTTACTCGACCGAAAACTTGAAATGGCAGCAAAAATATATCGCCTCACCTCTTCGATGGTTCTAAAGTCATCCACCTTAAGATACCTGAACATCTGGGCAATTGGGAACAGCGCTCTGGCATTGAGCCATTTCGAGAAATGATTCTGACTCGAATGAAATGCCAGAACATGCTCAGGAATGGTTATGATCGCCTGCTGTAAAGCCTGCAGGTCTGCTGCCCTGCAAACCTCTTTATGGGTAAGGGGGTCTCTGAATATGAATTCCCCAAATGAGAATTGCCTTATTACAAAGTTTCTTAATTCAATTGACAGTGTTTTTGAATATTTATGAATAAACCCGGCCTGAAGTTCTTCTGCCAGCTTGCCAAATTCATTGTCGCTTGATTGCAGCAACACCGGCATATGATGGTCATCTGTCTTGACTTTTTTGCAGAAACGAATACCTGCCTGGGGGTCGCGCTGCCCATTCCTGTTGTAGGATATATCAGAAATTACTCCAAGAAGGTTGTGTTTATATTTCTCGTAAAGCGCAAGAGCTTCCTCATAGTTTGTGGCAAGAAGGATTTTGGGCCTTCCCCGCATTCTAAGCATTTTTTGATGTTCATTCAGGGCTTCACGCATAAACTCGCGCGACTGCTTAAGAATGATCTTGTACAAATTTGGCAGATAACTTGAGACGTAGCGGACTGAATTCTCAACCAGCAGAATTGTTTGTACACCAACCTGCTCGACATCATGCTCAACATTCATCTTGTCCTCAATAAGCTTAATTATTGCGAGAAGAAGATCGGCATTGCCAAGCCAGCAAAAAACATAATCAATTGAAGAGAGGTCTTCATTTGCAAGTTTCATTGAAACTTCACGTGAAAAATAGGTAAGAACCACTATTGGTATTGAAGGATATTGCGTTTTTATTTCGCCGGCCAGCTTGAAAATATCAGAATCACCACCAATGCTGAACATTGGAATTACAAGATCGACCTTTTCCTCCTTCAAAACAGCGAATGCCTCCAGGTCATTGGTTGCCGTGATAAAGACCGGTGGATATCTCAGGTTGAGAGAAACATATTCATTAAATATCTGCTCGTCAATTCTCCCATCCTCCTCGAGCATAAATGCATCATAATTACTGCAAATCAGCAATATTTTATGTATCCTGTTCTGCATCAACAGATTGAAGGAGGTTTGATGAAACTCATACCTTCCAAATGCACTTATATCATTTTTCAAACTCATCATATTCCTGTATTTTTTTTTTAAAAACCTGCATTCAACCTGATGTTTCCTTTATTTCTTAAGTATTAAAGCAATCCCCTGCTTCCCATCCATAAGTACTTCAAGTGGTTCCTTGTAACGGACGTGCCTGAAAAACCTGGTTTCTTCTTCCACTTCACCGCCTGAAAGCATATCCATCCTGATAAAATCGCCGGGATTTGTATGGTTAACGGAAAAATAACCAACATTCATTGATGTCAGGTTATGAAAGAAATGTGAACCCAGGGACGCATCAAGAGGGAAACCTTCGATACTCATCTCCACTATTACTGCAGCATTCGAAATCTGCGGCCAGGTTACCGGAATCCCGATAAAACGGTCCCTGGTACCCCACCTTCCGGGTCCGATTAATATATACTTTTTTTTGCCTGCCTGCATCCTGGCATTTATCTCTTCAATTTCGATAGCCATCTCTTTTGTCCTCAGCCGGTCAAAATCTTCTGTCTTTACGTAAATAATATCACTCAGGTAATCAACTTTTCCGTTTCCCATGCTTCTTCCGGATTTAAGCAGGATCTCATCTTTATTTATCTGATCATGATCAATGGAATAATCGCTTGCATTTCCGAAAAGTGGCTTTATCTGAAGAAGATAAAATGACGGAAGGCTATTTTCATCCTGGCTTAAATCTATTGCGAATTCAATTTCTACAGGGCATCCGAGTGCCTCCCTTACTACATCAAGAGTAATACTCAGCGCCCGTGCTAAAGGTATATATTCATATTTAAGGATGTTTGCAAAATTAACAACCCTTGGGCCCGGATTTTCAATACCGGGCACAATCCTGTCATTCTCTGCATCATACACTGAAGCACAGTGCTTTAAAGTACCATGTCTTTCTGCTTCTGCAATTTCAAGTTTTATCAGTCCTGCATCTTCTCCTTCCATGAGGTTTACATCCGGTTTCCCAAGGTTAACTGCATAAAACTGCACCTGTGAGTTTTTAAAGGAGTCTTTTGCAGAACTAATATCCAGTCCGGGATAAGCCGGTGAAAACCTCCAGGCCCTTTCCCCCTGGACCACATATTGTCCAAGCCCTGCGGCAATTACTGAAAAACCCTCCTCAGGTTTCATATGTGCTACCGGATAATAATTGTGAGATTGCGCTGTCCCGCTGATATGCGGATAATAATAATTACCGTACTGGTTTCCTACAACCTCCTGAAGTACAATTGCCATTTTCTCCTCCTCAATTTTGTGATTGATGGATTCAAAATAAGTTTTTGCTCCATCTGAGAATATTGATGCAAACACCAGCTTAATTGCATTCATGGTCTGCTGAAGCCTTACGTCGAAATCCTTATGGTTATTTGGAAGCAGGTATGTTTCGAATATACCTGAAAAAGGCTGAACCATGGAATCTTCGAAGAGGCTTGATGACCTTATGGCAACAGGACGATTTACAAGTTTGAGAAATATTTTAAGTTTCTTTTCCAGATTGTAGCTGAGTTTACCCTCCAGAAACATTTTTTTTATCTTGTCATATCTTTGTTCATGATAGATCCTGTCATATAACTTATTTATTTCCAAGAATATATCAAATTCCTCAGTGCCTATGATCCCCGTTATCGGCGTCCTGATATTAATCCCGCTAATTAGTTCTGAAAACTTGAAGTTGTAAATCAGTGAATTTATAAAAGCCAGTCCGCGCCCCTTCCCTCCAAGTGAACCGGATGCAAAAGAGACTATATTTGATTCTTCAAGGATGGCTGACTCTTCAAAGTTTACAATTTTTCCCTTATCCTGTTCATTCCTGTGTGTCCTTATAATGTTAACCAGGAAATCACGCATATCGCGAGGACTATTAAAATCGCTTATTTTGAGTGGATTAATAATTCTGGCAATCTTAATTTCACCCCTTGCCATGAGCCAGAGGGAAAAATGGTTTTTCACTGCGTGGTAGACAAGAGATTCTTCAGGAACAGTTTTAAGATATGATTCAAATTCCCTCATTGACTTTGCTACGGCAATCTGCCGGCCTTCAGTATCACGATAGACAAAATGGCCAAATCCGAGAAAATAGGTTATAAAGCTTTTCAGATCCTGTAAAAGAGTCTCTGAGTTCTTATTGATAAATGTGCATTTGAGTTCATGGGCTATTCTCTGGTTTGCTGCATCGGCCGATTGCAGCATGATAGGCAGATTATCAATGTGGCTTTTTACATACTTGATAAGCCTGACCCCGGCATAAGGATCTGCTTCCCCTTCCCGGGGAAAACTCACATCTGAGATAACACACAATACATACTCCCGGTAACGGTCAAATATATCAACCGCTTCTTCATATGTTGATGCAAGCAGAATCTTAGGCCGTCCGCGCAGTTTAAGGACCTTGTACAACTCATCAGTGTTTACATCTTCAATCAGGTGCTTTGTCTGTTCAAGAACTACAGAATAGATCATCGGCAGGTACCTGGAATAATATTTCGGTGAGTCTTCAACAAGCAAAATGATTTTTGTGAAACCAAGCGATGTATCATTTTCTACATTCACTTGATCTTCAAGCAATTTAACCATTGCGAAAAACATCTTTGAATCGCCGTTCCATACAAAAATGCGGTTTGCAAATCCTGACCTGTTTTCGGCTTTCTCATACAGCTCAACATCATTATTGTTGTTTAACAGAAGGAAAACAGGAATATAGGGATATTCACGTTTAAGCTCACTGCTTAATAACAGAGGCATCTGCTTGTCAACTCCAATCATTATGATAACCATATCATAATGTTTATACCTTATCTCGGCAAGAGCTTCCTCATGTTTTGACACACCGGTGACACGCGGAAGTGACGATAGATTCAACTGATGATACTGGCCCAGCATGTGATCGGAAAACCGGCCTTCCTTTTCTATGCTGTATGCATCATAAAGTGTGGCTACAAGAAGAATCTCCTTGACTTTGAAAGGCATGAGGTCATGAAAAAGGTCGCGCTCTGAATTATGTTTATTCAAAAAACGCTGTAGCAGCTGACGGCTGCTCATAGGTGTATCTCCCGGGCTTTCCTGACCTTTCTCCATGCTCTCTTTCTTCCTTGCCCTGAAAAGTATAGACCGTGCTTTATAACCGTTTATGTAGCCAAGGATCAGGCTGCAGATATTATCTATCAGGTGCCTTTCTTCTTTTAGAAAAGGCCCCTCATCAATTTCGGCAAACTCTTTTGTGTAAAAAACCTCAACAATACCTTCATGGCCATCAATTGTCTCAAATTTCTGGCTTTGACCCCAGCGTGTTTTCCGGAATCCCGGACTTTTATACTCCTTATCCTCGAAACGGATACGGGAAACGGTAAACTCAGGATATTGCCACGCATCCGGAAGGATCAGGACAATCTGATGTAAAGATTCCTCAACAGGTTTACCCTGCTTTAGAATTGCCGTAGTCTGGTTTATACAGGCCAGTTCCTTCAACCTCTCATTCCTGTCTTCCAGCAATAATCTGACATCAGTGGGGTTGTTCACATTATCCTTATCCATTTGTCGCTGATTTACAAATCTCTGACATACATATTCAAAGATTTTAAAAGGCTAAAAATTACTTAAATATTCACTAACTACAAAATAACCATGGTATTGACATTAACTTAACTTTTAGCTATCTTTTCGGCAATATTGCATTCGTTTCCGATAACAGGGAAACCTTAACGGAACTTATTAAAAATTGATTATATGACAACTGATAACGTTAATATGACATTAGAACGAATTCTCGTTCCTATAGATTTCTCCGACTATTCACTCAATGCCTGTTATTTCGCTTTACACCTTGCTGCGAGAACCGGTTCTGAAATAAGGCTTTTTCATGCGTTTTTCAACCCTATGATAGATGCAATGACGTTCCCGGACACATACACGTACCAGTCCAATATGGCCGAAGTCTTCAGGGAACTGGAAAGCAATGCCCGAAATGAAATGAAGCGTTTTATAAAACAGCTTGAACGATACGCAGCATTAAGAAATCTGAAAAATGTTAAAATAAATGATGAAACTGTCGCAGGACAGCCTGGAGAAGAAATAAGTAATGTAATTAAAACTTTTCAGCCAGGCATAATAATCATCGGTACCAGAGGCCACGGAGAACAGGCAAATGAAGTTCTGGGCTCGGTTGCCACAAAAGTAATTGACAGTGAAGGCATACCGGTTCTGCTTGTTACGCGGGATGCCAGACTCAAAGAGGAGGAGTTGATGAAGGTACTTTATATTACAAATTTTGATGATTCAGACTACAAAGCTTTGCAAAGCCTGATAGAGGTGCTTTCCGGATATATGATAAGGATTGATTGTGTACATTTCAACACGGGGAAAAACGATCCTGAAAACATTGAAAAAATGGAAGACATCAAAAAAAATCTTCAAAAAAAATATAATAAAATATTACTGGAATGTCATGTAATTAAAAGCAATGACATCCTTGATGGCCTTGACAGGTTTGTAGAAAGTACTGATATTGACCTGATTGCGTTAACCCACCGAAAAAGAAATTTTTTTTACCGCATATTAAATCCAAGTTTGGCAAAGAAATTGCTATTTCAAACAAAACGACCTGTTTTTGTGTTTAACTAATGTTTTTTGCATTTACAAACTAAAAATCACTATTTTTAGCGCGTTCTAACAAAACCAGGTATTAAGTAGTTGTGTATAACTTTCACGGAAACCTTTAATAGGTATACAAATTCAGGCGACCGATGAATTGTGGTCACAACATTGTATTAACAAATGACTAAATCTATTAACTAAAATGATTCTCATGAAAATCAAAATGCTACAAAATCTCCTTTTAATTGCCGGTCTGGCGGTAATTGGATTACAGGTACAGGGACAAACCTTTCAGGATGCAGTTAATGCATATAATTCAGGTCTGGATTTA
The DNA here is from genome assembly GCA_964421595.1 of uncultured Bacteroidales bacterium. Lineage (GTDB taxonomy): Bacteria > Bacteroidota > Bacteroidia > Bacteroidales > PUMT01 > PXAP01. Next base: position 63,370 of record CAYQXY010000018.1, on the reverse strand, counting down.
ATTGAGAGCGATATCAGCGCAGCTATTGCAAGTATTGAAAAGAGCTATGAAATTGCCTCAGCCCTCGGGGAAGAAGGAGAAGAAGTTAAAATTCAGGCTGAAAACCAGATCCCCGGACTCTATTATCAAAAGGGGGTCAACCTTTATCGTGAAAGGAATATAGATCAGGCTATTGTCGCATTCGTTGAGGCTGTTGAAGTTTCAGAAAAATTTAACGACGCGAACTCCAAAACCCGTTCTGAAACCTTGCTGCACCAGCTATATGCAATTCAGGCAAATAGTGTCTTCCGTGAGAACAATAACGACAAGGCCCTTGAATTATATGATAAGGCTCTGGCAATAAATCCTCAGCATGCAAGGTCTCATTTAGGAAAGGCACTGGTGTACAGGAGACTTGAAGATACTGATTCATTTAAAGAATCGGTCGACATGGCCATAGAGACAGGCCTGACGACAAATGAAGAGCAGATTATTCAAACAGCAGAATCAACTGCCCGCGACTATTTCCTTGTTCGGTCGGTAAAGGCCAAAAGTGAAAACAATTTAACCCAGGCCGCTGAAATGATTAATCATTCATTTTCATATGATCAGTCTTTTGCAGAAAGCTATTTTCTTCTGGCATCGATCCAGAACGAGCAATCACGCTTCCAGGACGCTGTGAAAAACTCACAGAAAGCACTTGAGCTATTAAACGGAAGCAGGGAAGAAACTGCCAAAGTTCACTTTGAACTTGCAAAAGCATATGAAGGCCTTGGGAACACCAGCCAGGCATGTGCATCATATAAAAATGCGTCATTCGGACAATATGAAGCATCAGCGCAATACCAGATTGAGCATGTTCTGAAATGCCAGTAATCGGTGTCGGCGGACTTTACAAAGAGCCATTCTGCGATTGCAGGGTGGCTTTATATTATATTTAAAAAAACTTCTTCTGTTGTAGTAATGATTTTATGGTACCTGGCAGGAAGGTTAGCCTTAATTTCACTTCAGCATTGAAGCAAATTCACTAAGAATTTCAGGGTTCTGCTCTACAGCGGTTCCAACAACAGCAATGTCAGCTCCTGAATCAAAAACCATTTTCAGGTCATCTGCAGACTGAATTCCTCCACCTACAAGCAAAGGTATTCCGGTATTTTTTTTGACAGCAGAAATTATGTCAGGCGGGATCAGGCATTTTGCTCCACTTCCACCTTCCATGTAAATTAGTTTCAGCCCGAGCATTTCTCCTGCAATCGCAGTACATACAGCCAGATCAGGCTTATTTCGGGGTAATGGCCTGGTATTGCTGATATACTCAGCTGAGCTTGTACTCCCGTTCTCAATAAGCATGTACCCTGTAGGTATGATCTCCAGTGAACTGTTCTTTAAAAAGTGTGCAGCTACAACATGATTGCCGATTAGAAATTCGGGGTTTCTGCCTGATATCAGCGATAAAAGCAACAATCCGTCGGCCGAATTGCTCAATTGACTTGGATTTCCGGGAAAAAGAAGGACAGGGATTGACGAAATCTCTTTGATTTTTCTTATAAGCGGATCAATTGGTCGGCTTACAAGGCTGCCACCAGCCAGTATCATTGATACACCGGCTTTCTCAGCATTCTTCAGCAGCACACCGAGCATTTCCGGCCCCGTCACATCCGGATCGATCAACAGGGCAAGTTTCTTGATTTTGCCTGAGGCACCAACGATAGATTTATAGATCATATAAAAATCACTTGCAACACCAGACTATTGTATAATTCTGATATTTGAAATAGTTCATCACAAAATCTTCCTCTATTGCATTTGTATGCACCCTTCCACTGAGGACTCCCTGTTTTGAAGGAACAAATGGATTGATTATAATGTCTTCACGAAAATTTATATTCTGTTTGTCACATATCTTGTATAAAGTTTCCTTTGCGCACCAGTATATATAAACCTGGTATCGATGGCATGTCCTGACTATCGCATCTTCCTCGGCAGGTGTGAGGAACTTTCCAGCCAGAGATGAAATTTTATTCGAAATAAACTCAAGATCCAGCCCAACCCTGTGCTTTTTACTAAGGATGATTGATGTAAGTTTATTTGAATGTGAAATGCTGATATGATAGCTTTGGTCTGTAAGGAATGGCTTCCTGTTACCATTATAGAATATCTTAATTTCGGGACCGGTCATCTCTGCAAGCAAAACTCTAACACTTAGCCATTCAAGCTTCCTGTCATAACTTTTAAAACTGTTAAGGGTCTCTATCTCACCGGAAGTAAGTTCAAGCATATCGTACAGATGAAAAAAATCTTCAGATATCTCCCATATTCCGAGAAGACAATCGTCCTGCACATATTTTTTCATCACTAAAGCCATACCCGGCAATTATAATTAATCCGTTGATAAGTACAAAGATCAGAAATCATTTAGTTCCAGGCAAAAGTTTCGATAAGATACAGTATATCTTCCCTGAAATAATCTATAACCGGTGCAAGTGAGTCTTTATTGGGATGCACGTTGAAATAAAGAGCCCCCCTGAAGAAGTGGTCGGTACTGTCGGTAAGGAAGAATTGGATGGCAGAGGCGGAATTGCCACTGATATCAAACATCACCCCGTAGACCTTATCCTTTTCATTGATAAACAGTCTTTCTTCAATAGCATCTGCCTTGACACTATGCCTGAAAGCAAGTTTTCTCGAATCCTCCATTAAATCGACCAGATCGTCCTCAACACTTTTGTAACTAATATGCAACCGCCCCCTGAATTCAGGAAAATCAATGTTTATCCAGCACGGTTCTGCAATTCGGCTATCATCGTCGCTTATGTTGGCATACCCCGGATACATGAAGATATAGGGACAATTTCCTTCATACTTTTTATATTCCCTTTCGGGGAAATCAATCCTGAAGTAACCTCTTGGTTTTGGATTATAATCGCCGCCCGAACACGATACAACAAACATTAATACAACAATAACTGAAAAAATAATTATACGCCCCATTTCCAAGAATTTATGCCTGATTTTTTTTATTGATGCAAACCCTGATCTGTTTAATGCGGCGGTTATCGGCCGATTCTATTTTAAACTCAAATTGGTTGTAAAATATTTTCTTGTTCTTTTCAGGAATCTCTCCTTCATACTCAAGTATCAGTCCAGCCAGGGTGTCTGCATCGCCTTTTATTTCATCAAATACATCATGGCTCAGGTTAAGAATCTTATAGAAGTCATTCAGCGGGGTTTTACCTTCAAAAATATAATTCCTGTCGTCCAGTTTGGAAAAATACAACTCTTCAAGATCAAACTCGTCACTTATATCTCCTACAATTTCCTCAAGAATATCTTCCATAGTAACAATTCCGGTAGTTCCCCCATACTCGTCAACGACAACAGCCATATGGATCTTCTGGGTCTGAAACTCCTTTAACAGAAAGTTTATCTTCTTTGTTTCCGGAACAAAATAAGGTGGCCTGATCAGGGTCTGCCACCTGAATGAATCTCCCTTTTGATGATGAGGCAACAGATCTTTGACATACAATATGCCCTTTACATTATCAAATGTCTCTACATATACAGGTATTCTTGAATAGCCGGATTCAATGATTATAGAAATCAATGTGTTTAAGCCAGTGGATATATTAACAGCAATAACATCCATGCGTGGCTTCATAATTTCAGTTACATCAGTGTTGCCGAAATCTACAATGCCCTTCAGTATCATTTTGTCTTCATTCAGTGAAGGAGCCGCAATATCAAGAGCTTGCGAGAGGTCATTAATGGAAATGTTCTCTTTTTTATGATTAGCTTTACTGTAAACCAGCGATCCCGAAACAATCAGTAACCAGGAAACCGGTTGCAACACCTTTTGAAGGGTAAGCAGCGGATAGGCCATCATCAGGGAAAACTTCATTGGTTTATGATTTGCATAAAGCTTGGGAAGGATTTCCCCAAACAGCAGAAGCAGAAAAGTGATCACAACAACCTGGAAAAAGAAACCAATGGCAGGTGCTGAAGAGAAGTCAACAAGAAGGGTGGCAATTATAGTCGACAGGATAATGATGGCGACATTTATAAAGTTGTTTGCAACAAGGATAGTGGCAAGAAGCCGCTCCTGATTTTCAAGCAGCTTGTTTACAATTATGCTGGACCTGGTATTGTCTTTGCCGATATGGTTCAGGTCAATAGGCGATAATGAAAAAAATGCAACCTCAGAACCTGAAATCAGGGCCGAGGCTATCAGCAGAATAACCAGTCCTGATAAACCTATCCCGATTGTTAAATTAAACGGATAGAATACAATATCTGTACTGGCAAGAAACATTAAATAAAACTCACTGTCTTCCAAGGCCGACTTTAGATCATTAATTTGTTTATGAGCATTCTAATCTCTGCGCGATACAATCTTCAGTTCAAGGACAAAAGAGTGCTGAATAAACCAGGCAGAAGTCAACGCTCCCGCAGACCGCAAGTTAATAAATAAATTAGTGATTACAATAAGTTTAATTTTATCTGCTCAAGCCGCAGGGGCTATTCCTTTTTTTCAACAGCAAAAAAAAAAATCAAAAAATGCCGCCGCTTACATTACAAAGCCTGAAAATCCAAGTTTTTTTCTAAAAACCTTGAACTCGCAAAGCTCGAACAGCAAGGTTTTCTTAACGAAAAAAACTTGATTTCCTTAACGGCTTTTTCATTAGGCGGAAAGAAACCGTTTCAAACTATTTCTCTATTAAACTGTTTGTCCCAAAGATCTTACCCAAATACAAAACTAACATTGACCAAAAAGTACCGCGCTTACGGAAAAAGCCCAAAAATCATGGTTTTTTTTCTAAAAACCGTGAACTCGCCAAGCTCAGACAGCACGGTTTTCATAACGAAAAAAAACCTGATTTTCTTAACGTCTTTTTCCTGGGCGGGGGAAACCCGTTTCAAATAGCAATTGCAACAAACTCCGTTTACCACACATCTTACTGACACAAAACTAACGGTATCAAAAAATATTGGGCTACCTGATAAAGTCAGGGGCACTTATTTTAAGCTTGTATTTAGAACGGAAGATCATCTCCTCCGGCATTATCATTGGCTGGCTCAGGATGTCCGCTATCTTCAACAGGAGCAGAGCTCATCGATGAATCCTGATCAGACTTTTTGCCAAGCATTTTCATTACATCGGCATAAACTTCTGTTGTATAACGTTTGTTACCGTCTTTATCATCCCAGTTGCGTGTGCGAAGACGGCCTTCGATGTAAAGCTGCTCTCCCTTTTTGACATATTTCTCTGCTACTTCTGCCAGTCCACGCCAAAGCACTATACGGTGCCATTCGGTTTGGGTTACTTTTTCACCATTTTTGTCCTTGTAGGTTTCATTTGTAGCAAGCGTAAAATTAGCGACAGCTATACCTGATTCCAGATGTCTGACTTCAGGATCCTGTCCTGCATTTCCGATAAGTACGACCTTGTTAATCATTTTATTTATTTTTTTTATTAGTACTATATATAAATATAACGAATCATTGGTTATTATACAAGACTTAAATGGTTAAAATTAATGTGAATTCAAGAGTTAAGGAGATATTTTGAAATGATTTTATAAAAAGATCTGTTTAAAACGTTGTAATTAAATAAAAACCTCCATATTTACAGAATATGTCTGTTTTTCCGCAGGCTTTTGAAAATTAGCATCAAAGAGTTTTTTTATTTTGGTAAATAAAATTATATTTGCAGTCCCACACAAAAAATTTTGCACTAAATTATTGATAACTAAAGATTTTTAAAAATGACAAAGGCAGATATTGTTAACGAAATTTCCAAAAACACTGGAATTGAAAAAATTACTGTTCAAAAAACGGTTGAAGCTTTCATGGAATCGGTTAAAGACTCATTATCTAAAGACAAGAATGTCTATTTAAGGGGATTTGGCAGTTTCATAGTTAAGAAAAGAGCAAAGAAGACCGCCAGGAACATTTCAAAAAACACGACTATAATAATTCCTGAACATTTCATACCAGCCTTTAAGCCTTCCAAAACTTTTGTTAACAAGGTAAAGACTTACGTAAAGAAATAAGTTCAGATCAAATAAAATATAAATAATGCCAAGCGGAAAAAAAAGAAAAAGACATAAGATGGCAACCCACAAACGGAAAAAACGTTTGAGGAAAAATCGTCATAAAAAAAGGAAATAATCAACTTTTAAGCTGATAACGTGTAGTTAACAGTAATAAACCTAAAGAATATATCTTTAGGTTTATTATATTTTATGAACTGTATCACTAACTTTAACAGTTATGTGATATTTCCCGTTATCTTCCTATAATATAGAGGAATTGTGAGTAAAGAATTAGTTATCGATGTTACTGCTTCTGAAATTGCTATTGCCTTACTCGATAAAAAACAACTTGTAGAGCTGAATAAACAAAGAAGTAACGTTCAGTTTACAGTTGGCAATATTTACCTGGGTAAGGTTAAAAAGATCATGCCCGGTCTCAATGCTGCATTTGTTGATGTAGGATATGAAAAAGATGCCTTCTTGCATTACCTGGATCTTGGGCCCCAGTTTCAGACTCTGAATAAATTTATAGCTCAGATACAGGCAAAAAAAGGCAAGAATCAGATTCTTCAGAGATTTAAATCAGAAAATGATATCGATAAGGACGGCAAGATTGGCAATGTATTGTCAAGCGGCCAGAATATCCTTGTGCAGATTGCCAAGGAGCCTATTTCAACAAAGGGGCCAAGGTTAAGCTCTGAGATATCCATTGCAGGAAGGAATCTGGTACTTATGCCATTCTCCGACAAGGTTTCTGTTTCTCAAAAGATTGAATCGGCCGAAGAAAGGAACAGGCTGAAACGACTGTTGCAAAGCATTAAACCAAGAAACTACGGCCTTATAGTAAGAACGGTAGCAGAAGGTAAGCGTGTTGCAGAACTTGATTCCGAGCTTAAAATGCTTGTTAAAAAGTGGGAGTCGGTATATGAAAAAGTCAGGGGGTCGATAGCACCCAAACTGGTATTGCAGGAACTTGATCGCACCTCTACAATTTTGCGGGACCTCCTTAATGTTTCGTTTAACAACATATATGTGAACGACGAAATCCTTGTCCGCGAAATAAAGGAATACATCAGCACCATCGCGCCAGAAAAGCAAAAGATTGTCAAACATTATTCCGGATCTGCACCAATATTTGATCATTTTGGGATAGAAAAACAGATAAAATCCCTTTTTGGCAAGACCGTATCTTGCAGGAATGGTGCATATCTGATTATTGAACATACCGAAGCACTCCATGTCATTGACGTAAACAGCGGGAATCGTTCGAAAACAGGAGATAATCAGGAATCAAATGCACTTGCAGTTAACCTGATTGCAGCTGAAGAAATTGCAAGACAATTGCGTTTGCGTGATATGGGTGGCATTATAGTAGTCGATTTTATTGATATGCATTCTCAGGAGAATAAGCAGATGCTATTTGATAAGATGAAGGAGTTCATGTCTGAAGACCGCACTAAACATAATATCCTTCCCTTAAGCAAATTCGGACTGATGCAGCTTACAAGGCAACGGGTCAGGCCTGAAATGAATATCAAGACCATGGAAAAATGCCCTACCTGCCATGGCACCGGAGAGATCAACCCCAGCATTCTTTTTACCGATGAGATCGAAGACAGGCTCCAGACAATAATTCAGGAAAATAAGGTAAAAAGCCTGGTTCTTAAGGTTCACCCATATACTGAAGCATACCTGAAAAAGGGATTGTTTTCCAAAAGATTGAAATGGAGCTATAAATACGGATGTAAAATAAAGATCATCCCTATGATATCATATCATTATATGGAATACAGGTTCTTTAACTCCCACGATGATGAACTTGGGCTATCAATATAGTCGGTATACCATTTAACAATATTTAAACCTGATTGTACTTTCCTTTTTGTAATTTTGTTACCCAAAACAAGCCCTATTAAAGTAATTGCAAATGAAGTACCAGCATAAATACCGCTACTCAAAAGTCGCAATTCTGTTTTTCACCCTGATATTATTCTTGCTAAGCCTCACTCCGGCGATGGCACAGATACTGGAACCGGTTAAGTGGGAGTCCAGCCAGGAGAAGGTAAATGAAGATGAATACAATCTCCTGGTTAATGCAATTATCGATGATAAGTGGTACCTATACGGACTGGAAATTCCTGATGGTGGACCAATTCCTACCTCGTTTTATCTTGAAGAATCTGATTTTTTTGAGCTTATCGGGACCACTGAGGAAACAACCACACCCGAAATTAAGTTCGATCCTTTTTTTGAAATGGAACTGCCACTCTTCAGCAATAATGCAGGTTTTCTTCAGAAAATAAGAATCCTTACCGATCAGGAATTTACTATAACAGGTTTCGTCGAGTACATGAGCTGCGATGATGAACGGTGTCTTCCTCCACAGGAAACGGAGATTGAATATGTCATCAATGCCGGGGCCGGAGCTGCCGTTGCTGAGGCACCTTCAGAAACAGCTGCAATGCCGGAGGCTCAGTTTACACCGGAAGAGACAAATGACACCAGGTCGCTATGGATATTCTTTTTCATAGCGTTTGCAGGGGGGCTGGCCGGACTTCTTACTCCCTGCGTTTTCCCCATGATCCCAATGACTGTTTCATTTTTCATGCAAAAGCAGTCAGGCAAGATGAATTCAATTATTAATATTATTGTGTTTGCAATATCAATAATCGCCGTTTACACAAGCCTTGGATTACTGGTATCGCTTACCTCTGTTGGCGCTGGGTTTGCCAATCAGCTAACCTCCCACTGGCTGCCCAATATTATTTTCTTCATACTCTTTCTTGTATTTGCCGCATCATTCTTTGGCCTTTTTGAAATAACAATCCCGGGCAGTCTGGCTACAAAAGCCGATCAAAAGGCTGACAGCGGAGGGTATATTGGTTCTTTCTTCATGGCTCTTACCCTGGTTATTGTATCACTTTCATGTGTCGGACCCATAGTTGGTGCATTACTTGTGGAAGCAGCCTCTGGTGCAGGTTCAAAACCGATAGTTGGGATGTTCGGTTTTTCCCTTGCTTTTGCTATTCCATTCACGCTTCTGGCAATTTTCCCTTCCTGGATTAATAAACTTCCCAAATCGGGCGGATGGCTTAATTCCGTAAAGGTTGTGCTCGGATTCATTGTGCTGGCATTCAGTCTGCGATTTCTCATGATTATCGACCAGACTTATCATTTCGGTATTTTGACAAGGGATATCTACCTGGCGATCTGGATAGTTATTTTCACTTTGCTCGGATTTTACCTGCTTGGCAAGATTAAATTTGCACACGACAGTGAAGTTTCTCATATAAGTGTTCCCAGGCTAATTCTGGCAATTGCATCATTTTCCTTTGTTGTTTATCTTGTTCCGGGCATGTTCGGTGCCCCGCTTACATCCATCTCATCACTATTACCATCACCCCAGACACACACGTTTGATATAAGAGGGATGATAAGGGATGCAGAGTTTCAGGGCACACAGGCCCAGCGTACAGATCTGTGCGAAGATCCGTTGTATGCTGATTTTTTGCATTTACCGCACGGACTGAGGGGTTATTTTGATCTGGAACAGGGACTGGCATGTGCCAGGGAGCAGAATAAACCTGTTTTTATCGACTTTGTAGGCCATGCCTGTTCCAACTGCAAGGAAATGGAGGCAAAAGTCTGGTCAGACCCGAGAGTGCTGCGCAGGCTAAGGGAAGATTATATAATCATTGCACTGTATGTTGACGACAGAACCAGATTGCCGGAAAACCAATGGGTAACTTCTGACTTTGACGGAAGGGTAAAAAGTACTATCGGGACAAGGAACCTTGATTACCAGATTACGAATTTCAACACCAATACTCAGCCTTATTATGTTGTCATGGATGCCGGAGAGAACCTGCTTGGCAATCCGCATGGTTACAACCTTAACGTCGAAGCGTTTATCGAATTCCTTGACAATGGTCTGGAGAACTATAATGCAGGATTAGCAGCCAGAGCGGACTAATATCAGGTGTTATTTTAATCCGGCATTTTCCTTCGAACCAGCATATTTACTATCAGCAGAATAGAAAAAAACAAGGCAGTACGGCCGATAAAATCGCCTGAAGAAGCATAAAAGGTCATAACGCTGTTTGTGTTTGCCTCTGCATATAATGCTCCTTCATCCTTCCATCCAAGCTGTTCCTTAACTTCGCCAGTGGGTGAAATATAGCAGGAAATCCCGTAATTGGCCGATCTGACAACACTGCGCCGTGTTTCTACCGCCCTTATTCGGGAAAGGCGCAAGTGTTGTATGTATGCACCAGTATCCCTGAACCATCCGTCATTGGTTATAATAATAAATATTTCCGCTCCTAATCTAACCTTCGACGCAGAATATTCACCATAAGCCGATTCAAAGCAAATCAAGGGACCAATAGCCATAGAGTCAAGAGGTGATACGACCACAACGGGGCCATCTCCTTTCTTGAGGCTGCCGGATATACCACCAAGATCAATTGATAGTCCCCGGGGGAGGTTAAAAATACGCTGAAAAGGAATCTGTTCAACCCCGTTCGCCAGATAGAATTTATTATATGCAATTAATATAGTGTCCTGGAAAAAGAACAATGCCGAGTTAAATACATTAAAATAATTTCCATCAGCGTCTCTTCTCGTCACTATTGTCCGGTTAGCTTCTGTTACCGGTTCAAATGTTGTAGCCCCCAGAATAAAACCGGTGCCGGGATGTTTTCCAATAAAATCATAAACCTTTTTCTGTAATTCATCGCCATTACCGGAAATCATTATGCTGTCGACCGAAGTTTCAGGACTAACAATATACCTCACACCTTCCCTCATATTTTTTTCGGCAAGGTCAAGCAGGTCATCGAGCCTTTGAGAGTTACTAATTTTGTTGTACTTTTCATTATATGGATCGAGACCGGTCTGCAGAATTAAGAATCCTGCCCCGCGGGTATTTCCGGCATATGAATTTAATATGTTCAGAGAGAAACCAGCCGGTAAAATTATTACTGCAAAAAGAACTATAATGCGCATGTATTGTGTCCTGAGATCTCTGCTGACCCGGTAATGCCTTACCACATTAAATATTAAGGCATTAACAGACAATACCCAAAGCGAGCCACCCGTAACTCCGGTATACTCGTACCACTGAATTAAGTTTATATTTGATGCAAGGCCATTGCCAAGACTAAGCCATGGCCAGGACAAATCGCCCCGGTGATGAATAAACTCGAATCCCAGCCATAAAATTACAAGGATTACAGCCCCTCTTCCGGTATATTCCCTTATCCATGTGTACAGCAGAAACACCGTGCACATTATTGCAGAATTGATAATTATCACACTCATCCCTCCTGCAATATGAATTCGTGCGATCCACCATGTGGTTATAAGATTCCAGCATAAAAAAAATACAAATGAATACGGAAGTACCGATAAGACACCTCCGCCTTCTTCCCGGACTGACCTTTCTACAATCAGGAGGGGAACAAAGCATATTAACAGAAGGAACCCGGGGGCGCCCCACCACGGGAGAGCTGCAACAATCGCCGCAGAAATGCATAATAACCATCTGGTGGTGTTTTTCATAGTTATTTTGCGAATAGTTCAGGATGGATTGACCTTATTCCCATCTGATAATTCTTCAGCAATATGGCCAGATACTTTATTTACCCTGTTTGTTTTATTCTGGCCCTTCTGATTAACAAGATACACACCGGCAAGGACAACAAAAGCCCAGAAAGCCTGCACAAGCAAGAACCTCTCTCCATCCATTATTCCCCAGAATACTGCAAAAATCGGAATAATATATGTTACCGAAGCCGCAAAAAGTGTTGTGGTGAATTTTATCAGTATATTCATGACAATTATGGCAATGAAGCTGGAAAAAAATGCCAGACCGGCTACCGCCAACAGACTATTGACCATAACCGGCGAACCAGCTGCAAGGGAATAATCGCTGGAGAGCAGATATATACCGGAAAGTGGTCCGATAAATATAAAACCAAGTGATGCGATGGCGATACCATCAAGCTCCTTCAAACCAAATTTAATCTCATTCACATTAATGCCATAGCAAACGGTGGCAACAACTGCAAGCAGTCCATACCATTTATTTGTGCCTTCAATTCCAAGATTATTTACACTTAGTATGAGTCCGCCAGCACCAATCAAACCAGTAATCAAACCTGCAATACTCAGCCACCTCACTTTATTTCCATAGAGAAGTATCCCTATAAGAAGAGTGAAAATTGGAGTCAGCGAATTAAGTATTCCCGCCAGTGAACTGTTTATTTCAGTTTGCGCCGTGGCAAACAAAAGAGCAGGAATTCCGTTACCTACAAATCCAACAATTAGCAATGACCGGATATTTTCGCGGGTAACCTTCTTCAGATTATAATAGATAAGCGGCAAAAAAAAGACAAAAGAGAAGAAGAGCCGCATTGCCCCTACCTGCAGGCCAGTGAAAGATTCCAGTCCCCGTTTCATCAGAATAAAGGACGCTCCCCAGATAAAAGCAAGAAAAACAAGCAGGATCCATTGCCAGGATCTCTTTTCAAGATCAATTCGCATTTTGAGTTTTCAATAAAAAATGTAAAGATAATTATTTACCGGTTGCAATCTCACTCAACAACTAAAGCACCTGTCAGGGTCGGCTATATTCACAACATCCGACTGCGGCTGCATACATTACTATTAAATATACCAGAGGCAAATATCTGGAATATTGATTGATATAGCCTTGCTGCTTTGATTCCGGAACCAGTCTTTTGCACAAGGCTTAATAATTCAATAAGTACGGGGGCAACCAGTATGAATGAATGAAACCTGAATGGTTAGGGAGCGTATTTGATTTTTTGCTTTGCAACGATAAAATAATATTGGTATTTTAGCAGCACTTTAATCAAAAACAATGCTAATGCCACGTTATAGTTTTCTTGTTTATGCTGTATTTATAGCAATTGCAGTTTCCTGCACCGGGATTGATCACGCTGAACAGGCCAGGGAGATCCATACTCAGGTACTTACACTTGACAGTCACACAGATACCCCGCTTTTACTTGGAAGAGACGGATTTGATATAGGCCAGGTTAATGATCCCGGGAACAGAGGTGGACAGATAGATTTTCCCAGAATGAAGGAAGGGGGACTGGATGCAGCATTCTTTGCAGTATTTCTCAGCCAGGGTGAAAGGTCACCCGACGCTCACCTTGAAGCAAAGGAAAGGGCAATTAATATTTTCGGACAGATTCACCAGGCAATTGAACAATATCCTGAAATGGCAGGCCTGGCGCTAACTTCAGATGATGCATACAGACTCAGGGAAGAAGGGAAGCTGGCTGTTTATATCGGATTGGAGAATGGTTACCCAATTGGCCGGGAACTTTCTCTTACAGATGAATTTTATGATTTAGGCGCCAGGTACATTACCCTTTCACATAGTCGCAATAATGATATATGTGACTCATCTACAGACCCGTCGGGTGAAGAGCACGGGGGGCTCTCTGAATTTGGGACCGAAGTGGTAAAAAGGATGAACAGCCTTGGGATGATGGTTGATGTGAGCCATATATCAGACAAGGCTTTTTATGATGTACTTGAGGTCACAAGTTACCCTGTAATTGCTTCTCATTCAAATGCAAAAGCCCTGTGTGATCATCCAAGGAACCTGGATGACAAAATGCTTCTGGCCCTGAAGGAAAACGGCGGTGTAATACAGGTATGCGTACTTAGTGCATACGTGAAAACACCTGCTCCCAATCCGCCAAGAGATGCTGCAATCCAGGAAGTGCGTGACAGGTACAATAATTTTACTGATCTGTCAGATGAAGAAATGGAGAAAGCCAGAGAAGCATGGTATTCGGTTAATGAGCAATATCCCCAGCAACTTGCAACGGTAGCCGATCTTGTTGATCATATTGACCATATCGTAAACCTTATCGGGATCGACCATGTAGGTATAGGAACTGATTTTGACGGGGGAGGTTCACTTGATGACCTGAGGGATGTTACACAACTTGGAAACATAACGCTTGAACTTGTAAAACGGGGATACAGCAAAGAAGAAATAGAAAAAATATGGGCCGGAAACTTTATCAGAGTATTCAGGGAAGTTGAACGTGCACGGTTATAAGACCTTTTCTCCAACAAAACCATAAATAATTTTTGACGGTTGAGCACCTTCCGGAAAATAAAAAGATCCCACAGGTATGCGGGATCTTTTTATTTTTAAATCTGGACAGATTATGCCGGAGCTGTTCCCGGAGTTGGTGGAACTGCAGGAATATCAACAGAACCCATTTCCAGAGATTCAGGTCCAAGCCTGAGGCTTGAGTTCATCATCTCTTCCCAGGTCACTTCCCTGCCGGTGTATGCAGAGATTCTTCCCATCATGGCTGTCATGACAGACTCGGCAACATTCTGAGCTTCATTAAGGTAATTACCTGTACGAATAGCAGTAACAAGATTGATATGGGTCTGGTCATAAGGACTGACAGCCACTCTGTTCATCCTCTGGCCATCATCACCCATTGGATATTCATATTCCCAGGTAAGGTTGCCATTGTAATCCCATATCTTGTTTTGTCCGTTGGTATATCCTTCTGTACCAAAGATCATCTCAGACACATTATTTGTACAACCGTCAATCTGGCGGCACATAGAATGCATATGCCTGTTGTCATCAAAGACAAAGTCAATACTGAAATGATCGTACTGGTCGCCGGTAGGCCTTCTGTGTCTGCCACCAAATCCGACAGCTTTTACAGGATGCTTCTCAAAATACCAGTTGACAACATCAATATTGTGAACATGTTGTTCGACAATGTGATCGCCAGAGAGCCAGGTCCAGTTAACCCAGTCACGCAACATGGCTTCCATGTCTGACCATTCAGGCTGCCTGTTCACGTGCCAGAGCTTGGACTGGTTCCAGTAACAATTTGCAGATACTAGATCGCCTATTGCACCGTTCTTTACCTGTTCAAAGGTTTTTACATAATCTCTCTGATGCCTTCTCTGTGTTCCGGCAGCTACATATAATCCGGCCGACTCAGCCATCTTACCGGCAGCCATAAACGAACGGACCCCCACGGGATCAACGGCTACGGGTTTTTCAGCAAATATATTCTTCCTGGCCTGAACAGCATACTCAAAACTCGTTGTACGGAAGAACGGAGGTTCACACAGGATAATATAATCAACATCAGAGTCAATAACTCTTTTATAAGCTTCAAAACCGGTATGGACATTCTCATCACTGATCTCAACACCCTTTTTCTCCCTGAGTTCATTTCTGCACCTGTCTACTCTGTGCTGAAAAACATCGCCAATTGCTACCACTTCCACATTTGGCCCGGAATTAAGGAAATTTATTGCAGCGCCTGTGCCGCGTCCACCGCATCCTACTACTCCTGCTCTTATTAACTGCCCGTCGGGGGCCTGATCAGGAAAGACCGGTGCAGTATAGGTAGGTCTGCTATTACACGATGAAACTACTGCTCCCACTCCAAGTGCTCCAAGGGCGCTAATGGCTGCAGCATCACCAAGAAATTTACGACGGCTTAATGCTTTTGATTTTTGATCCATAATGATTGTAATTAAATTATTAATTGGTTAAGAAAGGTTCAATTATATTATCTGTCTTCTGTTTATTATTCATTCCGGTCATCCCATTCACAAACGACCCTGAATCCGACTTCCTTTGTATCGGTGTACCACCATACACTCTTTGGTATTTGCGGGTCAGTCATTTGCCATGCAGTATGTCGTGTATGGCTTCGTGCAGAAACCCTGACCTCACCTGCATCGGAACTGAATGATCCGCCTCTGATAACCCTTTCCTCGCCGGAATCAGGTCCGCGCGGATCAGTAATTACACCTTCAGGATACATAGAATAAGCATCCGGCGCATACCAGTCGGAGGTAAATTCATAAACATTCCCAAGCATATGTTCAAGTCCGAAGGGGTTGGGCCAGACCGAACCAGGCTCCTGGGTACGTGCAAGACTGTTTTCGCTATAGATAATATATGAATTAATTACAGCAGTATCAGCTCCGAACAGACGGTTAAGAAACCGGTCACGGCTGAACTTTCTGGGATCACCTTCGAAAAAGTAAGGCCCCTCAGTCCCCGCCCTCGCCGCGTACTCCCATTCAGCTTCGGTAGGAAGTCTGTAGGTCTTTCCAGTTACTGCAGACAACCACTCACAATAAGTCGCTGCTGCATGCCAGGTCATGGTAATTGCCGGACGTGAGCCCATACCCCAGCCCTGATCAGGTAGTCCCCATGGTGGAGTCGGGCCGCTGATCGCATCCACTTCTCCCAGGTTGGTAGCATATACATTATCCTGCCTGCCTGCTGCGGCAGTTGAATTATAGAAAACGAGAAATTCATCCCAGCTTACCTCGACTTTACCCATAAAGAAAGGGCTTATCCGGACCTCTCTCACAGGGCCCTCGTCTTCTTTACGATAAGGTTCACTCTGTGGACTTCCCATTTCGAAGGTCCCGCCAGGAATGGCAATCATATCGAAACTGACAGAAGAACCGGGTATTGTCTCAGTAAAATCTGTGAATTCCTCAACCACGGCTGGCTCAGTATATATCTCTGCATCAGCTTCATCAGTTCCGAATTCAACACCTTTCTGGACAAGGTCAGAATAGTGGCCGACATGCAGATGGCAGTTCAGGCAGCTCAAATCATCCTTATTCTGGTTGTAGTAGAGGTGAGCCTGCTGTCCGTCAGTAGTCAGCTGCATTGGAAATAAATTCTGATGACATTTGACACAGGACTCGTCATATGTGAAGTTAACAGCCTCTTCAACAGTTCTTTTAGCTTCCCAGTTTATTGATTCAGGATCTTTGAAAATCTGTGCATAAACATCATGTGAACCATGTTTAGCTTTTGCAAGCAAATAATTCAAATCACCCGGAGGCGGAAGATGGCATTGTGCACATTGCACATACATCCCTGATTTGTTATCATAATGTGCTGATTGTCTCCATGAATCCTCGGCATGAGGATGCGCATGGCATGAATAACAAAACTCATTGGTTGATGTATAGCGCACGATCCGGTCGCCCATATAAAGAAACGATGCTGTAAGGATGGCAGACAATATTATCAGGTACTTGCCTCCAATTTTAAAAATTCTCTTTTTACTCATTAATTTAAGTGAAAAAATAAACAATAAATAAGATAATATAAATCAAAAAATGGCACTGAACCCTTTTGTCTGCAGACTTTAGAGGTTAAGTACCTAAACATTACCGAAGGCAATTATAATCATTTTCTGCATAATAAACTGATTTTACGATCATTTATTTTTGCTTTTCTTCTGCTTGTGTGAGAACCGGTTGAAGTTTATCTATAATATTTAATCTCAGGTCGCCTATAGTTTCAGCAAGTTTTTTTTCATTTCTGCATTTTGTATTATAAATTATAACTTCTTTTAGCTTTATTGAATGCTTGAAACAGGAATAAGCAAGGAATCCGGAAACCGGAACAAATGCCAGGATTGCGACTGAAACAACTGGTGTAAAAAAGTAAATAAGCAGAAAAAACAGAATGATGTAGTTTAAGGGAACGAGAAATAAACCCAGTACGAACTTGACTGAACTCATGAACTGAGTATCCTTAATTGCCTTCAGTCTGTAATGAATAATTGCAACCGGCAGAAGATGCAACAGGGCACCCGTCATATATACAGGAAAACAAAGAATCAACTTTATCCTGGCAAAAAGCAATCCGGCTTTACTGAGATTTACTGTTGACCGGGCAGAAAATCCGTGATTATCGAGCAATTCATTAAGACGCCGGCTGTCTGACCTGATATCTGCTGCCTGATCAGGATGTTTATCAAAGAATTCGTACAAACAATTACAAAAAGCTCTTGAAAATTTAAATTTTCTGAAAATGTCAGGCTTGCTCCGGTCTCCAACCTCAGAAACCTGATTCCCAAGTTCCATCAGCAATTTATCATTATCATAATTGAGCTCATCCTTAATATCAATGATCAATGTGCGCATTGATTCAGAAAGATCATTCTTCATTTCATTTATACCCTTTTGCGGGTGTCCGTTATACAACTCCATATAATCAGAAACCAGCAGGGGTCTGCCATAATTTACAATGAGTTCCTCATAGAATCCTGCTGGCTTGCTGTAATCAAGGCCTACCGGGACTATTTTTATATCTGCTGACGAACTGTTTTCACCAGCTTTGAATGCAATTCGAAAAATCCCTTTCTTCAGCACTCTTAACCGTTTTTGATCTCCATGGTTGCCTTCAGGCATGATTCCAATGCAACCACCTGATCCGAGAACCCTTGAAGTACTTTCAAAAGTGTCATGGTTTTGTCCCATAGTATCCATTCCATCCCTGAAGCGGTATACAGGCATCATTTTAAATACACCAAGAATCCTTGCTATAAATGGATTTTTGAAGATATCAGCTCTTGCGAGGTATACCGGCTGGTATTGATTGGTGAAGATAACTGCAAGTGCATCCATCAGGGCATTCTGGTGATTGGCTGCAAAAATAATACTTCCGCCTTCCGGTATATTTTCCTTACCGGAAATATGGATTTTCCTGTAAAAAAGGTAAAATACGATCCTGGCAATTGCTTTAATAATTGAATATTTCCGGGTATCACGACCCGGGTTAATATGCTGGTCCATGATTACTAAAATTCAATGTATGACCGTACGGAAACGAGTGAAGAAAACTGGCCGTATTGACGTGACAAGATAATTATAATTTCAAAAAATCCAATCTCTGGCACTTGCAACTTACCGGTTAGAAATCAAAATAAAATAACTGGTTTGCTTTCCCTGCATAAATTGATTGTCAATTCAGTAAGAAAATAATTCATACTAATTCATATTCATTATAATTAATTCTCAGAATACCCATGAAATAGATAACAACTTTTACCAGGAAGACCTTTTTCAGGTTCCATAACAATTCTTAGATATAACTTCATATACATTTTATAGTAATATTTGTATTTTAGCCGGATGAAAACTGTCTGATATTTTGAAATTCCCCCTGTATGAGCAATATATTCAAGCCATTAAATATAAAAGAACTCGACCGGAATCTGTTTTCTTTGCTGGATGATGACTGGATGCTGATAACTGCCGGCAGTTTGGGATATTTTAATACAATGACTGCCAGTTGGGGCGGATTTGGCATTCTTTGGAATAAGCCTGTAGCATTTATATTCGTAAGGCCTCAAAGACACACATTAGGTTTTATTGAAAACCAGGAATATTTCACTCTTTCTGTTTTTGGTGAAGAGTACAGGGATATACTTAATATTTGCGGTTCTGTTTCAGGAAGGGACACTGATAAAATTGCAGAAACCGGGCTCATTCCTGTTGAAACAGATAATAAAGGAGTATTTTTTAAACAGGCAGATCTTTACATGGAGTGCCATAAAATTTACCGTGACCGGATCAATTCCGAAGGTTTCATAATGAAAGAATTTGACAGGAAACACTACAAGGATAAAGATCATCATTTTATGTTTATTGGCGAATTAATCACCTGTATGTCAAGAACATGAGCACATATGCCTGAGAATAGAGTTTAACTTATGGCTGTTTTTACTGAATAAAAAATAAATATCATATGAACATATCAAAAAGCACTGTTTTAATACTGGTCCTTTTTCTAATCTTTAACTCTCTGTATTCACAAAGAAATGACACAAAAGTCCTCAGATTTACATATGAAGAATCACTGGCCGGAGATGACAAGGATAAGACTGCAAATGACACAATAACGGTTGCAGTCGATTCAGCAGCAAACAGTCTTCAGATCGATTCTCTATCATTGGAGGGTCAGGTCACCGTTACTGATTCACTTTCTGTCACCGAAAATGTCAGCGCCGATACAAGCATGATAGCCGCCGATACCACATCTCTCGCCCTTATGGAATCTAAGTCAGAGCAAATACCTGAACCTGAAGAAGAGCCTGCACCTTCAAACTGGGAGAAGGGAGGCCAGACAGCGCTGAATTTCTCACAAATATCTCTTTCCAACTGGGCTGCCGGAGGAACTGAATCCTTCTCCTTTAATTCCTATCTTAATCTTTTTGCCAGGTATAAATCGCCCGATGGTGGTGTGACCTGGGAGAATACCCTGGATCTGGGTTTTGGTAAGATAAAGCAATCTGATAAACCGACAGTTAAGAGTGATGACAAAATAGATTTCTCTACAAAATACGGGCGAAGGGCATCTGAAAACTGGTTTTACAGTTCTCTTTTTAACTTCCGGACCCAGATGGCACCTGGTTTTAAAAAACCGGAAGACCCTAAAATATCAGACTTCCTTGCTCCTGCATTCATTAGTTTATCACTCGGGATGGATCATAAATTCGATGAGAACCTGAATTTTTACCTCTCTCCCCTGGCCGGAAAAATCACTTTGGTTTATGATGAAGAACTTACCAGTAATTATGGCGTTGAAGATGGTGAGAATGTAAAATATGAATTCGGGGGATTTGTAAGGGTGCAGTTCAGGGCAACCCTTATGGAAAACATCACCGTTACCTCCAGACTTGAATTATTCTCAAATTACGCAGATAAGCCTCAGAATTTTGATGTCAACTCCGATACCCGAATCAATATGCAGGTAAACCGTTATATTTCAGCTAATTTATTGTTACAGATGATGTATGACGAAAGTACGAGGGTAAATGTTTTTGAAGAAGGCGTTCTGGTAGGCACAACCGGTCCGAGAGTGCAGATAAAACAGGTATTCGGCCTTGGCTTCTCATACCGGTTTTAAAATGAACAGTTTAAAAAATCTTGTAAATATCAGTATGTTACAAGTACTTGTACTAAAATCAGATGCTTGGTAAGAAAAATCAAAGTTATCGCCCTGGCTTTTATTGCATTTGCCTCGGTGCAAGCCTCCTGGCCTGCAGATACTGTTCAATTTGATTTATTAAACAGAAAAAAATTAAATTATACTCTTGCTGCCTCTGCAATAAATCTCGCAGGCATGACAATCCTGTTGAATGAAGCGTGGTACAAAAATCACGACCGTTCCTCATTTCACTTTTACGATGATTCCGGAGAATGGCTGCAGATGGACAAGGCCGGTCATTTTTTTACATCCTATGCACTCAGTCTTGCCGGAATAGAGTTAATAAGAAATACTGGCATGGGTAATACCCGGGCAGTATGGTACGGGAGTTTGTACGGACCGGTTTTTCTTTCAGTGATCGAAGTTCTTGACGGATTTTCTGCCGAATGGGGCTTTTCCATTGCCGATATGGCTGCAAATTTTGCCGGTACGGGACTCGCAGTTTCGCAGGAACTATTAACCGGCCGCCAGACCATCAGAATTAAATATTCATACAGGCACAGCTCACTTGCACAATACCGGCCCGAAATGCTTGGGAGAAACCTTCCGGAAAGAATGTTGAAGGATTACAACGGACAGGCTTACTGGATATCTGCAAACATATCTGATCTGACAGGAATTCCAGGGGTGATCCCAGACTGGCTTAACATCGCGTTTGGCTACAGTGCAAATGGAATGCTGGGCGGTTATTCAGACAGTTACATATCTGATGGGATAGCTGATCCCCTGAGGTACAGGCAATTTTTCCTTGCTCCTGATATTGATCTCTCAAAAATACATACAAAATCAAGAACAGTGAAAAGTATTTTGAAGGCCCTTAATTTCCTTAAAACTCCAGCACCAGCCCTGGAATACAATAGATATGACGGGTTGAGACTGCACCTGTTTTTCTTTTAAACAGTTTGCTCACCTTCCTCATAAACTTTGAACCTGGCACTAAGAATTGCAAGAAACCTGACAAACAATCTGATAGCCTCCCCGGTTTCCTTGCTGACTGGTTTCTTTTGAAGACGCATCATCATATAAATATATATAACGTTCAGGCAGCTCTCTAAATCATTTGTTGCCTGTCCTTTCCTGATCTCTTCCACTACAGGCTTCACCTCTGCATAAAGGTTTGAATAGACTGACTCTCCGGGCTGCTGCAAAAGATACAAATGGAAATCATACAATTCATTGACAACATTTTTAACAGACTGGATATGACCTGACTGTTCTACTTTTTCATTAATCATATGAGCAGCAATGTTTTCATACCACTCACGTATTTCCTGAAGAATATCGGGAGGCTGTTCAAAGCTGCTGATCAATTCCCTGTACAACCGGCCGGTGTCAAATCCAAAAGCCCTGATGGTATCTTCCACCTGCCACATATATAATATGTATTCGGCTATGTTAGATTTCCTTTTCTCCCTTGCAATAAGCATTTTAATTTCCGTTTTTAATCGCTGTCATTCAGTCTGTCAATATTCCTTCTCTCCCTTTTTGTCGGCCGGCCTGTACCACGGTCACGTTTAGCAAAAACCAGTAAATTTTTATGCAGCGCTTTCTCTTTTTCTTCAGCAGGAGTAAGGTCTTCAAGATATTCGCCGACAAGTTTGGCAGGCTGTCGCTTGTCAACCAGTCCGATAACCTTATAAGTATAAACTGAAGGAGGGCGTCGCAGACTGATAATGTCTCCCACCCTGAGAACCCTTGAAGGCTTAACTATTATATCACCAATTAATACCCTGCCTTTTCTGCAGGCCTCAGCCGAAAGGCTGCGGGTTTTAAATAATCTTACGGCCCACAGCCACTTGTCAGCTCTCATATCAGGTTTCAGAAGTCCTTGTTCTGCCATCCTAAGTTTCATTAATATTCAGTCTGAATCCAACCTTATGTATATTAGATATGGATACTAATTTCTCGTTTACGAACAATTTTCGGAGTTTTGCCACATAAACATCCATGCTTCGTGATTTGAAATAATCATTTTCCCCCCAGATTGCTTCCAGTGCAATTTCACGTGGTAATACCCTGTTTCTGTGAAGACAAAGAAGGTGAAGCAGCTGAGCCTCGATCCTGGTAAGATTTTTAATACCCTTACTTGTATGAAGAACCTGATTCTTAAAGTCAAAACTCATGCTGCCAATCGAAAATCTTGCTGACTCGTTTTGGCTCGTCTGCCTGGAATGACAGGAAATAAGAAGTTCACAACGCAAGGCAACTTCTTCATCGCGGACAGGCAAGAGCAGAAAATCATCGCCACAGCCTTTTATCCGGGTAAGATATGACGGACTGGAGCCTGAAGGAAATATAAACAAAACCGGCACGTGGCAAATACTTCTTATGCTGGCAGAAAAGTCTGTTATAATTCCCTGCTCCGGAGCCAATCCGAGAACAGCCAGGTCAAATTCAGCAAGATCGGATACCCCCAATAATTCAGTAAGGGAAGCTACGGTAACCACATTATAGTTACGGGCTTGCAATATGCTGGCAACTTTATGTACCTCAGCATTAAACTGGGAAAAAAACAAAATATTTTTACCTGTACCTTCCATAATTGAATTGTAAGGTAGTAAAATATTGATCTATTCTCAATGAGAAATTTGCGGCAATCATTAAAAAGATGGTTATTTCTTATTGTACAGGTTCATGGTCCGCTCAATTCCTAATGTCACAAAACTGTGAATTGACGCTACCACTTTGTCCATACTCTCGCCTAGGTTGATTTTTTCTTCAGGACTCAATTCGCCAAGAACATAATTTACCTGTTCACCATTCCTGAATTCACCACCGATACCAAATCGCAATCGTGCATAATCCTGCCTTCCGAGCACCTGATTAATATTGAATAACCCGTTGTGCCCTCCATCACCCCCTTTTGATCTTAAGCGGATCGTTCCAAAAGGAAGGGCAAGGTCATCAACAATAACAAGTAAATTTTCAACCGGAATTTTCTCCTTCTGCAACCAGTAATTTACAGCCCTTCCGCTCAGGTTCACATAAGTGCTGGGTTTAAGTAAAACGCAGGTTCGTGCTTTGTATTTATAATCAGCTACAAAACCGTACCGCTTATCCTTAAAAGAAATATTGGATGCCCCTGCCAGCGCATCCAATATCATAAATCCTGTATTATGTCTTGTATTGGTATATTCTTCACCAAAATTCCCAAGTCCTGCAATCAGATACTTCATCCGAATAATATAATATATATCATATTCGATATAACAGGTTAATCAATATCTGCAGTTGCACCTGATTGATCACACCTGAAGTATTTTTTATACATTGCTTTTTACCCCCGGCAAACAGGAAATTCACTTATGTAAAAAGGAATTGATTCCCCTGTAACTGGCTATATAAAAATAAGCAGGCCAGGTCAAAATACTGTATTAACTCTCCTTCTGAGAATCATCAGCGCCACCTTCAGATGCAGCATCTTCAGTTTCTCCTGCTTCAGCAGCAGCTTCAGCCTCTGCTTCTGCAGCTTCTTCCTCAACTGTCAATCCGCGGGCTGCACGTGTCAGTTTAACTGAAGCAATAACAGTATTCGGAGAATCAAGAAGCTGAATACCCTTAAAACTTAAATCATTAACCTTAATAGATTTACCCAACCCTATTTTTGATACATCTATTTGTAAAATATCCGGAAGATCTCCTGGCAATGCACGGGCCTTTATTCTCCTTGACTCAAGACTCAGCTTTCCGCCCTGTTTTACGCCCTCAGGCACACCATTGAGCTGAACAGGAACATGAATGGAAACATATTTGTCATCAAATACCTGATAGAAATCCATATGGAGTATCTTGTCAGTTACAGGATGAAATTGTATTTCGTGCAATACACATTTATATTCTTTACCGTCAATATCAAGTTTTACAAGATATGCATTCGGAGTATATACCAGATGCCTGAAGTCATTCTCAGGAGCAAGAAAATGAACATTTTCACCACCTCCATATAATACACAGGGAACCATCCCCTGTTTTCTGAGATTTTTGGAATTCTTTTTACCTGTTGCTTCACGCAGACTGCATTTAACTTCTAACGACTTCATTTGATTAAATTTAACAATTAATAATGGGTGCTACTTAGTTCCGGATCTCTCCATTACTCCATCACACCATTGGCTGTAAATTTTGGAGGTGCAAATATAGTAAACTTTAAACAATAAATGTGGAACTGATTGACTGATAATTATAAACTTTGTCAATCACCGTTGCAAACAGATCAGCAACTGTCAGCACCACTATTTTATCAGACTTGAAACTATGCGGTATAGTGTCGGTTACTACCACCTGCTGTATTTGTGATTTTTCAATTTTTTCAATCGCGTCACCGGATAAAACGGGATGAGTAGCTACCGCCCTGACCGATCTGGCACCCATTTGCATCATAAGATCGGCGGCAAGCAACATTGTTCCGGCAGTGTCGATCATATCGTCAACAATCACTACATTTTTATCTTTAACGTCGCCAATTATAGTAATTTCATCAACAAAATTGGCCTTTTTCCTGAGTTTGTAACATATAACCATTTCTGAATTCAGAAAACGGGAATAGGCGTTTGATCTTTTTGTACCACCCATATCCGGGGCAGCGATAACAAGATCGTCAAGTCCCATATCCCGTACATATGGAACAAATATCGAAGAGGCATAAAGATGATCAACAGGAACATCAAAGAATCCCTGTATCTGGTCGGCGTGCAGATCCATAGTCATTACCCTGGAAACTCCCGCTTTTGAAAGCAGGTCAGCCACAAGTTTGGCTCCAATGGAAACTCTTGGTTTATCCTTCCTGTCCTGCCGCCCAAAGCCAAGGTAAGGTATAACTGCAACCACCTTGTAGGCTGAAGCGCGTTTGGCGGCGTCAATCATGAGCAATAACTCAAAGAGATGGTCAGAGGGTGGGTATGTAGACTGGATTATGAATACTACACATCCCCTCACCGATTCTTCGAAGCAGGGCTGAAACTCCCCGTCGCTGAACTCGGTAACAGATGATTTGCCAAGTTCCATGCCGTAACTGCTGGCAATTTTTTCTGCAAGATGCATTGAGGCTTTACCTGCAAAAAACTTAATCGGGGCTTTGTTGGGCATATCAGAATTATCTTTTATTGTTTTATTTTAAGATTGCAAAAGTAATTATTATTCAAGGAAAATGGAAACAGGAGTCACATAAAAGTTTATCTCAGCTTTTAATCTTCGCATTTGTCTGATTAATAAACTCCAGTATCTCACTCTTGCCGGTAACTTTCAAAGCTGAAGTCCTGAACCATGGAGGCAATGTTTCCCAGGTTATCTTCAGATGTTCAAGGTAAGCATTCTCTTTGCGCTGTAACTGACTGGCAGTTAATTTATCACATTTTGTAAATACAATCACAAACGGTATACCTTTTTCACCAAGCGATTCCATAAAAGCAATATCCGGAGCAAGAGGAGAATGACGTATATCGATAAGAAGGAACAGGCAGACCAGGTTGGCTCTGCCTTCAATATAATGGCTGATCAGCAGACTGAATTCCCGTCTCATTTTTTCAGGAGCACGAGCGTATCCATACCCGGGAAGGTCGACCAGGTACCATTCCTTGTTTATAAGAAAATGGTTAATAAGTCTGGTCTTACCCGGGGTAGACGATGTCTTGGCAAGGTTTTTTTTCCCCGTCAGCATATTTATTACTGACGATTTCCCGACATT